>JAIPJY010000040.1 GCA_021733925.1 Prosthecobacter sp. | reverse complement strand
ACAGCGTGATCCAGCAGATCAAGGCGGCCGCACGAGGCTTTCGCAGCTTCGCGAGCTACCGCCGTCGCATCCTGTTCTTCTGCGGCAAACTTGACCTCAAACCCGTCCTCTAATCACACGACAATCCCCGAAGAACCATAAATATCTGAAGCTACTTATCGGCGCCACAATGATAATAGTTGCGATTGGAAAGCTAGGAGGAACCGGGGGAAACGGCACTTTTTTAGATTTAATCAAAGCTAATCGAGAAGTATTTGCCGCAACCTATGGAGCACTCGCAGTAATTAGTGTTCTAGAATTGTTGAATGTGGTCCGCATGAGATATCACTACGTAAAAGTCGTCAGGTACCTTAATCAGCTAAGAATGAAATACTTTGATTCACTAGATCTGGATATGCTGAGTAAATTTATCTGGACTAATAGTGATGTTAAAATGTGGCCGTTCGATAGTGTGTCAACATTTGCGGTGATCACATTGGGCATCTCGGCTGCAACCACCGCTTGGATTTCCATTTTTATCCTCACTGAATCTTTCTTGTGGGCGTTTGGCGCCGCACTGCTGGCTATCGCGCCCACCGTGCTTTTCTCAAAGATAGTTAAAACTAAGCTTAAAAATTAAAAGATATGGAGCAGTCCTCAATTCAAACTAAAATCGAAGAGCTTCGGGGAAAGCTAAAACAGAACCGAACCCACTCGCCCTTTATTGTTGAGTTTACGGGTCTTCCAAAATCAGGGAAGACCACTATCATCAATAGGCTAGAAAATGTGCTCGATACCCATAAATTGCGTGTTCACGTAATTGAAGAGGCTGCTACTGAGAAAGTAGATTCAAGGCATCGAAGCGACTTATTTGTTTTCAATATGCTCTGTGCACTCGAAAATTTGAATGGCGTCTTGCGTGCAAGTACAATGAGAGGCAATTTCGATGTGGTTTTGATGGATCGAGGTGTTTATGATTCAATCGTCTGGTGCGCCTTTCTAGAAAAATCTGGACTCTTGTCGCCTGGTGCGTTGCGAATTCTAAATCAGTTCTTTTCAATGCAGCAATGGTTCTCGAAAATTGACCTTTTGGTTCACATGGGAGTTAATCGTGATACTTACCTAGCCAGATCAAGGATTAATTGCCCGGTAGTGCGTCCGGCCCGATTTAATGAAGAATATTTCGCGATACTGTCTAGAGCTTATGTTGATGCTGAAGAACTTCTTGGGAAGGTGCCAGAAGCTACTCGTCCGGAGCTTTTGCAATATGACTCAAGTGTAAATTTGGCTTCTGGCTGTAACGGATCTGATGAGTATGTTTTGGCAGAAAGTAGTAAAATATTCTCTGCTTTTGCCTTAGATATTGCGGATAGGGTGATTAATGAGATGCTCCGCAAAAGCATCGAAAAAATAGCTGTGGTGAAGAAAGATTGGCTGGGTAGCAGTAACTTCGACGATGAAATGGACGAAACTGCCGTCCAACGATTCGCGCAGGATGTGTTCGGTCGAGAACCTGAGGAAAAAGCCGACGATTATTTCTCGGGAGCGTGGAGAAGGGAGGTTGAGCCTAGAGTTCAATATATTGAACGCGAAGCGGCTGAGAAAGACTCGAGTGTTGTGCAACTCGTTTCGGCGGCCTACGTCATTAATAACAATCTTTTTCTAGTCCTAAAACGAAGTCAGGATGAAAAACGCGTCCAACTGCGAGGGAAACTTACATTGATCGTAAGCGGCCACGTTGATTATGAAGATCGTGGGCTGTCGTATGGTGGGAAAAATGAAATTGAAAACTGCTTACTCCGCGAAATGAGCGAAGAACTCGAGTATTTCGACCGGCCAGTTATCCGTCCAAAGTTTGCTTTTAGGATTGGAGATGACCAGATGGGAAAAAGGCACTTGGCAATTGTTTATGCTGTTTCAACAAATTCAAATCGTGTCCAGACAACGGGTTTGCCGGCAGCAGGGGATTTTGAAGGCTCTGCTATGTGGTTCACCTTTAACGAACTCCAGCAGAAGATCGCAGAATTTGATCCGTGGTCAGCTCGTGTGATTGAGCGTCTTAAAATTGGATAATAAATGTTTCGAATTTGCCGCTGTTACGCTCATGTTTCATTCATTAGGTATAAAATGAATGAGAGGATAGTGACTAATGTTAACTCATGATCATGCATGCTGAACATCCCCTTTTAGCCCTCCGCAATCAGCTCCTCAGCCTTCACAAGCTGCTCATGAATAATGAACGGGCGGCGTATGAGGCGGATGGGAATGTCATCGAGTCGCCGATGCAGTTTCTGCAACTGCTCATGGAGCATGAGCGCTTTGCGTGGCTGCGGCAGCTCTCGCAGCTGGTGGTGATGATGGACGAGGCGATGGAGGAGAAGCCGCCGATCACGAAGGAGCGGAAGGATGCGCTGGTGGGTGAGGCTCGGCATTTGCTTGTGGGCTCGGAGGAGCCGGGGAGTTTTGCGGTGCGTTATGTGAAGGCCCGCGAGCATGCTCCCGCAGTCGCCGCCGCTCATGCGGAGATCTGCAAGAGTTTGGAATAGTCAGGCTCATGCCATGCGGTGGATGAAGGGAACGCGGATTGGCTTCGCCTGTCTCGCAAGCTCGGCTCTTTGTCCGCACTCCCCTCGATCGGCTCTGCCATGCTACTTTCATCTGCTGAAACATGCAGTTCTTCAATCCAGGCAAAGACATTGAAGGAGCGAGGTCACTCCTGACCGCATCATTCTCCACGCATCTTCGCTGCGTTTCGGTTCGGCGGAGAAGGTCCACTTCTCTTTTTTATGAGCTGCGGCATTTCCTTGATCAGGGGCTGGTCTTGGCCCCAGAGGACGTTGAACCGTCGCAGATGCACTGCGATTGACGTACGGTGCTAAAGATCACAGGGTGCATGGCCGTATGGCAATGGAAGCCACGTTCGCAGCCACCCATGAATTTCACACGCATCCCTCTCTCCCGGATCCTCGCTCTGCCTGTCTTGTTTTTTGTCTCAACGGTCTACGCCCAAAATGGGGACGCAATGGCGAAGGTGCCGCCCTCGCTGGTGCCGGCGGAGCTTGTTCCGGACACGCGGGCTTTGTCTGCGGATGAGGAATTGAAAACCTTCCAGGTGGCACCGGGCTACCGGGTGGAACTGGCAGCCAGTGAGCCGCTGGTGGGGGATCCGATCTTTGCGCAGTTTGGTCCGGATGGGCGGCTCTGGGTGGTGGAGATGCTCGGGTACATGCCGGACATTCAGGGCAATCGTGAGGATGAGCCGGTGGGCCGGATCGTGATTCTCAAGGACACCGATGGCGACGGGCGCTTCGATCAAAGCAAGGTCTTCCTCGATCAACTCATCATGCCCCGCACGGTCCTGCCGATTGGCGAAGGCGCGCTGGTGGGCGCACCGCCGATGCTGTGGTATTGCCCGGACAAGAATGGGGATGACAAGGCGGATGAGAAGATCGAGGTGGCGAAGGATGCTGGCGCACAAACCATCCCTGGCCGCCCCGAACTAGCGAACCCAGAACATGGCGCGAACTCCCCGCTTTGGGCGCTGGACAACTGGATCTACTTTGCGGAATACGCGGCGCGTTTTCGCTGGCGTGGCGCAGGCGCTTTCGAACGCAGCCTCTCATCCATGCGCGGCCAATATGGGCTCAGTCAGGATGACTTTGGCCGTCTCTTTTACAACTTCAACTCCGGCCATTTGCAGGGCGACATGTGGCCCTCCCATTACCGTCTGCGCAATCCGAACTATGAGAGGTCAGGAGGCCGCATCAACCCGCCGGTGAACCAGGCCGTGTGGCCCATCCGTGTGACCCCCGGCACGAACCGCGCCTACATTCCTGAGAACATGGCGGGTCACAAACTGAAGAACTTTACCGCCGCGTGCTCACCCTGGATTTACCGAGGCAATCTCTTCCCGACGGATGCTCTTGGCAATGCCTTCGCCTGCGAGCCGGCTCTGCATCTCGTGAAGCGAGACATTGTCACCCTCGAAAAAGGCAGGCTCGTGGCGCGTGAAGCCTACAATCAGCGTGAGTTTCTCGCGTCCACGGATGAGCGCTTCCGTCCTGTAAGCATGACCACGGGACCCGATGGAGCGCTTTACGTTGTCGATTTTTACCGGGGCATCATCCAGCACCGCATCTCGCTCAGTCCCTATCTGGAAAAGTATATCCAGGAGCACGATCTTGTGAATCCACGCGGCCTGGGACGGATCTGGCGCATCGTTCCTGAAAATGCCAAGACACGTCCTGCACCCAATCTGGCGAAGCTTGGCAGTGCAGAGCTCGTCCCCATCCTCGCTCACAACAATTCCTGGCACCGGGAAACCGCCCAGCGCCTGCTTATCGAGCATGCGGATGCAGTGGTTGTTCCCGCTCTGGAAGCTCTCACGCGCAGCGATGTCGCGCTCGGCCGCATGCATGCCTTGTGGACGCTCGATGGCATGGGCAAGAGCACCTGGCCGGTGATCGAGGCAGCGCTCGCTGACGTCGATGCCCGCGTGCGCAACAGTGCCGTGCGCATCGCTGAAGTTTTCCTGGCCGGGGAAAGGCGCGCCGCTGTGGTGACCAGGCTCATCGCCCTCTCCGCCACCGAACCGGATTCGCAGGTGCAGACTCAAATCGCCCTGACGCTTGGCGAGTGCCAGGACCCGGCGGCCGATCTGGCCATGGCTGCGATGGCCAGCCGCGTGCCCGATCACCCCTATCTGGCCGAAGCCATCCTCAGCGGGGTCAAAGGCCGCGAGCTGGAACTGCTGGAGCATTGCCTTGCCACTGGAAGCGGCAAGACTCTGATCCCAAGCCTGGCGGGCTGTGTGGCCAGCGAACGCAATCCAGCCCGTGTCTCACGGTTCCTGGCACTCGCGGAAAAGGCCGGTGCCACGCCTCGGAAAACGCTGCTCGCTGGCTTCACCGCCAATTCGGCGGACTTCACACGCCGGAAGGTGAAGCTCGAAGCCAAACCTGCTCTTCTCGACACTCCCGGCACCGAAAAGGTGGCGGCCATGCTGACTTGGCCGGGCAAGCCTGCGCCAGCAGGGTTCAAGCCGCCGCGCTCGTTGACGGCTGATGAGCAGAGCCGTTTTGAGATGGGCAAGGCGCTGTACTCCGGCATCTGCGCTGGCTGCCATCAGCCAAGTGGTTCAGGCCTCGATGGCATCGCCCCACCGCTGATTGATTCCGAATGGGTCAATGGCTCGCCCGACCGGCTCAGTCGCATCGTCCTCCACGGCGTGCGCGGCTACATCACGGTCAAAAAGAAGCGTTACCAGCTCGACATGCCTCCGCTGGGCGCTTTGGGCGATGAACCTCTGGCGGCCATTCTCACTTATCTCCGGCGTGAGTGGGAGCATGGTGCGGAGCCCATCTCACCGGACTTTCTCAAAGCGATCCGCGAAAAGGAAGCGCGACGCACCGATTCCTGGACGGAACAGGAGCTGCTCAAGATTCCGTGACCGAGCGTCTCGCCGCCCTGCACCTTTCGGCGTTCTCCAAAACAACAGGCCTCGGAGCCGCATCAAGCAGCTCCGAGGCCGTGACTTGCTGAAAGGAGCAAGGCTCACTCACGCCAACGCCTCTCGGCAATACTGCACGCACTTCTTCACCTCGGCGACGGCGTCAGAGCCTTCGGGGATTTTGTATTCCAGCTCGATCTCGGCGGGGAAGGTCCACTTCTCCTTTTTCATGAGCTGCAGCACTTCCTTGATCGGCGTCTGGCCCTGGCCCCAGGCCACGTTGCCGCCGTCAGCGGTGCGGTCCTTCAGGTGCAGGTTCGTGATGCGGTTGTGATACTTCTCCAGCACGGGGATGGGCGACTTGCCCTGGGTGCCGGCGACGTAGTGGCCGATGTCGAGGTTGAAGCCGATGTACTGGCCGAGTTCCAGGATGGAGTCGAACTTGTCCATCTCCGGCAGGTTGTTGGTGTGGTTGTGAAACCCGACCCAGATCTGGTGCTTGTCGGCAAACGGCGCGACGCGCGCGGCGAGGATGGCATTGCGCTCGGTGGTCACGCCCGTGCAGCCCAGCGCCTTGGCCACAAGGAAGCTGAACTCGATCTCCTCATTCGACTGCCCGAAGCCCATCTTGTGGATGTGAATGTTGACTCCCGCATCATTGTACATTTTCCGCAGCTCACGGCACTTCACGAGCTGCTGCTCACGCTCTGCGTCCGTGGCTTTGCCTTTGATGCCTGTGAAGTCCTGGATGGGCCCGCCCATGAGCTCGGTCTCGCTGAGGCCGTCCTCGAGCAGTGCCTTGAGCGTCTCCTCGGCTGTTTTCGCCGAGCTACGGTAGCTGTAGGTGATGCAGCCGATGCGCACGCCGTTGAAGACTGAGCTGGGCTTGTCGGCGGCGGAAGCAAGACGAGGAAGCGTGAAGCCGGTGGCGGCTGTGAGTGCTGTGCCAAGAAAGGCGCGACGTGTAAGCGGGGTCGTTGTCATGGGAAGAATAGAGAGGATTTTGTGGATCAATTTCTGCCATGTGTTTGACACATTCCGCTCGTGAAGTCACGCCAAACTGTTGGACCTCAATCCCTCTCTATTGGTCAAGGGGGACGAACCGGGTTTTATCGTCTGGGGAGGAGGCTCAAGCGAGAGGAGCGCCCGGGCTGCCCTTTGAAAAATTCCTGACAGCCAGAGGTTGACCAGCGACGTATGTTTGCAGCAGACTGGAGCGCATCTGCGGAAAACCACTTCAACCAACCCAGGAGAAGAGCCATGACGACCGAAGCCAAATGCCCGTTTCATCAAACCGCTGGCGGCGGCACCACCAACCAAGACTGGTGGCCGAATCAGTTGAAAGTGGACCTGCTGCACCAGCATTCCTCGAAATCCGATCCGATGGGAGGGGACTTCGATTACGCGAAGGAGTTCCAGAGCCTGGACTACGCTGCGCTGAAAAAAGATCTCGCGAAGCTGATGACGGACTCGCAGGACTGGTGGCCGGCGGACTTCGGCCACTACGGCCCGCTTTTCATCCGCATGGCATGGCACAGCGCCGGCACCTACCGCACGGGTGATGGACGTGGGGGCGGTGGCCGGGGGCAGCAGCGGTTTGCGCCGCTCAACAGCTGGCCGGACAACGTGAGTCTGGACAAGGCGCGCCGGCTGCTCTGGCCGATCAAGCAGAAGTTTGGCCGCAAGATTTCCTGGGCCGACCTCATGATTCTGACGGGCAACGTCGCGCTTGAAACCATGGGCTTCAAAACCTTTGGTTTTGGTGGCGGACGCGTGGACACCTGGGAGCCGGACCACGATGTGTACTGGGGCCGCGAAACCAAGTGGCTCGGGGGTGATATCCGCTATTCGCAGGGCTCGCCCGGCCTCGATGATAGCCATAGTGTCCTTGTGAAGGATGATGACAGCGAAGTGCCACACACGCGTGATCTGGAGAATCCGCTCGCCGCAGTGCAGATGGGGCTGATCTACGTGAATCCCGAAGGCCCGGACGGCAAGCCTGACCCCGTGGCCTCCGCACGCGACATTCGCGAGACCTTCGCCCGCATGGCGATGAACGATGAGGAGACCGTGGCGCTCATCGCCGGTGGTCACACCTTCGGCAAAACGCATGGTGCGGGGGATGCTGCGCTTGTGGGGGCCGACCCTGAAGCAGCTTCGCTGGAAGAGCAGGGTTTTGGCTGGAAGAGCAGCTTCGGCACGGGCAAGGCGGGGGACACCATCACCAGCGGTCTGGAAGTCACCTGGACTCAGACACCGGCTCAGTGGAGCAATCATTTCTTCGAGAACCTGTTCAACTTTGAATGGGAGCTGACGAAGAGCCCCGCTGGCGCGAACCAGTGGGTGGCCAAGGGCGCCGATGCCACGATTCCTGACGCGCATGATCCGTCCAAGAAGCGTCTGCCAACGATGCTCACCACCGACCTCGCGCTGCGCTTTGATCCGGCCTACGAGAAGATTTCCCGGCGCTTTCTACAGAATCCGGAGGAGTTCGCGAAAGCATTTGCCCTCGCATGGTTCAAGCTCACCCATCGCGACATGGGTCCGCGCGCGCGCTACCTTGGCCCGGAAGTGCCGGCGACGGATCTCATCTGGCAGGACCCGGTCCCGGCGGTGAATCACAAGTTGATCGACGAGAATGACATCGCTTCGCTCAAGGCAAACATCGTTGCTTCAGGGTTGACTGTCTCGCAGCTCGTCTCGACCGCCTGGGCATCGGCATCCACGTTCCGTGGCTCTGACAAGCGTGGCGGCGCAAATGGTGCGCGCATTCGCCTCGCGCCGCAGAAGGACTGGGAGGTCAACCAGCCCGGGCAGCTCTCGCAGGTGCTTAAAACGCTCACGGAGATTCAAAACGCGTTCAACACTGCGGCCAAAGACGGCAAGAAGGTCTCGCTCGCTGACATGATTGTTCTGGCGGGCAGTGCCGGTGTTGAACTGGCGGCGAAGAACGCTGGCCACAAGGTTACGGTGCCTTTCACACCGGGCCGTACGGACACCTCGCAAGAGCAGACGGACGTGGAATCCTTCGCAGTGCTCGAACCGATCGCCGACGGCTTCCGCAATTACCTCAAAGGCAAATACACCGTGCCTGCCGAGGCGCTGCTCATTGACAAGGCGCAGCTGCTCACGCTTTCCGCACCTGAGTTGACCGTGCTCATCGGCGGCATGCGCGTCCTCGGCACCAACGCCGATGGCTCCGCGTATGGCGTGTTCACCCAGCGCCCGGGATCGTTGACCAACGACTTCTTCGTGAACCTGCTCGACATGGGCACGGAATGGAAGTCCGTCTCGCCTTGTGGCAATGCCTTCGCGGGCGTGGACCGCAAGACCGGAGCGGCCAAGTGGGCTGCGACACGGGTGGATCTCGTCTTCGGCTCCAACTCCGAGCTCCGAGCGCTCGCGGAAGTCTATGGATGTGCCGATGGCGAGGAGAAGTTCGTGAAGGATTTTGTTAACGCATGGACCAAGGTGATGAACCTGGACCGCTTCGATCTGGCATGACCGCCGGTCTTCCTTCAGCTTGCGATTGATCGTTCGTGGCTCCGCGCTAACGAAGGGGCATGCTCATCTCTCTTCCCAAATGGTTCGACCTGCACACTCACTTCCGCCAAGGCCCCGCGATGCCTGCCTACGTGAAAGCGCATCTGGACATGGGCTGTGCAGGAGCGCTGGCGATGCCGAACACGCAGCCGCCGGTTTCCAGGATCTCAGGGGAGGCGCAAAGCGATGGGTGGTCCATTGAAAGCTACTCAGCGGAACTGCGGTCGGCGGGGGCGGATGGCTTTGAGCAGTTGATTGTGCCGCTGTATCTGACGCGGCAGACGACGGCTGTGATGATTGCAGAAGGGGCTGCCTCGGGGCTGCTGCGGGCGTGCAAGTATTACCCGCCGCATGGGACGACGAATGCGGAGCATGGGATGCCAATGGATGATCTGATCGGCGGCGAGGTGCTGAGGGCGATGGAGGAGCATGGCATTGTGCTGTGCATTCACGGCGAGCAGCACGCACTGAGCGGGCCGGACTACATCGACGCACAGCAGAATGCGGAGACACGCTTTTACACGGAGCGGATGCCACGCCTTATCGCGGCGCATCCGAAGTTGCGGATTGTGTGCGAGCACATCACCACGCGCACAGCGGCGGAGTTTGTGGCGAGTGCGCCGGATCATGTGGGGGCGACGATCACGCCGCAGCACCTGCTGTACACACTTGGGCATCTGATTCAGGGGCTGAAGTATCACCTGTACTGTCTGCCGATTGTGAAGTTCCTGGATGATCGGGCGGCATTGCGGCACGCGGTGACGACGGCGGGGCAGACGAAGTACTTTGCAGGCACGGACAGTGCGCCGCATACGACCAAGGCGACGGCTTGCGGCTGCGCGGCGGGTTGCTTCACCGGAGGCTGTGCGCCGCAGCTTTATGCGATGGCGTTTGAGGAGGCAGGCGTGGATCTCGGCACGACGGAAGGGCAGGCGCTGCTGGAGCGCTTTCTATGTCTCAATGGGCCGGGGTTTTATGGGTTCCCGGCGTCGGAGAAGCGTTTCAAGATGGAGAAGGTGGCGCAGACCATGACTTTGCTGGAGACGCCTGCGGGGCCGGTGACACCGCTGCCAGTGGGGATGGGGATGGAGCTGACGTGGCGGATGGTGGGCTGAGGGGGGGGCATGCTGCCTGACTCCAAATCACTCTGGTGTGGCCGCGAGCCTGACGCTCCGCACTTTCATCCATGCGCCGGATTCGGCACTGCCCACGGGGTCGATCCGCAGGCGCAGCATGCCGCCGTGGTAGGCGGGGATGGAGGACAGGGGGATGACATGGCGGTGAAATTCACCATCGGCGATGAGTGGGAAGGAGGTCATGTTTGCGGACGAAAAGCCTGGCTGCCCATGCGGCTGCCACATCACGATGCCCTGCTTCTGCTTCGTGTGAAAGGCGGCATCGATGATGAGATAGGGGGCATCTGCCGCCTGCCAGAAAGTCAGCGGGCTGATGAGTTGCGGATCTTCCTGCTCCAGCAGCACGTGCAGATGATCCTTCACCGGCCAGCCGGTGTCTTGGGCGTTTTGGTAGTGCCAGCCCTGGCGATCTTGCGTGAAAATCCATGAAGGTGGCTTCTGCTGGCGATGGGTGACCGCACGGTCACGGATCTCTTGCACAGTGCCCAGCACCAACTCGTAGCGGAATTCATAGACGATGTTGTGATCGAGAATCTCCAGGCCCTGGCCGGCGAGATAGCCGGTGCTGTTGCCATGCGTGTCATTGGGGCCGGACTTGCCGGCAAAGCCGCCGGTGAAATGCACGCGGCCGGGCGTGATGAGGCCGAGGCCATAGTCATGCTCATCAAGAAGCGCCGCCCAGCCCTCGGTGCCGGTCCAGAAAGACCACGGGTGCTTGGTTTGAGATTTGGGGATGAGGGTAACTGCCTCCTGACTGAAAGGCTGGGTGCCGGTGTAGCTGACCACGCGATGAAACGCGGCATTGGCATAGACGGCGGGGAGTTCCTGCAAACGTGCGGGATACTGGGTGGTGTCGCTGCGTGTGTTGGTGAGCCGTGCGCGTGCCTTGACCACAGCGCCGTCCAGTTCAAGCCAGGAGTCGAAGGTGCATTCGCCTGGCACATTGTTCAGCGGCCATTGCAGGGGCGCGCAAGTGAGGTGAATCTGTTTGCCGTCGTTTTCATGCGACAGCACGCGGCTGGTATTTTTGAAATCGTCGCCGGTTTGAATGGGATTCCAGCCGATGTGCCGCCAGTGCTCGGAAGGCTTCTGCCCGTTGGCTTCGAACGGCACCGGGCCGGAAAAAAACGAAAGCTGTACCTGGCGTCCGAGGTCGAAATTGTTGATCACGTTGGACCCATCCTTCACGTCCGCCAGAAAGGTGATCGCGCCGCCTCGATCAAGGTCCACGCCCAGTTTCACCCGGTCGTTCTCCAGCCAGCTCATGCGTTCCGCCTGTGTCAATGTGGAGAGGAGCAAAAGGGAGAACAGGAGACGTGCGGGATGCATGAGCGGTGAAGATGGGGCTGCCAGCAGATTCGGCAAGGAGTGAAGAAAACGGATGCGGACAGGTGTGTACGCGCTCCCTTCGAGCCCATGATTTCACTGAACGTCATCGCCACATTGCGCACGTGCTACACCGACAAGTTCGGTGTGCCGCGGCAGTCGGGGCTGGTGCCCAGCGCGTGGGGAGTGGTCGAGTTTGAGCCGGCGTATCGGCGCATGGAGGCGGTGCGTAGCATCGAGCAGTTCAGCCATCTGTGGCTGATCACTCAGTTTCATCTGGTCACAGAAGAGCCGACCTCGCTCACGGTGCGCCCACCACGGCTCGGGGGGAATGAACGGCGCGGGGTGTTTGCCACCCGCTCGCCGTTTCGGCCGAATCGGCTGACGCTGAGCGTGGTGAAGCTTGATCGCGTGGAGCTTGAGGGCGATGGCGCGCCGCGGCTGTTTGTCTCAGGTGTCGATCTTGTGGATGGCACGCCCATTCTCGACATCAAACCCTACATTCGGTTTGCCGACTCGGTTCCTGAGGCCTGCAGCGGCTTCGCGGATGAAGCACCGCAGCGTCTGCCGGTGCGCTGGGATTGTGACAGCCTCGTGCCGGATGACGTGCGGGTGATCATCGACCAATCCCTCGCACTGCAGCCGCAGCCGGCCTACCATGAGGATGAGGAGCGGGAATACGCGACGGAGATCGCTGGCTGGCGCGTGCGCTGGGCCGCGACGCTCGCAGGAGCCTGCGTGAAATCGTGTGAGTGGTTGGGCTGAGTCCTGCGCTGTGATATCCCATGACTGACACTGATCTTCCCATCCGCGCTGCCACAGAAACGGCCCTCGCCCATGGGATCACGCCGGACCGCTGCGACATCCTGCAAAATGGCAGCACGCTGGTGCTGCGCCTCACGGAAACACTGGTGGCACGCGTGGTGCAGGATGTGGACGGACCCCGGCAGGGCACGGAGTGGTTTGCGCGGGAGAATGCCCTCGCCCAGCATCTGACCGAATTTGGCGCACCAGTGATCCCGCTGCACTCCGACCTCCCGCCGGGACCGCATGAGCATCTGGGCTATCCAATCAACTTCTGGCAGTTCGTCACTCGCGTGGATGCCGAGCCTGATCCGAGCGAGATCGGCCGCACGCTGCGCCAATGCCACGACAGCATGCGCCATTTTTCGATGCCATTGCCCAAGCTGGCGATCATCACCGAAAGCCTGGCGATTTTGCAGGACCGCGTTCTGTTTCCAAAGGCGACGCAGCAGATGCTGCGGGATCACCTCACGCAGTCCATTGATGTTCTTAGCCGCTATCCGCATCAAGCGCTGCATGGCGATGCGCACATGGGCAATCTCATGAACACCACGCGGGGGCTGCTGTGGACGGACTGGGAGGACACCTTTTCCGGCCCCATCGAATGGGATCTGGCCTCCATCATCTGGAATGCGCAGATTCTGGAAGAAGACCATGCCACGGCGCAGGCGATCTGTGATGCTTATGGTCCTGTAGATGAAACGGCGCTTCACCAGTGTCTCATCGCTCGTGCAGCCGTGATGACGGCGTGGTATCCAATCCTGTATCCGAATCCGAATCCGGAACGGCAAGCGAAACTCCAGCGACGCATCGACTGGCTCCAGGCATTGACGGATGGAGCCAGTATTGTCATTGCTTGAGCTGCTTTAGCGCCGCTCCCACTTCTGCTTTTCCATCTTCAGCTCGATTTCCCAGCGACCCGTTGCAGCGTTTTTCTTCATGTCATGCTCCAGGACATTGGCTCCTGTGCCGGTCAGGTGCATGCCTTTGGGATCGTCAGGAAAAAACCAGCTATGTGTCTTGTCATTGAACTTGAGCATCTGATCAAAGCGACCACTGGAACCTGGCACATAGGCAGCCTGGCCCATCAACGGGCCGGCTTTGACGAGATCCAGTTCAACCCAATACAACGCCCGACGTCCAAGCAATTCCATCTCGATGCCGACTTCGATCAATTGCGATGCCGAACGTAAAGCGGAGCCGGTTGGGATCTTCCGCTCCTTAATCGGTGCATCGACTGTGTAGCTCACGCGGCCATTGCCGTCGGTGGTGAGGGTTTTCCCCGCATTCGGAGCGCGTGAGTCTTTCTCGCTGCCGATGACCATGCGCATAGTCATTCCCGAAATGGCACTGCCATCTTCATGCACAAAACGGGCCTTCACCTGAATCGGTTCAGCCGAAGCCTGCTGCATCGTTCCGAAAAGGCAGGTGAGGACACCGGATAAGAAAGAACGGATGGGCAGTTTCATGACGGAGAGTTTTGGCGCGGTGGATTGGACAAGCTAGTGCAAGTTTTCGACTGGAGTAACTGGTGATGGAGTGGTGCATTCTGGCTTCTGCTGTGGTGGAAAGCACTTCGGGTGATGCTTGATCCTACTTTGCTCCTGATTGGTCGGGCACCTGCTTTGGGTCATACTTCGCGCCCTTCGACACCTGGATGAGTGTCATGCGCACCTTGGTGGGGAAGAACTTCTCCGGATCAGGCCGTTTGTGAGCATGGAGGTTGTGATCGTCTTTGAGGACGAGGTGCATTTCCTTGATGCCCTGATTCCAAAGGATGTCGTTGTTTTGCCAGAAGGTGGTCATGTCGAGGTCCTTCTCATGCACGCCAGTCGTTTTATAAACGCCGGTGCCGATGCAGCCGTAGCCGTGGTTCTGGCCTTTGTTCGGGATGTAGCAGACGCTCCATGTCGTCGGCTGATCACCAGTTGGTTTTTCGAGGACTTCGAGCCGCACATGCACGGTGCCATTGCGATAGTCCGCCGGCGCGGTCCAGTCCTTCGGACGCTCGGCGTTGAGCCTGTCGCCCTTGACGTAGTAGTGCGACTGACTTGGCTTCGAATTGAGCGCGTCCTCCTGAGTGAAAGTGAAGGTGACATCGAACAGCACAAACTGGTCAGCGCGGGAGATCGTTGCGCCAAGGCAGAACAGGAGGAGTGGGAGGAGCAGGGTGCGGTGTTTCATGGAGCGAATCATGGTGGTGGACGTTGCCCGGTCAATGCTGGATGACGACAGCGTGGTCAATTCGTATGCTTGTACGCAACAGCATCCGGGTTCATGTCGTTTCGTTTTCATGCGCTGTTATTTGCTCGCCCTTGCTATCTGCACCTCCACCTTTGCAGGTGAACTGATTCACGAGGATTTCTCCGCCGCCGGACTTCCCAAGGGCTGGACCACGGGTGGGCGTGCGAATTCCTGGACTGTGGTGGAGGGTGCGCTGCAAGGCGTCTGTGCGAAGGAAGATGATCACGGACCTGCGGTTTTTGCGCCCCTGACAGGACGTGATCTTGCCATGAGCTGCAGAGTGAAGCTCGACGAGAAGGGCAACTGCCTCATGCTCATTGACGGTGAATCCGCCTTTGGCGGCTCCGCACATCTGCTGCGCGTGTCCATCTATGGCAACACCCTGGCCATCGCGCAGGATCGTGGGTCGCCGGAGTCTCACATCGCGCACGGCAAGCTCCGCGCCGCTCTCTCGAAGGAAGGCAAAAAGGTGCCGCCTCCCACGGCGGAGCAGCTGGCCGATCCGCAATTCTACCGCACCGAACGTCTGGCCAGCGCGCCGCTGCAGGCGCAGCCGGGCGATTGGATCAAGCTGGATGTATCCTTGAAAGGCAATGACGTGACTGTGACGGTGAACGACACGCAGAAGCTCGCGGCCCAAGGTACGGTGTTCGATGTGGCGAAGTCGCGCCTGGTGTTTCTCGTCGGGCAGGGGAGGAAATTGTGGATCGATGACGTGCGCGCCAGCGCTCCCTGATGGGCTGGGAAAAGCAAAACGGCGCAAGGTGTATGACCCAGCGCCGCAGTGGAATTGATTTTCGAAATGGCGGTTACTTCGTGGTCGTGGGCTTGAAGTTTTTGATGAACTCCAGGCATTTGGTCACGTCAGGCAGGCTGGTTTCCCAGTCTTTTTCCCATTCAACATCCAGCGGGCCCATGAAGCCCTGCTCGGCATAGAGGTTCAGTACGGCGGGGATGTCCGACTGGCCGGTGCCCCAGACCATGTCCTTGGCTTCACGGACGCCGAAGGCCTCGAGGTCTTTGACGTGGCTGTCGAAGATGCGGCCTTTGAGCAGTTTGATGGCATCCGTGGGTTTCACGCCTGAGCGCACCCAGTGGCCGATGTCGGCACAGGATCCCATGCGGGGATCGCGGTCTTTCACCAGGCTGAGCACATACTCAGGGTCCCAGTAGCGATAGCTGCGGTCGAGCGGCTTCTTCGGGTGGTTGTGGATGCCCATCTTGATGTCGTATTCCTTCACCAGTTTTTCGATGAGGTCGAAGGCGTCGTCGGCCGGTTCGCTGACGACAACACCGATTCCCATGTCTTTGCAGAAGTCGAAAATCTTGCGGCACTCCACTTCGTTATTCGGCAGACGCACCACGCCGTAGCCCACAGGTGTGAGTCCCAGTTCCTTGAGCTTGGCCTTCACCGGAGCACGCTGCTCCGCCGTGGTGTTGTGATCGAACTTGGATTTCGGATCGGCCTTGGAGACCAGATGGCCTGGGAAAAACTCGACGGTCTTGCCACCGGCGGCGGCGATTTTTTCGAGTGCCGTCATCAAATCGAAGGCCTTGAAAGTGTAGGCCTGGCAGCCGGCATAGAAGTAGCCGACTTTGGCGCTTTCGGGCAGCGTTTGGCCGGCGACAGCCAAAGAGGCCGTGCCGAGAATGAGAGTGAGGAGTGTCTGGCGAATCATGGGAGCGTTTGAACGGACTGCGTGCGGACTTCTTGCAAGGGTGGATGACGGAGGGGCGATTCTAAAAACGGCCGCGAATCAAGCTCAGCGCCTCCAAACATTCGGCATTCTATCCAAGGAGTTTGCTTGCGTGACGGCTCGGTGAGTTCATTTTCCCGCATATGAAGATTCTGAAGGCTGCTTTGATCATCGCCGTATTTGTCTGTGGTTTGTGCGTGGGAATTTCATCGGCTGCGGATGTGAAGGGCGGCAAGGATCATCCGCTGCTCAAGCGCTACGAAGGCTCGACTCTGGTATCGTATGAACAGAAGAACTACGACGCGCTGAAGATGGCGCTGGAGTGCATCGTGTTTGATTATAACGAGGGAAAGATGAAGCCCTTTAAAAGTGTGGAGGTCGAAGGGCGCAAGACCACGCTGTTTTACAATCTGCCAGCAGGCATCGGCACCCTGGAAGGCGTGCGCCAGTATGAGAATGAACTGAAGGAAAAAGGTTTTGAAATTCTCTTCCGTGCCTCAGGCGAAGAGATTGAGAAAAACAAGGGCAACAATCTTGCGATGGAAGTCTATGGCATGACGCCCGAAAACACGAACCGGGATCATCCACAGATCCAGGCGATGGAGGGGCCGGACAAGACGAAGTCCCATTACCTCGCCACCCGCCTCACACGTCCTGAAGGAGATGTGTTTTGTTCTGTTTGGTCTTTTGAAGCCTCATGGACCGCTGCCTCGCTGAAGGTTCCGGAGAAGAGCACCATCGTGCGCGTGGACATCTGCGAGGTGAAGCCGATGGAGCAGAAGATGGTGCTGGTGAAGGCGGCAGAAATGGCCAGCCAGATCGCTCTCAATGGCAAGGTTGCCCTCTACGGCATCCTGTTTGACACGGACAAAGCCACGATCCGCCCTGACTCCGAAGCTACGCTGGCAGAGATCACCAAGCTGCTTCAGGAGAAGCCAGACCTGCGTGTGCTGGTCGTCGGACACACGGATACGGAAGGCAGTTTTGAATACAATCGCAGCCTGTCGCAACGCCGTGCGGATTCCGTGGTCGCCAATCTGGCAGGCAAGGGGATTTCCAAGGAGCGACTCTTCCCAGTGGGGATCTCCTTCGCTTCTCCCGTGGCGACGAATGCCACCGAGGAAGGCCGTGCGAAGAACCGCCGCGTCGAACTCGTGGACATGGGAGTGGCGAAGGCCAGGTGATCTACGGCGGTTGTTATCTAAGTGCCACGAAATCGCCTTCGAACATCACGCAGATCTGATCTGCGTGGATGACTTGCACCTGGAGTTTGAGGTGTGCTTTGCCAGTGCTTTGAAATGTCGTCTTGAATGCTGCGAGTGCCGCATCATCCGGCCGCATGCACACCGCACATAGCGTGCCGCGCACCGGGCGCTTGTACCGGAGGGTACTCTCACGAATGACGATGTGCGCATGGTGGTCACCGAGCTGCAGCCAGAGCATCGCGTAGCCGGTCAGCGTGGTCAGTGCGCTGAGACTGCCGCCGAATGCGGTGCCGAGATGATTGTGATTTGGCTCAAGGGGCGCCGTGACGACGAGCTGTGAGCCATCGTAGCTTTCCAGTTTCACGCCCATGGCAAGTGTGAGCGGAATCTGCTCATGGAGGAAGCGTTCGGTGTCACGCAGGAGGTCGTCGTTCATGGGAAGGGAACTGTCGGGATGCCGCACGAATTCGCAACGATCTTTGCGATAGGCCGGGGCTTTCAGATCGTTCTCACCCAGACCAATCACCATGAAATCTCTTTCGCGTCTCTTTGCCTTCGCCCTTTGCCTGGGCCTGCCCGCTAGTTTGCTCGCCGAACTCTCCCTGCCGCATTTCTTCAGCGACCATATGGTGCTTCAGCGCGAGCGTGAGGCGGCCATCTGGGGCACAGCGTCACCCAAAGCAGAGGTGACGGTGAGTTTTAAAGGCAAAACCGCGTCTGCCACGGCCGATGACCAAGGTCACTGGCGTGCAGCGATCCCAACGGGCGCAGCCGATGCGACCGGCGCGGAACTGACGGTCAAAGCGGGTGCCGACAGCGCGATGATCAAGGATGTGCTCGTTGGCGAGGTATGGCTGGCTTCCGGCCAGTCGAACATGTACTACACCATGAACCGTTCGCCGGCTTACGAGGAACTGATGACCAAGGCCAGCTACCCGGGCCTGCGCATGTTCAATGCGCCGCTCGTGACTGCAGAAAAGCCGCAGGCTGACATCGAGGGCGAGTGGTCGCTGTGCACTCCGGAAACGGTGCCGGGTTTCTCGGCGGTTGCCTTTTTCTTCGCGTTGAAACTGCATCAGGAACTCGGCGTGCCTGTCGGTGTGCTAAAAACGTGCTGGGGTGGCAAGCCGGTGGAAACGTTCACCAGCCGCGAGGCGCTGAACACCCTGCCGGGAACGAAGGCGATGGTGGACAAGCTGATGGTAGAGTCCGCCGCGTATGATCCCGTCAAAGCCAAAGCGAACTACGAAACACAATTGGAAAAATGGAAGGCCACGATGGCTGCTGCAAAGGGCAAGTCCGCCGAGGAACGCAAGCGTCTGCCCAAGAAGCCTGCCGAGCCCAAGCCGCCGTTGCTTACCGAAGGCAGGCCGGGTGTGCTCTTTGATGCGATGATCAATCCGTTTGCCGGTTACACGATGCGCGGGGCCATCTGGTACCAGGGCGAGGGCAACGCGAAGGCCGGAGCGGTGCCGTATGACCAGACGCTGCCACTGATGATTCGCGACTGGCGCAAGCGCTGGGGTGATGAATTCTCCTTCTACTTTGTGCAACTTGCGAACTTCCATGCGCCGTCCACCGAACCGGGTACACCGGACCCATGGGCGCTGCTGCAGGATCGCATGCGGCACATCCTGGTGTCCACGCCGAAGACCGGCATGGCGATCATCAATGATGTGGGTGAAGTCAGTGACATCCATCCGAAGGACAAGAAATCCCCCGGCGAACGTCTCGCGCGCTGGGCGCTGGCGAAGGACTACGGGCGGGATCTGGTGTACAGCAGTCCGCTTTACAAATCGAGTGAAGTCAAAGATGGAGCTGTGCGTGTGACCTTTGATCATGCTGGCCAAGGATTGAAATCACGTGACGGTATTGAACTGAAACGTTTTGAAATCGCCGGCGAAGACCATGTCTGGCATTGGGCTGATGCGAAGATCGACGGCAAGGACAGCGTGTTGGTGAGCAGTGCCAAAGTGAAGCAACCGGTGGCCGTTCGCTATGCCTGGGCGGCGAATCCAGAAGGTGCCAATCTTGTCAACAGCGACGGCCTACCCGCCTCCATCTTCCGCACCGATGACTGGGACGATGTGGAAGCAGCTCCGCCACCCACGCAGGCAAACAAGGAGCTCGAGGAGCGCCGTGCCCTGGCCACCGAAATCAAAACGCTGAACGCGAAGCTCCAAGACATGGACCGAAAAAGTCCTGAGGCGTTGGAACTGCGCAAGAAAGTGCAGAAACTGCTCACGCAGTTCAAAGAAACCGCTTCGAAGAAATAGCGATCTAGGTCACTTCGCCCACCAGCTCGACAGGCAGGCCTTGGGCGTGTCTGGCTTGATCAGCGTATCCTCGGAGTAATGCGATGTGTCGTTGAACAGCATCAGACGCGCACGTACCGCATTTTTGAAGTCCACGACATTGAGGGCTGCCGGGTTTTGATCCAGATTGTCCCGGAACTTGCGCGGATCGAACCCGAGCAGGGAACTAAGCAGCAGACGAATCGTCGCCTTGTGCGAAACGACGACTACCGACTCGCCCTCGTGCTGCCTGACAATGTCCATGAAGGCGGGCAGGGCACGTGCGGTCACCGCGAGTCCGCTTTCGCCGCCAGTGGGTGCAAACGTGAAAGGATCCTCATCCCAGGCCGCTGCTTCGGCGGGAAACTGCTGCTCCACTTCGGCACGGGTCAGTTGCTCCCAATGCCCATGCGAAATTTCACGCAGGCCGTCACATGGATTGACCACCAGCTGAAGCGGTTCCGCCAGAATGCGCGCGGTCTCCATCGTGCGGTCAAGTGGGGAGGCGTAAAACGCCGCCACCGGCAGTCCTTTCAAGCGCTGCGCCAGATGTCCTGCCTGCGTGCGGCCTTCATCAGAAAGCGGCACATTGGTGGCGCCGGCAAAACGGTCCTCGGCAGTCAGGATGGTGGCACCGTGACGGATAAGGTAAATGCGGGTAAGAGCCATGAGGACACTCTATAGCACAGGTCGCCCGGATGTTTCGAGAGGAATGGTGAGAGTGCAAGATCACAGGGTTAGACGGGCGCGGTGCCGCTCCCGCAGATCGGTGGACAGCGGCTGACGTCCGAGCTCAATGGAAACGCTCTTGCACGCGCCGCCAAACTTCCCCTTGGGCGATTCCCACGTCTCATCCTTCAGTGTGTGGGTGTTGATCTTCTTCATTCGGACTCCGGATGCGGTTTGCCGAAGAGATAAACGCCGAAGCCGAGCGTGTCACGCCCCCAGCGGCGATAAGCATCGCGCCAGGCGCGGATGCGCTCGCATCCGTGTCTTCCGGATGATCGCGCAAAAACCGTTCTATCGCCAGGCAGTAGCGCCCCTCATAGTGGTCCCATTCATCTTCACTGCTTACGCATGAGTAAAATGGCACCAGGCCCGCCTCCAGCCCCGCGCTTTCGTTTCCGGCGTGATCGGGAAGATCCGTCTCGGCTGCTCCGAGAAAGGCGAGATAGTCGGGATCGGGCTTCTGCTTCCAGTAACCATCTGCAATCAGCACCTGACCGCCGGGTTTCACCAGCCGGGCCAGTTCGGTCAGCGCCTCGGCGAATCTGCCAAACGCGTGCGTGGAACCAATGCATAGCGCCACATCGAAGGAATCCGCTCCGACCGGGATGTCCTGAATCTTCGCGCCATGCAGCTCGACGCGCCCGTCGTGCCCGCGCCTGGCCGCTTCCGTCTGTGCATCATGGATGAAGCCCGCGTTCGGATCCGCTCCGACTCCCGTGGCATTGTAGCGCTGCATCACGCGCAGCAGCAGTTCCGCTTTGCCGCAGCCCACGTCCAGCACACGCGCCTGCGGCGGCAGATCGAGAATTTCGATCACTTGCTCAAACTTGGCGGAGCTCACCGGGCAGCAGAACGAAAGATCGCGATGGGCGATGGTGAAGAAACGCAGGCGGTTCACGGTGCCGACTGGCTAACGCCTCCCGTGATTGAAATCCACCGGTTTCGTTACGGTGGTGGCACCCTGGTTGTGGTCGATGAGGGTGCTCTTGCAGCTTGGATCAACGACGATGCTCACAGCCTTGTTCTGAAATGTATTGCCTGAAAATTGCAGGTCGTGGCCGTTGGGGGCGAAGGTGACGGCTTCGTCGGGCGCGGAGTCGCCGACGATGAAGATGTTGTCTCGCACGATGACGGGACCGTAGGCGGCGTCGGGCTCGTAGATGGTGAAGTAAAGCTCTGGAAACTGGCCCGGCTTTGCGGTGCGGTAAGCGATGCGCCCACGCCGCATGTCAGGCTCGTTCTTGGTCGAGTTGTTGACGAAGACATTGCCCGTCATGATGAAATTGACCGGCTGATTGATCCATGCCCCGCGGCCGCCTTTGCGAAAGGTGTTGCCCGTCATCGTCACGTCCGTGCAGCTCTTCTCCACGCTCACCACGCGTGAGCCATTGGTGCCATCGACGAGGTTGCCGGTGATCGTGGCGTTCTGGCAGTACTCCGCCAGAAAGAAAGCCCCCATGCGGCTGCCGAGGATGTGGTTGTTTGCGAAGATGACATTTCGGCAGCGCTGGATGTGCATCGTGTCACCGTTCGCACTGAGCTGGCAGCCGGTGACGCGCACGTCCTTCGCACCCACGATGTCGAAGGCACCTTTGCCCGGTCCGCTGCCTGTCGGAGCATACGCGGAAAGGTAGGTGGCGCTGATGTTGAAGGCCAGACTGCCGCTGCCATCACCTTCAAAACGAATCGGCGCACCTTTCGGCTGGTCGGCGATCTTGATGTATTCGGGTGTGGATTCGACGACGAAATACTGCAGGCCACGCACGATGTTTTTGGGCAAAGTTTCGCCGAGGAAGGTCAGCGCCTCCTTCGGTTCATCCGTTTGGCTCACCGTGATGGGTTTGACGCTGTTGTCGAAGCGCACGCGGTCATCGCCCTGCTGCATCGTGACCTCATGCACCTGATCCATGCGAAAATACTTCTTCGCGCGCTCCACCTCCCAGGGTTCATAGGCCTCTGGCCATGTCATGATCTGCCATAGGTAGCCGTAGTCCCACATGAACTTGCCGCTGCGCAGCAGCGTGCAGCTTTCCACCGCCACGCGTTCGGCATAGGCCGTCACTGCGCTCTCGCTGCTTTTTCCGGCCAGACCATGCACGCCGATCACGGCTCCGGCCATGCCGTTGGACTTCACCTCTCGAAACAGGATGTCATGCGTGCCGCCTTCTTTCGTCGTGGTGATCTCGATGCCTTTCGTGTTCGCATTGGGCTCCCACACATTGTCTTTTTGGGCCGGATCAAACACATGGCCGACAAACTCTCCGCCATGCCAGGTGAAGTGCGCGATGTCCTCGCCTGCAAACAGCACCACACGCGCCTTGTCAGGCAGTGCCTCAGGCAGAATGAATCTGGCCCCATGAGCAAAGACGGTCATGTTCGAGGCCAGCGGCAACGGCTTGGTGCCATCAAGATGATAATCCCCCGTCGGAATCGTCACCACGCCACCTTTGGCAAGCAGAGCGGCGAGTGTCGCCGAGTCATCGGCCCAGACGGTCGTGGTGAGCAGGAGGAGGCAGAGGATGATTTTCATGACATGGAGCGCGAGGAATATGCTGACTCAAGGCTTCTTCACCTTCTGCACCGGCGTGCTGGGCAGGGAGGACACGTCCAGCGTGAACGCCTTGGCCGGCTGCTTGCCGAGCAGTTGAAGATCGAACCACTCGACCATGCGTTCTGTGTCCTGTGGCATTTCCTGCCAGCCACCGTGGCCCGCACCTTCGCGGATGACTAGCTCACACACAACTCCCTCTTCGTGGCAGCGTTTGAGAAAGCGTTGCGACTGTGTGATTGACACCTGCGGGTCGGCATCGCCATGCACGATGAAGATGGGCGGCTGCCCTTTGTGGACCCAGTAGATTGATGAGAGCTCACGTCCCAAAGATGCACGTCCTTCCTCCGTCGCTGCCTTCGGACCAAACGCCGCCGCATAGGCCGCGAGCTTGCCGATGCCCACCGCGTTGTCGCCCGGCTCGAACCAGTTCAGGTAATCGGTCGGCGGGTAAAAGCATGCGACGGCATTCACGGCGCTGCTCTCACGATCAATGGGGTCAGCCGCTTTCGCATCGCCCGGGCCGCCACGCGTCGCCAGCATCAGGCTCAGGTGTCCGCCTGCGCTGCTGCCTGTGACGCCGAGCTTTTGCGGATCCACGCCATAGTCTGCCGCATGGGCGCGAACAAACCGCACTGCACGGTTCAGATCAGCTACGATCTCCTCCACCTGAAACCTTGGCTGCGTGCCGTGTACGACCACAAACGTCGTGTAGCCCGCCTTCGGCCAGCCACCATCACTGATGCCATTGTGGTTGGATTTCCAGCCGCCGCTGACGATCTTGATGATGCCCGCACCGTTCGGCTTCACCGGCTTGAACACATCCATGGTCAGCGCCACTCCATCATGCTTGGTGTAAATGACGTCGCGGATGCGTTCAGGCTCCTGGGCATGCAGGGGAGCGGTGATCAGAACAAAGAATGAGCCAAGGAGGAGGGTGTGTTTCATGGTGGGATGCAGAGGTGTGACTTATCCCTGCGCAGATGCTGCAAGAGCGAGAAGGCGGGGCCGGATGATGCCTCTTATGATATTGCGTGGGCTTGTTTTCATAACAAAATTGGAAATGGTGGAATCGCTTACTGCGGCCAGTAGATGGCGATTTTCTTTTTCAAGAACTCCACACTGCGTGCCAGCTGCTCCATGCCATCGACACCGTCCTCGATGCTGATCCAGCCGTTGAAGCCTTTGCTCTTCAGTTCGGTGAAGATGGCGTCGTAGTCGTTGAGCCCTTTGCCGATCTCGCCATGACGCAGACGCTTGGCATAGCCCTGTGCGCCGCCTTCTTCTTTGCGCAGATCTTCGATGGTTCCTTCCGCAAGATAACGGTCGCTCGCATGCATGGTCACGACTCGGTGCGAAACACGCTTCAGCAGCTCTATCGGGTCCTCACCCGCCAGGTACGTGTTGGAAGGGTCATAGTTCACGCCGAAGTTCGGGTGATTCACCGCATCCACCAGCTTGCAGAAGACATCCATCTTCTGCGCAAATTCGGGATACTCCCAGAAGTCGTCCTTGTAGTGGTTCTCGATGATCAGCGTGATGCCACGCTCCTGCGCATAGGGCAGGCAGGCGTAGATGGATTCAGCGGCCAGCTTCACGCCCTCATCCATTGTCAGCTCCGGACGGCGTTGCCCGCTGAGCACGCGGCAGTACGAGCCGCCGAGCGTATGCGTCATGTCGATCCAGCGCTTCTGTTTCGCGATCTCCTTCTCGCGGAAAGCCGCGTCTGGGTGGGTGAAGTCGGGCGAGCAGCACATCATCGGGATCACCTTGCCGGTGTCCTCCACTTCCTTGCGAAAGTGCGGCCATTTGCTCTCATCGGCCATCTCCAGAAAGCCTGCATACCATTCGAGGCCCTGTACATCGAGCTTGGAGGCGAGTTGAATCCATTCGGAGACGGTCATGGTTCCTTCTTTGCAGAGGGCCTGCATGAAGGCTTTGGGGAAGGCGGCGAGTTTGGGCATGGTGGTTATTTGGAGGGAATGGTGGAACTGTCCTTGGGCGGATTGCGACCAATGAAGGGATGCTGTTCCAGATCGAAGACCTGGCCGCTGATGGGGCCGCATTCGTCGGCGAGCAGCCAGGCAGCGCAGGCGGCGATCTCATCGGGCCAGAGGATGCGACCCGCAGGGGCATAGACCTTGGGCAGATCAGCATACCAGTCTTCGCGCAGGCCGTGCTCGCGTTTGCGCTTGGCCTCATTTTCCGTGAGCACCCAGCCGGGATTGATCTGGTTTACCCGCACACCGTCTTCGCGCATGAGTGTGTCGCCAAGGTTGCGCGTCAGGGTCATGAGCGCACCCTTGCTGACGCTGTAAGGCATCAAATTGGGCTCTCCGCTGTAGGCATTCACACTGCCGATGTTGATGACACTGCCGCGCGTCTCACGCAGGTGCGGAAGAGCTGCTCGGGTGATGAGGTAGGGGACCACACAATTGATCTCCAGCATCCGGCGGAACCACGCACCATCCGTGGTCTGGATGTTCCCGGTGCCAACCTGTGCCGCGTTGTTGACCACGGCATCAATTTTGCCGAAGGCCTTGATGCAGTGATCCACCAGCAATTGCGGTGCTGCTTCATCCGCAAGATCCTTGATGACGAGCGTGGCTTTCTCCGCGCCGAGTTCAGCGACAGTTTGATCGCCAAGATCCTGCTCAAGCCCATGAATGAGCACGCGTGCTCCTTCTGCGACGCAGCGCTTGGCGATGGCTTTGCCAATGCCAGTGACGCTGCCAGTGACGATGATGACTTTGTTTTGAAGGCGAGACATGTTTTTAGGATTCAGTAAAAGGACCGGAATTTTGTTGGGAGAGAGCTTCGCGCACTCGCTGACCATTCAGCGATGCGACAGGAATATTCTGCTTCAAACTCATCGCTGCTGCACAACCCGCCGCCTCTCCAAGCGCCATGGCGGTGACGGTCACGCGGGTGGAGGCATGCGCACCGCGTGTGGCGCTATGGCAACGACCCGCGACGAGCAGGTTTTCGATCTGCTGCGGCACCAGCGAGCGATACGGAATGTCATAGGGCCCGGGCTGCACTTTCTCAGGGTTGAAGTCATTCGCACTGCCGACAACGGTTTTGTTCGGATGCAGATCGAGATACCAGCACCCGGTGGCGATGGCGTCATCAAACCGTCGGCCCTGCATGATTTCCTTCTCGTTCAAAATGTGCTGGCCGATGAGTCTGCGCGATTCACGCACGCCGATCCACGGATAAGCTTCGAGAAAGTACGATTCTGCAAAAGCAGGGATGTCGCGTTTCCAGGCTCGGTGCATGGCCAATGCATCGGCTCGTCCCTGCATCTCCGCGCGGCTCAGATCCGCTGCATCGGTGGGGTTCGCTGGGACGCGTACGCCATGGATGTAAACCTCATCATCGGAATACATGAACATCACACCCGGCCCGTAAAAGTGCGGCAGTTCACCCAGTTCCTGCGCTTTCACCAGCGCAGCGCGGCAGAGCTTGCTGATGTCGGGAACGCGCTGGACTTTGCCGATGCGGAAATGCAGCGTTAGCGGCTGCACCTCGGCACTTTGCTCGGTGGGCGCACCCGCACGGGCGGCCACATCGGCATCGCCGGTACAGTCGATCACCACCTTGGGCTTGATGCGGACCAGTCCGTCCTTGTTGGCGATTACCACTGAGGTCACGCGGCCATTGGTGGACTCCGCATCGCACACGAAGGAGTTGAACAGCACGGTCAGTTTGTCGCCGCAGGCTTGCAACTCGCGGTCGAGCAGCACTTTGAACTCAAAGGTGTTCGGGATCGTGGGATTATGCGGCTTGATCTCCTGCGCATCCGCTTTGCACACCCCCGTCTTCGCCAGCAACTCCAGCGCAATGCCGCGCACGACGACACGATGCGTTTTGATGTCCGCAATGCCGTCGAAGTACGGCAGGCCCACGCTGGTGATGATGCCGCCCGCGAATGGGGCCTTCTCCACCAGCAACGTCTTTGCGCCGTTCCTTGCGGCGCTGAGTGCCGCCGCAGTGCCTGCGCAGCCACCGCCGCAAACGAGCACATCTGTCTCGATCTCACGCATCGGCGCTTTCACCAGCACCTTATCCGCTGCCACTACCGATGTCATGGGAGCCACCGCCGCGACGGCAGACGCCTTCACAAAGGCACGCCGCGTACGCCTGTCACTGCTGGTTGGGTTGGGATTCATGACGGTGAGCATAACGGAGACACAGCCTGCAGTTCCACGACAAAGTCTGTGTGAAATGCGTCAGTAATTTAAAGCTTGGCCGAATACAGCCATTCACATATCATTTCGTCATGAAAATCATCCGTAAAGGCCATGGTTTTACGCTCATGGAGGTGCTCGTTGTCATCAGCATCATTGCTCTGCTTGCCACATTGGTGCTGAAGAGCGGGTCTCCGGCCTCCTCCAAGCGTCAAGTGACCCAAGGCACCAGGCAGACCATCGAGGCTGCTTTGGAGAGCTATTATGCTCGATTTGGTGAATACCCCGAGCCGGTAAATGCGGATGAAACGGCTGAGGTTATGCCAGGAAAGGTCTATCGCATTGGTGCCGCCAAATGCCTGTATCAAGCACTGCGGGGAGACGGCTACGACGCCATCAAGGGTGCCAGAAGCGCGGAGAAAAGCGAATCTCAGTCCGATGGAAAGGTCAGCGCCGAAGAAATCAAGAACGTCATCATGGCAGATATGCCGGAGGGCATGTGGCGCAAGGTGGGAGGCAGTTACATTCTCGTCGATGCCTTTGGGCATCCTTTTCAATACATCAAAGCCGACAGCGAAAAGAAAAACACCCTCAATTCAACCTATGACCTGTGGTCATACGCGGACGACGAAAAGAACAGTATGTCCAAATCCAAAGACACCGAGGCCAAGGCCAGCCTCGGCATCAAATGGATCAAAAACTGGTGAGACGAATTGGAGTCTGATTATTTCGCCACACCCTTGATGCTGAAGTCGTCGTACTCGACGTCCACAGCATTCGTGGTCAGGCTGATCAGAGACTTGGTGTCGTGATTGATGCCTGAAGATTTGAAGGAGCCAACGGCCTTGCCGTCAATGCTCACGCTGATCTCATCACCGCTCGTGTTCACCACGAGCGTGTGCCACTCCTCCAAGCTGAGCTTGACCGGGAATTTCGTCGTCTTCGTGGTCAGCATCTTCTTCTCTTCCGCC
This sequence comes from Prosthecobacter sp., assembly GCA_021733925.1. Taxonomy (GTDB): domain Bacteria; phylum Verrucomicrobiota; class Verrucomicrobiia; order Verrucomicrobiales; family Verrucomicrobiaceae; genus Prosthecobacter. Next base: position 37,452 of record JAIPJY010000040.1, on the reverse strand, counting down.
GTGAGCTGGTTGGCCTTCTTGCGGTCGTAAAGACCGTTGCTGAGGTCGAAGCCTCCGGTTTTCGCGTCAGACACCGTCACGCTGGTCGGCGCGATGGAGGCCTGGCAGATGTGGCCGGCGTGGGAACCTTTGTAGTTCTTGTCGTCGAACCACACATTGAAGCTCTTCGCCTTGTCGCTGACGAAGCGGAATTTCACGCTGACTTCGAGGTCACGCTCGCCTTCGATTTTGATGTTGTCCACGGCGCTGTGGTCCGAGGTGGGTGCAGTGATGCCAACCAGCACGCCGCCTTTCACCTCGCTGGAGCTCTTGTAATGGCCCCAGGCTTTGCCGAAACCGTCGGAAGCGAAGTCATCTGAGAAAATGACGCGTGGATAATCAGCAGCGAATACGGTTGTGGAAAGCAGGGCGAGACAGAGAATGGATTTCATGGCTGGTGGTAGGTGGAGGAAGGATGAACGGCTGAGCGCCGTTCATCACACAGGCTATTTGACGAACTTCTTCACAAAGTCCAGCACCGAGCGGGTAAAGGTCCAGTCGCCCGTTTCAGGCAGGCATTGCGATGGGGCGCTCACCCAGCTCTCGATCACGATCTGATCCGGCCTGCCATCCACGGCGGCGTAGTCGTAGCCCTGCTGCATGATGGAAGTGTACCAGGTGCTGTCATCGGCAAGTCCGCGATTCTGCATGCCAGGATAACCGGAGGCCCAATAAATCAGAGAGAAAGGCAGCTTCTTCTGGCGGCAAAACAGCTCCAGCTGCCGCACTTCTTTCCAGGAACCCTTCTGCTGCACATTGAAGCGCAGCCAGTCCACATCCAGCCGGTAAAAGTCGAGCCCTCGCACCTTCTTTTCGGCAAGCTGCTGCTGCAGTCCTTTGATCCACTTCTGGTGCTCTTCGATGGGGGCTGATGGATACGCCTCAATGTCGCCGATGAGCACATCCGGGAAATGCTGGCGCACCAGCGCGACATAGGCGGCGGTTTCCTTCATCGCATACTCATCACTTCGATGGATCTGCTCGCGCGCACAGACCAGCGGCTCATCCATCGCGATGGCGTAGAGATTCGCTCCGAGGCTTTGCAGCCGCTCCCAGTTTTTGCGCTCGGCGTTGAAGCATTTCTCGCCGGTTTGCGCCCAAGGCTTCACTGCCCCGACTTCCATCGCCAGCTTCAGCTTCCACGCCTTCATCATGCCGAACCACTTGCGCAGTTCTTCATCGGAAAAGTGGCGCTGCAGGTTCAAGTCGGTGATGAACAGCACATCCGTTACCACTCTCGTTTCCTTCCAGGCATCCGGTTGCTCAAACAACTGGCGGAAGGCCAGGCATTTGTCCTGACCCGGCGGACTGATCCAGACCGAGGGCTTTGGCGTTTGCGCCGAAGCCATGCAGCCACAGGAAAGCAGCGCCAGAGCCGTCAGAAGTCGAATGCTCATGCGAATCGAAATGGCTGGAAGTGAACTGATGATCAAACCGGGCGCAGCACGCTCTTCACCACTTCGCCTTTGTGCATCTTCTCGAAGGCTTCGTGCCACTCGGTCACAGGCCAGACACCGCCGATGATCGGCTTCACATCAAACTGACCGCTGCTGAGCAGGGCGATGACGCGTTCCCAGATCGGCCAGTTGTGGCTGAAGCTGCCTTGCAGCGTGATGTTCTTCTGCACGAGCGGGTCGAGATTGAAACCGAGCGGCTGCGGGCCCCAACCCACTTTGCTGATCCATCCCGCAGGGCGAACGATGTCGAGTGCGATCTTTAGCGTAACACTCGCACCCGCGGCGTCGATGACGCCATCGCAGCCGAGACCGTCGCGCGCGGTCGCCCACGGCTTCGCATCCCCGATGATCACTTCGCAGCCGTACTGCTTCGCAATTTCCAAACGATGCGCATCCTGAGGCAGACCGACGATGGCGACCTGCGCACCGCAAAGGCGAGCCATAGCAGCGCAGAGGATTCCAATGGTGCCTGGGCCAAGCACAACGACGCGGTCACCGGGTTCAATCCGTGCGTTTTTCACCACGGCGCTGTAGGCCACACAGCAGGGCTCGGTGAGGCAGGCTTGCTCAAAGGGAAGCTGATCCGGCACATGATGCAGAATGCGGCTGGGCACGCGCACATACTTGGTCATCGCTCCGTTCACCCCGTAGCCGAAGCCCTTGCGGGTTGGATCCAGGTTGTAGAGACCCCGCTTCGTCATCGGATTGTTCGGGCTGATGATGGCGGCGGTTTCGGAGACGACGCGGTCGCCTTCCTTCCAGCCTTCCACATCTTTGCCGACTTCGACAATGCGTCCGCCGAACTCATGACCGAGCACGACAGGGTAATTCACCGGCCAGGAGTGGTCGGCGGTCCACTGATGCAGATCAGAGCCACAAACACCGACGTTGGCGACTTCGAGGAGCACATCCTCGCTGCCGATGGTTGGCGTTTCGATTTCACGGATTTCGACGGAGCCTTTTTCAGGCGCGTAATTGACGACGGCGGCAGATTTCATGGTTGGGAAAGAAAGTGAAATTAGAAAGCAGGAACGTCCTGAGCATGCACGGCTTCGCAAATCATGCGCAACGAAGCTTCGAGATTGCCGTCCGCCGTTTTGAAGGCGTCGGCGTCGATGGTGAGCGGGGCACCGAGAACGACGAGGGGTGCACCGTATTGAGGGCACTTGATCGCCTGCTCCAAACTGAGGCCGCCGACGGCCTGAACGGGGATTTTGACGGCATTGCACACTTCACGAAGCTGATCCAGCGGGCTGGGCATGCGTTTGCCCGCTGCGGCGATGCCACGACGCTCGTCGTAGCCGATGTGATGGATGACGTAGTCACAGCCGAGGTCTTCGAGGAACTTCGCGCCTTCGATCATGCTTTCGCAGACCATGTTGTCGCCCATGACCTTGCAGCCGAAGTCGGCACCGGCTTTGACGACGCACTTGATCGTTTCGGCGTGTGCACGGGCCATGACGACGACGTGGGTGGCACCGGCCTTCGCCATCATTTCAGCTTCGAGGTAGCCGCCATCCATGGTTTTGAGGTCAGCAACGATGGGCGTGTTAGGGAAAGCCTTTCTTAGCGCGCGGACACCGTGCAGGCCCTCGGCTAGGATGAGAGGGGTGCCGGCTTCCAGCCAGTCCACACCGGCGCGCATGGCCAGGGCGGCTGTTTCGAGCGCTTCGTCGATGTTGGTCAGATCGAGGGAAATTTGAACGATGGGTTTCATGGGCGGTTGGTGAGTGTCAGATTAACGCAGAACCCGGTGGTGGCGTCACGACAAAGATCATGCGAAATGCGACAGGCGCGCATGGCCGGGTGATTCGCCAAATTTGCGGCGGTAGCGGCGGATGAAGTAGTTTGCATCCCGGAAGCCGCACGCGTGGGCAATCTCGGTGATGTTCAGCTGCGGGTCTTGCAACAGCGGCCGGGAGCGTTCCAGCCTTGCCTGCAGCAGGTGATCGAGAAACGACTGTCCGCTGAAGTCTCGGAACAGGCGGGACACATGGTTGGGATGAAGATGCAGAAAATCAGCCACATCCTGCCTGCCAATGGGATGGTGGAGGTTTTCCTGCAGGAACTGGCAGGCCGCCAGCCAGGTGAATCGCGCCTTGCCAGCAGTCGATACCGCAGGCTCGGGCAGCGCAGACATCTCGGCGGTCTTGATGAGCAGGAGTTCCACAAGTCGTCGCGCTGCCAGATCATCGGATGATGAGCCGCGCCGGTTTTGCAGCGCCTGAAAAAAATGCCGCCCGTCTTCATCCAGCATTCGGGCGTCATGCCGGGTGTGGAGAAACCGATGACCGTCACGGCCTTTTTTTGCCAGCAGAAAGCGCGTCATCTCCAGCGTGAAGACGAAGCCGATGGCCAGATAGCGGGCGGTCGGATGCGGCTCCATCAGCGCGTGGGGAGCAGCCACGATGGCATCGCCACGCTGCAGCGTGATGATTTCCAGCCGCTGCTGCTTCAAAATGACGTAACGCCCAGTGCCTGCGAGACAGATGGAGAACCTCGGACTGGCATGCACGGGCAATCCACCGCGCGAGGCGGGGTCCCCCGTTTCCAACGCCAGATGCACGTGGCGGGGCCAGCCGCGCCTGAGCAGGCGGTTTATCCACAGGTGCCAGCGGCTGGTAGGGGCATGAGCTTCGGACATATTGCGTTTGTGCTATCTTTGTTAGCATCTTCCGCTGGGATGCTGGGTGCGGAGAATGCAAACTGCAACGCTTACCAACCACTCCTTCCTTTGCCATGAAACCCCAGATTGCCGATTTTTCCCGACGTCACTTTTTGCGCGCTGCTCTCGCCGTCCCCGGACTGCTGCCTGCAGCCACATGGGTGTCTGCTGCGGAAGGCAAAGGCGATGCGCTGGCGTTTGACGAGCCGAACCGCAGCGTGCCGCTGGTGCATGATGCGGATGTCATTGTCTGCGGTGCGGGCCCGGCGGGTGTGGCGGCGGCGGTCGCTGCTGCGCGGGCGGGTGCACGTGTGCGTTTGTTTGAAACGAATGGCTGCCTCGGCGGAGTGTGGACAGCGGGCCTGCTCACCTGGGTGTTTGATTTCGACAAGCCGGGCTTCACACGGGAGATCACGCGACTGCTTGATGAGCGGGGTGCGCGCCGTGGAAGTGATGCTGGGCGGTTTGTCTATGAGCCGGACGAAATGAAACTGCTGCTGGAGGATCTGTGCTGCGTGGCGGGAGTGAAATTTCGCCTGCACACGCGGGTGGTTGCGGCCTATCGCGAAGGACGGCAGCTCACCACGGTCATCACCGAATCACGCTCGGGCCGTGAGGCGTGGCAGGCTCCGGTGTTCATCGATACCACGGGCGATGGCGTTCTGGGAGCGCTGGCGGGCTGCGGCTGGGACCTGGGCAAGATGGGGCAGGGCGACAAGTCCGTGGAGTGCGCCTGCCAGCCGCTCACCATGAATGCGCTGGCCGTTGTGCGCGACGTGTCGCAAATGGGGAAATACATCTCGTTCTATCAGGGCGATCTCAAATGGCACGTTGAGGCCACGGCGAACTTCAAGGCTGAAATCCAGCGCGCAGGCGTGGACCCCTCCTATGGCATGCCGACCATTTTTCATGTGCGTGACAACATTGTGCTGCTGATGCTGAACCACGAGTATGGCGTGCGTCCTGATGACGCCGATGCCATGACCACCGCCACGGTGCGTGCGCGCAAGGAGATCTTCACCATCACACGAGCGCTGCGGAAACTCGGCGGCGTGTGGGATGGACTGCAGGTGGTGGCCACGGCCGAACAGATCGGCGTGCGTGATGGCAGGCGCATCCATGGCCGGGAAACGGTGAAAACGGACGACCTCGTTCAAGGCAGGCGTCATGCCGACGCGGTCGCACGGGTGACCTTTGGCGTGGACATTCATGCGAAAAGCAAGGCGGACAACGACAAGCAGACCATTGAGCGCGGTGGCGTGAAGAAGTTCACTCCTTACGACATCCCGCTTCGTGCGCTCATCGCGAAAGATGTGGACGGCCTCATGATGGCGGGTCGCTGCATCAGCGGAGATTTCATCGCTCATGCCAGCTATCGGGTGACGGGCAATGCCGTGGCAATGGGAGAGGCAGCCGGCGTAACCGCAGCCCTCGCCGCACTGCACCACCGCCAGCCTCATGAAGTAGCCTGGGAGGACTGCCGGGAGGTGCTGGAAAAGATCGCGCGCTGAGGCAAGCAGGGAAGTTGCGGTCAGCATTGGCTGCGCCATCCTGCCTCTTGTGACGACCCCCCGGCGATCTGATGTGCCTCTGAGACCCCGCGTGCGCCCCAGGCGCTCGGCGGCGGAAATTGCACGCTGGAGGAAGCAGCGTGCTGCATGGATGCGCACGCTGGAGCCGACGCTGCTGTTTCAGCGGCTGTTTGACCACATTCCCGGGGTTTACTTCTTTGCCAAGAACAAGGCGGGGCACCTCATGTTTGCCAGTGAGGGGCTGATGCAGCGCTACCAGATGCCGGACGATTCAGAGATCATCGGGCGCACGGACTTCGACCTGAACCCAGATACGATGGCGCAGGCCTATGTGGATGACGACAAACGCATCCTGGCTGGCAAGGTGGACGTGATTGAACGTGTGGAGCTGTGGTGGGACTCGCAGGGCATCCCGGACTGGTTTCTGGTGACGAAGCTGCCGCTCTTCGACTCCAAACGCCGGGTGCAGGGCGTAATGGGCACGTTAAGGCGTCCTGACGAAGCAGAACGCAGATTGCCAGTGTTTCAAACCGTGGCGCAGGCGGTGGAGATCATCCGGCATGACTACTCGAAACCGCTCCTGATTGAGGACGTGGCGAAATCCTGCGGCCAGTCGCTGAGGCAGTTGCAGCGGCGGTTTCAAAGCGCGTTTGGCATCACCCCGCAGGAGTTTCTGATCAAAACGCGGGTGCTGGCCGCAGTGCGTTTGCTGGAGCGGACAACGCTGACTGCCAGCGAGGTGGCACAGCAGTGCGGATTTGTGGATGCGAGCAGCTTCACCCAGCATTTCCGCAAACGCATGGGCGAGTCGCCGGCGGTGTATCGGCGCGCACGGCGATGAAAATTAGTGCAATTCGTCGCACAATGCCAGCGCCTTCAGGGCCTGAGTGGTGGCAATGTAGGTGATGTAGCTGTATTTTCCGCGATAGAGTGATTGCATCCACCACCGGCCGGAGACGCGCTGCTCCTGCTTCAGCCAGGCGAGGCCGCGCTGGATGCGTTCATCGCTGGCGGGGACGTTATTTTGACGCATCAGCACGATGGCAAAGGCAGTCATGTAGGCATCGCTTTCCGGCTTCGCCGCATCGGGCAGACCGCTGATGAGGTTCACCACCGTGTCGCTCATTTTAAAATGCCAGTCACCCAGGGCGGACATGTCGCGCAGTGACCAGCCGCCATCGGCATGCTGTTTGGAAGAGAGGAGTGCCAGTGCTGCATCACGCTGCACCTGAGGGACCAATTCGGGCATGTAATGCGCGAGCTGGAGGCGCAGGATGCGGTCAAAGTCATTCTTTGGCTGAGCCTCGCGCAGCCAAGACTTCATTTTTTCGATGCGTGCGAGCAATTCGGGGTCTTTGAGGTTGGAGAACCATCCGGGCGCGGCGGTCACTGCGCGGGCGGCTTGCAGCGTGAGTTCGAAGTCCGTGGTGATGTGGGGGATTTCGACTTCTCCATAGCTGACGAAGGAGCCGTTGGTGGACTGGCGCATGAGCATCTCCTGCAGCGAGCGCTCGGTGTGCGCAGAGAGCTTTCCGGTCACATGTTTGTCCCATTCAGCAAGGCCCATGGAGCGCCAGATGCTCGTCCAGGAGCCGCCGTAGTATTTGATGCCATCCTTTTCCGTTTCTTTCTGCGAAGTGACCTTCTCAGGCACGGTTTTGACGAAGTCTGCCAGCACCTCCTCAAGCGGCAAACCGAGCTCTTTTGACAAAGCTGGGCGCTCGCTGAGGTAGGGGCCGGTGGTGTGGCAGTTGACGCAGGTTTTCTCGCGCACCCAGCAGATGGCGCCATCGTCGAGGTATTTGGCGGCGGCTTTGATGGTGTCGGGGCCAAAAGCCTTCACTTTCGGCTCATCGGCCGTCGGCAGACTGACTTGAATGCCCTCGGTCTGGTATTGAAAGTCCGGTTTGGACTTCGGGTCAGCGGCGAACACCAGGGTGGTGGTCAGCAAGAGGAAATAAGCGTGCTTCATGCACGAGCCTGTACGCGGCGACCTTCGGCAATTAATCGGCTGAGTGAAATTGAGTCGTCTTCATGCAGCCAGGTGCGCATTGATGCGGCGATCTGCGGCCATTCGTGGTCGAGGATGGCAAACCAGGCGGTGTCGCGGTTTTCGCCTTTGATGATCATGTGCTGACGGAAGATGCCTTCAAAGGTGAATCCCAGGCGCAGGGCAGCGTTGCGGCTGGGTTCATTGAGTGCATCGCATTTCCACTCCATGCGCCGGTAGCCGAGATCTTCGAAGCAGTGGCGCAGCAGCAGGTAGCAGGCTTCGGTGTTGGCCTTGGTGCGCTGTGCTGCAGGTGCATACCAGATGTTGCCAAGCTCTGCCACGCCGTGCTCGGCACGGATGCTCATGAGAGAGATGCTGCCGAGGCTGTGCTTGGTTGAGGTATCGCGAACGGTGAAGGCGATGACGTTGGGGGTGGCCTGCCATTCGCGGAGGAAGGCGGCTTGCTCTGCGACGTCGGCAAATGGTCCGCGCGGCATGTAGCGCCACAGTTTGCGTGTTGATTCATCTGCGTGCGAGATGGCAAAAAGGTCTCGCACATCCGAGTCGATGTCGAGAGGTGTGAGTGTGATGAAGAGGCCTTCGAAGCGTTGGGGGGAGGGCTGAGGTTTCATGGCTGCTGTTTCATCATTTTTGCTGTGTCACGATCGGTCTGATCTGGGCTGGTTTCGAGTGCAGTGATGATGCGTGGAATGTCCTGTGGGCGATTCTGGCTGAGCTTGAACTTGCCTTCGAGGCGGGTGATTTCAATTTCGATGCCGACGATGCCTTTCATGAGGCCGTCGCGGAATTCGGGGGGCAGGGTGCCGTGCCAGCGGTTGGGGCGTTCGGCTTCGTAGAATTCGACGAGGTCGTGAAGCATCTGGGAGAAGCGGTCATGCTGCGTGACGATGCGTGGAATGCCGTAGGCATGCACGGCGGTGTAGTTCCAAGTTGGGACGGCGGGCTCTGTGGCATACCAGGCCGGGGAGATGTAGGCGTGGGGGCCGGTGAAGATGACGAGGACTTCAGAATCGGTAAAATGGCGCCATTGGGGGTTGGCACGGGCCATGTGGGAGAGCAGACAACCGTGCGAACCTTGTGTCGGATTCAGCAAAACGGGCATGTGTGTGGCGTGCGGAACTTTGCCGTCGTGTGTGACGATGGTGGCGAAGCTGTGCTGTCGCATGAATGCGTTTAGCGTGTCGCGGTCATCAATCTGGAAATGCGCGGGGGTGTACATTCAAAGCGGATTGGAAACCTCCAGCAGATTGCCGTCGGGATCGCGAAAGTAAACGGAGAGGATCGGGCCTTGGGCTCCGGTGCGACTTACTGGACCGCTTTCGATGGTGACGGCGTTGTTTTGGAGAGACTGGATGACTTGTTCCAAAGGAGTGGTGGTGATGAAGCAGAGATCGGCTGAGCCGGGACAGGGCTGAGCGGCATGTGGTTGAATCGGTGCGACTGCGGGGTGGAGATTGATTTTTTGAAGACCGAATTTGAGGGCGTGTCTGCTTTCTCCAAACACCTCGTGGGTCATGCCGAGTACCTGGGTGTAGAAGCGGATTGAGGCCTGCAGGTCGTGGACGGTGAGCACGAGGTGGTCGATGCGTTCCAAGGTCATGGCTTTTTCTTTTCTGGCAGAGCGGGGATGGGGGTGACGTCGATGGGGATGTCTTCACCGCGAAGGATGTTGCCAATGAAGATTTTGGCGCGGGCGATGACATCGGGGTGGCTGACGGAGCTGTGACCGCCATCGGTGATGGGGACGAGGAGGGAGGGGACGCCGGCTAGTTTCAGGGCGGCGTGGATGGCTTCGGCGTGAAGGAAGGCGACGCGTTTGTCGGCGGTGCCGTGGAAGGTGATGAAGGGCGGGTCGTCGTCGGTGACGTAAGTCACGGGGGAGGCGGCGAGGGCTTCGGTGTGTTTTTCTTCATAGGTGCCGCCGAGGAGGCCGGAGACGGCGTCGTCTTTGGCGATGGGCTTGTCGTCCTTGTCGAACATGAGGGCCTGGGTGAAGTCTTGGGGGCCGCAGAGATTGACGACGCATTGGACGCGGCTGCTGAAGGTGGTGTAGGGGCCGAGGTCGCCTTCGAGTTCTTTGACATCGCCACTGGTGCCGATGAGGGAGGAGAGATGGCCGCCGGCGGAGCTGCCCATGACGGCGATTTTGTCGGGGTCGAGATTGTATTCTTTGGCGTGGGCGCGGATCCAGCGGATGGCGGCTTTGCAGTCATAGACTTGGGCGGGCCAGTGGGCTTCTTTGGTGAGGCGGTAGCCAACGCCGACGGCGGCGTAGTCGCCTGTGCGGGCAAACTGGATGGCGGCGGCGGCGTAGCCGAGGCGGTCGCCGTTGACCCAGCCGCCGCCGTGGATCAGGGCGACGACAGGGAGAGGTTTGTCGGTGTTGCGTTTTTTCGGGAGGTAGAGATCCACCTTTTGTTTGGCGTTGTCGTTGCCTGCGTAGGGCTGGTCGAGGAGGAGTTCGACCTGGCTTTTTTCGGCGGCTGCTTGCGCGTTCTTTTTTTGTGCGGAGAGGTCTTGGGCCCAAATGGTTGAGGCGGAGAGCAGCAGGAGTGGAAGGAGGTGTTTCATGAAGGGAGAAAAACGTGTGAAGTGGTGCAAACTAGCGGGGGTGATTTTATTCGATGCGTGTGAAGAACCACTCGACGGTGGCGGAGAGGGTGTGGGCGCCGGATTCGTCGTGGAGTTCCACGGTGAGGCTGATGGTGGCGCGGCCTTTGGTGGCGAGATCGGCGCGGAGTTGATCGAGCGTTGCGGGTGGGGTGGTGACGGTGGAGGTGATCGCGCCGTTGGCGGGTTTGCGGAATTTGGATTCGAGGCGGCGGACGACGGGGATGACGCCGGAGTCGGGGCCGAGGGAGCGGAGGAGGAATTCGCCGCTGGAGGCTTCGGCGAGCGCGAGCTGGGCGCTGGCGTGGACGGTGCCGAGGTGATTGAGGTATTGCGGGCCGGAGGGGAGGCGGAGAAGGTGAGCGGGATCGGGGGCGGGTTCGAGGCCGAGGAAGGTGTTGAAGGGGAGCTCGGTGACGCTGTGCTTCATGGGGTGGAGGTGGTGAGGCGTCCTTTAATTGATCCGGCTCAGGTGGCTTGAGCTTCAACACGAATGCAGAGAAATGACTGCGAACAAGCGAGAATCAGAGGCAGGTTCGCTTTCACCACCCCAAGATCCGGCGATGAAGCGGAGTTGTTCGGTTACTCATCGAAGCATGTGTGGCGGAAACTTTCATACTGAATGGTTGGCAGCACAATGGTTCCCGGAATCTAATTCAAAAATGACTGAAAAAGTGTGCTGCATCTTCCTAGGGTTTGTCTGGCTGGCATGTTCCACGCTACGAGGACAGGATTTGTCTGAGACGCTTTCCAACATTGCATCGGGTGAAGGCAGGCCGGAGGTGATGTCGAAGGCGCTGATGCCGTGGCTGGATGAGGCGGGCTTTGACCGCCTGAAGGAATCGCTGGACGCCACAGAGCAGGAGAAGCAGCGTAGTGCGCCGGAATGGCTGGCGGTGGCCTGTGTGGAGGAGCATTTGCAACGCCCGACGCAGTCGCTGGCGGCATGGAAAAAGGCCTGCGCCGATTCGCAGAACGTCACGGTGCTGATGCAACTGGGACTGGCGCATGCGCTGGCCCATCAGCGGCAGTTTGGTGAGGCGGTGAAGGTGCTGGAGGAGATGGATGTGGCCAATGCTGACACGCACTGCGTGCAGGAGGCCGTCTGGCTGCTGCACAGCATGGCCGCCGAGGGTGGACAGCAGGCAGCCCTACTGACACTGTCGCAGCGCATGGCGGCTCAAAGGCCCGACGATGCGGAACTGAAGCTGCTGCTGGCACGGCTGCCACAGGCCAGAGGTTTCTCACCTGAGACGACACATAGCGCCAAAGAAGCCCTGAGCCAGGCGAAAGATGCGCCGACCAAGCTGGCCTGGCGGCTGGTGGTGCTGGACAGCGAAATGCGACAGGAGAAGAACCTGGAGGCCGCAGAGGAAGCGCTGCAAGGACTGGCGGAGAGTCGGCCGAATTCGGAGGCAGAATGGCAACTGCTGGGTCGGCTGACACGTGCGCTGCAGCAGGGACGTCGCAACCCATCCAAGGCTGGCATGCCGAAAGAGGAGGGGGTGGCCGAGCAGTTCAAAGACCGGCCTGCTGTGGTGCGCCGCATGGCAATCTGCCTGCGTGCCGTCGGAGCCACCGACACCGCGCAAAAAGTGCTGGGCCTGCTGAAGGAGGACGCGGGGGCGAAGAAGCTGATCTCTGACTGGGAGGAGGAAGACTGGCGCGAAACGCAGCCGACCGAGCGCGCGCGCATGGCGGCGGTGAGCAAGGTGGAGGACAGCGGAAAACAAGCGGTGGCTCCAGCCTGGCATGCGGAGGTGAAGAAACTGGACCCGGAGGACCGTTTGAAAAAGCTGCTCGAAGTATGGAAGGCGGACCCACGGGATCAGGCGGCGGCCTTGCAACTGATCGAACGCTTCTACTCATACGACAGCAAATGGAAGAAGGCGGAGATGCAGCAGGTGATCCTGCGAACGCATTTTGCATGTGCGGACAGCACCACGCGGCAAGCCTGGTGGCGGCAGCTCGACCTGAGGGAAATACCCACTGGCCTGCGGATGGCGTCCATTAGTGCCGTCGCGTCGCATTGGTGGCTGTCCATGCGGTGGCGCATGGGTGAAAAGGTCGGCTACTGGGAGGCGCTGGCGCAGTCTCAAAACGATTACTCCCTGCCGTCATTGCTGGAGATGGCGCGGCTCGCACCCGAAAACGAAGGAACGAAGTTTCACCTAGCCAGGGCGCTTTGGAGAACTGGTGCGGTCGAAGATACCCTGCACCTGATGGATGGGATGACGACGCCCCACTGGCGGGCGGCGGCGCGCTTGGAGACGGCGGTCATCGATCTGTCCAAGGGGCGGCTGCATGCGGCGACACGCACGATGTTTGCGATGGCGGGCGATGAGGCCCTGGACGCGGACATGGCGGCGACGCTGAGCACCGGTTTGATGGCGTGGCGCGAGTGGGTGGATGCGGTGGAGTTTTTGGCCGCGCAACGGCGGAGGTTTCCCGCAGACTACCGGCTGGCGGCTCTGCACGGGCTGGCGCTGCGAGGCGCGGGCGAGCCAACCAAGGCGGCCGAGGTGTTCCTGGAGATGGGCGGGTTCGAGCAGGAAATCGGGCCAGTGCGGGAATACGCACAGTTTGAAGAAGAAAGGGGCATGCGTAGTGACCCCAGCGATGACGTCGGCAGGGATGCTCAGGAAAAATGGATGCAGGTGCAGCAGGCCGTCAGCACTGTGCTGCGTGAAGACCTGGGCCTGGAGCCATGGATCAATCAGCAGAAGCAGAGAAAAATTGGTTACTTCGGCATGATGTATGGCGACCGGCTGACGCCGCCCAGAGTACAGTATGCGGCTGCATGGGGCATGGCGCATTTGTTCATCCTGCTGGCAGAACTGCCCGAGGCGCAGCGCCAGGGCTGGGTGGAGAAGGCGCGGACTGCGAAACTGCCGATGCCGGAACTACTGGTGGCAGGCAAGATGATCCATGAGCAAGGCAATGAGGCAAGGCTGACGCTGGATCCGGCATGGCTCGAACAGCATCTGGATGTGCCCTGGGTGGGAACGCTGTGGCTGCAAATGGCCACCACACGCGAACCGCTGGGACCGGTCGGGGTGGAACTGGCCTTGAAGGCTTCACGGGTCAACTTGGAGGCCCATGTGCCCACGGCGCTGAAGGCGGCGCTGCTGGCCTGGCGTCTCGCGCCGCAGGACCCCGCCGCGCTGGATGCGGTGGCGGCAGCATTGGCGCGTGGCAAGCCGGAGGACGCAGCCGCTTTGATCACTCAGATGGGAACTGATCTGGGGCAGATACCGCTGGAGGTACGGCGCAGGGCGGCACCGCAGTTGATCAAGGTGCTGAATTCTCTGTCGCAAAAAGTCACGGACAAGACACGCCTGGAACGCATGCACCGTGAGATGTTGCAGAGCGCCATGTGGCTGGGTGAATGGGAAATAGCGGCGCGGGAGGCCGATGCTGCGCTGGCGTCCAGATCAGCCGCACATATTTGGGAAGATCCTTTTCCCGCGAAGAGGTGGGTCGAGAGCATGCTGGCATCTCCATTTGTCCTGAGGGCATTTCCGAACCGTTTCAGCGGAGAACTCGTGGAATATCTCCGCATGCATTCAAGCGAGGAGAAAGTGGAGCTTATCAAGGCGGAAGAGAAATCCGCATTCCTGGCCGCTGGTGCGAAGATTCAGAACTGGCTCTTCAAATTGCAGTGGCAACTGGCCGGCGGCGATGAAGTCGGGGCGAAGAAGATGGTGCCTGTCTGGCTGCAGGCCGAGCCAGAGAATGGTGATGCGATGCTGGAGGCCGCCGGGCTGGCCATCGAGGGGCACGACCTGCCACGTGCGCTGGACCTGCTGCATGCACGAATGCAGGGGCAAAAGAAATCGGAGGAACGGCGGCTGGCGCAAATCGTCTACCTGCTGGCTGGTACTTACCAGGGTGAACGGCGTGAAGGAATGAACACGAAGCCGCCAACGCCGCCTCCTGCGGTCCATGAGAAACGGCTGCGAGCAGTGGCGGCAGAGCTGCTCCCTCGGTTGCAAAAAATACCGGACGGTCAACGCGCGCCTTGGGCGGAAATCTTGCGGGGTCTGGGTATGCAGTCCGAAGCGGACACTCTGCGTGATAAGCCCAAAAAGAAGGCAGAACTTCAGGAGCGCCTCTGGAATGGCGAGAGCACGGCGTATTTTAACAACCTGACACGTTCTTTGAACGAGGCTCATGAACTGACATTCAGCGATGATGTCTTGTGGGTGGTGGAGTACCGGCAGGCCACACCCACCGCAGCGACGGTGGAGGTGATGGTGCGTCTTCTGCGGAATGAGGCGGACAGGCGGTTCTACGACAAAAATGGTTACAGTGGCCAGCTCAAGCGATGGCAGCGGATCATCGGGCCGAAAGGTCTGGCCAAGAGCGTGCTGGCGGCGGCCGAACCGGGCAAGGATCCCACGTGGCGACGGCTGGTGCAAGCAGTGCAGGCGGCGGAAGCCTGTGAGGAGTGGGAGCAGGCGATTGCCTGGGCGGCTGAGGCGCTCAAGCTGGATGCTGGCAACCCAACGCTGAAGGCGGTCATCGCTGGAGCGCGGCTGCGGTCCCCCAGCGGCGACGCCGAAAACCTGGTGGAAGCTTTAAAAGCACAACCTCCCGCCGAAGCCTATCGCAACCTGTTCACGATGCTGAAAACGGCCGAGGCGACGACGGACTGCAACCAACGGCTGAAGCTGGCCGCTGCGGTGGTGCGGCTGGCCAGGCAGCAACCCAACCTAATGTCTCCCAAGGAGGGGTCCAGAGGCGGGGCTGTGTCCACCACATTTGCACTGCTGGCGGATGCGGTGAAAGACGGAGCAAGGGGTATCGTGGCTCCTGAGTTGTACCCTGAAGTAAACCCTTTTCAGAATTCCTTTCGCAAACCGCAAACGGTGGCCAATCCTGCCAGCGCTGATGCTATGGCCGCACGGAAAAAACTCTTCGTGGAGTTTTGCGAACTGTCCCTGAAACATCCCACATGGATAGACGAGACGCTGCACCCTCTGCTGGTGCGTTATGTGGTGGACCAACAGCCGGATGAAGTGGTGCTGGTGGATTACATCAAGCAAGGGCTGGCAGAACCATCGCAGCAAACGTTTGATTACATCAACGAGCTAAACAATTTAGAATGGCAAGTTCAGGACGGTGGCAAGCGGATGCGGCTGGCACGGCTGGGGTTGCAGATGCTTGACACCGTCTATGGCAATTCCTCACCGCCGCACAGCTTTGGCCCGAATGAGGATGGACTGATCAAGCTCATTGCGGGAGCGATTCCGCCAGGGAGGGATGATCATCATCTCTGGGCTTTGTGGGAATGCCCGTTGGACTTGAAGGACCGGTACACGGCGGAGCAACTGGCGCTGAATCATGAGCGGCGTGAGCTGATGGATCAATTGTGGCAAGCTTCGAAGACGGTACCGCAACTGCGGCGGCAGTTGTTCCCCACTTGGGCGGCCTATCGGCTGCACTTTGTGGACAAGATGGATGAGGTGCTCGCGGTGGCGCGCGAGCTGGCTGGCGATGCGCCGAATTACTTCTCCCTGCTGCGTGAGTTTGTGCTCAAGGCGGTGGAGTCGTATGAAAATCCGCACCATGTGCTTGCGGCGGAACTGGTGGAGGCGCTGCTGCGTGACAAGTCTTCTGATCTTAAGTCCGAAGCGGTGAAGGAAATTGTCAGCAGCATGATCCGTGTCCTAACGGAGGGGCGCGACCACCAGACGGTCTCGATGCCTCCGCTGTCTGCCACACCTGAGGCTGTGGAAAAACTGCTGAGCCTGGACCTGCAGGCAAGGCGGCGTGAGGTGCTGTCGCGGCTGGAGGAGCTGATGAGGTGAGAATGCCGGAATTGAATGGTGCTCGGTTAAAGGTGCGGATCGTGAGCTTTTTGAGCTGAATGCAAGTTTTGAGCGTGGCGGGGCTCATTGCAGACGCTGCTGGTGAGCATTCTGATGCGGCGAAGTATTGGGTTTGCTTCCCGAGTGGGATGAGAATACCCAGGGAAGCACTCGCTAAAGCTCGGCATCCCTGGGCTTAATTACGGAAGGCCGTTGGCCTTCAATACAGGTATATGAGGGAAGACTGCCGAGGCGGCGTGTCAGTCTATTGCGCAATCTGCTCCAGCTTGAGGTTGTCTATGAAGAAGGCGGTTTTGGTGGTGCCGAGGGCGCTGAAGAGGAGGTAGCTGGCGGAGGTCCATGCGGGTTTGCACTTGAGGTCGGGGTAGGAGTGTTTGGTGCCGTCCTGGCGGGTGATGTCGAGGGACCATTTGCCGGAGGCGGTGGTGGCGGTGAGGGAGACGTGGAACCATTCGCCGGCGGGGATCGTGGTGAGCTGGACTTTGCTGTCGGTGCTGGCGGTGAGCTGGCCTTTCTGCCAGCGGAGGTAGGGGCCGTTGCCGAAGTCGCCGCTTTTGCCGCGGATCTCGAAGAACCAGTCGGCACCGGGCTGGGCCATGACGTCGAACTCGATGTGGAAGGTGCCGGTGTCCCAGGTGGTGGGGTAGATGTCGAGGATGGGATCGTAGCTGTGCTTGAGATCGGGGGCGTCCTGCACTTTGAGGCTGCGCTTGGAGCCGGGGGTGAAGGGGGATGAGGTTTCGTCGGTGACGGCGATGGATTCGCCTTTGTTTTCGTGGGTGTATTTGGCACCGCGAATGCCGAGGGTGCCGAGTCCGGCGTGTTCGAAGTCTTGATTGATTTGGTACTCGGGGGCGGGCCAGGGTTTGGCGTCGGTGTCCCAGGTGGGGTAGTCGTGGCCTTGGGCGGCGAGGGTGCGCCATGTGGGGTCGGTTTTGCGGACTCCGGCGAGGGTGAGGTCCCAGGGCTTGAAGCCGATTTTTTCGGCGGGGGAGTTGGGCTTGAGGCGGAAGTCTCGTGCGGCGAGGTCTTCGAAGAGGGGATCGGCAAAGAGGCTGTCTTTGTCGCGGCCGAGCTTGCGCCACTCGTCCCAGGTGAAGGTTGTTTTGGTGAGGGTGGCGGGGATCTTGCCGTCGGTGGGCCAGTAGAGGTTTTTGCGGAAGACGAGGCTGTCTTTGGGATCGCCGCGCTCGGGTTTGTCGAAGAACTTCCAGTTCCATTCGCCGCCATCGAGGAGGGGGGATGCGGGGTCCCAGACGACGATGTTGTTGGTGTAGCGGAAGCGGAGGCGGGCTTCGTTGCGGGAGGCCTGAATTTGAGCGGTGTGGCCGAAGGCGAAGATGTTGTTGCGGACGGTGTTGAAGTAGCCGTAGTGCTGATGGAAGCCGGCGTTCCAGGTGTCATGCACGAGGTTGTTTTCCATGAGGGTGTCGGCGCTGCCTTCGTCGTTGTAGAGGCCCCAGCCGCCGTAGCGATGGCTGGCGACGTGGTGGACGTGATTGCCGCGGATGATGGTGCCGGGTGAGGTGCCGAGGCCGTAGTAGCCGCCCATGTCGCTGAGGTAGGCCCAGCCGAGGTGGTGGATGTGATTGTTTTCGACGAGGGTCTCGCGTGAGGCGGTGTCGCCATAGCCCCAATTCCATCCGGCGCTGATGCCGGTGTAGTAGAGGTCTGCGATGTCGCAATGGCGGACGGTGCAGAACTGGGTGTGGGTGAAGACGACGCCGCAGGCGCTGGGGTGGAGGCGGCCGCCGTGGTGAATGATGGTGTCGTCGATGGTGATGTGGTGATTGACGCGCTCGTCGGCGGGGCGTGCGGTTTCGCCGACATAGACGCCGCCGCCGCCGAGGTCGTGCAGGTGGCTGTGGGTGACGGAGGAATCGGAGCAGCCGTTTTTAAACCAGATGGCGTGGAGGCCGGTGTGGGCGACTTCGCAGTGGGTGAAGTGGATGGCGCTGGAGTCTTCGATCTCGATGCTGCCATCGCTGGTGGTGGCGGCCTGGCCATCGTGCAGGCCATCGGCGGGGTAGAGGTGATTGCTGTATTGAAAGGCGATGCTTTCGAAGCGGACATCGTGTGCGCCTTTGATGGAGAGGAATTTGTCAACGACGGGGGCGATGACTTCGGCCTTGGTCATGTCTTCGCCGGGGAGGGGCATATAGAGGATTTCGCCCTTTGTTTTGTCGAGGAACCACTCGCCAGGGGCATCGAGTGCGGCGCGGAAGTTTTCGACCCACCAGCGCTGGTCGGGCTCGTACTCGACGAAGGGATAGCGGGAGCGGCCTTTGATGCGGATGGCGAGGACTTCGTCGTTGAGGTCTTTGATGCGGCACTGGCCGACGGCCCAGGCGTGGGTGACGGTGAGGAGGACGTTGTCGCGCTCGGTGGGTGGGATGGATTTGAGGACGTCGTACTGCTCTTTGGTGATGGAGAAGGCGTGGAAGTTCATGTTCTCCTTGAGGTCTGGGAACACGCCGGCACCGACGGCTTCGGTGATGTGGTAGTAGCCTTTGTTGGGCGAGCGGGCGAGGGTGGCGCGGCGGCCGTTGATCCAGAGCTGCTCGAACTTCCAGGCTTTGTCGGGGAGGGTGGCTTTCCAGAGGCCGGTGTCGGTTTTTTTCCAACCGGTGATTGGCTTGCCGGCGGTGAAGGTGGTGTTGTCGCCGGTCCAGGTGACTTGAGAGTCGTCTGGGCCGAGGGTGAGGGTTTCGGTGATGGCGTAGGTGCCGGGGGCTACGATGATGCGTGCGGGCTTGGGGGCAGTGCGTGCGGCGTCACGCGCGGCCTGAGGCGTGGAGATGGGGCCGGTGGGGGAGAGGAGGATGTCTGCGGCGAATGAGAGCGAGGCCGCGGAGAGGGAAAGGGCGAGGATGCGGGAGAGCATGGGAGAGACTGGTTGGGCGGAGGTTGTCACGCCTTCCATGGCCCAGCAGTCTGTTTCAGACAAGTGCTTGAGGAGTGGTTAGGACCAGTGCGCCATCGAGTGAAATCGGAGCTAAGGTTCAGTCGGTGCTTGAGTTGCATGTGAGATGCGGGCCCACCCTGAGCGCATGCAAGCCTTTGGATGATTTTCTGGTTTCATGCCTCGGTTTATCGCGAGGCGTGACAATGTGGACGTTCGTCCAGAACCGCCTAAAGGCGGGACTACAAAACGTGCGCTGGGTATGCGATGTTGTGGAGCGAAGAAGAGAGGTCGTGTGCCTAGAGGGGAGACTTTGCTGGCGTGCGGCTATTTCTGCGGACGGAGGAAAGGGCAATGAAATGAAGAGCTCTGCTTAGCTGAGTGCACATTCCTGCCAGGCGAGTTTTTGGAGGCTGATTACTGCAGCATCTGGCGCACGGTGGAGGCGACGGGGTAGATCCAGGCGATCTCCTGTGGGCTCAGGGTGACGGGGGGATACAAGGGGTTCAGGCTGGAGAGAACGATGGAGTGGCCGTGATCGGTGGTGCTGAAGATGCGGAAGAGGACGTCTCCGCCAAGGCTGTCGCTGAGGCGAGCGATGACGCGGTTGCCGGTGTGAGGGGGGCTGTTGGGATAGAGGATGGCGAGTTCGCCATCGTGGTGCTGTGGGAGCATGGCATCGCCGGTGAGACGAAGGCCGAAGGCATCGGGGTCGGTCACGCTGAAGGCAAAGTGCTCGGCGGCGGCGAAGACTGCCTGAGCCGGCGATGCCAGTTCACGCGCGGCAGGGATGGTGAGGACGGGGAGGAGGGCGATGCGCGGGGTCACGGGGGCGGATGCAGCGGGCATTGAAAACGCAGGAGTGTCCACCACAGATGGTGCGGGTGGTGGCTGTGGTGCCGGGGTGGCAGCGGTGGTGTTTTCATGCACGGTCGCAGCGGCTGTTTCGGCTGATGCGTTTTGAATCTCGGCTTCGAGTTTTTCGATGAGCTTGATGACGGGCAGGGAGGCATGGGCGCCATTTTCGATTTTGGTGACGTACTGGCGGGAAACGCCGAGACGCTGGGCGAGCTTGGGACGACTGACTCCCATCTTTTCGCGCAGGGCGGCGACGCGGAGTGCGAAGGCGTTTTTGGTGCGGATGACGGGGGCCGCGAAGGGCATGGCGGGTGGTGCGGCTACTGGTGAAGGTGCTTCCTCCTGCTGGACCAGGCGGTCCAGGGCTTCGATGGCTGCGGGCGGGAGGCCTGCCATTTCGGTGGGTGCGGAGGTGGTGTCAGGCTGTGGCATGTGCATGGCGAGCTGTTTGAGATTGGCGGCAGCTTCGAGTTTTTCGATCAATTGGAAGACGGGTCTGGAGGGGGCCTGGCGGCCTTTCTCCAGGACGGTGACGTAACTGCGTCCGACGCCGAGCCAGTGGGCGAGCTCGGGTTTTGAGACACGCAGCTTTTGACGCAGCGAAAGACAGCGGGCAGGGAAGCCGACGAGTTTTTCTTCAGAGACGGGTGAGTGTGGCATAAAATAAGAAGGTGACGGCAGGATGTGACGGGCATGCACCGGGGGGATTTGGCGCAACAGAGGCTTATGCATTTTTTGCGCCAATAACGTGTCTGGCTTTTGCGCCGAGGGTAAAAAGGATAAAAGTACCAGACACAGGCACAATGGGCCGGCGCTTTTCATGCTGAGTCTCTTTTTGTGCGTGGTGGGAAAGCGAGTGCTGGTGATTTTACTCGCTGTTCGGGTGCGTATCGGTAACAGTCCGCCGCCTTTTTCATGTCCCAGGAATCTCCAGCCGAGCATCAGCCCCCGTTTGACGTCCCAAGCGTCGAGGAGATGGCTGCATTGCTGCCGCAGTATGCGTTTGAAAAGCTGGCGGCTTTCGGTGGCATGGGTGCGGTGTACCGGGCGCGGCAGGTGAGTCTGGACCGGCTGGTGGCGATCAAGATTTTGCCGCCGGAATTTGGCAGGCAGGAGGACTTTGCGGATCGATTCAAATCCGAGGCGCGAGCGATGGCGAAGCTGAACCACACGCACATCGTGGGTGTGTATGATTTTGGTATCACCACGGAAGGGCATTTGTATCTGGTGATGGAATGGGTGGAGGGGCAGACACTGCACACGCTCATTCAAAACGGCAGCATTCCGGTGCGCAAAGCGGCGAGCCTGGCGATGCAGCTGTGTGATGCGCTGGCCTTTGCGCATCATCACAAAATTCTGCACCGCGACATCAAGCCGGGCAACATCATGATCAGCGAGGATGATCAGGTGAAGGTGGCGGACTTTGGTCTGGCACGGCCGATCACGGGTGAAGCGGAGGAAAATCCTTTTGGCACGCCGGACTACGCGGCCCCGGAAATTCTGGGCAAGGGCGCGGTGGACCAGAGGGCGGACATTTTTGCCGCCGGTGTGGTCTTGTACGAGATGCTGGCGGGGCGTGTGCCGCAGCATCCACGGCGATCGGTGCAGGAGTTTGCGCCCCTGTCTCCGCGCTGGGATGAACTGATCGACAAGGCGACGCATCCCGATCCAGCGAAGCGCTTTCAGGATGTGGGCGAGTTCCGTGCGCACATTGCCTTGCTGATCAATCAGTCTTCGCAGGCTGTGGGCGTTGTGGCGGTGGTCGAGGATGAGACCAAGGCCAAAGCTGCATTGAAGCCGCTGAATCTTGTGATGATCGGGGCGGCGGTGATCGTCATCGGCATTGTGCTCGGCATGATGTTCAAAGGGGAACCTGCCCCCGAGGTAGCTCAGAAGCAGGAGACAGCGATTTCTCCTCCCAAGGCGGATGAACCTGAGGCTAAGCCTAAGGTGAAGAAAGTGAAGGAGCCTGGCAAGAGGGTGGAGCCTGTCGTGGTGGTGCCTGTTGTTGAACCGGAAATGAAACAGCCGGAAGCTGCACCACCACCTGCCGAGAAGATGATCGTTGTGGTGCCCGCGCCCGCGCCGCCACCAGCGCCGGTGGCAGAGGTCATGCCAAAGGTTGCGCCGCTGAAGCCGCCGCCGGAAACCCCGCAGGAGGCGATTTTGCGGCTGGAAAAACGTGATCCTGAACTGGCGCAGATGGTCATCGATTTCGGTGCTGAATGGCTGGTCAACACGGAGATAGGTACTGAAACTGAAATGCAGAGCCTGGCGGACAAATACATCCCGGCGCTGCAACGAGGTCTGAGCGGCTTGGTGCCGCAGCAGCGTGATTTTGTTCTCAGTGAAATCTCCCATATTGCGAATCATGAGCCGCTGGGAGAACCTGATCTGCAGTGGCCGGAAGTGCTGAAGACGCTGCGCAAAGCGTACGACGTCCAGCGCGAGGCGATTCAAGGCCGTGCGGAGATGGCCGCGCAGAAAATGCGTGCAGCACAGTGCGAGCTTGTTTTGCAGAAGGCCCGTGAACGTGAGGCCGCAGGCAAGACGGAGGCTGCGAAACGTGCGGTCGCGGTGGCGGCGGAGCTGGCGAAGCTCAAGACGGCCCCTTCGCTGAGTGCCTTGAGACAAAGCGTGGCTGGAGCAACGGGTGTGGACCCTGCACCGGCGACGGCTGCAGAGCCTGTGCGTTGAGCTGCCATTATGGGACGTAACCGCTAAGGTTTTTTTCTGGCGGCCTGAGGTTCGGGCGGGTATGAATCCTTCATGCCCGATGAATCCACTCCCAAGGAAGAGCCTTCGTTTGATGTCCCGAGCCTTGAGGCAATGAACGCCTACCTGCCGCAGTTCACGTTTGAAAAATTAGCGGCATGCGGCGGAATGGGGGCGGTGTACAAGGCGTATCAGGAGAGCCTCGACCGCCGAGTGGCGGTCAAAATCCTGCCGCCGGAGTTTGGGGCGGAGAAGGAATTTACCGACCGTTTCAAGGTGGAGGCACGGGCGATGGCGAAGCTGAACCACACGAACATTGTGGGCGTGTATGACTTCGGCATCACGGGCGGGGGCCATTTGTATCTGGTGATGGAATGGATCGAAGGGCAGTCGCTGCACGATCTGATTCACAAGGGGAGTCTTTCGCTGCGGAAGGCGACGAACCTGGCGATGCAGCTGTGTGAGGCGCTGACTTTTGCGCATGAGCACCAGATCATTCATCGCGACATCAAGCCGGGCAACATCATGGTGAATGCCAGTGACCATGTGAAGGTGGCGGACTTTGGACTGGCGCGGCCAGTCTCCGACGAAGCGGAGCAGGAGAACCCCTTTGGTACGCCAGATTATGCCGCGCCGGAGATTCGTGGTGGCAGCGTGGTGGACCACCGGGTGGATATTTATGCCACGGGTGTGGTGCTCTATGAAATGCTGACCGGGACGATTCCGGGGGAGCCGCGGCGGTCGGTCACGGAGTTTGCCAAAATCTCAACGCGGTGGGATAGCATCATCGCCAAAGCCATCGACCCCGATCCGGAGAAGAGGTATCAGGACGCGGGTGAACTTCGTGCGCACATCAATGTGGCGATGAAGCAGGCTGCGGAGCCTGGAGCGGTTTCCGGCGATGTCATGGCCGTAGACCTAGGCATAGGCATTGGAGCTGGATCGAGGGCAGGCATGGGTGCGGGTTTGGGGGCGGGCTTGCGTTTGGGTGCAGGTGCGGGTGAGCCGGCAGCGCCGGTTGTACCGGTTGTACCGGTTGTACGTGCACCGGGTGTGCCGGCGGTGGGGGAGAAACGGAAAGCTGCTCCGCCACAAAAGCCGGCTGGTCGAATGACGCCTCAGCAGCAACAGCTTGTGCTGGTCATCGGGGTGGTGGCTGTTGTGGTCGTTGGATTATTGGCGCTGCTGTTCTGGCCCTCGTCGAAGAGCGGGACGCACGGTTCGTCCGCGAGCGCCGGCACGGAGGCCACGCCGGAGGAAATCCATGCGGTGATGCAAAAGCTTGAGCAGAATGATGGTGAACTGGCCCGGCTGGTGAGTTCGTTTGCAGAGGACTGGAAGGCCGTGGGAGCGGATAAATATCCAGGCTCGCCCGTGGCTGAAAAACTGCGGGCAGCGCAGCTTGCGGCGGTGCAGGCGAAGGCGAAGGACCGGCTGGACGCGGCACGACGGGCGGAGATTGTGGCTGGGGAGCTGGCGAAGCTGAGTGGTGCGCCATCGCTCAAGGCGCTCAAGCAGGCGGCTGAATGACCTAGCATTTTCCGAAATTGATTTCCTGAGGGAGTGGCATTTACAGTCTTTGCCATGCGGAGCGCCTTGTCGTACGGCTGCGATTTCTGCTGCTTTCGTTGTCGCGCGGCGGGTGTGGGCTGACCGTCTGGCGACGAATCACCGGCTCCCGCTTTCGGGTGTTTCCTGGCACGCATGTGCCACTCAGTCCGACGAAAGCGGTAGCTGCGTTCGTTCCTCACTGCGCGACCGCAGTCCAAATGTGGGCATCCTCGGTTCGATGGGGAAATTAGGTTTGGAAACTGCTGTATCAAATAATATGCCAGGCATTAAAAAATTGCTTTTGCCGACTTTTAGTCCATTTTTACCCCATGAAAACCAGTTCAACTACTGATCCCCAAATGGTTCCGCTTGAAGAGCAGCTTGTGGGGGTGAATGTGAAAACGGGTCTCTATCCTGGCGCGCGCTCTTGGTCGGGAGGGAGGCATCGGATTCTCGGGAAGGGGCCGCTGGAGTCTTATTGTTATCATGTGATGTCGAGGACGTGTGGCGGGGAGGTGCTGTTTGATGAGGTGGAGAAGGAGGCGCTGCGGCGGGTGATCTGGCGCATGGCGGAGTTTTCGGGGATCAAGGTGGTGACTTACTGTGTGATGAGGAACCATTTTCATCTGCTGGCGGAGGTGCCGCATCGGGAAACGTGGCTGGAGCGCTTTGCAGGGGTGGATGGCGAAGCGAAGCTGTTTGAGCACCTGCGCACGCTGTACAGCCGCGCTTATCTGGGGCTGCTGCGGGATGAACTGGCGGATCTGCGCACGCGTGGTTTGACGGTGCTGGCGGAGCAGCGAGTGGAGGCGCTGAAGAAGCGCTTTTGCGATCTGTCGCTGTTTGTGAAGGAGGTGAAGGAGCGCTTCAGCCGCTGGTTCAACAAGCGGCGTGGTCGTAGAGGGACGCTGTGGATGGATCGCTTCAAGAGTGTGCTGGTGGAGGGGAAGGGCGAGGCGCTGCGAACGATGGCGGCGTACATTGATTTGAATCCGGTGCGTGCGGGGCTGGTGAAGGATCCCAAGGACTATCGGTGGTGCGGGTATGCGGAGGCGCTGGGGGGCAGTCGCAGGGCGCAGCGTGGGCTGTGCAAGGCGCAGGGGAAGCCGGTGGATGGATGGAAGAGCGCGGGAGCGGCAGAGGCGTATCGCTGCCTGCTGCACGACGAGGGACGGGAGGTGAAGGACCTGCAGAATGAGAAGGTGGTGCGGCGTGGCGTGACGGCGGAGTCAGCACGCGCTGTGCTGGCCGCGAAAGGGAGGCTGAGCCCTGCGGAACTGGTGAGGCTGCGGGTGAGGTATTTCAGCGACGGCGTGGTGCTGGGGAGCAAGGCGTTTGTGGAAGGCATCTTTGAGACGCAGCGGGAGCAGTTCAGTCCGAAGCGCAAACACGGGGCACGACGAATGGCAGAATCGGAAGCGCCGTTTTACACGCTGCGACAGCTGCGGGTGCGATCGCTGGGATGAAGTGAGATATGATGGCGAGAGTTCCGAGGAAGATGGGCTGGCGGCGACTTCGGAGAAGGCGCTCTGACCAAGACGCCGGAACGTGATTCTTGGGGAGAGATGATCGTGGTGGGGCTGGTGGGAGTTGTGGGGGAAGAGCGGCATTGGAATGCCGCGGTCCCAGGGGGCAGAAAAAACGCCGCGCGGTTTCCCGGGCGGCGTTTTATTTTTGACTGTTGCCTGAGCTTTTAGCGGAAGCTTTTGGCGAAGTCGTCGGAGGTGGCTTTGGCGACGACTTTGGTTTTTTGGAAGGTGGATTGTTCGCCTTTTTCTTTGAGGATGTTTTCGTAGTCGGCGGAGGACATGGGGAGGTCGATGGTTTTGTCCTGCCAGGTGGAGAGGAGGATGGCGTTGGCGAGTTCGACGCTGCGGATGCCTTCGGCGGCGGGGGAGAGGAGTGTTTCGCCCTTCAAGATGGCATTGGTGAAGTTTTGCAGGATCTCGATGTGCTGGCCACCGGTTTGATCGACGTGGATGTCCATGTGCCAGCTTTCGGGCATGGCGAAGGCGGCTTCGGCTTCCATGCAGAACTTGCTCATGGGCTGGCGGTTGCGCTGGAAGTGGATGCGGGTGCCGTCGGTGACGGTGAGGCGGCCCTGCTCGGCGGAGATTTCGAGCTTGTTGATGCCGGGGGCTTCGCCGGTGCTGGTGACGAAGGTGGCGGTGGTGCCGTTGTCATACTGCATGACGGCGGTGACATCGTCCTCGACTTCGATTTCATGGAAGCGGCCGAACTGGCAGAAGCCGCGCACCTTTTGAGGCATGCCGAAGAGCCACTGGAAGAGGTCGAGATTGTGCGGGCACTGATTCATGAGAACGCCGCCGCCTTCGCCTTTCCAGGTGCCGCGCCAGCCGCCGGTGGCGTAGTAATAATTGGTGCGGAACCAGTTGGTGACTTCCCAGTGGACGCGGCGGACGGCGCCGATTTCGCCGCTGTCGATGAGGTCTTTGACCTTCTTGAAGCAGGCGTTGGTGCGCATGTTGAACATGGCGGCGAAGATCTTGTTTTTGTCGGTATGCGCGGCGATGAGACGCTCACAGTCGGCTTTGTGGACGGAGATGGGCTTTTCCACGAGCACGTGGAGGCCTGCCTGAAGGGCTGCGATGCCGATGGTGGTGTGGCTGAAGTGGGGGGTGCAGATGAGGATGGCGTCGATGTGACCGCTGCGCATCATGAGGTTGACGTCGGTGAAGGCTTTTTCGCCTTCGATGAGGTTCGGCAGGGTGCCGACGCTCTCGCACAAGGAGGTGACGCGCAGGCCGGGAATCTTGCCCGCGCGAATGTTTGCAAGGTGTGCCTTGCCCATGTTTCCAAGTCCAACGATGCCAATTCTGACGGTTTCCATGATCCGAAGCTAGCGGGGCGGGCGGGACGGTCAAGCGACTCAACAGTTGCGCTTTCCCCCCCGAGCCTGCATTTTAGAGGCATGCGACCCCTCCGCCGTCTCCGAGACTTGCTCATCCCAGCCGTGGGATGTGTGGCGGCGCTGCTCAGCACGACCCTCATGGCAGACGACCTTCGCCTCGGCATCATTGGCCTCGACACCTCGCATTCGGAACAGTTCACGCTGCGTCTGAACGATCCTGCGAACCCCAACCATATTCCCGGTGCGCGGGTGGTTGTTGCCTTTCCCGGGGGGAGTCCTGACATTGAGGAGAGCAAGACGCGCATTGATGGTTTCACCGCGACCGTGCGCGACAAATTTGGCGTGCGCATTGTGGGCAGTGTGGAGGAGGCCTGCCAAGATGTGGATGCGATCCTGCTGCTCAGCCTCGAAGGACGGCCGCGTCTGGAGCAGATGAGGAAGATCATTGCGGCCGGGAAACCGGTCTTCATGGACAAGCCGGTGGCCGCTTCTCTCAAGGACGTGGTGGAAATCTACAAGATTGCTGCAGCCGCCCAGGTTCCTGTGTTCAGCGCCTCCGCGGTGCGCTGGTATCCCGGTGTGCTGGAAGTCGCCAATGCCGAGCCGACTCCGGCGCGGAGTGTCATCTCCTACGGTCCGGCGCATGTGCTGCCGTTTCACCCCGACCTGTTTTTTTATGGGATACATCCCACGGAGGCGCTTTTCACCGTGATGGGGTCCGGCTGCCTTTCCGTGACCCGCACCACGACGACGTCCGAATCGATCGTCACGGGACTTTGGTCCGAGGGGCGAACCGGCACGCTGCTGGCCATTCATGAAGGTGCGATGAGCTACAAGCTGATCCGATTCGGCGACAAGCAGATCACCGAGCAGAAGTCGGAGGGGGATTACACGCCGATGCTGCGTGAGATTGTGAAGTTTTTCCAGACCAAGCAGTCGCCTGTTTCACCGAAGCAGACGCTGGAGATTTATGCGTTCATGGCTGCGGCCGAAGAATGCAAGAACCGTGATGGAGCCCGTATCTCGCTGAGGGATGTCATGGTGAAGGCCGGTGCTCCTGAGGCGTGGCTGCCGGAAGATGGGAAGGCCAAGCCGGAGGCGCCGAAGTCAGTGCCGAAGGGGCTGCCGAAGCCGGGGGGATCCTGACGGTGGGTGCCCTATGGAAGCGATTTGGCTTTGTGAAATGACGAATGAGTAAGCCCGAATGACTAAATAATGTCGAATGCGGAATGCGGAATGCGGAATGTCGAAGTTTGATGGTGCGCTGGTTGATTGCGGAGCCAATGCGTGGCGGAGCGGTTGGAGGACGCTGCTGGTGGCTGTTGGGTGTTGAGGGACGATGGGTTTGCTGCCTGATCGCGGGCACGTACCCAGGGAAGCACTCGCTAAAGCTCGGCATCCCTGGGCTATAATACGCAGCTCCGTTGGAGCTGGTGTGTTGGCGGAGCCAAGTGGTGGCGAATGGCGTCAGTCAGACTGGGAAGCTCACGATAGAGCGCGATGTGCCGAGAGGTGAAAAGCTTATGCCGCCCGGCTTGTCCCATTTCCCAAAAACGGCTTTCCGAAGAGAGCGGTTTTTTGGAGTGCGGTTGCGATGGCTGCCGTTGTCGAACGTTTCGCGGCATGAGTGAACTGACCGGCCTGCGAAAGCGGTAGCTGCGCTCGTTCCTCGCTGCGCTACCGCACTCCAAAGGCTCCAGATGCTTGATGCGGAAAAGGGTTTTGCGATATGCGCTGCCTCACTCGGCGTTCTGGACTTGCTCGCGGATTTTTTCCAGCTCGGTTTTGGCGGTGACGACGTGGTGGGCGATTTCGGCGTTGTTGCACTTTGAGCCCATGGTGTTGAACTCGCGGAAAAATTCCTGCAGCAGAAAATCGAGGCTGCGTCCGGCAGGGGTGTCGCTGGCCAGGTAGGAGCGGAACTGCTGCACGTGGCTGGCGGCGCGGGTGAGTTCTTCGGAGATGTCGGTGCGGTCGGCGAAGAGGGCGATTTCTTTGACGAGGCGCTCGTCGTCCAGAGGGAGGGGGAGGCCGGCGTCCTCCAGGCGCTGGCGGAGCACTTTGCGCTGGTGCTCGGGGACGGTGGCGGCTTTGGCGCAGATGGATTCGAGGAGGGATTCGATGGCTGCGAGCCGTGCTTCGATGTCGCTGCGGAGACTGGCACCTTCAGCATTTCGCATGGTGTTCAACTGCTTCAGGGCGCCAGCCAGAGCCTCCTGGATGGAGGGCCAGGCGTCTTCGGTGGCTGTTTCTGTCTGCGTCTGGGTGATCACGCCGGGCAGGCGGGTGATGTCGGTCAGTGAAATCTGAGGCGGAATGTCCAGTTTCAAGGCCAGAGCGTGCATGGCGCGGTAATAGTGCGCCGCCAGTTCTTGATCGACGCTAATGGCATCGGTGCCGGCTGCGGCGGATTCCTTGCGTACTGCGACATTCACGCGGCCACGGGAAACAGCGGCGGAAACCTCGGCGCGGACCACGTTTTCAAGCTCGGAAAGTTCACGGGGGAGATTGACCGCGACTTCGAGCTGCTTGCGGTTCACGGAGCTGCATTCCACGCTCCACGTCACGCCGGAGCGCTGTGCTTCGCCCCGGCCAAATCCTGTCATGCTTTTCATAGCCATCAGATGGAGCGATATTTGACATTGGTAAAGCTTTGGATGCGGTTGCTGCACATTCGGCGCGATTCCAATTTGCATCATCCCGGGTGCTCCCTAGTCTCGCCATCCCTATGGCAAAAGCGGCACTCGGCAAAGGTCTCGGCGCACTCATTTCGGCATCCTCCTCGGTGTCGGGAGTGTCGCGTCTGCCTGCGCTTGCCCAGCCAGCTCCGGGAGATGTGGTGAATCGTGTGACGCTGGACCAGATCGTCCCCAGCCCGCTGCAGCCGCGCAAGGAGTTCCAGCCGGAGATGCTGACGGAGCTGATGGAGTCCATCCGCGAGCATGGCATCATCCAGCCGCTGATCGTGCGCCGGGTGAATGGCAAGCTGGAACTGATCGCCGGAGAGCGCCGCTTCCGTGCCTCACGCGAGCTTGGTCTCAAGGAAATCCCCGTCATTGTCCGCGAAGCCAGCGACAAGGACGTGCTGGAGATGGCGCTGATCGAAAACCTGCAGCGCGAAGGGTTGAACCCCATCGATGAGGCGCAGGCTTACTCGCGTCTCGCGAAGGATTTCCACATGCGCCAGGAAGACATCGCGCAGCGTGTGGGCAAGAACCGCGCCACGGTGGCCAACACCATGCGCCTGCTGGAACTGCCGGTGGGCATTCGCGACATGCTGGTCGCGACGAAAATTTCAACCGGGCATGCCAAGGTGCTGCTCATGCTCAAGCAGCATGATGAGCAGGAACGTCTGGCGCAGCAGATCGTGGCCAAGAGCCTCACGGTTCGCGCCACGGAAAAAGCGGTCGATGCCATCCTGCATCCGCCACCGCCGCCCAAACCGAAGCCCACGGAGACGGACCTGATCCGTGCCATTGAGGCCGTGGAGCAGAAGCTCATTCAGCATCTGACGACCAATGTGAGCATCCATCACGCCGAGAAGAAGGGCCGAATTGAGATCGACTACTACGGCGTGGAAGATTTGAACCGTATCCTGAGTGTGATCGGCGTCAAAGAAGAGGCCTTTGCGGAGGAATAACGGGCGCTGTGCGCCAATGCCGAAATCCGATGACGAATGACGAAACAAGCATGCGTTCCAGTCAGATGACATTGGTCATGCGTCATGCTTCCCTGCTTGTTTTGGCCCTCATGCTTCTGGGCTGCCAGCCAGCCGGGTCAAAAACGGAGTCCGCCGACGTGCGCGAGTTCCTCACGCATTATTTTTCCACCTGGTCCGCCAAGGACATGGACGGGTACGGGGCCTGCTTTCACGAGCAGGCGCGCATCACCTTCGTGCATCAGGGCATGCCGCAAAGCCAGGGGCTGACTGACTTTCTGCATGGTCAGAAACTCAGCCACGCCAGCACCACGGTGCCGATGACCGAGGTGCCCACGGACATGAAAATTCTCAGCGACGAACGCACCGCCCAGGCCAGCGTGCGCTGGAAGCTCACCAAGGGAGCCGACATCACCCTCGGCACCGATTGTTTCACGCTCATCAAAACATCCACCGGCTGGAAGATCATGAGCCTCGTCTTCTACAACGACTGACCGCGAACACCCATGTCCCGCACACCTTCCAAATCTCCCGCACCTCTGGCCGACAATGCCGCCGCCACACGCGGCACGCGCATTTTTCTGGGGCTCTCCTGCTTCCTCGCCGGAGCCGCCATGATGGTCATCGAAATCTGCGCCTACCGGCTGCTGGCGCCGTTCTTTGGCAACAGCGTCTATACCTGGACTGCATTGATCGGGGTCATCTTGATCGCGTTCAGTGCGGGTGGGTATCTCGGAGGACATCTTGCCGATCGTAAAATGGCGCTCGATCTCCTCGGCTGGCTGCTGGCGGGATCTGCGGTGCTGACCTTTTTCATCCCGGCGCTGCACACGGTGTTTGCCGTCGGCCTGAGTGCCCATGGGCTCATTGCCGGGCCGGTGATGATTTCGTTGCTGCTGTTTGCGATTCCTGGGATTCTGCTCGGGGCGGTCTCACCGGCTGCGGTGCGCTTTTACAGTCTCACGCTCAAGGACACGCACGTCGGCGCGGCGGCGGGTACGATCAGCATGCTGGGCTCGCTCGGCAGTTTCGTCGGCACCTTTCTCTCGGGCTTTTTCCTGCTCTCGACCTTTGGTGTGCGGAGCATCTTTTTTGGCACGGCGACTCTGCTGCTCCTGCTGGCGATCGCCGCCTTCCTGCTCGCCAAAAACAGCCTCAAGCAGCAGGCACCGGTGATTTTGAGCGGTGTCTTCGCCTTTGGCATGAGCTTGATGACCACGCCGAAGCCGAAACCGGGTGTCATTTACGAGCACGAGTCGTTTTATCATCACATCGAGGTCAGTGAACGCCAGGACGGTGATGTGCTGCGCCGCGTGCTCCAGCTCGACTCCACTGCGGAAGGTGGCATGGACGCGAACACGGGCGATCTGATCATGGCCTATCAGCATTACTGGAAGCTCGCCCTGCTGCGCGAGCCCGCGAAGGTCAGCAGCGCCCTGTTCATTGGTGCCGGAGCTTTCGGCATGCCGGAGAATGTGTCGCGCGATTTTCCTGAAGCCACCGTCGATGTCGTCGAGATTGACCCGCAGGTCATCGAGGTGGGTCGCAAGTACTTCAAGCTCGACGAGTTCCCGCAGGTGAAGGCTCATGCCGGCGATGCGCGCCGTTACCTGCTGCAAAACGAGGGCAAAAAGTGGGACCTTATTTTCGGAGACGCTTACAACGGCATCCGCCAGATCCCGCCACACCTTGCCACGCAGGAGTTTTATCAGCAGATCGCGGATCACCTGGAGCCGAAGGGGGTTTTCATCATGAATTTGATCGCCGCCGTCTCCGGGCCGAGGTCTGAGCTCACCTCCGGCATGCTCAGCACGTTGAGCCAAGTGTTCCCTTCCGTCGAGATTTTCGATGTGGAGGCCCGCTCTCATTATTCACGCGATCAGGCGCGAAATGTCATTATCATGTGCTCACGCGAGAATTTGAAGTCGCTAATCACTGGCCGCTACGTCGCCGCCGGTTCGTGGGAGGAACATCTCATCCGCACCCACGTCCCCGCAGGCACGGTGCCGCGTTCCACTTACGTTTTTACGGATGATCACAATCCCGTCGATGCGATCATCGCGCGCAGTTTGCTGGAGTGATGGATGCTGGCGCAGATTGTGGCCCGCACCCTCTTTTGTGAGGCATTAGCGTGATCGACTGCCCAGAAACCGCTCAGGGGACTGAGCGGACCACTTTGCTGGCGCCTTTGACGCGCTCCTTGGCAGGAGGGTGCACTTGTTTGTATCTGCTTTAGCGGCTTTCCAGGGGCTTCGCTGCGGGCGCGAGGGCGGGGGCGACGAAGGCATCGAAGACGAGGACGCCTTTGAGCGAGTCCACGGCGCGTTCGAGCTGTTTGTCGCCAAGGTTGGCGAGTTCCAGGGCGGCGGCTTCACCGGTGCCGTGGGAGGCGCGCCATTTGGCGATGCGGAGTTCTTCTTCGGAGGTCAGGGCGGAGACGATGTTGGGCTCGACGCCGGCTTCGTGGATCGTGCGATGGCTTGGGGTGTAGTACTTCGCGGTGGTCAGGCGCATGGCGGCACCGTTTTTCATGGGCAGGATGGTCTGCACGCTGCCTTTGCCGAAGCTTGTGGTGCCGACGATGATGGCGCGCTTCAGATCCTGCAGCGCGCCTGCGGTCAGTTCAGAGGCGCTGGCGCTGCCCTGATTGATCAGCACTGCGATGGGATACTTGCGCGGCTCCTTGCCATTGCGTGACGGGGTGCGGAAGGGGGGGGGATTTTGCGAGGCTACGCGGCCCTCGGTGGTGACCACCACGGTGCCTTCGGGGAGGAACTCGCCGCACACGGCCACGGCGCTGTCCACGAGGCCGCCGGGGTTGTTGCGGAGATCGAGCACGAAGGCCTGCATGCCTTCTTTTTCGAGGACATCCAGCGCCTTGCTGAGTTCGCGTGGCGTGGGCTGGTTGTACTGGGAGATGCGGGCGTAGCCGATCTTGTAAGCGCCCGCCATTTTTGGCGAGAGCAGCATGGGGTCATGCACGGAGGTCTCGGCGAGCGTTTCGTGCTTCACCTTGAATTCGAGGAACTGCTTGGTGCCGGGACGGCGAATGGTGAGGCGCACTTCATCACCGGCTTTGCCTTTGAGGAGTTGCATGGCCTCGGCGATGCCGACGGAATCGGTGAGGACTTCGTTGATGCGCACGAGTTGATCGGCAGAAAGGAGGCCTGCGGCAGCGGCGGGGCCGTCTTCGCGGACGGTGATGATGGTGAGGATGCCCTGTCGCAGGGCGATGGTGATGCCGATGCCTTCGGAGGTGTCGCTCTGCTCACGCTGCATGTCTTCGAAAAGCGACTTGCCCATGTATTCGCAGTGGGGGTCGAGTTTGTGGAGCATGCCTTCGAGGGCCCCCTCCACCAGCTCTGCATAGGTGATCTTGGAGTCATCCACGTAGTTTTGCCGTACCATCTCCATGGCGCGTGTGAGCATTTCCATCTGCACGTAGGCGTCTTCAGGCGGCGGCTTGGCGGGGGCTGCGGGTGTCTTCGGCTCTGCCTTGGGGGCAGGTTTCGCCTCTGCTGGCTTTGTCACGGGTTTGGGGGCCGGAGTCGTCGCGGGTGCCGCTGGGGTGGGGGCAGGGGACGGAGGGGCGGCGTGAAGGCTCACGCTGACGGCCAGAAGGGAAAGGAGTGCGGGGGCGCAACGCATGGAGGCACAGTGCATGATTTCGAGCTTTTGCGACAGAGGAAATTCTGCCAGCATGGTTCTGCATGCAAACGAGCACCCAACCGCAGAGGCCACAGCCTCCCTATTGTCGCTGGTTCTGTTATTTGCTTCTCGCGGCCATCCTGACGGTGGTGAATCCTTATTTCCATTCACCCGATGACCGCTTTTATTCGCCCAGCATTGGAACCTACATGGAAACGCCGTCAGGCATGAAGCCGACGGCGATGAAGATCCATCTCGATGGTCGAACCTATGGCCAGCTGGTGGCCAGTCGATGGACAGAATGGGGGCTCATCATTGTCGGGATTGAAGCTCTCGTTTTTGTCATCAGACGTCTTCGGAAGTGATGGGGATTACTCCGGCGCGATCTCTGCCAAGTAGGAGAACTCCATGTTCCAGCCGTTGGCGTGGGCTTCGAGGCGGAGGGCGGCGTGAAGACTCAGGCTGAGTGCCAGGAGGGAAAGGCGTGCTGGGGCGCGACGCATGGGGGCTGCATGATTTCGGACGGGCGACACCAAAAGTGGGGGAGTCTGGCTTGCTGCGGCAAGCATTAGTTCTGCTTTGGTAAGTCATCGGGGTTTGGGGGCTGGCGGCACGTTCTGAGCGCGGCGGAGCTTCTTGCAAACGCTGCTGGTGGACGTGGTGTGTGGCGAAGGCGCTGGGTTGGCTTCCCGGTGATTGTCGTCCGGTACCAGGGTAGCCTCGCTGAGGCTCGGCACCCCTTCGCTATGATGCGCAGTCCCGTTGGGACTGGTGCAAAGAGGAATGGGATGACGAAAGGCAGTGACAACATGCCAAGGGCATTCCAAGGTAAAAATGTGATGCCGCAGGATCTCCCGATGGATTTTATGCCTCCTGATGACTTACCGAAGTAGAATTAGCCTGCGGTCATGAGGGCCGATCGTCGTGACACCCAGCCTGAAGCTCGGCTGAGAGACCATGACTTGCTGGAGTGGAATGACCACGAATACGCGACCAGCAGGTCGTCACGGAATTCGAGGCGCACCTCCCAGCTACCCGAGTCATGCCGCTGGGGCTTGCCGAGGAGAACATGGTGATGAGTGGACTTGTCGAACCTGCCATTGCGGGTGAGCGACTCGAGGGCTTCCCAGCCTTCAACATCAGGAATGACAGCCTTGAGGTGAGCGCCGATGACCAGCCTACTTTTGTCCAATGGCGGCGCAGGCCGTGCTCGGTCACTTGCTGGCAGGGTCAGATAACTGACCAGCCCGAGGATGGCCAAGGCCACGAAGCCCCCACACGAAGCAAGGCCCATCAGCTGCCAGTCACGCCTGGAAAAGACGGCAAACAAGATGGCAGTGGTGCCTGCACTGATCAGCAGTGCGCAGACTAGTTCGATTTGTTTTCTTCGGGACATCACAGCGGAGCCTTGGGTCACTCTATCTCAATCCCTGCCCAGTAGGCGAACTCCATGCTCCAGCCGTTGGCGTGGGCTTCGAAACGGAGGGTGACTTCCTGGCCGACGAATTTGGAGAGATCGATATCGAGGGTTTTCCAGCGGGGTTTTTCGTGGTCCACGTTGAGTTCTTTGACGACCTTGCCGTTGACCACGGCTTTGAGGGTCCAGTCGCCGCGATCATCGGCGGCGACGGTGGCGGTGAGCTTGGTTTTGCCGGGTTCGATCTTGAGTTTGCGCTCGAAGCTGGCGGGCGTTTTTTTGTCGGGGAAGGGGTGGATGAGGAGGACGTTTTTGCGACCGTAGTACTCGGCGAGTTTGACGGGGGTGCGTTCGAAGTCGGGGGCGCTGACTTTCCACTCGGGATTCCATAGGCTGACGCTTTCCCAGTCGATGGCGCGTGAGCTGGGGGCTTTGGGTTTGGCGGGGGCGGTGTCTTCGACGCCTTTGATGAGGAGGTCTTTTTTCTCCTTGGTGAGGGGGCCTTCTTCGGGTGGGGCGAGGATGTACCAGACGAGGTCGCGGAAGGCGGTGTC
Source organism: Prosthecobacter sp. (assembly GCA_021733925.1). GTDB lineage: Bacteria > Verrucomicrobiota > Verrucomicrobiia > Verrucomicrobiales > Verrucomicrobiaceae > Prosthecobacter. Next base: position 1,126 of record JAIPJY010000040.1, on the reverse strand, counting down.
GGGGAGGTTGCCGAAGCCCATGGGCATGAGGCTCTGCTTGGTGTTGGTGAGGGTGGCGACTTGATCGCGCGGAACGACCTGTGCGGCTCCGCCGGCACCGAGGAGTTTGACGTGGCTGGGGGTGTCTTCGACGACGCGTCCGGCGAGGGTGCGGCCGTCTTTGGTGCTGACGGTGAAGTTTTCGTAGCCGTTGCCGATGATCTGGTTGGGGTCGATGACGTTGGCGAGGATGGCGTCGAGGTTGCTGCGGCCGCTGCCGATGAGGTCTGGGCCCACCTTTTGGCCGCCGCCGTGGAATTCGTGGCAGACGATGCAGGTGGAGGTGAAGATGAGTTTGCCGTTGGCGAGATCGGGTTCGCCGGTGAGGCAGGCTTGTTTCTTTTGGGCGATGAGTGATTTGACGTCGTCGGAGGAATCTTTCCATGCGCCGAGGACTTTGAAGGCTTGATCGCGGATGGCTTTGTCTTTGCTGGTGGCGAGGGCGCGGCGCACGGGAACGGGGAAGCCGGTGGCGGTGACTTTGCCTTCGCCGATGGCGGTGAGCATGGCCTGCGTCCAGGTGGTGCGGGTGCTGAGGGCTTCGATGGCGGCGTTGTAGAGGAGGCCGCGGGCTTGAGGATCGGACTGCTGCAAGCCGGAGGCTTGCGCTACGGTCAGAAGCGGGGCGATGAAGTCGTCGCCGCCGAGGTCTGCGGCGGCGCGGATGGCGGCGACGGCGAGGGCGGTGGAGGTTTGTGGGGTGAGGAGGGGTTTGAGGCCTTCTTTGACGGTGTCGGTGCGAACCTTGCGCAGTGATTGGAGGATGGCGATGCGTTCCTTTTCGGGCTTCTTGGCATCGTGCAGCGCGACGATCATTTCCTTCACGGCTGCGTCATCGCCCCAGAGGACGGCGAGGGTTTGGCTGTGCTTGCGGACGTCAGCGTTTGAGTGGGTGCGCCATTGGGTGAGAGTGGCGGAGACATCTTTGGTGGGCTTGATCACGCCGCTTTCCTGGCCTTTGACGAGGCCGTCGAGGGCGTGGGTGAGGAGGATGTCGTGGGCGGCGATTTTGTCGCAGAAGGCGACGGCGAGGTCGAGGTTCACGGCCTTGCGGGTGTCACAGAGGCGGCGCATGGCTTTGTGAGCA
>JAIPJY010000039.1 GCA_021733925.1 Prosthecobacter sp. | reverse complement strand
CGTGATCCAGCAGATCAAGGCGGCCGCACGAGGCTTTCGCAGCTTCGCGAGCTACCGCCGTCGCATCCTGTTCTTCTGCGGCAAACTTGACCTCAAACCCGTCCTCTAATCACACGACAATCCCCGAAGAACCATTTTTATCATTTAACCGAAGAGGACAAGGGCGCCAGAAGCATGTGGTATGCCATAGAAGAATGGCGCCCCATTGTGGGGTCTGACTACATTCCGTTTGCCGAAACCGGAGGCGGAGACCCCTTCTTGCTGGATATGTCCGAAACGCCCCAAAGCGTGAATATCTGCCTGCATAACGAGAATATGGACATCTACGAAGTCTCCCCCAGCTTTGAAGCCTTCATCGACAGCCTCGCCATCGACCCAAATTATCACTGATGAACAATCCACGCTATCACGGCAAACCCACCCTGCGCCTTCTTGAGTGCTATGTGCTCAAGGCCATTGGTGCCCTCTCACCAGCCGACGCTGCAAACCTCACCACCATGCAGCCCAAGCTGGCCCAGATCTACTCCGCCTCCGGCACTTGGGATCAAATAATCGCCACTTCCATGCACCTGCCGGGGAACATGCCAACCCTCATTCAAAACATGTGGCAGAAGCACCAGCAGACGGCTGCGGAAAACAACATCTCCCTGACGCCGCAGCACTTCGCCGAAATGTTCGTGGACCACAATCTTGCTCCACAGGAAGCCTAGCCATCATGGCTCCTAATTCCGACCACCCGACAGACCAATTTTCTTTCGCGGTGCTGACCACCGATGTGCAAGCCTTTCAGCCAGAGTTGGCAGAATCGTTACGGCTTCTGGCGCAATCGCGTCAGTGGCTGATCGCACCACCAGCGCTCTTTGATCCCGAGTCAGAGGGTGACGAAATTCTGGCAGATAAGACTATTGGTGACGCGTCTGAAAAGTCATATCCTCTAGGAGGCTATCTGGATGTGTATTCCGCACTTCAGGGGACAACTCTTCCCTATGAGGTTGATCAACGCCATTTCGAGGAGGTCTCAGCTCTCATTCATCTGCTGGAGCGGTTCTCCATTAAGCATGGTCTGGAGATTGAATTTTATCTAGGTCCTGAGCTCATCGGAAATATTGTATGGGGCTTGCAAGATGAATCGCTTCGAGAGGGCCTTCTGGAGGAATGGAACAGCACACTGAAAGTGAGAAAAGAACAGGAAGCCGGAGTCCTCACGCCAGATCATTGAAAGGCTAGCAGTAATCGATTTTGATGTGAATCAGGCTCTCTGGGATAAAATATACACACGAAGCAAATGAAATTCCCACCCATTACCGCAACCGATATCCAGGCTGAGATGGCCGCTCAAAATGCCGTGGATAAACTGGCTTATGGCAAATTAAATCCCCAGGCAAATGAAGTGCGCAGGCTGGCAATCGAGGCATTTTACAGCAAGCACGCTCTCCAGCAAAAAGAACAACAGCAGAAGTCCAGCTAACAGCGAGCAACAGGAATACAGCAAGCGACTGCGGCCTTCCATCTCGGGGCGAGAGACCGTCTTTTACCTGCGCCTTCAAATTGCCCTAGCCTCTCGCAACAGAGAGCTGTCACTTACAGATGAGATATAGCCCGCCCCGGCTGGCTCAAGCTCGCGGAAAACATCGGCACCTCCCTCACCTCAGGCGGCGGCCAGATCATCGCCGGAAAAAAGATGCCAGGCGTTTTGTGGAGACTTGCTGCACAAGCATTTCATTTTCAGCATCATGGCTCAGCATTGACCAAGCCTGCCTAGGCGCGCGCATGATTAAGAATCCGTGTCACAGGACTGCAGAAGCTAAAAAGCTGAAGTTTGAAGCCGACCGGAGCAGAGGATGGAATGGCAGGCAGGTGACAGGCGCGACAGCTCAGGGTTGGGGATGCAGCGGCGGAGTGGGGATCAAAATTCATCGAGAGCACAGTCTGCAAATCACGTCCATCTCCAGGAAATTCTGGGCGTGACAGAGGTTTGCTTTGATGCTTCGATATGATCTAGGAACAATGACTACTCATGAAGCTTTGGATATTCTCGATCTTTCCGCACCCATCAACCGGGAGGCTTTGACGACGGCTTATGAACAAGGAGGCATGGTATGGCAGCCGGACCGATTCGAGGGAAATGCAGAGCTGCAGGAAAAGGCGGCGGCAAAGCTGGAGCGCCTCTATGAGGCCTATCTGTGCCTGTATCACCTGCCGGACACAGAGTTTCCCTACCAGATGGAGATGGCCGCAGCGGACGAGCCACTGATCGCACCGCCGAGCCTGCCGCGTGCGAGCACCCCGCGCCCACAGACGCCGCCGGTCAGGGCAAATGAGCAGCCGGGGACGTTTGCCACGCCACCGCCACCCCCGCTGGAGAAGGCGCCGCTGCCAAACAGCCAGGCCCAGCCGCTGCCGCCGCTTCGGGTGCACCCGAAACAGCGAAAGACGAGCGCGATGACAATGGTGGCCTGGGGCGTGGCCTCCGTGGGCGTGGTGGCGCTGCTGGGCATATTTGCACTGCTGCTTTCCCCTTCCAAGCGAGGCAGCGTGGCGGATGCCGCGCCTGCGGATGCCGGGGCGGCGGCTGCCGCGCCAACTGCGGCCCCGTCCGCTGTGCCTGCGGCTGCACCGACGATGACCACGCAGGCTGCGCCGCCTGCTGCGGCTACGCCTGTCGGAGATCTGACTCCGACGCTGGTGGAGGATAAGACGACGCCGCTGGCTGAGCTGCGCCTCAAGGCGATCGCGGGCGATGCGACGGCGCAGTTCAATGTGGGCTTGCGTTACCTGGATGGTGCGGGCACGCCTAAAGACCCGGTGGAGGCAAGGCTCTGGTTTGGCAAAGCGGCGAGGGGTGGGCATGCGCAGGCGCAGCTCATTTTTGCCAATGCTTTGCGCCTTGGGGAGGGGGGGGCGAAGGATGATGTGGCCGCAGCGGAGTGGTACCGCAAGGCGGCGGAGCATGGCTTTGCGGAGGCGCAGTACCAACTGGGGCTGGCGTATGGGCGGGGTCAGGGCCTGCCGCAGGACATGGACGAGGGCATCCGGTGGCTGCTGAAGGCGGCGGAGCAGGGACATGCGCAGGCACAGAATGATCTGGGTGAGTGCCATCATATTCAAAAAAATCTGGTGGAGGCGCTCCGCTGGCATCGGCGTGCTGCGGAGGCTGGCAATCTGGCAGGGAGATTCAATCTGGGGATGGATCTCTTCTTTGGCGATGGGACGGAGCGGGACAATGTGGAGTCGTACTACTGGCTCGCGCTGAGCCACCCGCACCGGGCGGATGACGTGAAGAAAGTTTACGATTTGCTGCTGAAAAAGATGACCGCAGCAGAACTGGCTGCGGCGCGGCTCAAGGTTTCGGATTGGGCCAGGACACATGGCGTGACGCTGCCACTAGCTGAGGCTCCGTCGCTGACGCCGCCGCCTGTCCCCACCCCGGCTGCGGCTGCTGCCTCCCCCGGAAAGTCCCCGTGGCGGCCCGGCCTGCCGCTGGCAGAGCAGCGCACGCTGGCTGAGCAGGGCGATGCGGAGGCGCAGTATCAAATGGGGCAGGCCTGCTCTGTCGGTACGCAAACAGCCAAGGATGACGCAGCGGCCGCAGAGTGGTATCGCAAAGCCGCAGTGCAGGGCCACGCGAAGGGGCAGTATGCGCTCGGATTGGCCTATTTGGGCGGCCAGGGAGTGGCCCAAAACTCAGTCACCGCCGTGGAGTGGATCCGCAAAGCAGCCGATCAGGGGGAAGTTGAAGCCCAGTATTTCCTGAGCTCTGCCTACACGGCAGGTCTAGGCGTGACAAAGGACCCCACGACCGGATTGCTGTGGCTGACCCGCGCTGCTGAGCAGGGGCTGGTCGATGCACAGTATGATCTCGGCACACACTATGAAGACGGCGACGGCGTGCCGAAGGACGCCGTCACCGCCGTGAAGTGGTATGCCAAAGCCGCCGAGCAGGGCTATGCCAAGGCGCAGAATTATCTGGGAACCTGCCATCTGTCCGGCATCGGCCTGCCGAAGGATCCCGTCGAAGCGCTGAAGTGGTACCGCAAAGCAGCAGACCAAGGCTATGCGCCAGGGCAGTACGGTGTGGGTCTCTGCTACGGGTCCGGCTTCGGTGTGCCGCAGGATCTCGCCGAAGCCATGCGCTGGTACCGCAAAGCTGCCGAGCAGGGGTATGCGAGCGCACAGAACAATCTGGCCGCTGGCTACGAATACGGCGACGGCCTGCCGCTGGATTTTGCCGAAGCAGTGCAGTGGTACCGCAAAGCAGCAGACCAGGGCGATGCGACGGGGCAGCGTAATCTGGGCCGCTGCTACCAGTCCGGCAATGGTGTGACGAAGGACCTCGTCGAAGCGCTGAAATGGTTCCTCCTCGCCGCCGCTCAGGGAGATCAACCAGCAGACATCAAGGCCAATGACCTCGCCTCAGTTCTCAGGCCGGAGCAGCTTGCCGAGGCCAAGCAGAGAGTGGCGGCGTTTCGACCCGTCAAGACCCCTGCAGCAAGCTCGACGCCGACTGCCACCACCCCGGCTGCACCTGCTGCCGTCCTCGAAAATTCCCAGTGGAATCACGACCTGCCGCTGTCAGAGCAGCGCAGGTGGGCGGAGGCGGGCCATGCGGCGGCTCAGGTCCACATGGGGGCCTCCCATGCCCTCGGTGATGAAGGGCTGCCGAAAGACCTGGCTGTGGCGGCAGAGTGGTACCGCCGTGCTGCGGAGCAGGGCTATGCCGAGGCGCAGGCACTCCTGGGCTCCGCGTATTTCACAGGAAGTGGCGTATCCAAAGACTCCGTGGAATCCATGAAATGGCTGCTGATCTCCCTTAGCAATGGCCATAAGCCCGCCGGCACGTTATACGCCATTGTGCAAGAGACTGCGACGCCTGAGCAACGTGCGGAGGCCTATCAGCGGTCGACTGACTTTAAACCCACCGGCCCCGTCGCGGCCCCCTCCCCCACACCCTCTGCGGCACCGCCAGCCACTGCGCCTGCGGCCACCCCGGCAGCGCCCAATTCGAATTCCAAGACGCTGGAAGAAATCATCATCCTGGCAAATCAGGGCGATGCAGAATCCCAATTCCTCGTCGGCTCACTCTGCCTCACCGGTCTAGGGAAACCCCCGGATGCCACCGAGGCGGCCAAATGGTTTCGCAAAGCCGCAGACCAAGGCCACGCCATGGCGCAGCTAAGCCTGGCCCGCGCCTGCTTCGCCGGCAGCGGCGTGGCAAAGGATCCCGCAGCCGGAGTGGCATGGCTGCAAAAAGCGGCAGCGCAGGGCGTGGATGTGGCGCAGAACGAGCTCGCCGCTTGCTATGAAGGCGGCGTAGGCGTGGCGCAGGACGCCGCCGCCGCTGTGCCGTGGTATCGCAAAGCCGCAGACCTGGGCTACGCGCCGGCGCAGACAGCCCTGGGCCTCTGCTACACGCGCGGCACCGGTGTGGGCATAGACCCCGCTCTCGCCGTGGCATGGTTCACCAAAGCCGCAGACCAGAAATACGCCGAGGCGCAGAACCACCTGGCCACCTGCTACGAGTCCGGCTTCGGAGTGCCTGAGGATCGCGTCCAAGCCCTCAACTATTACCGCCAAGCCGCGGAGCAGGGCCTCGTGCCCGCACAGGCCAATCTGGGCGTTTACTACGAGTCAGGCACCGGCACGGCGGTGGATCTGGTGGAAGCCATGAAGTGGTATCTCCTGGCCTCCGCGCAGGGCGATGCCCCCGCTGCGGAAGGAGCCAATGCCCTGGCACCCCGGCTCACCCAGCAGCAGCGCGCCCAGGCCGAACAGCGCGTGCAGGAGTTTCAGCAGGCCCGGAAGTGACGGCGGGGGAATGCAGAACCGGTCGAAGCGAAAGATATAATACCACAAGTTAATATGCCACCATGAGCAGTTGAAAACCGTTCTGCATCCGACCTTGCAAAACCCTGCCACCACGCACTTGAAGAAAAGGTGCCAGTCATGAATGGCACTCGGTTGAGGCAGGTTGTCACCAGTCCGTGACTCTAGGCACTTGGCGCTTTCTTGCTGGAATACCTTTCTTCCACCACTCCGCCCCGCGCCACACCAGCCCTGAAAGGGCTGCGTAATATAGCCCAGGGATGCCGCGTGTCCTACGAAGCTCGTAGAGCGAAGAAGGAAGCCTTGGCGAGTGCTTCCCTGGGTCGGCATGCGGCCGACCGGGAAGCAAACCCAGAATTCCGCCACATACTGCGCCTGCCAGCAGCGGCTGCAATAAACGCCGCCGCGCCAAGAGCGCGCCGCCAGCTCCCAAAATCCACGAATGACACCCTTAACCGAGTGCCATTCTTGCCAGACATTTTCTCGTCCCACGCTGGGCACGATTCGGCTGCAATCTCATGGAGATCGCCGCACAAGTGACGGTCTGCGTCCGGCGGTTGCATGTGAGGCTGTGCATTCGGACTCTACCATTGCGCCCCCTCCCCTTCCATTCCCAATACTGGGCGCGCTGCATCGACGACTCCTACCGTGGAATCGCCGATGCATGGGTTACCGCTCAGGACTTACTTATCCATGGAGTCCGGATCACTTTTGCCAGCAGAATCGTCGTCTGGGATATCTTCCTTATGCTTGCCCCAGAAGGTATCAATGATCAGCCAAACCATCCACACTCCTGTTACTCCCAAAGCACATCGCAAAATCAGTAGAATAGTATCGTTCATAAAAAATAGAGGTTAACTTGCACACCTAACTTGAAGAAAAACGATGACCGGCCTCCAGCGCCCAATAGGGACGCATGCACGTTCAGGCCTCAGAAGTGCCTTCCGAGTTTGCGCAGTGGAATCCATGGCTGCGACACAAGAGGTCACGAAGCCACGCCGGTGATCAATCAGAGGTGTTCTCGGATCGGAGGACCTCGGTTCAACACCTCCCCACAACGCTCCACCACAAGCAATGCATGTTTGGCTCTCTTGCGAAGAAAACTGACAGCATGGAATGCTTTGCAGGTGGAATCAGAATTTCCAGCCTGGAATTCCTTGGCTAATTGAGTCAGTCCAAGACTCCTTAGACTCCCCTCCCCGCCAAGGTACAACACCGCTTCTGAGCCTCGATTCTTTTGGAACCCGGCAAAATCAATCGGCGCGGGAACAGCAGACCAAACCCGAAGTGTTGCAAGGACCAGCAACAGTGCGGAGGTTAGCAAAAATCGTTGCGCGATTTTAAGGCTGAAGTGCTTGGCCAAGATCCAAATACTAGGCCTGCAAGCTCAATTGTCAATCAGACCATGAATGCGTCTATTGAATCTTTTGACAACTCAGACCGCCGGTGAGTTTGAAGAGAATCCAGTTCAAAATAGATTAATGCCTGAGTGGGCTGGAATGGAAAAAGGTTGCCGGTCATTTGGTGGAGACTTGCCGCACAACCATTTCATTTAATGAACCCACGCGCCAACCAATGGCATTGGGTGTGCCAACCCAATTGTATCATTGAAATCAAGACAGCTTCTCAGTGATCGACTCCCTGCTGCGTGCGGCCTGATGTCAGATCTCTCCGTTCCAGTTCAATCAATGAACTCCAGCGTGCCATCCGTCAGCCGGTAGAAAGCACCCACGATCTTGATCTGGCCCAGGTCCTCCATCTCTTTGAGGATGGGGCTCTGCGTGCGGATGGTCGCGACAGCAACCCGCACGTTGTTTTTGGCCACGCGCCTCATGTAAAGCGGGTTCGCCGAGGTCTTCTCGCCATCGAAATCCTCGCTCAGGGCCACGGCGGGTTTGATCTTGGCCAGCAGGGTGGTGAGATTGCCGAGTTTCACGTCATCGATGGCCCCACGGATCGCACCGCAGTGCTGGTGGCCCATGACGAGGATCAATTTCGCACCGGCCACCTTGCAGGCAAACTCCATGCTGCCCAGCAGATCTTCATTCACCAGGTTCCCCGCGACACGGCCCACGAAGACATCGCCGATGCCCTGATCAAAGACGTCCTCCACCGGGACGCGGCTGTCCAGGCAGCTCAGCACCACCGCCTTGGGGTATTGGCCGGGCGCCGACTTGCGCACCTGCTCGCGGTGATTGCGGCGCGTCACCTGGCCGCTGCGAAAGCGCCTGTTGCCGTCTTTAAACTGCTGCAGCACTTCATCGGGCGTGAGCCGGGCCTGCTCCTCCTCCGTGGTCACGTGGCTTTCTTCGGGCTCTTCCTGCACATCGCTCTCGTAGGCGGTCATGACATGGGCGGCAAAGAAGTCGCTCTGCAGCCGCTGGAGGAGGATCTCGGCCATGGCTGGATCCAGCACCACCTCGATCTGCACCTGGTCGGTTTCAGAAATTTCCGCGCTGCCTTCTCCTTGATTGCCAATGCCGCGCACAGGCACAGCCATGTGGCCCTGGGCACCGATTTCGTGCAGGAGTTCGACCACGCGCTCCTCGAGGGTCGCTTCGCAGATGATGGAGACACGTTTCATGGGAGTCGGGGTCATACGGCTGCTTTCATGCGCCAGAAAGACGATTCGTTCCAATTCAAGAATTGGCACACATCGTTCGCTTTGCTAAATGTGAGATCATGGGATTTCTAAACTACCATCATTTACGCTACTTCCGTGCCATCGCCACCGAAGGAAGTCTGACCAAGGCGGCCAAGCACCTGAAGCTCTCTCAGTCCGCACTGAGTGTGCAGCTGCGCAGTCTTGAGGAAAGCCTCGGCCAGCTCCTGTTTGAGCGAAAGCACAAGACACTGGTTCTGACCGAAGCCGGACGCATCGCGCTGGAGTATGCCCATGCCATCTTCCACAGCGGCGAGGAACTCACCGACCTGCTGAAAAACCGCGCTGGCCGCAGCCGTGGCCTCCTGCGCGTGGGTGCTGCGTCCAATCTCTCCCGCAATTTCCAGCTCAGCTTCCTGCGCCCGCTCATCCCGCGCGATGACGTGGAGCTCGTCATCCACTCCGGCAGCCTGCGCGAGCTTTTGGCCCAGCTGCAAACCCACACGCTGGACGTCGTGCTCTCCAACACCCCCGTCCGCCGCGATACCGAAACAGGCTGGCACAGCCACCTGCTGGATGAGCAGGCCGTCAGCCTCGTGGGCCATAAAAAGCGCGGCATGAAGCCCTTCCGCTTTCCCGCCGACCTGCGCACCGTGCCCATCGTCCTGCCCAGTCTCGAAAGCAGCATCCGCACCGCGTTTGACGTGCTGATGGATCAGACCGGCATCCGTCCCATCATCGCCGCCGAAGTGGATGACATGGCCATGCTCCGCCTCATGGCCCGCGAAACCCACGGCGTGACTCTCGTCCCCCCCGTCGTCGTCAAAGACGAGCTCGAAAGCGGCGAACTCGTGGAGCGCCACAAATTCCCCCAGATCAAAGAAAGCTTCTACGCCATCACCCCGAGCCGGCGGTTTCCGAATTTGATTTTGCGGGAGCTGATGAACCCGAAGATTGAGCGGAGGCGCGTGGGTGGTGGGTGAAAGGAGTGTTGGTGGGTGACTTGGTGGTGGTTTTAGACAGGATTAACAAGATGGCAGAATTTCAGGATTTTTTTCTGAAGGTGGCTGTGCGTCCGATGTGTTTCGGGTGGTTTAAAAGCCTGCTTTGCGAGTGCAGAATCATTTGGATTAAATCCTGAAATCTTGGAATTCTGTTAATCCTGTCAAAGATGGCACCGCATGATCACTGAGGAGGATTTGCCCGGACCGTGAGAGTGAGCGCAGGGCGAAGGGGCGTGTTGGTGGGTGGCTTGGTGGTGGTTTTAGACAGGATTAACAATATGACAGAATGATGCAGGATTATTTCTTCTGCAGTGCCAATGTGGGGGCCGATTTGTTTCGTGCCGATTAAATACCTGCTTCTGCGAGTGAACAACTCTGCTGCTGCAATCCTGAAATTCTGCAATTCTGTTAATCCTGTCAATAAAGGCATCGCATACCCATCGACGCTTGATTTTCACCACCCGCCACCCATCGCCTTCACCAACCTCACCGTAGCAATAAAGCGCTGCGCAGTGGCCTGATTAGCCTGGTGTTCGGTCTGCAGGCGGGTGCGTTCGGCATCGAGGAATTCGAGGCAGCCTACCGTGCCGCTGTCATAGCGGGCGCGGGTGAGATCGGCTGCCTGTGAGGCGGCGGTGGGTACCGCGTGAGGCGGTTCGCTGTCTGAGGGGGGCCACTTTTTCCACAGGTCGTCGCATGTCCTCCCTGCGCAACATAAGTCAGGCAGCCGCGAGATATCACGCCTTGAAAACGGATTGCTTATAAAAAACAAAGCACGGCACTTCTTATCTAAAGGCAATTTCAGACTCTAGAAATGCAGTTTTTATTGTTCAGGCTGAATGAGTGATTAAACAGGCTGCCGCCTGGCCGGAGACGGTGGCGTGGGGGCCTTCCCACACGCTCCCCTGCCGCCGGATGAAGATCATAACGATGCAGCTCAGAGTCATCTGGCGCAGCCCTCCCACCGCACTGTAACGGATGGCTGCCAAAGGGGTTTTGATCGGGTCTGGATGATCCCCCAGGTTCCACTCCCCAAACCCGAATTACCCCATGACGCCCCGTGTCCGCGCTCCACGCCGCTTCGTTTCCCTGAGTCTCGCCGCTCTGGCGGTGCTGGCAGCCCCCTGCCTGACTCTGGCCTCCACGACCCTGTCCTTTTCCTACACCAGTCCGGCCGTGCCCATTCCTGATAGCACAGGCGAGGATATTGCCGGTGCGCCCGCCTTTGCTTCGATCGATGTGTCGGGTTTTGGCGCCTTGGATGTGATCACGAATGTGACCTTCCGCTTCGATGGCGATTCCGCTCCCGACGCATTCCCCGCTGACGTGGGCCTGGACCATACCTTTGTGGGCGACCTGAAGATCTCGCTGATCTCGCCTGCCAGCACCGAGGTGCTGCTGATCGACCAGGTCGGCAGCGCAGGCCAGAACTTTGCGCAGACGGTGCTGGATGATGCGGCGGCCACGAGCATCCAGTCCCTGACGAGCGGAGACGCCCCCTTTACCGGGACTTTTGCGCCGGACACTCCGCTGGCCACCTTCATCGGAGAGCTGGCCAACGGCACCTGGATGCTCAAGGCGCAGGACTTCTTTATAGATGACACGGGAAACATCCGCCGCTTCACCATCACCATCACCGCCGCTTCAGGGCTGGCTGCGACGCACTGGCTCGGCGGCACGGACAGCACCTGGACCGGGAACAACTGGGCGAGCGATGCCACAGGAACGCCCACCCTTGCGACGCCCACGGCGGCGGACGACATCACCTTTGCCGCCACGGGCGCGGCCAACCAGGTGAACACCAACCTCGATGCGGCCTTCACCATCAACAGCCTCACGATCAACAGCGCCACGGGCATCTCCTCCGCCGGGGCGCAGACGCTGAACGTAAATACCACCACGGCGGTGAACAGCGTGCTGTCCGTGAACAACAGCGTCATCCTCGCGGGTGGCGGGGCCTTGACCATCGACGCCGCAGGGACACTGGCCGGAGACGGTGCGGTGCAGATGGCGGCAGACCAGTCCATCTTTGCCAATGGCGCGATCAGCGTGGGAGATCCCAGCGTGATCGCCGGCGCTGCGGTGCTGTCCCTCACCACCTCCGGCACCGGCAGCATCGTCATGGGGTCCGGCAGCATGCTGCGGGTGGATCTCTTCACCGGGGCCGGCCTCGGCGACAACACGGGCATCGCCACAGCGGCGGATCAGCTCAGCCTGAATGGCACGCTGGATGCCAGCGCCGGCGGCACGCTGGTGATCGGGAATCCCAATGCAATGACGAGCTACGCCGGCGGCGATCAGTGGCAGTTGGTCGATCTGAACGGCGGAGCAGGCAGCATCACCGGCACCCTCGCGGTGGATGACAGCTCCCTTGGCCTTGCCACGGGATTCAGCGGCACCTTTGACCAGACGACGGGCATCTACAGCATCGCGGATTACCGCCCGGAAATGTCCGCCACAGACTCTGGGCTGCCCTTTGCCAATGCAGAAAGTCAGGTGCTGATCGCAGGCAACGGGACCGTGACCAATGACATCAACAACCACCTCTTCATCCTGCGCGCAGGCGGTGGGGAGGAAAGTGATGATGAGGGCGGTGATGGCAGCATCTCCGCCAGCATGGATGTCGGCGTGGTGATGGGCCAGGGCGACGGGCCGGACAGCGCGATGGCAAGGCGCATCAAGCCATCACGGCAGTGGCAGGCCTTTGCCACGGTGAACTATGGCAACGTGCGGCTGAGCCCCATCAACAAGCAGGCCGGCGTGCAGGTGGATGCCTGGGCCTCCGGCGTGGGGATCGAGAGGCACGTGTCGCGCGGCATGACGCTCGGTTTTGCGTTCTCCTACCTCCAGAGCAAGCAGAACTACACCAACGGCCTCGGCAGCGTGGATCTCGAGGGCCCCGCCCTCTCCGCCTACCTCTCCTACGTGCGCAAAAACGTGTGGTGCAACCTGCTCTACACCTTTGGCGACTACAACATGGGCACCTCGCGCAATCCAGGCTTCGGCTTCGCCGCCGCCCAGGGCTCCACGACGACGTACACGAACTCCCTGCAGTTCAACACCGGCTACAGCCTCCGCTTTCAAAACAACACGCTGGTGATGGGTCCATTTGTCGGAGTGGACTACCTGCATGGCACCGTGGAGGGTTACAGCGAGACCGGCGGCGGGCCAGCAGCGCTGAGCTTTGCACGGCAGACCTTTGAATCGCTGGTCACCCGCGTGGGCTGGTCGGTCTCCAAGAAAATCACCACCGACTGGGCCGTGATCACCCCGCAGGTGCGGCTCAGCTATGAGCGGCAGAACGTGCGCAACAACGGCACCAGCGTGACCCTGATCAACGCCCCCTTCACCGCAACGGGCGGGCACCAGTCACCCGGGCAGGACTACATGGTGCTGGGCGGAGGCATTAACTTTCAGTTCACACCGACTCTGAGCCTGCTGCTGAACTACCAGACGCAGATCTTCCGGAACAACCTGACCGCGCAGTTTGGCAGTGTGCGCGTGGGCTATAAGTTCTGAGGCCGCGAGGAATCAGCGGCGGGTTGGTGGAGCGGCACAAATCCCCGCAGATCACAGAAAGCTTCCATGTAGTCACGACACCACCTGCAAATTGAACGACAACCCGGCTTGACTGAGTGCCAATCATTCCTGGCATCTGATCTTGTGGTATCTTATATCATGAGCAGTTAAAAAAGGGGTCTGGACAGAAGGGGGCCTGTTTTTAACCACAGAGGCACGATGGACACAGAGGTTTGCCATCAAGACCGGCTTCAGATCTCTGCGCTCATCGTGCCTCTGTGGTGGATTCATTGCTGAGATACAGACCTGTTTTCAATTGATCGTGGTATTATATTATTTAGTCGCCACACCCTGCACCGGCACGACCCCGCACCCGCAAAAGCCCCTTCCCAGCCGCAAGCCGCCCCGAAGCGGACGATTTCCCCCATCTTTGACCTTTCATACCGATGATGAGAAATCCCGCCGCGTGGCACCGTACCTATCCGGCCCCGGGGTCTGCACGGGGCATGCTGCCTGCGGCGGCATTCGATTTGTCTCGAACAGCCACTGCTTATGAATATCCTCCCGACCTCGCGCCGCCAGTTTCTACAAGCCGGTGGCATCGGCGCTCTGAATCTCGCCATCCCAGGACTCGTCGTCGGGAAGGACAAGCTGGACGCCTCGGGCAACGCGGTGGCATCCAAGAAGCGCTGCATCTTTCTGCTGCTCTGCGGCGGCCCGAGCCAGATCGACACCTGGGATCTGAAGCCGGACGCACCGGCCGAGATCCGCGGCCCTTACAAACCCATCCGAACCAAGGTGCCGGGCATGCACTTGAGCGAACTGCACCCCATGCTCGCGAAGGTGACCGATCAGTTCTGCCTCATCCGCTCGATGACGCACCCGGGGCCGATCAACAATCACTTCGACGCCATGCACAACCTGCTCAGCGGGCAGTTGATCGAGCGCGTGAAGCAGGGCGAGCCCGACGGCCTCCCCTATCTCGGCTCCGTCGTTGCCAAGCATCTGCCCAGTGAGCACAACCTCGTCTCCAACGCCTGGCTCATCAAGTGCGTGGGGCCGCCGGTCTTCTGCGCGCCGAACATCGGCTCCGGCGGGTATCTAGGGTCTGCGCACGCGCCGGTCTTCATCGGCTCCGAGACCAACCATCCCGCCATGCCGAATTTCAAGCCGCCTGAGATCTATGACATGGGCGATCCCGAGCGTCTGTGGGAACGGCGCAAGCTGCTCGCCGATCTGGAATCCAAGATGCTCGCGGAAAATCCGCAGGGCACGGACTGGAACGACCTCCGCGAGAAAGCCTACGACGCCATGACCCGCCCGGAAGGCCGGCAGGCGTTTGATTTGAAGAGTGAGCCGCTGGCCGTGCGCGAACGCTACGGCATGCACCCGCTCGGCCAGAATCTCCTGCTCGCCCGGCGCATGGTCGAGGCCGGCGTACGCTTCATCACCGTCAATGGCTGGGTCGGCGCCGCGCCGGACGAAAAAGGCGGCGGCCCGCCCAGCTCCAGCTGGGACATGCATGGCGGCAACATGGGCATGGGCAACGCCTTCGGCGGTGGTTCCTATGGCATGAACTTCTGCCTGCCGCGCCTCGACCAGGCACTCTCCGCGCTTCTCACCGATCTCAAGCAGCGCGGCCTGCTCGAAGACACGCTCGTCGTTGCAGTCGGCGAATTCGGGCGCACGCCCATCATCCTCACGCAGGGGCCTCCCGGACGCCAGCACTGGCCCAAGTGCTTCTCCGCCATCGTCGCCGGTTGCGGCATTCGCGGCGGTGCGGTTTACGGCGAGTCCGACAAAACCGCCTCCGCTCCGATCAGCGATCCCGTCACCGTGCAGGATCTCCACGCCACCGTGCTCCATGCCCTGGGCGTGCCCTTGAACGATCTCACCATGAACACCGGCCTCTCCCGCCCGCCCTTCTCCACCGGCAAGCCGGTCATGGGGCTGTTTGGATAAGCACAGGCCGAAGCGAACGCCGAAGATATGAGTCAAAGAAGGCATCGCATAACCATTGAAGGATCTGCCTGAGCGTGAGAAGAGCGTAAGGCAAAGGGGATTGTTGGTGGGTGGCTTGCTGCCCGTTTTTGACAGGATTAACAAGACGACAGAATTTCAGGATTTTTTATTCTGACGGGCGGTTCTGCGGCGGTAAGTCCGAGGTGTTTCGGACGGTTCAAAACCCTGCTTCGGCGAGTGCAGCGTCATCTGCTACAATCCTGAAATTCTGCAATTCTGTTAATCCTGTCAAAAAAGGCATCGCATGCCCATTGAGCAAGATCTGCCGGAGAGCGAAAAAGAGCGCAGGGCGAAGGGGATTATTGGTGGGTGGCTTGGTGCCCGTTTTTGACAGGATTAACAAGATGACAGAATTTCAGGATTTTTTATTCTGAAGAGTCGCGCTGCAGCGGTACGTCCGATGTGTTTCGCGTGGTTTTAAACCCTGCTTCGGCGAGTGCTGCGTCATCTGCCACAATCCTGAAATTCTGCAATTCTGTTAATCCTGTCAAAAAAGGCATCGCATACCCATGACGTTGGATTTCACCACCCGCCACCCATCGCCTTCACCAGCCTCACCGTGGCGATAAATCTCTGCGCGGTCACCTGATTGGCCTGGCGTTCGGTTTGCAGGCGGGTGCGTTCGGCATCGAGAAATTCGAGATATCCGACGGTGCCGCTGTCATAGCGTGCGCGCGTGAGTTCAGCGGCCTGGGAGGCGGCGGCGAGCGCTTCGTTTTGAGCGGCGGACTGCTCCGCACGATAGCGCGTCTGCGCGAGGGTGGTCTCGACATCCTTCAATGCGGCAAGCACGGCCTGTCGATAATTAGCAATGGCCTCCTCCCGCGCTTCACGTTTTTTGCGCACGTTCGCGCGAATGAGGGCAAAGCCGGTCACAGGCAGGCTGAGGCTTGGCCCGATGGACCACACACGGCTGTCAGCAGTGAAAAGACTGCCAGTATCCTTGCTCAAGTAGCCACCCTGCCCCGTGAGACTGATCGCAGGAAAATACGCTGCGGTGGCAACACCGATGTCGGCATTGCGTGCGGCGACAATGCGCTCCGCTGCGGCCACATCCGGACGGCGTTCCAATACGCTGGCAGGCAGTCCCGCAGGAATGACCGGCGGTGATCCGTGCAGCGGGCGCTCGGCCACAGTAAAATTCGTGGCGGGTACGCCGCAGAGCAGAGACAGATTGTCTGAGGCTTCCTGACGCTGGCGTTTGATGTCGGCGAGTTCGGCCTTGGCTGTGGCGACTTCGGTTTTGGACCGCGCCACATCCGTCTCCTGAATGGTGCCGGCATTGAAGCGCTGCTGAATGATGCCGAGACTCTTCTCACGCAGCGCGATGGTGCGGCGCAGTGAGGCGAGATCAGCATCCAGCGCACGAAGCTGGAAGTAGGTCGCGGCGACATCGCCGGTCAGCGTGAGGAGCACGTTGTTGAAATCAGCCGCGCTCGACTCGGACTCAGCGCGGGCGGATTCAAAGGAGCGCCGCACCTTGCCCCAGAGATCGAGCTCATAGCTGAGGTCCAGGGTCTCGCTGTAGGTGTTGATCTGCGCAGAGGGAATTTTCACCGGCACAGGCGTCGGCAGAAAGCCGGAGGTGCGCTCGCGCTTGTTGCGTGAGTTGAGGCCGAAGGATGGATACCAGTCGGTGGCGGCGGCACGGGCATTCGCGCGTGATTGCTGGATGCGTGCATACGCAGCACGGAGGTTTTGATTGTCCGCGAGCGCAAGGGCTTCCAGCCTGTCGAGCTCGCTGTCATGAAACACCTTCCACCAGTCGCCCTTGGGTGCGGCATCGCGCGGTGCACTGGCCTGCCAGCGCCAGGTGGCGGGCGTGATGTCCGTGGTGTCCGGCTTTTTGTAATCAGGCCCGACGGAGCAGCCCGCGATCCCCATGAGAAGGACCGGGACAAGGCAAAGGTGTGAGGCGGAGGTGAGCATGATGAATGAGATGAAGTGAAAAAGATTAAACAGCAGGAGCCGTCTCAGGCGGCAGAGCGGCCTCACGTGCAGCGCGGCGTGCCTCACGCTTTTCAGCACGGCGGCGGCGCCACTCGACGATGTCGTCGAAGTAGGAATAGATCACCGGCGTGGCCAGCAGCGTGAGCAGCAGAGACAACGTCTGCCCACCAAGAATGACACCTGCAGTAGCATTGTTAAACGCAGCACCCACACCACGTGCGAGCATCATCGGCACCATGCCCGCGACAAACGCGAGCGTGGTCATGAGAATGGGCCGCAGTCGGTCTTTGTTGGCTTTGAGGATGGCGTCCAGCCGGTTCAACCCACGCGCCCTTAGCTGGATGGTGTGATCAATCTGCAGAATGCCGTTTTTCTTCACCATGCCAAACAGCACCAGCACCCCGAGCATGGAGAAAAGATTCAGCGACTGGCCAAAGATGATGAGCGAGAGGATGGCAAAGGGCAGCGTGAGCGGCAGCGCCAGCAGAATGGTCAGCGGATGAATCCAGCTCTCAAACTGCGCCGCAAGAATCAGGTACATGAACACAAACGCCATCAGGAAGGCCATGCCAAAGGCCTTGCCCGTGCGCGCCATTTCCTTGGACCGCCCCGCGACCCCGCTGCTGTAGTCAGCAGGAAGATTTTGCTTTTTCACGATGGCCTCAATCGCATCCACGATCTGGCTTTCGCCCACGTCCGGCGCGTTGTTCGCACTGATCGTCACCTGACGCCGACGGTTCAGCCTGTCGATCTGCGAAGGGCCAGAAGTCTGCTCCAGCTTCAGCACATTGTTGAGTGCCACCGGCACGCCGCTGGCACTCGGCACAGAGAGCTGCTCCATGGCTTCGAGGTTGTTGCGGTAGCCAGCTTCAGCGCGCAGATGGATGTCATACTGCTCACCGGCCTCATCATAGGTGGAGACATCAAGACCACCCACCAGCAGACGCAGCGTGGTGGAAAGATCGGCAATGTTGACACCAAGCTGACCTGCCTTGCTGCGGTCCACACTCGCGGTGATCTCAGGCTTGCCGCTGATAAGCGTGGAATCCAGATCGCGAATGCCAGGAATGTTTTTGGCCTCCTTCATGATGACATCCGTGGCAGCGGTGAGGCGGTCCAGATCCGGCCCTGCGACGTAAAACTGAATGTTCGCACTGGACTGCCCCGTGTTGAACGGCGGCACCGCCAGAACGGTCATGCGCCACTCCGCAGGGAACTTCGGCAGGATCTCTTTGCGCACCTGATCCATGATGTCCTGCTGCGTGGCTTCGCGCGTGTCGGGATCCGTGAGGCGGACGTAGATGCCGGCGAGGTTGGGCACGCGCTGGTCATTATCGCCGATGGTCAGCAGCGTGGACTCCACACCCGGCAGTGCACGAATGCTGCGCGCCACGCGCTCTCCCAGCAGATCGGTGGAGGCCAGCGTGGTGCCTTCCGGAACGCGGATGTTCACAATGAACTCCGCTTCCTCCGTCGGTGGCATGAAGCTCTTTTGCACCGTGCGCATCAGCATCGGCAGCGATGCCAGCGCGCCAAAGCACGCCAGCAAAACCACCCAGCGGAACCGCATGGAAAAGCGCAGCATGATCATGTAGATGGCCTCGATGGGGCGGTAGAAAAGGTTCACCACACGATCCAGCGCCCGCTCGATCCAGCTCTTGCGTCTGCGGCCAAGCATGCGCGCCGCGAGGGATGGCACCAGCGTGAAGCTGATGAGCAACGACACCGCGATGGCAAAGGCCATCGTCAGGCCGAAGCTCTTCAAGAACATGCCGACAATGCCGCTCAGGAAGGCCACAGGAACAAAGACCGCCAGCAACGAAAGCGTAGTCGCCATGACCGCGAGCCCGATCTCCTTCGTGCCATTGATCGCAGCATCATGCGCATTTTCGCCCTTCTCCTCCATGTGATGGACAATGTTTTCCACCACGATGATGGCGTCATCGATCACGATGCCCACCGCCAGCGCCAGCGCCACGAGGCTGATCTGATTCAGCGTCACATCCTGCGCCCACATGACGCCAAACGCGGCGATGATGGAGGTGGGAATGGAAAGCGCGGCGATGATAGTGGCACGCGTGTTCCCCAGAAAGAGCAGCACGATCAGCGCGGCAAACACAGCGCCAAGAATCAAGTGCTCCTGCACGGCATGCGTGCTCGTGCGAATGACGAGGGAGTTGTCACGCACCACATTGATCGTGTAGCCCGCAGGCAGCATCTTGCTCACTTCATCCAGTCGCTCCTTCACAGCATCCACCACCTTGATGGTGTTTTCGCCAGACTGCTTGCGCAGTGAAATCACCACACTGGGGATGCCATTGCGCCGGGCGGCGGTCTGCGGCTCTTCTTCGCCATCTTCCACACGGGCCAGATCTCCGAGACGCACAAGACCTCCGTCTTTTTCACGCACGACCATCTGCCGCAGTTCCGCCACGGAGGCGGCCTTGCCGAGTACTCGCAGGCCCTCCTGGCTGGCCGCGTCCTTCACCGTCCCCGCAGGAATCTGCACATTCTGCGAACGCAGCGCCTTCTGCACATCGATCGCAGTGAGATTAAACGAGCGCAGCCGCACGGGGTCCATCCACACATTGATCTGCCGCTTGCGTCCGCCCAGCAGCGTCGCTTGTCCCACACCCGGCACACTTTCAAGCTGACGCCGCAGCACCTTGTCCGCGTATTCGGTGATCTCACGCGCCGGGCGATCTGCCGTCAGCGCGACGTTGAGAATCGGCGACGCATCAGGATCAAGCTTTTCCACAATGGGCGGATCCGCATCCTCAGGAAGTTCGGAAATGATGCGGTTCACCCGGTCGCGGATTTCCTGCGCCGCCACGTCCACGTTCTTTTCCAGCAGGAAGACCACAATGACCTGGGAGATGCCTTCGCTGGAAACGGAGCGCAGTTCATCAATGCCGCTGACCGTGTTCACCGCCTCTTCGATCTTGTCCGTGATCTGCGTTTCCACTTCCTTCGGCGTCGCGCCATTCAGACGCGTGGTGATCGCGACCGTGGGGAAATCCACCTTCGGAAAACGATCCACCGGCAGGCGCGTGTAGCCGATGATGCCGACCACCACAAACACCAGCACGATGACGCTGGCGAGGACTGGACGCTGAACACAGATGCGGGCGAGCCATTGCATAAATTAAAAAGAAAAAGTTAAGATTGAGGAGTCGTCTGCACCACCACGCCGTCTGCAGCATCCGCTCCCGGAGAGAGCACCACGTTTTCGCCCTTCTTCACACCCCGGCGAATTTCGATGCGGTCCTTGTCCGTCTCACCCACTTCCACGAGGCGCTCAGTGAGCTGGCCCGACTCCACCACCCAGACTTTCTGGTTCGCACCATCCGTGCGCACAGCGCTCACCGGAATGGTGATGGCGGTCTGCTCCGGCAGTGTCAGGCGTGCCTCGGCAAAAAGTCCAGGGCGCAGGCGGCCATCGGTGTTTGTCACTTCGGCCTCCACCTGAAGATCGCGCAATTCAGCGCGCACCGCCGCACCGATGAATTTGACCGTGCCTTTGAAGACCTCACCTGGAAACGGCGACACGCTGAACTCCACCGCCTGCCCCACATGGATGAGTCCCACCGAAGGCTCCGAGACATTCACCAGCAGTCGCAGGTGCTGCAGATCGATGACCTGCGCAACCTTCGAGTTGGCCATGACGTACTCGCCAGCCGTCACAAAGCGCTCAGCCACGGTGCCGTTAAACGGCGCACGGATGGTGGAATCCTCCAGCGTCTTCTTCGTCATGTCTCGGCGCGCTTCAGACGCGGACAGACTCGCCGCAGCACCATCGCGATCTGCCTTGATGCGTTCGAAGTCCGTTGCGGCCACCGCCTTCATCTGCACCAGCGGCTCGTTTCGCTTCACTTCGCTCTCCGCGAGATCCAGCTTGGATTTCGCCAGCACCACATTGGCTTCGGCTTCTACAAGATTGAGCGCGGCAGTACGACTGTCGAGCTGCACGAGCACATCGCCCGTTTTGACCACGGTGCCTCGTTCGACGGGTGTCTCGATCACCTTCCCCGTCGTGTCTGCAGCCACGGCAGCATTCTGCGCAGCGGTGATCTCACCCGTCAGGCGCAGATAGCGAGGCATGGCCTCTTCCTTCGCCGCAGCCGTTTTAACAATGATCGCAGCGGGAGCTTTTGGCACTTCGGCAGGTGCGGCGGCCGGTGCTTTGCCGCAGCTGGTCAGTGCGAAGCCCACGACACCGAGACCGAGAGCGAGGCAGTAATTTCGAAGAGTGGAAGTCATGACTGTTTTTTTGAACGTGAGGCGGGTTTCGTCTTGGTTGCGCGCTGCGAGGTGAGCGCGCCGAGCACAAAGTCGGCTATGTTGTCAGCGAGACGCTGCACTTCGGGTGCCGTTTTAGGCACGGGCGGACCGAGGCGGTCAACGAAGACGCGGCAGTGGTCGTAGTGGATGCACAGTCCGATGATGTGGTGGCAGTACAGGACGCACTCTTCATCCACCACGCGCCTGCCCATGACGGCGGCGATGATGCGTTCCAGCTCCTCATGGAAAGGGCGGACGACGAGCTTGATGAATTCGTTGAGGCAGGGCGTAGGCTCGCGCATTTCATGGGCCATGATCTGGCTCTTCACTGGATTCTTGGCGCGTTTGAGCAGCACATGATCCAGCAGGTGATGAATCCAGCGGCGCAGCGTGTCCTCCGGCGTGCCCCCATCTGCGAGGGTGACGGGAGCATCCTCCTTCATGCTTTCCTGGCAGGAGGACAGGAAGACCTCGCGGTAGAGCCCGTCCTTGCTGCCAAAGTAATACTTCACCGACGCCACATTGGCCTTCGCCTTCAGGCAGATGGCGCGCAGGCTGGCCTTCTCAAAGCCGTCTTTGGCGAAAACGGCGGCGGCGGCCTTCAGCAGGCGCTCGCGTCGCGCCTCGGCATCATGTTCGCGGGATGGAGTAGAGTTAAACATGCGTTTATAAACAGCTGTTTAACTTATCGCGGCCGGATCGTCAAATGGTTTTGGGTTGGGATGTGCGCGACCATCCGCCGCCTGCATAGACTGGCTGATTGGTTTTCAGCGGGGCCGAACATTCGGCGGCAGCAAAAAAGGAGGGCGTGCAGTCTTTGCAGACTCACGCCCATGTCAGCACCTCAGCTCTGCGGTGCGGTTGAACTTCAACGCTGACATCTGGATTAACGCCGCTCGCGGAGAAAGCGGATGCATGATCTCATTTATTATTTCAAAGAAACAATGAGGCAGTGCACCGGCAAATTTTTCTCGTCAAAAATAACGAAGTCATGTCTGATGCCGATCATGGACTCCCAAGGCTTGAGCCAGATGATCGAAAAAATCCGCCAGTCAGACTGCCTCAGAAAGGAGGAGATTCAGCTGCTGGAGGGCCTCTCCAAATGCCTGGAGTCGCGCCAGATAATCCACCGGCTGGACAATCAATGGACGCAGGAGGTCCAGGGCCGGGCAGAAAATCACCGCAAAACATTCAGCAACTGCAGCAGTCGATAGCTGCCCCAGAGGATGGCGGGAAAGCTGACCACGAAGAGTGAAAAAAGGAGCCCAAGGCCAAAAAGTTGCGGGGTGAAACTGGGACTGAGGGAGCGGCGCATGCGACGCAGTGGGGCGTCGATCAGCCAGCCGCCGGTGTAGGCTGCATTGGCCACCAGAGGCACGATCAAGAGGGCCAGCGGCTCGACGGCATCTTCACCGGGCTGGAGCACACCGGCGCTTTCGATGCAGGCGGTGAAGAGGAGGAGCGCCAGAAAACCGATGCTGCCGAGAATGACATTGAAAGGGAGGCGCCGCAGCTCCCACCAGCCGATGACGCGCCGTGTCGTAACGGGCTCCTGAGGAGCCGTGAACAACCACTGCATGGTATGACGGATTCGTTTCATGACGGACTCATTTTAACATGGCCCATGGGGAAACACGGCCCGCTTCAGCGTTTGCGTGAAGGACCAAGTTCAATGAGCTGGAGGTCATCGAACCAGGCGGTTCCCATCGCCATGCTGGAGTAGTGACCGAGACGCGGCCCGATCTTGATGGTGTCCATCCCGCCGCTGTCGAACTCAAAGGAGACCTTCTTCCAGTTCTGCTTGCCCGAGAACGCTTCAGTATGGTCGAAGCCGCCCGCAAGCGAGATGTTCGCACCCGTGCCCTTGACGACGACGTCCTTGGTTTTGAGGTAGCCCGTGAGGCGGTAGCGCGTCTTGGGCTTTACGGTGACCGTCTGCTGCAGAAAGCTGTCGTCACCGGCCGGGTTGTCGATGCGGATGCTGTTTTTGCCATCGTGCTTTTCCACGGTGTCCACAGTGATGGTCCCATGCTTTTCATGAGCGGCAAAGGACCAGCCGTTCAGCCCGTCCTCGAAGGAGGGATTGGTGAAGAGGTTGGTCTTGACGACCGTGGGCTGCTGGGCGGCGGCCTGGCTGAGACCGAAGGCGGCGGCGCAGATGAAGATTTTTGCGAGGGGATTCATTGGAAAGCTGCTTATCGGTTACGATTAGGAGTCTTTATCCGGTAAATGAGTGCAATGTGCAAATCATTGATCCATTGACCCGCAATTCAGCTGACTGTTTGAAGTGCGAGGGTCACACCTGCCCGTCGAAACCCACCGCCCGCCAATCACTCCAGACCGGCGGACAGGAGAGCTCATCGCGAAAATACAAGGGACTCAGTTCAGGCGCAGCGCCCCCTTCTCATCGTCTTGTGGTACTGTTGCGGAGCCGAACGATCCTCAAAAAACTTCGCTCCGGCCACGCCCTTCGGCAGCACGACTTTCTTCCCGGCGCGTTTCATCTCCATCAGCGCAGCGGCAGTGATGGCATGATTCGGCACCACAGTGCCGCTCTGTTTTGGCACGATGATCTCCGGCCCTTTCTCACCCACGAGGTAGGGCTTTCCTGCCTTCACCGGCCCGCCTTTCGCCTTCGCTTCTAGGGTATCGTCCTCCTCAGCGCCTGAGTCCTCCGCTGGAGTCGCCGACGCTGCGTCAGATGCCTTGTCAGCAGGAGCAGTGTCAGATGGCGTGGCTGCAGGTCCATTATCCGGAGGACTGGCAGGCGGCGCTGCAGGCGGTGTGATCTTTGAACTCCCAGTACCGTAATTGCTGGAGATGGCACGTGTGTTGGGACTCCCGGCCTGCCAGTAGCCTGCGGCGGAGGAGGAAATAGGAGCCCCTGCGCCGGGCGGAAGAGGGTGCGATCCCTGGGCAGACGGCGAATTGGCGGTGCGTCCATAGCGGTCCTGCCCTGCCGGCGGGGCCATGGCATCGTGCATGCTCGCGGCTGCACCCGCGTCAGGTGAGGGAGTGCCACCTGCGCCGGTACTGGCCTCGCCAGGCTTCTTACTGATCGCGCCCTGCTCATCCATGCTGTGCCCCGGATTCGCCGCATTGAATTTCTCGCGGGTGGTGTCAAAGGTGCCATTCGACTTCGCATTCGCCACATTGTCCTGCCGCTGCTTGTACGCATCCGCAGGCGTCGGACGCGGCGTCATCAGTTTCGACTGTGGCTGAGACAGCGGCCCCGTGGCCGACCCCATTCCAGACACTGGCGAAGTGCTGCCGTCACGGTTGATCGTGCCCACGCGGATCGCCGTACGTCCCGTGCCCGGCCCTGTTCCAGGGGCATAGATGTTGTTGCGCGGCCGCGCGTCAATCCGGCCCGGGCGCGCCCCAAAGCCGCCTCGATTCGTGTCCTTCAACTGATCAAGCTGCTCCGAGGTATACCGGGGCAGTGGCTGAGACAGCGGCCCCGTGGCCGACCCCATTCCAGACACAGGAGAAGTGCTGCCGTCGCGGTTGATCGTGCCCACACGGATCGCCGTACGCCCCGTGCCCGGCCCCGTGCCAGGGGCATAGATGTTGTTGCGCGGCCGCGCGTCGATCCGGCCCGGGCGCGTTCCAAAGCTGGCGCTGTTCGCCTCCTTCATCTGATCCAGCTGCTTCGAGGTATACCGGGGCAGCGGCTGAGACAGCGGCCCCGTGGCCGACCCCATTCCAGATACAGGAGAAGTGCTGCCGTCGCGGTTGATCGTGCCCACGCGGACCGCCGCACGCCCGGTGCGCGGTCCCGTGCCGGGCATGTAGAGGTTGTTCTTCGGGCGTGCATCCAGCCGCTTTTGCTGCGGTTGTTCTTCGTCGTCGTTTTGCATGTTTTGAAAGGCCATGCCGTACTGCTTGGGTCTGCATTTCAGAGTGCAAGCTCTTTAATGTCTTATTCTGGTATCTTGCGGTATTTTGCCACACTTTCCCAGGCCATCGCCGCCCTCTGACAGCCCCTTCCCCGTCATCATTCGCTTCCACCTCTCCCGGCTCATCACTCCGCACTCCAAATTCGCCTTTCGTCATTCTTCATTCCACCGAAAACATGGATCAACCCCTCGACAAACAGCGCCGCAGTTCAATAATCCCCTCCCCCTTCGATCCTCATGAAAATAGCCGACCCCGACTCACTGCCGCCCACCTCTCCCAAAACCATGGCAGTGCTCATCCTCATCCTGGTCGGCCTCATCATCGCCACGGCCAAGGCCGCCCTGTATCCCGCGCAGCCCGCCACGTGGGCCCCCCTCCATAATCCGGGCGCCACTTCCTTGGCCGACACGAACACTCTCCTCACCAAAAGCGGTGCCGTCATCGAATCCATCAAAGCCGCCCCAGACCTCACCACCGAGACCTGGACCCTGCGGCATCGCACCGGCATCTGGACCGTCCTCGTCCGCTATTCAAAAACTCCCAAAGGCGATGTCGTGCGGTCCGTTCAGATCCACAGCGAAATCTCCCACCTCCCCAGCTTCACCCGCACCTGGAACTACCCCCCCTCAGTGTCCTCTATCCCAGTTGCAAGCTCAGCAGCCGCAGAGCCCCCTGCACCTGCCGCAGAGCCCGCTGCAAGCGCACCCACAAAGTAGCGCCTCAGCACTCTCCGCATTCGTCACTCCTCCCGGCACCAGTCCCCGTTGCTAAACACCACGCAGCGGCCCGCCTTGCCATCAAAGACCACCGCGTGCTCAGCCCCCAGCGCCCGGCACGCCGCCAGCACCGTCCGCACAGTCTTCCGCGTGATGGATACCCGCGCCACCACCCGCAGGATCCGCGACGGGTCCATGCAAGGCCAGTAGGTGTAGTCAGCCTCATCATCCACACCGCCCTCGCTGAACGAACCCACGCTCATCAGCGCCTGTGCGATCACCCGGAAAAACCGCCCGAAATGGCGGATCTCCTCCACCTCCGTCAGCAGCCGGTCCAGCCTCTCACCGTGCTTCTCAAACTCCCGCAGCAGATCCTCCAGTTCATCTTCCGGCAGAAAGTGCTCCATCACCGCAGTTCCAGCCGCAGCCGTCGCCGCATCAGAGTGACCAGCACCCGGAGAACCCAGAACGAGGGGCAGGACAGCATTCATAAAAAAGGCGTCGCCAACCACCCGCCACCAAAGCAGGCATCAGCAGCACCCTCTTGGACGCAGCGCCCACCCAAATAGTCAAAGTTCCCTGCATGAAGTACGACAGACACTCCTGTCTGTCGGTCAGCGCCCCCTCCACGCCCCAGCTTCTACAAACCAAAATCCCACACCTCCAAGGCACAAACTGACCAACAAACGCATCGCCCCGCCCCCCCCAATTTTCAATTCCCAGTTTTCAGTTCTCAGTTTGCAGTCTCCGCCTTTTCCCTTTTCTCTTCTACCTCACCCTCCGGTAATCCACCGGCCTCCGCCTCCGCCGCGTCGCCACCTTGTACAGCGTCGCACTTCCCTTGCAGCGGTGCGCCATCGCCAGGCCCAGCACATCATCATCGTGGCAGCCGCTGCGCGCCTCCTCACGGCCGTTCTTGCTCCACATGAAGTTCTTGCACTCCGCCAAAATATGCGGGCAGAACACATCCAGCGTCTCATTGTGAAACGCCAGCGCCAGACTGTCGATCACATCTCTCCGCTGGTCCCTGTCCTTCAGCTTCCAGCCTAGCATGAAGTTCTGCTTCTCGCGGTCATACGGGTCCACCACCTGCCGCTTGTACAGCGGCACCCCCAGATCCTTCAGACGCTCCAGCACATGCAGCCCCATGTTCACCTCCAGCACCACCAGCGCACCACCGTAATACTCTGACAGCAGCGCGATGTAGTCCGCCGTCAGCAGCGTCGTCCCGGTAAACGGCGGCCTCACACGCGCCACCACCGCATCTTTGTAGCACGCACCGCCCGCCTCCTGGTACTCCGTGCGCAGCACGCCAATCGAGTGCCGGTCCGGATCCCCGCTCTCCGCCTGATCCTCCCCCGTCATCGGGTCACACCACACGATGTAGCTGCAGCCCACCTGCGGCCTTTCCCAAACATGGAAGCTGCCAAAGCCGCTCGCATCCATCTGAAACTCCACCCCATCCCCCACCGTCACCAGAGAGCCCACCTCCGGCGCGTGCAGATGCGCCGCCATCTCCAGCCGCCGCAGCGCCGCCACATTGAAGCGCGGCCTGCCTGACGAAAGAAAGCAGCTCACCTCATCCTCCGGGTAAAACTCATCAAACGTATCCTCAGAGCCCGAGCACTCCGCCTCCATGATCGCCCGCCGCCACGCCAGCTGCTCATACGTCCATCCATAGCGCCGCCGCCCGTTCGCCTCACGCGGCGTCAGCGTCGCATCGATCTTCGCCCGCATCGCCTCCGTCACCGGCTTCGCATTCTCCGCAAACTCAAACCACGCCGCAAACACCTTCACCCACCCGTTCCCCGGTGCCGCATCCCCCGCGCGCCACGCCTTGAGAAAATCATCCAAAGACAGCGCCCCCTGCCACGTCTCATAGTGCCAGCCACTCGCACCATCAGGCGTGCTCTCTGCTATGGCCAGCCCCGCATCATTCAGCGACGGCAGGATCGACGCCATGATCTTCCGGTCATCCTTCACCCCGCCGCGCGGATACTTCGCGCTCTCGCTAAACAGCACCGCCTGCCGCGGCTTCGAGATCCCCGGGTTCATCGACTCCGCGCTCGTGATTGTCGCCGTGCTCCCGTTCGCCCACTTCATCCGCCGCTCACGCGGCACCAGCGCATTGTGCCACGGGAAGCGGTCGTTCTCACTGAAAGTCCGTATCCGCTCCAGGATGCCCTGGCTGTTCGCACTGATGTTCGCCAGGATCAGCGCATCCGTGTTCCGCTGCTGGCACAGGTGATAAATCACCTCCACGCTGAAGGTCGTCCCCCCGCACTGGCGGATCTTCGTCACAATGACGCGAATCGCCGGAATCCCCAGCGCCGTCAGCACCTCCACCGCCTCCGCCATCCGTCGCTGCAGCACATTCGCCCGCGGCGTCTCCAGCTTCTTCGTCGTAGCGTTCTGCACCTTCGTGCACGTCTCGAAATGAACCAGCGGCGAATGCGCCACCAGATGAAAATCAGCATCATTCATATTGGGTGACCAACAGCCTTGGGTCCCGATTTCAGATCTCAAGTGATTTCTTCACGATCCTGTCTTTTTCCATCATCAAATACCACACTCTGGTCTATTCAAGCCCGCTTAAAACCTCCAGCCCAAGCCCCCAGCCCAAAATCACCCTGCCAAAAATCCTGTTAATCATGCCATTCTGTTAATCCCGTCCATCCGCCCCGCTCACCACGCAACTACCGCCCACCCTGCCAAAAATCCCGCCACACCTCCACCCTCACCAAATCGCCCCCACATTCCACTACCACACGCACCGCATTCTGTGTTTAGTAATGGCCGCGTTCATCACCGGCCCCGTCCGCACATGGCGCACACAACCACAGAGTTTCCTCCTCCCAACCACCTTATGAAACACCTCCTTGCCGCCCTTCTGACCTCCTGCCTCCTCATCTCCTGCGCCTCCAAAGATCTTGAGCGCTGCGCCCCCGGCACCCCCGCCATCAAAGTCTCGCAGGCCGTCGAATGCACCTACCCAGACGGCAAGTTCACCCTGCCCGCCGGCATCTACCAGCCCGAGGCCCAGTCCTCCCAAGGCATCTACTACGTCGCCCCGGAGCGCCTGAAGACCACCGGCATCATTCGCCAAGGCCATGAGCGCGGCGGCCTCTTCATCGCCAAAGAAGGCTGGCAGTGGGCCTGGATCGGCCACCCCGGCTTTGAAGTGGACGAAAACCAAACCTCCATCCTCGGCAAGCGCGGCATCATCATGCCCACCCACTACAAATTCGAGCCCTTCGTGAAAGTCACCCCGGTGAAGAGCCGCTAAGCAGGCTCATATCATAGGAGGGTCATGAGCTGCTGAGTCAAGGCCTACACATGAGGCATGGGATTGTTCAACTGCTCCGCCAAGATGGTTTCGATGTCGGAGAGCAGAGCTTTGATGAGGCCCCCCCCGGTGAGCTGAGGGCTGCTTTGCAGGCGGTGGGCAATGCCCGCTTGCACAAGGGCGGGCATTGAATCCGTGAGCGCCTCACGCAGCTTGATCGACTGGAAGCGCTCTGAGCGCTCGTCGAGCCCAGGCTGAGAGAGACAGGCGAGGAAGGTTTGCAGTGCCTGAAAGAGAGGTGCCCAGGCGATCCAAACTGGAAAAGTCTCCGGCGGCCCCCAGTTGATGAGAAAGCGCCATTGAGCATGGAGAAGGGAAAAGTGCTTTTCCCGGCCAATTCGGTGGGCACGGATGAGGCCGGAGGTCTCCAGTTCATTGAGCACGAGCTGCACGCTGCGGGCAAAGTAGCCCGTCTGGCGGGCGATTTCCGCCGGGTGGCCGTGCTCATGACTCAAGAGCCAGGCCATGACTTCGGCACGGACTTGCCGGCCAAAAAGAGCGCGGAGCTTGAAGAGAAACGTGGTCGGCTGGTCGATGCGCGGTTTCTGACTCATGCCACGGAGTTCGATGCGCCCACGCAGCCAGCCCCAGTGCAGGAACTGCGGGTCAGGCTCTGCGAACACCGGAGTCCCCTCGAAGAGCAGCCGCGGTGCCTCTGCTGAGGGGGCTGAGGGCCCCATCTTTTCCAGCAGCCGCCATTTGGCATGCATGGAGGTTGCACCCATTTTGTCAGCAATAGGACGAAGCAGGGTTAGGTCTCCCAGATGAAACTCCTTTGAGAGCGTCTGCAGGCGCTGAATGCTGATCGAAGTCCCGTTTTGATGCAGCCAGTCCATGATTTCATCAAAGAGACGCGGGTCGTTCCGCGCGATGGGCAGGGAGAATAGCAGCAGGGCCTCAGGATCGATCATCCAAGGATCCCGGATGCTGGTATAACCTGCCACTCCCAAGGCGGACCACTGGCGCCATAGGAACTGAAGCAACACCTCCAGCAGGCGCTCCTTAAAGCTGTTCAATGAGGGATTCATGGCCTAGGCTTTTCAACACATGGGTAAGAACACAGAGGAAGCCTTCAGACGGGTCTTGTGTGCGGGTCCAGCAGGCTGCGGCCAGCAGTTCCTCCGCCGTTGGGTTCAGATCCTGAAGATCTCTGTAGTGGCGCCCCTGATCCGAATCGGCAGTGGCATAGAGCTTGAAGAAGACCTGATCGTAGCGGCTGATATAGCTGATCCGAAGTGATGGACCGTACTCGCGTGTCTCAAGGCGGCCGGCCATGCCTTCGGGAAAGCCGAAGCGAAAAAATGAATCATCGGATGGACCGGTGTTGAACCATTTGTCGAGCAGCCCGAGAGACGCCTGAACTTCATTCACCGCCTTGATCAACCAGTCAGGGAGCGGCTTGGCGGTGACAAGCGTGTCTGCCTCGACTCGGGCCAGCACATCCACATCCCTTGTGGTCGAGCGTCGAACCAAACCAAGCGCTAGCAGAGAAGAGCCGCCACAGACCACGAAGTGCTGCCGGAGCTTATCTTGAGTAAGTTCAGCCAGCAAAGTGAGTGCCTCGTCAAGGAGGCTGGAATCGAGCTTTCTCATTTCGAAGACAAATAAAATACTTAATATCAGCATTTCAATTGTTTTCTACACTGAAATTGACCTCCCTATGCTCGCTCCTCCTTCTCTCCACCCGCCACCCGCCACATCCAGCATCCAGCATCCAGCATCCAGCATCCAGCATCCAGCATCCAGCATCCAGCATCCAGCATCCAGCATCCAGCATCCAGCATCACTTCCCCTGCCGCTGAATCCGCGCCGGCACATCATTGATGCTGTACCCCGCCTCTCTCAGCGCGTCCCACACTTTCACCAGATTCCCCAGCGCCGCCGTCGTGTCCGCCTGAAGCTCCAGCTTCATCCCGGGCGTCGTCTCCTTCATCGACGTGATCGCCGCCGCCAGCTGCTCCAGTTCCACCGGCTTTCCATCCAGAAACACATGCTGCTGCTCATCGATGCTGATCGCCACGCGCGTCTCCGGCGTCGTCGCCGCACCGCCGAGAGTTTTTGACTCCGGCAGCGTGATCTTCACATGCGCCTTGTCCTTCTCAAACGTCGTCGTCGCGACAAAGAAGATCAGCAAAATCACCATGATGTCGATCAGCGACACAATGGGGATCGTCGGTACCGGGCGGCGTTTGGGGCGCAAATTCATGGCAGGGAGTGCGTGAAATCTGACCTCGTTCAGTTCGACGGACGCTGCACTTCAAAGTGCTGGTAGAAATGCTGGATCGTCTCCTGCATGATTGACTCCACCCGCACCGCCAGCGCATCCAGCCGGCGTGAGAAATACGTGTGCGCCAGCACCGACGGCACCGCCACAAACAGACCCGCGATCGTGCAGCGCAGCGCCACGCCGATCTCATGCGCGATCACCGTCGTGTCCGGCCCGCCACCCGCGCCAAAGGCCGAGAACATCCCCACCAAGCCCACCGTCGTGCCCAGCAGCCCCAGCAGCGGTGCCACCGACACCATCACCTCCAGCAGCGGGATGCCGCTCTCCAGCCGGTGGATCTCCTCACGCGCCTTGATCGCGCACGCCTCATGGCACTCCTGCTTGCTCGTGAAGGCCCCGCTGATCGCCATGCTCCCCAGTCGCGAAAGCATCGAGCCATCATGCACCAGAAACTCCTGCAGCGGCCGGATGTCCCCCTTCAGCGCATAGTTCGGGATCGCCCGCAGCTGGCTCACCACCGCGCTCGGCATGATCACCTGCTCCCGCAGTTGCAGCCACGCCATGATGGACGCCCCGATGGCCGACATCGAACAAATGACAATGAGCCCCATGACATAGCCCCCCGTAGATAGGAATTCAAAAACCAGATGCAGCCCCGAAGGCGCAGCCTTTTCAGTGGCGTCAGCGGCAGCAGCCGCAAGCATGGGCGTGGCAGAGGCGAGGAGTTCAGTAAATAAGGGCATCATAGTGAATTTTCAGGCGCTCCCGATCTTCCACCGGGAGAAAAGGGAACACATCAGCAGGCATGGGTGGTATCTCTGCATCCTTGATCGCCTGCAAGGTGATTTCGGTGAGAAGAGGATTGGATTCCTTGTCATTGACGACGCGCAGGCCCTCCACCTTGCCCTTCTTGTTAACGTAAAAAACGAGCTGCAGAGCCCCTGGGGTCAGGCCTTCCCTCCGCAAGTGCAGCAAACTGCTCCACTTCTTTTCCACCTTCCCAGTCACCTGCCTGTAGTACCGCCCCAGCGGTGTATTCGCAGCATCATCGGACGCCTTGCCGCTCTTCAAAGTCGTCCCCTTTGTCTGCGTCGTGCGCGTAAAGGGCGTGTAGGCGTTCGGGTCCTGGTTCCTCCTCGCAGGCTCTTCGTCCGCCACAGGGAGAGCTTTCGGAATGGGCTTCTCCGGCGGAGCGGCGGAGGCACAGAGCATGCACAGCAGCACCGCCGTCATCGTGCCCAGCAGCCTCAGCTTTCGCCACGTCAGCATGCGCATACCAGCGGCGCTCATCAAAATGTGCCCCATGCCAAATCCCTCGGCCGCTTGCAGGTCAGTAAATGAGGGCATCGTATTCGATTTTCAAACGCTCCTGATCATTCATCGGGAGCGAAGGGATCACGTTGGCAGGCATGGGCGGAATATCCGCATCCTGGATCGCACGCACGGTCAGTTCCGTGAGGACCGGGTTGGATTCCTTGGCATTCACGACCCGCAGGCCCTCCACCTTGCCCTTTCGATTCACGTAAAAAACGATCTGCAGATACCCCGCCGTCGCGCCATCACGCCGCAGGTGCAGGTAAACGTGCCACTTCTTTTCCACCTGCCCCGTCACCTGCCGGTAGTAGCGCCCCAGCGGCGTGTCCGCTGCATCCACGGAGGCCTCCTTGCCGCGATTGGCAATGTTGCCCTTCGTCTCCTGCTTGCGCGTGAAGGGCGTGTAGGCGTTCGGGTCCTTGTTGTTCGTCGAGCGCGTCACGGCCTCATCTTCCACCACCGGCAGAGCCTTGGGAATGGGCTTCTCCGGCGGAGACGGCGGCGGCATCTCCTCCGCTGTCTCCAGCTTTTTCGGCACCGGCTCCGTCTTCGGCGGCGCGTCAGGCGTCTTCTCCTTCGGTTCGGGTTTCATCACCTCCAGCGGCAGCCGGTTCTTGTCCACATTGGCCAGCTCCTTGTCAGCCTCCTCCATCATCTTCGTCAGCGGCGTCTTGTCGGGCTCCACCTTCGCCATCTTTTGCGTGTCCACAGGCGGCTCCGTATCGGTCTTCGTCACCTCCGGCTGCGGCGTCTCCGGCGTCAGCTCCATCGGCTTGGGCGGCTGCGGCGGGGCGGCATCCTTCGGCTTCAGAATCGAAGGCGGTGTCGGCGGGCTGGGCGGCGCCGGCGGTTTCGGTGCCAGCATCGCCAGCTCCGACGGCTTTGTCATCGGCCGCGCATCATCCTTCAGGTCACCATCCTTAAAGTCACGGTCCGCCAGCTCACGCCCGGGCAGCTTCAGCCCGTCCATCGAGGGCATCGGCTCCGTCGCATCTGGAGACGGCGCCTTCGTGGTGGCCGCATGCGTGTTCCGGTCCGCGATGAACGCCGGATTCTTCGGGGCCGTGTCCGAGCCCTCATTCTGCGACGTGCGGATGTACACCTGCGGCTTTGGCTTCGGCGGCGGCGGTGTCAGGAACTGATCTGGAAACAGCAGCACCTCCTCTTCCTTCACATTCTCCTTCGGCGGCTGGTTCGCCTCCAGCCACAGCCGGTGCGCCGCCTCGCTCGCAAACACCCACGCCAGCAGCACCAGC
Source organism: Prosthecobacter sp. (assembly GCA_021733925.1). GTDB lineage: Bacteria > Verrucomicrobiota > Verrucomicrobiia > Verrucomicrobiales > Verrucomicrobiaceae > Prosthecobacter. The sequence goes on along the minus strand of JAIPJY010000039.1, from coordinate 32,288 downwards.
AAAATCACATGCACCACCACCGTACCGGTGATGGCAATGCGCAGATTGCTGCTGCGTCGATGATCGATGGGATAAAAGTCAGTCACAAAGCAGGGCGAACGTGGGAGCCCCTCCCCTTTTATAGTGCTCGCAAGCCCCTCAGAATCAAATGCTGATTGCTCAGGCTCATACCCCGCCGCCCCCATCCTCCTCGTCCTCGATCAAACCACCCCTCTCCATCCCCACCCATCCGCCAGCACCCACCACCCCGCAGCCCCAGCGCTGGTACGGACACGATGTGCGAGTCCCTAGAATCCATCGCCCCACCACACCCTTCCATGCCACCCGCTCTCCCCCTTCCCTCAAGCCCCCGCCCTCCATCCCTCCACCATTGATTCGCTGCGCTCACCCTCCGGGCACTTCGTTCGTCTACCTCGCTACCCTCGGTTCCACCCCTGCAGTAATCCTGAAATTCTGCCATCCTGTTAATCCTGTCCATCAACACCGCCTCGTCCTCCACCGCCCCCTTCCCCAGCCAAAAAAAAGGCCCCCATCTCTGGAGGCCCTCTCATTTGAATCTTCAACCCATCACTTCGCCATCGCCTTGAACGCAATCGGGATGATGAGAATCGCCAAAATGTTCACCACCTTGATCATCGGGTTCACCGCCGGGCCCGCCGTGTCCTTGTAAGGATCACCCACCGTGTCGCCCGTCACCGCCGCCTGATGCGCAAAGCTGCCCTTGCCGCCGTGGTTGCCTTCTTCGATGAACTTCTTCGCATTGTCCCACGCGCCCCCGGCGCTCGTCATCGAAATGCCCACAAACAGACCCGTCACGATCGTGCCGATCAGCACCCCGCCCAGCGCTTCCATGCCCAGGAACGACACCGCGATCACAAAGATCAGCGGCAGCAGCGCCGGCACAATCATCTGGCCCAGCGCCGCCTTCGTCACGATGTCCACGCACTGCGCATAGTCCGGAGTGTCCGCACCCGTCAGGATGCCAGGCTTCGCGGTGATCTGACGGCGCACCTCGCGCACCACCGCACCCGCCGCATTGCCCACCGCGCTCATGCAGAAAGACGTGAACAGGAACGGCAGCAGCCCGCCGATGAACATGCCGATCACCACCCGGTGGTCCATCAGGTCAAAGCTCACCTTGTGCCCCACAAACGCCTGCAAATCTTCCACATACGAGCCAAACAGCACCATCGCCGCCAGCCCCGCGCTCGCGATCGCATAGCCCTTCGTCACCGCCTTCATCGTGTTGCCCACGGCATCCAGTTCGTCCGTGATCTTGCGCACGCTTTCCGGCAGACCCGCCATCACCGCAATGCCACCCGCGTTGTCCGTGATCGGACCAAACGCATCCAAAGAAATCACAATGCCCGACAGCGACAGCATGGACACCACCGCAATCGCGATGCCATACAGCCCCGCCAGATCATAGCAGCCCCAGATCGCCGCCGCGATGGCCAGCACCGGCAGCAGCGTTGCCTGGTTCCCGATGCTGATCCCCGCGATGATGTTCGTCGCCGGACCCGTCTCAGAAGCCTTCGCAATGATGCGCACCGGCTTGTGGTGCGTGCTCGTGTAGTAGTTCGTGATCCACACCACCAGCAGCGTCATCACCAGACCCACCGCCGCGCAGTAAAACAGGTTCGTGTTGGTCACCGCCAGCTCACCAATCTTGATCCCCTCAGGGAATATCGCCGCAGTCGCCCACCAGAACAGGCCCGAAGCCACGATGCCCGACACCGCCACCCCGCACACCAGCGACGCCGTCGCCTCCTGCTTCACAAAATTCACCCAGCCAATGCCGATCAGAGACGCAATGATCGCCAGACCGCAAAGCACAAACGGGTAAACCACCGCCGCCTCAGTGCCCACCGTCAGGTGACCCACCAGCACGCCGCCGATCAAGCTCACCGCATAGGTTTCGAAAACGTCCGCCGCCATCCCAGCGCAGTCGCCCACGTTGTCGCCCACGTTATCCGCGATGGTCGCCGGATTGCGCGGATCATCCTCATTCAGATTCTGCTCGTTCTTGCCCACCAGATCCGCGCCCACGTCCGCCGCCTTCGTATAAATACCGCCGCCCAGACGTGCAAACACACTGATCAGCGAACTGCCCAGCGCCAGCCCCACCAGCGAATCGATCGCATGCTTCGCGTGAGCCCCCGACCCGCGCACAATCAAATAAAACACACCCACCGACAGCAGGCCCAGCGCCACGACGAGCAAACCCGTCACCGCACCGCCATTGAAAGCCACCTTCAACGCCGAATGACTGCTCACCGAGGCCGCCTGCGCCGTGCGCACGTTCGCCCTTACCGCGATCATCATCCCGATGTATCCCGCCGCCAGCGAGCACACCGCGCCCACCACAAAACCCGCCGCTGTCAGGCCGCCACGCAGCCACCACACCGCCGCAAACACCAGCACCGCGATCAGGCTCACCGCCATCACCTGCCGGTTCAGGTACGCCTTCGCCCCCTGCTGAATGGCCTCCGCAATCGCCGCCATCTTCTCATTCCCCGCATCCGCCCCCACGACCTTCTTGATCAGGATAAAAGCAAAGATAAGCCCCACAACAGAGAGGGCGATGGCAAGGGCGATGCCGTGAGTCAGCAAAAAGGATGGAAGCATGATTAAAGGATGTTCGGGTGGTTGGTCCGTGGCGGGTAAAGCCGCGCACTTTAGCAAGTCGCAAATTACAGGCAAGAACTTGCTCCGAGTTTTCTGCCCCCCTCCTTTTTTCTCTCCCACCACCCACCCAGCCCCCTCCCTAAATCCAAATCCCACCCGCCCAGCCCTTCCCGCCCCATTTTCCATTCTTCCATCCCACACGCCCTCGAAGCCGCACATCACTCATCAAGCCAACCAGCGCCGCCTTCGCAGAGCCCAATTTACAATTCTCAGTTTTCAGTTCCCAGTTTTCAGTCCCCACATGGCCCAAAGAATCAAAAGCCCCGAGTTCATCCCGCCGCTCCACCCCGTCCACTTTGCCCCCACGAATCACTGCCAAACGCACCCACAGCCCCCTTGATTTCCGCCCCTCTCTCTACCAGCAACCCCTCATGAGCCTGGCCGATCAACTGGCCGCCGCCGGTTTCGACAATAGGTTCAAGCTGATGCGAACATGGTTACAGAAGGCGCAACGGTCAAACGAGTGGCGCACCCTCAAGCGGGCCTGGGCGCGTTGGAAAGAAGTGGATGGCGACCAGCGCGCCGCCGCCTTCTCCTATTACCTGCTGCTGTCCCTCCTGCCTTTGGCCATTCTGGTCGTGACCGTAGGATCGCTGTTCGTCGAGCGCGAAGTGGTGACGCAAGCAGTTCTTAATCTCGTCAATCACTACACACCGCTGACCAGCGAACAGGAGAGCACCGCCGTGGCGGCCATTCGCGAGTGGCTGCAAGCGCGCAGCACGATCAGTCTGACGGCACTGCCGCTGCTGCTTTGGAGCGCGTTGAAATTTCTGCGCACCCTGATTCGGACCACCAACCGCATCTGGCATTCACAGACTTACAACTGGTGGCGCTTGCCGTTGAAAAGCCTCGGCTTGCTCGGCATCACGACAAGCGCGGTGCTGATCGGCATCCTGCTGCCCGGCTTGGTGCGGCTGGTCCAGGAGTGGCTCCAGAGCTATCTCGATTTTCCCTCATGGGCGTTTGCCCTGTTGTTTCATCTGCTTCCGTGGCTCGTGCTGTTCTACGGATTGGTCATGATTTACAAGCTGGCCCCCAGCCGGCACACAAGCTTTTCCGAAGTCTGGCTCGGAGCCTTGGGCGCGACGGTCTTGATCTGGCTTGGCGAGCTGCTGCTCCTGGTTTACGCGGCGAACATTGCGCACTTCAACGTACTCTACGGCGCCTTGGGCGGCATCATGGCTTTCCTGCTTTGGGTTTACTTCTCAGGCTGCGGGGGCGTGTTCGGGGTATGCTATTGCGCGGCGAAGGCGGAGAAGTGAATGACTTCCGCCCCCATGCTCAAGGTGGGTTTTCACCCCATGGTGTAACCACGCCCGACGGCGCAAAGTTCAACCAGGCCTCCGTGCAAGTCACGGCGCATTCGCTTTTTCAGACACAGACTCTGTCAGAAGCCAGCAGCGCACAAAATAACGTCACACTCAAAGCAGGAACGATTGATTATGTTGTACAAAGCCAAAACACTGAAGGGTTGCTCGTTGCAAAACCTCGACGGGGAGGAGATCAGCAAGGTCAGCCAATTCTACTTTGACGACTGGCATTGGACCGTTCGTTATCTCGTCGCCAATACAGGCGGCTGGCTCACCGGCAGGCAGGTGCTGATTTCTCCATATGCGCTGGTTGCGGTGAATGCCGATCGCGAAAACATCGTCACCGATTTAACCAAAGAGCAAATCGTGTCCAGCCCCTCCCTGCATTGTGACAAGCCCGTCTCCCGCCAGTTCGAGAAGGCCTACCATGGGTTTTATGGCTACCCCATGTATTGGAACGGCCCCTGCAGCTGGGGCGCGTATTCCTATCCCATGCGTGAGCAGGAAGAATGGAAGCAACCCTCCAGAGGTGAGGAAGAGTGGGATCTCCATCTACGCAGCACGGACCAGGTGAGCGGCTATGCAATCCAGGCCGCCGACGGCGAGATTGGCCATGTCGAGGATTTTGTCATTGATGAGGAGACGTGGTCCATTCGCTATCTGGTCGTTGCCACGCGCAACTGGTGGCCCGGGAAAAAGGTCCTGGTATCACCGCAATGGATTGATCGCTTGAGTTGGAACAATTCGAAAGTCTTCATCAGCCTTACCCGTGAGGCCATCCTGCAGTCGCCGCAATACACAGAGGAGGCCCTGCTGACGCGCGATTATGAGATCGAGCTGCATGACCATTACAACCTCGAAGGATATTGGGTGGATGAACTGGTGCACACATAGCCGGGCTGCAACGCATGCACGATGCGTCAATGAATGGCGCTCCATCCGCAAGGAGCTTCGAAGCCCCGCATCTCTCACCACCGGAAACGCAACCACCAAATACCCATTGGAAAACGATCTACGGATGCCATTAATCGAAACAATGATCACGCATGGCACTCTGTTAAGCAGCGTTGATCGTGGGCTTTGGAAGCTGGAACAACAGAGCAGCGCGGCAGCATCTTGGAGTGCGGTGGCAGAGATGCCAGACGCACGCACTCCAAGACGCATTCGCGCTCGTGTGACTGCGGGTCAAACGCTGTCGGCAGGCTAAAAAACGAACGACACCTCGCCTTCACTCAGTGCCATTCATGCCCGGCCTTCGATTCCGCGCTTAGTTGCAGCAGGATGAGGTGCCCTTGATGGCTTTTTCGACCGCTTCACGGGTTTCACCCGTGCGCTTCTGAATGCGGCCAACAAGTTCGTCCTACTTGCCTTCAATGTATTGGAGATCGTCGTCCGTGAGGTTGGCCCATTGCTGCTTCAGTTTGCCTTTGGTGATGTTCCAGTCGCCTTTGATTTCGAGTGTTGTCATGGTGGTGTTGGTTGGATGTGGGTGGTTCTGCAAAATGACTTTTCCGCAGATCCACAGGCCTCCACTCTTTGCCAGCAGGAGACTGATTACGATGGGGTGTAACCCGACCTGAATTTGACTCTGGAGCACGAGAAAGAACTCTCCAGCACGCCCCCACCAACCCTAAGCCCTCTACCCCTCCTCTTCTCAATCCGCAGCACCAGAGCGCCCAATACCTCACATTCGCCGCCGTCACTTGCTCCGGCAGCAGCAGCAGCCCCTCTTGTCCGGTGGTTTGGCTGACAAGGTTCAACGCGCCCCCCCTCAATGCCGGCAGCAGAGCTTTCCGGCGCACCGTCGCGAAGCCAGATGGTGCGCAGCTAGGCCCCCCGCCTATCAACAAACGGCAGCAGCGCCGATACCGCATCTCCGCCGGTGCTGCATCATGCGCATGTTCCTTGAGTCAGCTCACATTCACTCACCCCCACACGAACATGAGATCAAGCCGCAACTACACCCTTGAAGCCTTCATCGCCAAAATGTCCAGGGACGACGCCAAAGCACACCGGGAAATGGACCATGCCACCGCACCCAAGGGAGCGCATGCCGGCAAGGAGGTCTCCAACCACAGCAAGACCGCCACCGGCCGCGAGCCCTCCGCCCGCTAGAAAAAGAGGCCGGGAATGAATGGCACCCGGTCAAGGACATGCTGCGTGGCTTTGGGTTGTTGGTCACACCAAAGCCACGCGGCAGCCAGTACTGGGAGCGCCGGTTTTGAACCAATTCTGGCCCTGCCCCCCAGATGCACGAAGCCCCAACCAGCTTCATTCCGCACCGAGGCGGCAGGGACGTTCGCCCAGAGCCGCAAAAAATATCGGCGCTCCCTCAAAATGGGGTCAGGATGCAAATTCTTGACAAAAGATACCACCCCGTTTTCTGCTCAATCCATCGCCCCCGGCGAGAGCCTGGAGCAGGCATGCCTCCGAATAGACACACACCCTCCAGGACTTTCGTGCCCTACGCCCGCGCCCCCGCCCGCCTCTTGATCCCCGCCACCAGCTCCCGCTTCGCCTTGCGCTTGTCCGTCCGCGCCACCAACGCATCCAGCGCCGCATTCGCCGCCGCCACTTCCTCCGGCTGCAGCAGCACCTCTTCAATCTCGGTGATGTAGCCCGTGAGGCTCGTGTCGATCACATACTCCGGCAGCTCCGTTTTGAAGGCGCTCCCTCCCATAAAAAAGACCACCGGCCGAAACTTCGACTCCGGCACATTCAAGAGCTTCGCCAGCGCCCGGAGGTGCAGCCGGTTTTGCCAGATCGGATTCTGAAAATCGAACTTCCCCCCGGAACTGAAGGTCTGCGTCCATTTCGCCTGATGCTCAGCCCCATAGATCCAGCCCGTGTAGTTCTTCGTCTCGATCACAAAAATCCCGTACGGCGAAACCACCGCGTGATCCACTTGCGTCAGCCCATCACCGTCCGGACGCGGCACATACAGATCGCTGAAGCCTCGATAGAGCTCCTTGTCCAGCAGTCGAAACGTCCCCTGCGTCACCAGCGCCTCGCCCAGCGACCCTTTGGTGGACGACTTGAACCGATGATAAATGAACCGCGCCACGTAGATGCCCGCCACCAGCAGGAACAGCGGCAGCGCCGGTTTGAAGAGAGTGGTGTAAACATCGTTGGGATCTGTCATCAGCGTGACTCTCCGCAGCAAACACCCCACCTCAAGCCCAGGCCATACCCGCCCTGAAAAGAAGCCCGCCACATCCTCACGGTCGGGCATCATACTTATGCGAAAGTAGATGCCGCCACAAAATGAGTTTTGCGAACCTCTATAAAAGCCTGCTTCCACGAGTGCAAAGAATCCTGAAATCCTGAAATCCTGGAATTCTGTTAATCCTGTCAAAAATGGCACCGCATAACCACAGAACTAGATCTGCCGAATAAACGCAAGAGAGCGCATGGCGAAGGCGATTGTTGGTGGGTGGTTTGGTGCCCGTTTTGACAGGATTAACAAGATGGCAGAATTTCAGGATTTTCTGAAAAGAAACTGCCAGCTAAACGGAAATGAGTTATGCGAACCGCCCGAGCTGACGACAATCACTCAGCGACCATCCACCAGCCCTCCCCTCCCCTACTCCGCCCCCATCCGCTGAATGTCCGCCGCCGCCCGCAGCTGGATCAGTCGTTTCTCGATCCTCTCCTTGCTCACCTCCTCCATGAGCGACTTGGCCACTTCAGCCTTCACGCTCTCAAACGGTTTCGGCTCACCCTCCTGACGGTCATCCACACGCACGATGATGTAAGCGTCCAGTTGTTCGATCACCTCGCTGATCTCCCCCTTTTTCGTACTCAGGACGACCTCGCTAACCGTGCCCGTGAGATCAGAAAGGTAAATCCATTTCCACTCACCCCCGCGCGCCGCATGGCTGTCCGCGCTGCTCTTGCGCGCGATCTCCGCAAAGTCGCCGCCCGCGACCAGCTTCGTGTGAACGCTCTCTGCCACACTGCGGGCATCGGCGGTCGTCTTGCTGATCGTCACCGTGTGCAGTTTCACCATTTCCGGACCGCTCCAGCGCCGCAGGTTCTTTTCATAGTGCTCACGCACCTCCTCCTCCGTGACCTTCACCGTGCCCGCAATTCGCGCGCGCATCACGTTCATGATGATCATCCGCTCCCGCAGCTCGCGGAACTTCTCCAAGGCCATTCCGTTTTTCGCCAGGTCCGCCATGAAGGCCTCGCGGTTCCCCCTGAACGCCATCTGGATGATCTGAGTCAGATCCTGTTCCAAAAACTCCGGCTGCATGACGCCGCCGAGTTTGTAAAACTCATCCGCCAGCAGCTGGCAGTCGATGAGAGTGTCGAGCGCATTCAGCTTCACTGCGGCCATTTCTTTCTCCAGCTTCGTGGGATCATCCGCGAACTGCTGCCGGATCACCTGCGCCTGCGCTGCGGCCACCTGCTTGAGATCTGAGACCAGGATCGGCGCACCGTTCACCTTGGCCACCATCCGGTTCTGCGTTTCTTCCTGGGGAGCTTGCGCGCAGGCATCCCCGCCACCCGCCAGCGTCATCAGCAGCCATGCACAGCATGCGCAGACTGGCGGTAAAAGGGAACTCAGTGATTTCATGGAGTAGTCAAACAAAGGCGAACTAGGAACCAGCAACAACGAACTGAAAGCCTCATGCTTTCGCGGAATCCAGGGGCTCCGACGTCATACCCTGCCAGCTCCCCTCCCCTACACCGGCCCCATCTTCTGGATCTCCGCCGCCTCGCGCAGCCGGCACAGCCGGTTCTCGATCTTCTCCCTGCTCAGTTCCTCCATCAGGGACTTTTTCACTTCCTCCTTCACGCTTTCAAACGGCTTCGGCTCAGTCTTCCGAATGTCATCCACACGCAGGATGACAAAGGAGTTCGGCTCTTCCAGCACTTCGCTGAGTTCTCCCTTTTTCATCTTCTCCATGACCTTGCCCACATTGTTGTTGATATTTGCAATGCTTGTCCACGGCCATGCGCCGCCGTCATCCGCGCGGCTGTCCTTGCTGTTCTCACGGGCTATCTCCGCAAAGTCTCCGCCGCTGGCCAGCTTCATTCGCAGGCCCTCCGCCAGACTGCGGGCATTGGCGGATGTGTTGAAAATCGTCAGCGTGTGAAACTTCACCGACTCCGGCCCGCGCCATTTCTGCAGGTTATTCTCATAGTGCTCCCTCACCATCTTGTCCGTCACCTCCACCTTGTTCGCTATTCGGGCCCGCACCGCGCTGACCATGATCATCTGTTCTCTCAGCTCGCGATACTTGCCATAGGTCATGCCGATGGCGTTGAGTTCCGCCATCAAAGCCGCGCGATCTCCCTTGAATGCTTCCTGGATGGCCAGTTTCACATCTTCATCGATGTCCTCCTTCCGGATCACACCGCCGAGCCTGAAGAACTCATCCTCCAGCAGCTGAAAGTCGATGAGTCCGTTGAGCGCATTGCGTTTCACCTCCGCCAGTTCCTTCCTCAAACGAGCTGGATCATTGGCAAACTGAAACCTTATCACCCGCTCCTGCGCATGGATCATCGCATCAAGGTCTGAGGCGAAAATCGGCATCCCGTTCACCTTGGCCACCACCCGGTCCTTGGGGCTCTCCTTCGCCGCGCCCGCGTTCAGCGCGCAGGCAAGCCCGCCTCCGGCCACAGTCATCAGGAGCCATGCCGCAGTCACACTCACTGCGCACCTCACTCCATTCCAGAATGGCACCTTGGGCAGACCATGATCCTTGGGGGTAGTCAGGCTCATGTTCATAAATAACACGCGCTGTTTTTCCGTCGAGCCGTACTCGATAGGTCTTAGTCCTACCCTCAAGAATTCACACGGTCCGAAGCCGCTAGGCTTCAGCCAGCCATATCCGGGCCTCTGCAGCGGCGGTGTGGTCGAAGTATTTGACCGACGCCTTGGTGAACGGCTTGCAAAAGGTCGCCATGCCCTTTTCCCATTGCGTATTCCCGACCATCGCGATTCGCTCGATGCTGCTGAAGTGATGCATCGCGAACTTGGTGTCTTCCCACAGCGCACCGGCTGTCCAGCCGTGGAAATCAGTCATGTCGAACAGCACGCGCAGCTTTCCGTACAGACCGACGAGTCGGTCAAACTCAGGCACAAAGTGCTCGTAATCTTCTTTGACCAGCTTGCCGCTGACGTAAACAGCCACTGTCTTCCCTTCGTTTTCTTCTTTGATTTGAATAGGCATGTTGGACTCCTTGGATGTGTTATCGGTTGAGACCCTCCCCAGTTCGATGTGTCAGGGAAATGCTTTCGCAGCTTCCGTCTCAGCAGGAGTTTCGGGCGGTCGCGTTGGTTTCACCATGAGGTCTTCACCCCAGCTTTTCTTTCTCATGCCCCGGCAGGCATTCCGGCAGATCAAGCCGCGCCACGCCTATGCGGCTGTCCGCCATGCCGTAATAGACATCGAACCGGTCCGGCGTGCCGAGATCATCCCGCCGGTCGATGCCTGTCGGAAAGACCACGTTGGAGATCATTCCTTCAAGTTCTTCCGGTGAGGACGGCGTCAGCACTGGCTCCGGTGATCGGTAGCGAATGATGCGCGGATGCTCCTCAGACAGCACCATCACGCCCGCCGAGTAGCAGAGCTGTCGCCCGACCTTGTCCGGCTCGGTCGCCTTGCTCACACCATGATAAACGACCAGCCAGCCATGACGAGTGAGCACAGGCGGAGTGCCGCCGCCGATTTTGAGCTTCTCCCATGGCGCAGTCGGCGTTGCCAGCCGGTGATGGGAATTGAACAGGCCAGGATGGTGCGGCTCCAGATTGTCCGACGGCATCGGGCAGTAGGAAATCCAGATGCTTTCATGATCGAGATCCACCAGCCGGTCAGCACCCTGACACACGGTTTCCTCAGGGCGTGTGCCGGCGAATAGCGGGCGGTGCAGCATCGCGAGCTGAAGCTTCCCCACATGATTCGGAATCGCCGTGGGGAAGATGCTCGCATCCTTGTTGTCCACATGCACAAAGTCGATGCCCTGATACGGCTCAAAATTCGCCAGCCCGATGCGCTCCCAGTGAAACAGGTCTTTGGACATCGCCAGCGCAATGCGCGGCCCACGCGGTGACAGCGCCGTGTAGGTCATCACATAATGATGCAGCGGTTCGACAAACGTCACGCGAGGGTCTTCACAGCCGCCACCACCACCCGGCAGTCTTTCATAGTCAGCCTCCGGTTCGAGGGCGATGCCGAGCCGCTCGATTCCGCAGGGATCACCCGCCTCATCAAACTTCACCCGGGCGATGCCAATGCGCGAATAGTTGCCCTTCGCGACGAGTCTCGGAAAGAGATAAAGCTCTCCATCCGGCCCGCGAACAGCCGCAGGATTCAGCGTTCCTTCGACATCATGCGCATTGCCAGGTTCAGGTTCCATGATGAGCCCGAGGCGCTTGAGCTGGAAATCACTCATGCTTTTAGGGCCGGCGGCGGTGTCCAGTCACTCAGACACGCGAGAATCGTCTCGACCACCCGCTTGGTTTCTTCGGGATCTCTGACCTGAATCGACAACGCGCCAGCCTCCTTCGCCGGATAATCATTGCCTCCGGGAAACAGCGCATCGCCAATAAAAATCATCTCATCAATGGCGATGCCGAGCGTGTCGCGCAGCTTGCGAATGCCATAAGCTTTGTCGATCCCGGGCTTGGTGACATCAATGGACGTCGTGCCACCCAGACGCACCGAGAACTCAGGGATGAACGCATCGAGGCGCTCCTGCATTTTCTTCCGCTTCGCGATATCCGGGTCCCACCTCTCCTTGGCCTCAATGGGAGCATGCTGACCCAAAGCCGAGAACGTGATCTGACTCCCTCGGTCTTCAATGATCTCGCCCCACGTCTTCTCGGGCTTGAAGCCCGTGTCATCCATGACCTGATTCAGAGAGCGGAGGATCTTCTCTTTGTCCTCCGCCGTGAAATTCTCGGCATACAGCTGCTTCCAATCAGCATCATATTGGTAAAACTTCGTGCCGCAGGTCGGCAGCAACGACAGGCCCTTGAGCTGCGCATCATGCGGAAAATTGGCGAGCACCTGCGCCTCAAACTGAGACCAGGCACCACCCGAGATCACAGCCACTTTCACGATGCCTAAAAGAGTACCCAGCAGCCCGGCCATCTCGGCATCCAGCGGCGCCTTGCTCACGGCAAGTGTTCCATCAAGGTCAAAAACTATGAGCTTCTTCATCAGGTCAGCGAGTTGCCGCGGGTATCTCCCCGCCTTCGTTCTCCCAGCGTTGGAGCGCGCGTTCTTTCAAGGGCATGTGATCGACTTCACGGGAAACGGGAGCCAGATGGGTCGCTTCGTGGGGGGCGGCATTCCACAGCTCCAAGACCGGCACCTCGGGATGATGCGGATCATCGCTGAGAATGCTCAGCGATGCCGCGCCCAGAGGAAAATGCCGCGCTTCGACCACCGACAACCCAATCCAGCGCGCAGCCAGCACACTGCCATACTGACCGTGTGAAAAGAGCGCCACGTTGCCTTCCATCGTGCGCAGGCGGGCGATGAGCCGGTCTGCGCGGGCGCAAATTTCTTCGGTCGTTTCGCCGTTCGGACACCCGTCGCGAAACACATTCCATCCGGGCCGCTCCTTGCGGATGTCCACGGAGCCCAGGCCCTCGTAGTCGCCGTAGTCCCACTCCTGCAAGTCGGGTTCCAGCTCGGCGTCCCTGGCCAGTCCGACCAGCTCACAGGTCCGCTGCGCCCGTATGAGGGGACTCGTCAGCACATGGTCAAAAGGGATTCGGCAGAGACGCTGCCCCCACTCCCGCACTTCGTCCTCGCCGAGCGCGGTCAGTGGAATGTCGGTACGTCCGGTGTGGCGGCCGGAGAAGGTCCATTCGGTTTCGCCGTGCCGGATGAGATGTACGTGCAGAGGCATCAGTTTGTTCCGCTCCCTTCTGTGGCATCGGTGTAGATTCCACGACGGGCAGCCACATTGCACCTCGCCCGATGCAGCAGCGCTTGCTGGGCCGCTTCCACGTTTGCCTTGTCGCCACGCCAGATTTCCAATGCCGGCTGCTGAATGGCGCGGGCAAACGAAAACGCCAGGGCCCACGGCGCACGCGACTTGAAGCGAACGCTCATCGCATTCAGCCGGGCCGAGGCGAGTTTCGCGGACTGACCACCTGAGAGAAACGCAATGCCCGGAACTGCCGCAGGGACGGTTTGCAGCAAGCAATTCACCGTGGCATCTGCCACCTCATCCACGGACACCTGCGTCGGACAGCTCAATCCCGGCAGCACCATGTTCGGTTTGAGTATCATCCCTTCCAGCAGCACACGCTGGCAGTTGAGCTGAATGAAAACCGTTCTCAGCACTTCCCGCGTGACATTGTAGCAGCGCTCCAGCGTATGCTCGCCCGTCATGAGCACTTCAGGTTCCACGATGGGCACCAGCCCCACCTCCTGGCACAAGGCCGCATAGCGCGCCAAGGCGTTTGCGTTGGCTTCGAGACCCAGCGGCCCCAGCACCTCCCGCACCACATCAATGCGGTCATCCGGAATCGGATACGTAATCAGCGTCTCCTTCGCAAAATCCTGCGCCGTGAGAAATCGCTTCCGCGTCAGCGGATGCTGATGCGCCAGCAGCGCCAGCACCTCGTAGCGAAACAGCGGATGATACACCACGTCCTTGCGAGCCGGCGCTTTGGAAACAATCACCAGATCCGCCTGATCTTCGATGAGCAATCCGGTAGGGTCAGGCTGAAACCCTGAGACAAGATCCATCTCCACCTCCGGCCACGCGATGCGAAATTCATCCATCGCCGGCATCAGCCAGTCAAAGCACGAATGGCACTCCACCGCGATGCGCAGCTGCCCCGCCTTCCCTTCCGCAATGCGTGCCACATCCCGCTCACACTGCCGCATCTGTTTCACGATCTCATGCGCCGTGCCCAGCAGCCTCTCACCCGCCGGGCTCAGCCTGATCGGGCTGCTCTTCCTCTCAAACAACGGCACCCCCAGATGCGTCTCGATGCTCTTCACCTGATGCGACAGCGCAGGCTGCGAAAGATGCAGACGGCGGCCCGCCTTGGAAAGGTTCCCCGTCTCAGCGAGGGCAATCAGGGCATGTAGATGGCGGATTTCGATCATGCTGCCATCATAACCATTTTCGATGATGATCCACAAAACTCTCTGGATTGTTAATGCTGAATCCAGCGATAGTTATTGCGTCGCTATGAGCGACCACATCATTCACACACACAATCTGGGCTACCCGCGCATCGGCGAGCAGCGCGAACTCAAAAAAGCCACCGAAGCCTTCTGGCATGGCAAGCTCTCCCAGGAGGAGCTGGAAGCCACCGGCCGCCGTCTGCGCCGTGACAACTGGGCCAAACAGAGCGCCGCAGGCATCGACCTCATCCCCTGCAACGACTTCTCGTTCTACGATCAGATGCTCGATTTCTCCTGCCTCATCGGCAACGTGCCCCCACGCTTTGGCTGGCAGGGTGAAGACATCTGCCTCGACACCCTCTTCCTCATGGCACGCGGCTCACGCGGTGAAGGCCACCAAGGCTGCGCCCATGGCTGCGGCGGCCATGAGGCCGCCTTTGCCTGCGAAATGACCAAATGGTTCGACACGAACTACCACTACATCGTCCCAGAGTTCCGCGCGGACACACAGTTCCAGCTCGTCGGCAGCAAAGTCTTCCGCGAATTCGCCGAAGCGAAAGCACTCGGCCTGCGCGCCAAGCCCGTCCTGCCCGGCCCCGTGACCTACCTCTCACTCGGCAAAGTCCAGGACTCCCAAAACCCCGACTTCGACCGCTGGTCACTGCTCGACGGATTGGTGTCAGTCTATGAACAAATCCTGCAACGCCTCGCCGAGCAAGGAGCCGAGTGGGTGCAGATCGACGAGCCCATCTTCGCGCTTGATCTCTCCCCACAGCAGCGCGACGCCGTCGTGGACGCCTGGCGTCGCATCACGGCTGCCGCGCCCGGCTTGAAAATCATCGTCGCCAGTTACTTCGGTGCCCTGCGGGAAAATCTGCCGCTGTTTTTCTCACTCCCTGCGCACGCCTTCCACTGTGACTGCGCACGTGCTCCGGCAGAGCTCGATGAGGTGCTGGACCATCTGCCGCAGGATAAAATCCTCTCCCTCGGCGTCGTCAATGGCCGCAACATCTGGAAGAATGATTTCACCAAATCCCTAAAACTGCTCACGGCAGCAAAGGCCAGGCTGGGCCTGCAGCGCCTGTGGGTGGCTCCCTCCTGCTCGCTGCTCCACTCGCCCGTCACCCTCGCCTCCGAGCCAGCACTGGATGCCCAGATCGAAAACTGGCTCGCCTTTGCCGATCAAAAACTCACCGAAGTCGTCACCCTCAGCGCACTGCTGCGCAACGTCTCCCGCAGCGGCGTCTTGGAAAACAATCAAGACGCCATCCACAGCCGCGCCACCAGCCGCCGCACCCACAATCCCGAAGTCAGAGCACGCCTCGCGCTCGTCACCGATGCCGATGCGCGCCGCCACTCCCCCTTCCCACAGCGTCAGGCATTGCAGCACGCTCGCCTCGCACTCCCCGAATTCCCCACCACCACCATCGGCTCATTCCCACAGACCGCCGAAGTGCGCTCCATGCGCGCCAAGTGGAAAAAAGGCGACCTCACCGCCGCCGAGTACGAAGCCTACCTGGAAAATGAAACCCGCGCCTGCGTCGCCCTTCAAGACGACATCGGCCTCGACATGCCCGTTCACGGCGAGTTCGAGCGCAATGACATGGTGGAGTATTTCGGCGAGCAGCTCGACGGCTTCCTCTTCACCGCCAACGGCTGGGTGCAGAGCTACGGCACCCGCTGCGTCAAGCCGCCCATCATCTACGGCGATGTCTCCCGCCCCGCGCCCATGACCGTGCGCTGGTCGAAGTTCGCCCAGTCCCTCACCACGCGCCCCATGAAAGGCATGCTCACCGGCCCCGTCACCATCTTGCAGTGGAGCTTTGTGCGCGATGACCAGCCGCGCTCCGAGACCACACGCCAGATCGCCCTCGCCATTCGCGATGAAGTCGTGGACCTCGAAGCCGCCGGCATTGCCGCCATCCAGATCGACGAGCCCGCCATCCGCGAAGGTCTCCCTCTTCGCCGTTTCGACTGGGCCCACTACCTCGACTGGGCCGTCACCGCCTTCCGCCTCAGCGCCAGCGGCGTGCGTGATGACACCCAGATCCACACGCACATGTGCTACTCCGAATTCAACGACATCATCGCCGCTATCGCAGACATGGACGCTGATGTCATCACCATCGAGACCTCCCGCTCCAACATGGAACTCCTCGGTGCATTCGTGGACTTCAAATACCCCAACGAGATCGGCCCCGGCGTGTATGACATCCACTCCCCGCGTGTGCCCTCCGTCAGCGAAATGGAAAACCTCATGCGCAAAGCCGAGGCCGTCATCCCTCGTCGCAATCTCTGGGTGAATCCCGACTGCGGTCTCAAAACACGCGGCTGGGCCGAAGTGAAAACCTCCCTCATCCACATGGTACAGACGGCGAAAAACCTCCGCGCACCGCAGTTGCAACCCACCGCGTAACGCCGCATGCACATCGAAGACATCCTCTCCGCCACCCGTGGCACCACTGCGTTCTCATTCGAGTTCTTCCCGCCACGCACCCCCGTGGCGGTGAAGACGCTGCAAAGCACCCTCGATCAGCTCGCGCCGCTGCGTCCCGCCTTTGCCAGCGTGACGTACGGCGCTGGCGGCAGCACGCGCGAGCTCACCCAAAGCCTCGTCGCCGAGCTCACGCAGAGCGATGTCTTCTCCCCCATCCCGCACCTCACCTGCGTCGGCCACAGCGAGTCCGAAATCATGACCCTGCTCACACGCTACGCCGCCGCCGGAGTCAGCAACATCCTGGCTCTGCGCGGCGACCTTCCCGCAGGCCACACCGACACCGGCGTCTTTACCCACGCCGCAGAGCTCGTGCGCTTCATCCGCCAGTTCAACGAACGCGGCCTGCACCCGCACCCACGCGGCTTCGGCATCGGCGTCGCCTGTTTTCCCGAAGGCCATCCCGCCACGCCCAATCGCATGACCGAGATGGACCACCTCAAAGCCAAGGTCGATGCCGGGGCCGACTGGCTCTGCACCCAGGCCTTCTTTGACAATGCCGCCTTCCACGACTTCCGCGCCCGCTGCACACTCGCAGGCATCACCGCGCCCATCCTCGCCGGCATCCTCCCTCTCACCACCGCCACCGGCATGCAGCGCATGGCCGAACTCGTCGGCGGCACGCGCTACCCCGCACGCCTCATCCGTTCACTCAATCGCGCTGGCGATGACCCGGAAGCCTTCCGCCGCATCGCCCTTCATCACGCCACCGAACAATGCGCCGATCTTCTCGACCATAACGTCCCCGGCATCCACCTTTACACCCTGAACCAGGCTCAGCCTGTGCTTGGCATCTTTTCAAGACTGGGCCTCTGCCGGGTCTCCAAATGAATACCAGTGCACAGATGTTACTTGCCAGCAGACCGACCGTCCTCTGCACCCTTCCCCGCATCTCACCGCCCGCACAGCAAAGAACTCCAGCTTCTTCAGCGCTGATCCACCGTCCCCGGTGAGGGCGAGATTGTGTCAGTGGTGCTCGGGAAGGGACTCGAACCATTAAGCCTTCCGGCACAAGATCCTTAGTCTTGCGCTTATACCAATGCCGCCGAGGAACCCGCGGTCAGGAAGCAGGAAACCACTGTTGCATCAGCTCACGGAAGCGGACGAACGATGGCACCCGGCAAGCCTGAAGACTTTCCTTTTCGGCGAGTTTGCCCAGCACGGCATTGGAGGGAGGGATGTTGTATTCTTTCAGAAGATCCCGAAATACTTCTTTAGGTCGCAGCGGTTTGCCCAGCTCATTCATGCCACCGTGCTCTGCACATATGTGCTCGAGTTTCGTTTCCCAGTCGGCCAGTTTGTCACGATTCTTTCTGGCCAGCTCTTTTAGCACCATCCCCATATGGGAGGAGCCAAATCTCAGCCAAGATTCCAGTTCAGGCTCCAAAACGAGGACTGCTGTATGATCACTCTGCCATCCGCTTTGCATCAACTGTTGGTGCAAGTGTCTTTCCAAAGCGGCCGCCCCTAGTTCTTCACGCCCGCTGCCCTCGATATCCCTGACCATCAACGCCCGACGGTGGGTTGATTGATAAGCTCGCAGAAGCTCCACTGCTTGATCGCTGGAATCATGGTATGGATCAGAAACAATCTCAGGAGTCAGAGAGCGGATGCCAAGTGCCTGATGCCTTGCCAGAATGGCAGGCAGAACCTGCTTGTAGGCGCTGTCAGGAGTAAGGATGACAAGATCTTCCATGCGCGGCGCGGTTAGCTGAGAATTCCCGCAGCATACAACTGGGCCAGGTTTACTGAGCTTTTCCAGTTCTTGAGCTTGGGATGCAGATCGCCTCGCACGATGTCTGTAGCATCATTGCATTTGGCAAAGCACAGCAACTGGGCCGGTGTCGCCTGCGCCACCAGCACAGGTGAATGGGTGGCCAGCAGCACCTGCCCCTCCGTCAAGGCCGACAAAGACTGATACAAGGCCTCGATGGCCTGTGGATGCACACCATTCTCGGGCTCTTCAATCAAATAGATGCTGCCTTCGTCAGGTATGTAGGCCAGCAGCGTCAATGCCAGCAGCCGCAGCGTACCGTCGGACAAGTGCCAGGACTTCACCTCATGACCAGACTTGTATTTCACCTTGAGATAAAGTGTTTTGTCCTCGTCACGTTCAATGACTTCAATGTCTTCGATCGGCAAGATGGTACGAAGATGTTCAAGCCATCCCGTCCATGAAGGGGTGTCTTTTTTCAGCTCTCGCACCACTTGCGGGAGATTCGATCCGTCTACGGCAAAACGTCTGCCCTTCAACGGCGACGAAGGAAGCATCATGGATTCAGCATTCAGCAAAATCTTCTGCACATGCTCCGCCAGTTCGGTCTTGAACCAATTCGAGAGCGGGAATCGAACCTCATCCTCTGGCAGAGTACTGAGAGCTGATTTTGATGCCGGATTTTTGATTTGGAGATTGTAGCCGGTAGTCTCTGCCGTAAAATTACTGTTCTGATTTTTCGATTTGCTGGCCGTTCTTTTCCATTTCCCGGAGGGAGCTTGCCTGTGGATGATCTGGCTCATCGGGCCCAGATCGGGAAGCCAGACATCGTCTGGAAATTTCCCTCTTTGCTGCTCCCCCTGTGCAGCAGCGTCACCATTCGGCGAAAAGAGCCACAAGTTCTCGGCCAAAATGCGCGGCTCCCAGTCTAACGGATCATCCTTCTCCTCGCCCAACCCCAGTCGAACTTCGTAGCGAACATGCGAGTAAGCAGAACTTTTGCCATTGATGTGCAGACTTCTTACTGCATCGGGTATCCTTGCTTCTACCGCCAGATCGAAATACGTTCCTTTTCCCTGAAATAGGATCTCCCCCATGCTTCGCGTCCGCGTCTTGTCCCATACATCTTCGAGACCTCCTGCGGCAAAGGCCGCCATCACCTGCGGAACTTCCAAGAACGTGCTCTTTCCGCTGCCGTTCGGGCCAGTAATGATGTGAAAGTTACCAAGTCCTTGGGAGACATGAGCCAGACAGCGGTAGTTCCGCGCTTCGATTTTGGTGATCATCCGGATTTGGTATAAAAAATAAATATGCCACCCATTCTGCCAGAATCATGTGCCGCAAATCCCGGACTTTCCAATTGATTTGATTTTCTTCACGTTGAGTAGCTCAGACAAAGATTTTGTCACACCTGCCATCGTGACTCTTTGTACTTCAAAGAGTGGTGCTCGGGAAGGGACTCGAACCCTTAAGCCTTTCGGCACAAGATCCTTAGTCTTGCGCGTATACCAATTCCGCCACCCGAGCAGGTGCTGAAAACAGGGGCCGCGAATATAGACGATCCAGTTTTTATGCAACCACTGTTTTACGTTTTTCTGCACTTCCTGCGCTTCTGCGCAAAAGACGATCACTCTTGCCTTTGAAGCGCGTTTTGGCTGTCATCCTCTCTCATGCGCACTTCCCTGCTCCTCTGCCTGCTGCCGTCCCTCGTCCTCGCAGCCTCGCCCTACCCTGAAAAGACCCCGGACACCCTGGGCAACAGGCTCATCAACCGCTACTTCGCCGAGCAGTCACGCGAGATCACCGCAGAAAACGGCCTCGCGCAGATCGAGACCGCCGCCGACTGGGAGGCCAAAGCCCCCGAATACCGCCGCCAGATGTTCGAGATGCTCGGCCTCGATCCCCTGCCAGAGAAAACCCCGCTCCACCCCACCAAGACCGGCGAGCTCAAAGGCGACGGCTACATCGTGGAAAAAATGCACTTCCAGTCCATGCCCGGACTCTACGTCACCGCCAATCTCTACCTCCCTGAGAAGGTGGAGAAGCCCCTGCCCACCATCCTCTACGTCTGCGGTCATGCCAATGTGGTCAAGGAAGGCATCAGCATGGGCAACAAAACCGGCTACGAGCACCACGGTGTCTGGTACGCACGCCATGGCTACGCCTGCCTCATCATCGACACCGTGCAGCTCGGCGAGATCCGTGGTGAACACCACGGCACCTACAGCAAAGGCCGCTGGTGGTGGTTCTCACGCGGCTACACCCCCGCCGGACTCGAAGCCTGGAGCTGCATCCGCGCCCTCGACTACCTCGAAACCCGCAAGGAAGTGGACAAGACCCGCTTCGGCGTCACCGGCCGCAGCGGCGGCGGTGCCTACTCCTGGTGGATCACCGCCCTGGATGAGCGCATCCAAGCCAGCGCCCCCACCGCCGGCGTCACCGACATGCAAAATCAGGTCATCGACGGCTGCATCGAAGGCCACTGCGACTGCATGTTCTTCGTGAACACTTACCGCTGGAATTTCGAGCGCATGGTCGCCCTCGACGCACCGCGCCCCCTGCTCATCGTCAATACCGACAAAGACACCATCTTCCCCATCGACGGCGTCTTCCGCATCTACCAGAACGTGCGCAAAATCTACACCCTCCTCGGCAAAGAGGGAAACATCGGCCTTCAGGTCGCCGAAGGTCCGCACAGAGATCTGCAGCCGCTGAACATCGGCGCCTTCCATTGGTTCGAGCGCTTCCTCAAAGGCGCGGACTCCATGGCCGTGCTCGACGAAGGCGCGAAGAAAACCATCCAGCCCGCCTCCCTCCGAGTCTTCACCGAAATCCCCAAGGACGAGATCAACACCAAGGCCGACGAAACCTTCGTCCCCATGGCCAAGGCCCCCGCACCCGCCACCAATGCCGCCGATTGGTCCAAGCAGAGCGACACCTGGATGAACGATCTCAAAGCCAAAGTCTTCAACGGCTGGCCCAAGGAAATCGCCTCCGTCAATCCGCAGAAGGAAAGCAGCGCCGAAGTCTATGGCATCCGCATGACCGCCTACGACTTCGACAGCCAGTCCCCCTTCCGCCTGCGCCTCTACGTCGTCCATCGCGATGGCCTCCGCGCCGAAGACCTCGACCTCGTCGCGCTCAACGTCCTCGATGAAGCCGGGTGGGATGACTTCTGCGCCACCTACCACTCCCGCTTTGGCAAGCTCATCGAAGTCTTCCCCGGCGCCCCCAAAGACGACGCCGCCTTTGAGCAGGAAAAGAAAATGTTCACCAATTTCAAATGGGGCATGGCCTACATCTGCCCACGTGGCGTCGGCCCCACCGCCTGGACCGGCAGCCCCAAGGCCCAGACCCAGCGCCTCCGCCGCTTCTACCTCCTCGGCCAGACCCTCGATGGCATGCGCGTCTGGGACGTCCGCCGCACCCTGCAAACCATCCGCGCCATCCCCGGCTTCGGCGAAACCCCGCTCTGGATCCAGGCCCATCGCGACATGGCGGTGGATGCCCTCTACGCCTCCCTCTTTGAAGACAACGTCAAGCGCCTCGATCTCCACGACATGCCCCTCACCCACAACGGCACCGTCTCCGGCGATCCCGAATCCGTCGGCCCCGCCATGCTCAACGTCCTCAAATACCTCGACATCCCCCAGGCCACCGCCATGGCCGCCATGCGCAGCAAAGTCGTCGTCTACGCCCCCGACAAAGCCGCCTGGGACTACCCCGCCACTTTGACAAAGAACCTCGGCAAAGAAACCCAGTTCCAAGTCCGCGTCCCCGTGAAGCCCGAGGAGGTGAAGGAAGAGCCGAAGAAGAAAGAAGAGCCCAAGAAGAAGCCAGCCGATGCTCCCCAAAAATCCGCCTCCCTCACGCCCGCTCCCACTCCAGTGGTGATCGCCACCCTCCCCAACATCCCCTTCGCCAGCCCGCCCCCACGCCGGGACATGCCCAAGAAGGACACCATTAAAAAAGACACCATCAAGAGAGATCGCATCAAAAGGGACAGCCCCACACGAAGGAAGTGAGCTGCCGCCTCCCCAAGACGGCTCTTTGTAAATAGAAGACTGCACTCTGGAGAAAAGATGCGGGGGTGGTGGCAGGTCGTGAGAGAGGGAGTTTTTTGAAAAGGGGAGAATGCCATGGGCCGCAGCCCGCGCTGGAACAAAGGATTCCAGGGACGCTCACAACGCGTCCCTACCTTCCCTTTTTCGCGCGCCTCACCCTATAGGGCTGGTAGGGACGCGTTGTGCGCGTCCGAGATTTCGGGTCTGTCGCTTCGCAGGCGCTCAAAAAGCTGCGCCGTCCTTGGTGCGGTGAACGGCAGGCTTTTTTCCCGATGGCATGGGACTTCGTTTGATTTGCAAAGACACCGCCAAGTACGACAGATTGGCTGCGACTGTTTGACTACGTCTATTTGCCTTACGGCGGTCTTCGCCCCGCCCCGCACCGCTGTGCTCCGGTTCGCCAAGCCTCGGCTCTCCTTTCTGTCGGTCAGCGCGTCCGCATCATTCCTCCCGCCACTTGAAAGCCCTCCTGTCCATCCTCCTCGTCTGCACCCTCAGCGCCTGTGGCCCAAATCAAACGCGCGACGAGATCACTGGCACGCAATCAGAGCGCGTCACACGCGCCACCGCGATCCTCTCCAAGTACTGCAAACTCCCCGGCCCGCTCCTCGATGCCCACATGGCCGAAGACGTCATCAGTGGCGGGCTCGCTCCCGGCCCTTCAAATTCCACTCTCACGGGCGTCATTTCTTTTCCAGCTTCGGACCTCTCCAAGTGGCAAAAGGTACTTTCTCCACGCACGAGCCCCGCTGATGCTCCTCTTTTTCTCGGTCACTTCAAAGCCCCCACCTGGTGGCCCGCCGCAGCCGCCTTCAAAGACTGCGAATATTACGAGCCCAAAAAACTCACGGGCCGTTCATGCGGCATCGTCGCCCTCTCGCCTTCCGCTGCGGCCATTTATTTTTCGACCTTTTCAAACTAAATCCGCTTCGATTCCGATTCATCCCACCATGCGCAGCACACTCCTTGCCCTCCTCCTCAGCGGATGCCTGGCCCTTGCGGGTGAACCCGGCGCATACACTCCCCAGCCAAATCTCGTGGGTCAGATCACCTCCGCATTAGTGACATCGAAGCTCGATCATCTCACTCCTCATACCTATCAAGACAAGGGCACCAAGTTTTCCTACAACCTGCAGTCCGTTGCCTGTCTCGGCACCATCGAGCGCGGCAACGAGCGTTTTATCCTGGCCACCGCTCTGTTCATTCGGTCTTCCGCAGAAAACAGTGAATATCCCCCGCCACGCCACCACGGCTTTCTGCTCTGCCTTTCCACCGATTTCCATTTGATCTCACACTGCAGCCTCGACTTTCCAAACGTGAAACTCAACGGCACCCAGCTTCTGCGCGGGGATGAAACCATCGCCGACTTCGCCGCATCAGACCCTGCCACTCGGCGAAGAGGCTTCGTCATCGATCGCTCTCATTTCCTTCCCTACCCTTTTGCCGACCGACTGCCTGATCCAGCAGCCACTGCCCCCAGCAAGCAGCCTTAGCTTCAATTCCGATTCATCCCCCCATGAGCCGCAAAAAACCCGCCATCGATGCCCACATCGCCAGCGCCAAAAAGTGGCAGCCGGAGATGAAAGCCCTGCGACGCATCATCCTCGACTCCGGCCTCACTGAAGAACTCAAATGGGACCAGCCCTGCTACACCCACGACGGCCACAACATCGTACTCATCGGCGGCTTCAAAAACCACTGCAGGCTCATGTTCTGCAACGGCTCCCTGCTCGCAGATCCCTGCAGCCTTCTACAAAAGCCCGGCGAGCACACCCAGGCCGGGCGCTTCATCCCCTTCACCAGCGTGGCTGAAATCAAAGCACTGGAGCCCGACCTGAAGTCCTTCCTCCTCGCCGCCATCGAAAACGAAAAAGCCGGCGTCAAACCCGTCTACAAAACCACCCCCGAGCCCATCCCCGAAGAGCTGCAAACCAAGCTCAACAAAAGCCCCGCGCTGGACGAAGCCTTCGCCGCCCTCACCCCCGGCCGCCAGCGCGCCTACCTGCTGCACTTCAACGCCGCCAAGCAGTCCGCCACCCGCACCTCCCGCATCGATGCCTGCACGCCCCGCATCCTCGCCGGCAAAGGCATCCACGACTGCATCTGCGGCCACTCCCAAAAAATGCCCACCTGCGACGGATCGCACACAAAATTCATCAAATAATGCCTAATATGAATCGCCGCGTCTGAGTCATACCACAGCATGCACACAAATCACTCCACAATGAAAACTGCGCTTCTACTCGCCCTTCTGGCGGCCGTTTTCTCCGGCACTGCCGGCGCATGGCCCACCCGCCTTTACACGGACGCGGAAGTCACCGCCCGCGCGGAGTTGATCGTCATTGCACGCGTCAAAGAAGGCAGCATCAAAAAGGTCGCTCACAAAAGCGAAGGCACCTATGAGCATCACGCGATCCTGCTGGTGACTCGCGTCATCAAAGGCGTCTTTCAGGACGCTGAACTGCCCATCACCCTTCGCTACGGACTGCTTCCCGTGGCCGCCCGCTATGTCAAAGACATGAATACCCGGCCCACCGCCCCCGAAGAACCCGGCGAAGCCACGCACATTTTTGAAGACAACCCCAGCGAGGGCTACTTCCGCCCCACCGCTGACGTTCACAAAAATCAGATCTGGCGGCTTCACCATCAGGGAAACAGCTACGAGACCCACGCCAAAACCCTGGGCGTACTCAACTCCGAAGACATCCAGCCCCTGACCAAGGAAGACCGGCTGAAACAGCTTCTGCCAAAGCCATAACACACCACCCAGCGTCAGCCGTAGCTGCCAGGCAGACCTTCCCCTCATCCTCGCCGGCAAAGGCATCCACCAATGCATCTGCGGCCATTCCCAAAAGTTGCCCACCTGCGACGGTTCGCCCATGGCGAAGGCAATTCCCCGTGGCCACATTCGCGCCGCGCGTTCTGACGTGAAGTCAGGGGTTGGTGGGGCACCGGCGGTGAGGGTCAATTCCCATCGGAGTGGTAGGGTTCAGGGTCACAGGGTCACGACCTATATATAGGTCGTGACCCTGTGACCCTGAACCCGCCAAGGGCCATGAGGGCCAAATGACCCCCATTTGGCCCTCGTGGCCCTGGCCCCAACACCCTCGGCTGGCTATTTCATCCTCGCTTTTCCCACGCCGCCCGCTTAAAATGACCCGCGTGAAAAATGCCTCATTCCTAATCGCCATCCTCATCACCATGGCGCACTTGCTGCCCCATGCCGCAGCAGCAGAGGAGGCACCCGCCGCCACCCGCCCCCTCACCGTCCGCGTACTCGATGAATCCGGTGCGCCCATCCCTGGCGCAAAGATCCACAGTGGCGTCTGGACGAACGCCAAGTTCCCGCCCAATTCCGACTACACCACCGACGCCACCGGCTCCGTCACCTTCCAGCTCCCCGCGCAGGTCCGCATCCTCCGCCTCTGGGCCCGCGCCAAAGGCCGCGTCCCCATGTTCGCCAACTTCGACGCCGGGCAGCTCGGCGGCGATCCCGTGCCCAAGGACTACACCTTCACCCTCGCGCAGGGCACCACCATCGGCGGCTTTGTGCACGATGACATCGGCGCTCCCATCCCCGGAGCCAAGGTCGAAGTCTGCGTCACTTCCCGCGAGCCCGGCAGGGGCGGCATCGGCGAGCCCGTCGTCAACAAATGGCTCGCCGAGGCAGAGGACGCCTGCGTCACCGACGAACACGGCTTCTGGGCGCTCAACAACGTCCCCGCCGGCCCGGACTGGCGCATCGGCCTCCGCCTCCAGCACCCCGACCATGTGGGCGATCAGGACTGGCGCGGCATGCAGGGCCCGCCCTTTTCCCTCCAGCAGTTCCGCGATCAAACCGCCATCTCCGTCATGCAGACCGGCGTGCGCGTCAACGGCACCATCACCGGCCCCGATGGCAAACCCGTGCCCAAGGCCCTCGTCATCTGGGGAGACAAACCCTACCACAACAGCAACGTGCAGGAGACTTTTGCAGATGATAAGGGGCGCTTTCAGTTCCCCCCGCTCGACACCGGCAAGACCCTGCTCACCGTCATTGCCGTAGGCTACGCTCCCTTTCTCAGGGAGATCCAGCTCGTGGCCACCCCCCAGGTCGAAAACGTGCAGCTCCAGCCCGGCAAGACCATCACCTTTCGTTTTGTCGATGCCGCAGGCAAACCCGTGCCCAAAGTCCTCGTCAACATCACCGGCTGGCGCGGCAAAGAAACCCTCTTCAACTGGCGGCACTCCAACGTCCCCTACAGCAAGATCCCCGACAAAGCGGACGACCAGGGCGTGTACACCTGGACCTGGGCCCCCGACGATGCCGTCGATTACCTGTTCGGAAAAAAGGGCAGCCAATGGCGCCAAAGCCCCACATTCAGTCCCGGCGAGCATGAGATCATCGTCAAGGAGTCTGCTGGGCCTTAGTCTCCCTGATCACACCCGCACGACGCTTTCAATCTGGGAGGCCAGGAAGGAGTGCCCGCCCAGGGTCAGGCGGAGCTGACCGGTGGTTTTTCCCGCAGGTTCCTCCACCACGCGCAGCAGACCTTTGCGCTCGCGGGATTCACCGCGCAGTTGCACCCGCACCGGCTTGCCCAGTGGCACGCCCCAGCGCCGCTCAAAGGCGCGCTTCTCATTCTCCGCCTCCTCCTTCCAGCGGGCAAAGCCCTCCTCACTGGTATGTACTGGTAGATGCGTGCTGCGGCGTCGAGCTTCCTCGGCGGCTTTCTCCGCCGCCATCTCGGACTTCCACGCCGAGTAACCCTCCGCTTCAGGAGCAGGTGCGGCCTGAAAAAGCTCCAGCCCTTCCGTGATCTCCGGCTTCACCTCAGGCACGGCAAACTGACCCGCCACCGCCCACGAACGCGCCTTAAACAGCGGCAGCGCCATCTCCTCTCCAGCATCGTCATTCGTCATCGTTCCCATCCGCCTTTGAGACTCGGCTGCTAGGCCGCCCGTGTCACACGCTTCCAGAAGAAATCCAGCTCGCGGGCCAGCACGCTCATCACCTGCGCAGGCGTGGCTTCCAGCGTGCCGCTTTCGGCTTCCTTGATGATGCGCTGCATCGCATAGAGCGCGGCGACGTTTTGAGTGTCCAGGTGGATCGCATCCACGTGGGTCTTGAGCTCTTCCGGGAAAGCCGTGCTGTGCTGGAGGATCGCCCAGCTCTGCTGCTCGCGGTCTGTTTTGAAGGTGGTGATCTTCAGCCGTGGCACGGCCACGCCTGAAGCCTGCGAATCTTGATTCAGCTCTGCCAGCCGGCCTGCGGCAAAACCCGCCAGCGTGCGCCAGTAGGAGCCGTCCGCGAAATTGGCGAGGCCAAACACGACCTCCAGGCCCTGCAGGGACCAGCACATCGCATAACGGCCGGTCATGCCGGGCAGTTCATGCTCGCTGAAGCGCACGAGAGGGAAACGCTTGCCTGCGAGGCGGATGAGATCGGCCAGCTTGGTGAAATCCAGCGGCAGTGACACGGCCTCCGCAGCCATTTGCAGGCGCAGAGCCTCGTAGCGCCCTAGCAGTGCATCGCGCTCGGTGTTTGGCGCGGCTGATATAGAAAGACGTGAGTGTGGGACAAACGCTGGTGGTGCGGCCACTGCTGCAGCAATAGCGGGCGCAGCTGCTTCAGTAGACGGTGCCGGCAGTTCCGCAGCAGCAGCGGCGACCACGGCTGGCTCTGGCTCTGGCTCTGGCGCTGCAGCAGCACCCAGCACATCTGCCAGACGCTCGGCCACAGAATGGGCACCATTGCTCTCCGCCGCATTCGAAGCACTCGGCTGCCGCAGCTTGCCGAGCATCTCACGCAAATTTTCAAACGCACCCGCTGAGCTCGGCGAGAACTGCGCGGGCGCCTCATCCTCTTCGGCTGCCGGAGTCTCTGCGGCCGCCTGGCTCGGCGGAGGCAGGTGATTTCCATTGAGGCCTGCAGGAGGCGGCAGCAGCGGTGCTTCATCCTGCTGCGGCAGCGCCGGCGTCGGCTCCGCCAGTCCCTCGGCCATCAGCTTCATCTGCGCCGCCGTGCTGGAATCAAAAATCGTCAACTCGCCCGAGGCGGGCTTTTCTTCGGCCTTGCTCTCCGCCCCCTCCTCTTTCATCAGCGGCAGCACGCCTTCATTCGGTGCAAGCGACTGCGGAGAAATCGACCCGGGCATGACCGGAGATGCCAGAGTCTGCTGGAAAAAATCCCACTGCTTTGCGGCATGGCGCAGAAAGGTACGCGCCGAGACGGAGCCCAGAGGCCGCCCGAGGAAATAGCGCTTCACATCCAGAAACGCGGTGAACTCCTGGGCCGCGTCCGCCGGAATGCCCGCATGCTGCAGGCGCAGGCGCAGCAGCGTGGCCGCCTCGCTCTCGCCAATGCCGCGCAGCAGCATCTGCGAAGCCGTCAGCCTGTCCTCCATGGCGCTGGGCAGATGGTGACCAAACGTCGCCTGCCACACATCCTGATTCAGGCTGAGCACCACGTGCACGCCGTCCATTTCAGACATATCCAGCAGCAGCGAGGCAATGCGCAGCCCGGCCTCCGGATTGCGATAGTAGGCATCCAGATGATCGACCAGCAGCACCACGGGACGCCAGAGGCCCAGCAGGCGCAGCCACGTCACGGGGCCTTCATTGGATTCATCCGCCGCCAGCATGCGCAGCACCGCCATGTGGGACATGCCGCCATCCAGCGCGTGATTCAGCATGGCATTCACCCACGACGCCAGCGCGGTCGGGATCGCAGGCACACGCTTCATCGCCTGCTCCGTCATCGGCCTGCGCAGCTGTGATTCGAAGCGCCGCACCCAGTCGCCGATCAGGCGCGCGCTGCCATTCACATCAAAGACTTCCACGGGATCACCGCCGAGCACGCGCAGCGCCTGCTCGGGGTTCGCACAAGGCAGCGTGCCGTTTTCGATCAAACGGCGCACTAAAACTGCACACACGCCTGCACAGGCCTCACGCAGCCTCGTCCAGCCTTCGCGCGAAGCCTCCGCACGTGCCATCGACTCCAGCCCGCGTACTGCCACGGCGGATATGCCGATCGTATCTTCCAGACGAAACGCGAGAGGCACCAGCACCACCTGCCCATTGGCTGCGGCTGCCAGACGGCCCAGCAGATGCGTCTTGCCGTAGCCCGCACGCGGGGCCGTCAGCAGCAGCAAAGGCTGCCCGCCTGCACGACCCGTGCTGCTTTGACGCTCATCGATCGTCGTCGTCAGCTGTCCCAAAATGTCGCCATTCATGCCCGGCACGGAGCGATTTTCCGCGACGCCAAAGGGGCCGGCGCAGACATCATCAGTAAAGGGGTTCAGCCCTTCCCCCTGCGGCAATGCCGGAGGCAGGCCCAAAGCGGACGGATGCAAATTTGGTAATGGTGATTCTGGACTTTCCACAATGAATCCGGTTTCAGGGTTCTGAATCAGATCAGATACAATGATATTTATGCCAAATCATAGTCCACAGAAAGTAAGTTTTTTGCCTTTGACGTTATTCTCGAATACGAGAATAACAGGACACAAGGATAGAACGCCTGTGGCCGTGGCGGTGGACGGGCGGAAATGGGGGCATCCTCAATAGGGTCGAAAGAGACTGTCGATCATTTGAAAAGTCTCCTCCCCCACTCGCGAGTCTCCACCGGCATCGTCCCTAGCGCAGGTGGGTGCAAAAATGCCCCAAAGCCGCTGACCATCGGAGTCATCGCCAGCGGCAGCTCTGCCGACGCCCCCCTCTCAGCGCGGCCTTCAGTGTGGTTCCATCCTTGGTGATCATGTGAGGTTCCCTGGATTTTGGCCGGACGATCCTACCCATAAAAGGCAGGGCTCTACTTCGCGCGGGTCTTGTAGGGGAACTGTTCGTCGAATTCTTTCTGCTCATCGGGCGGCATGGCATCGCGGAGAGCGAGGATGGTGTAGCCACCGATCAAAAAGCCCTCGTCTATGATCATCCAGTCTGAGGCCTCTTCCTTGGCAAGCTCCACTTCATCTCCAAGTTTGAGATCTTTGACATCGACGGGATCGCTGCCCACGCGGCCGTAAAACTTGCCGTCTTTAAATGACACCTCGGTGAGCCAGATGTGTTCATGGGCAGTCAAATCTCCATCCTGATAGGGAAAGGGCTTCTTCACTGACAGGTGCGTATACGAGGGCTTGGGATTCGCGAGGGCCTCGATGAAGGTGCCAATCTCCTTCCTGGATTGGGCGATGGCCTCGTTCATCTTTTCCTCCGACTCACCGCCCACGCGGACGTAATCAGGATTTCCTTCCCGCTTTACCACGCTGTCGCTCTTGGAGCGTCCGCAGGAATTCAGGCAGGTGAGGCAGACAAGAAGGACGGCAAATCTCATGGTTGGGCAGGGGCTTGTTTAGGCAGGCAGACGACACTCAAAGCCTGCCGCTCGGGAACTGGGGAATCAAGTTTGGATTCGCCAGCGAGGTCACGATGGGAGAACCGACTGCTGGATGGAGCAGGCGATCAAAAGCTCTTCCTCACCTCCTGCCACTCTTCCCAGCAGCGCACGGGGTCGATGTCCTTGTAGCCGCGTTCGGCATCAATCTTCTCCGCCACATCCCTCGGCAGAGCAATCGCCTTGCACCCATTGCGGATTTCAATGACCTCCGCCTCCGTCAGCGGACTGCCCTTCTCCTCCTCCCGGTTCACCAAGGTCGAAACCAGACTTGGGATCGGATAAATCAGCATTGGCGAGGAATCATTCATGGTGTGGCGGGAAAAGATGCGAACTCCTTTTCACGTCACCTCGCTAGGGTCAAGGCCGAGAATCGCTTCCTCACCCGCCTTCCGCACCCACGGCGTTTCCGTGCGGAAATGAGGGGCATCTTCGCCATCAGGCCTGACTGGCACGCGCTCAGCGTTCCCATTCCATCAGAGACAGGTCCCCGGATTCGTCACATGCGCGACTCGTGGCGGGCGGTCGAGGTAAACAATCACCGCCTGAGTCTCCGGGGTGTATCCACTGCCAAGCCCGCCAAATGAAACCCAGATCTCATCATGGTGGCGAAGCGCACCGAAGCCGCCCGTACCACAGCCAGCGAGACCGATGGCCCGCATTAGGTACGGCTTGAGACGTCCGCTCTGAGAGCGCAGGCGCCGCGCCGTGGCCTGCTCTTCGGCACCGAAATCCCGCCAGTCGCCGTCTTTTGGATCGTCATGCCAGAGCTTCGCGAACATGGCCGCACGCTCCGCATGGTCTTCCGCCTGCTTCAGGATGGCACTGCGCGCCGAAAAGGCATGTCCCATGAGCTCCTCGGCTTTGGCATTCGTCACGCGCACGAAGCCTCTGGACTCCAGCATGCGAAAGGCCTTGGCGTGCTGATAATATGAAATCCGCTCCACCACCGCGATCTCCTCGACATCCGAATCCAAATAAAAAGGCATCTCGGCATCGTCCACCTTCCAGCGGACGGCCTCGATCACCGGGCGTTGAGTGGCGGCGGTCGGTGTCTTGACAGCGCAGGCGCTCAGCATGCAGCTCAGGCTCAGGACTAAACTAGGCAGGATGACTTTTTTCATATGGGGCGTGCTCCACGATCAGGGGCTCCAGTGCGCACAGGGGGGTGTTGATGGTTCTCATGCAACTTCGCGACTCTGCTCGCAACGACGCAAGGGCTCCAGCGTGAGGTGAGCCAAGATGGCAATGCCCACAGGCAGCAGCCACCGCCAGTCAAATGGCTGACCGACGCGATCCACAAACAAGATGGACGGTTGAATGACCCCGACGACATCCACCAAAACAATGACTTCGATGATGGTGACGGGGAAGCAGCCGCCGCGAAAAAACAGCCAGACATGAATGGCACTCAGTTAAGCGCTGGCGCGATAGCGATCACGGTGAGGGATTTCATGGAACTGATGGCGTTTACGGGTGAGCAGTTGATAGCTTTTCGGGCGACGTTTCGTGGCTCGTGGCTCTCGTCGTCCGGGTCG
>JAIPJY010000110.1 GCA_021733925.1 Prosthecobacter sp. | reverse complement strand
TGCCGAGCCTCGGCGAGGCTTCCCTGGTACTGGCCGACACCCTCCGGGCAGCAAACCCAGCGCGCCCTTCGCACGCCGCGTCCGCCAGCAGCGCCTGCCCGCCATTCCGCCGCACGCAGGCAGTGCTCCCGCAAGCCCCTGTCTGCTCTCGATGCCTCCACCCAGTTCGTTGGATCACTCGATCGCACAAATCTCGTCAGTCGGCTGAATGACAGACCCGTTTTCAATCCAGTGTGGTATGACAGCGTGGGCAGCTTCGCTGTGCGATGGCCCCAAAACAAATGGCACCCCGCTTTCACGGAGTGCCATTTGGGGGCGTGTGCTCATTATTGGCCCAGGAAACGCGGGGCTTGTTCAGCCGTGGGGCGTGGGCAGATGTGGTGAGCTTTTCAAAGGTGAACTCACGATGAGGTGACTACCGGACGTAAACGCCGCCATGCACGGGGAGTGAGCCGCCGTAGGCGCGGTGGTCGCCGCCGTAGAAGTACTGACCGTTGTAAAGGTAACGGCTGGGGTAGGCGCGGCCCTGGTAGTTGTAGCTGCCGTTTTGATACTGGCCGCCGGAGTAGTAGCGGCCGTTGTAGAGGTAGGCGTTGCCGGAGTAGTTGGTGGGAAGCGTGGTGTAGGTCTGGTAGCCGCTTCTCTGCTGGATGTAGGCGTTGTTCTGCACGGGGATGGTGCTGCCGTAGACGCGATGGTTGCCGCCGTAGTAGTACTGGCCGTTTTGATAGTACCGGTTGGAGTAGTTGCGGCCCTGATAGATGTAGCTGCCGTTTTGATACTGGCCGCCTGTGTAGTAGCGGCCGTTGTAGAGGTAGGCGTTGCCGGAGTAGTTCGTGGGAAGCGTGGAGTAGGTGTTGAAGCCTCCGCCGTTGTTGTATGCAACGGGGTACATCGGATCCACGCAGGCGCTGAGCGAAAGGGTGAGGAGAACGGTGGGGAGAAGCAGTGCTTTCTTGAGGTGAGCTGGTTTCATGGTTGGAAGGGTGGGACAGAAACCTGGAAGATGATATGAGGTGTGTACCCCATAGGGATCCTGCTTCCAACGAAGGGAGAACGCTGCGCCGAATGACACACCGCGAGGGGCGGCACGCCGTGGTTTGGATCATCTGGGCTTCACGGATCGCTTTTTATCTCTCTTGCTGACGGACTTCGATGAGGCCAAAATACGAGCAGGAGCGTACAGAATATGGGGTGAACAGCCCATATCGCAGCGTGAGAAACTGCGTTTAGCTATGCGATGATGAACAACCCACGCTGACCATGAACAAGCTCACCACCATTCTCGTTGCCGTGGATTTTTCCACGGGATCCCGCACGGCTTATGAGCAGGCGGTTCGCATCGCGACCATTCATAGCGCAAAGGTGCATGTGCTGCATGTGGTGGACTCGGCTGCGGTGGCGGCATTGGCGAACAGCCGTGAAGAGCCCTTTGAAAATCACGCGAAGGTGGCGACGGAAGGGGCGACCACGGCGCTCTCCCAATGGATGGCGCAATCTCCCGCACCGGACCATTACGAGGTGACGATCGCGCTGGGGACGCCGCTGCATGAGATCCTGGAGCATGCGCGGACGCTGAAGGCGGACCTGCTGGTGGCGGGGATCGCGGGGAAAGGGGAGATGCCGGCGGGTGCGGGGTCGATCTCCAGCAAGCTGGCGCGCAAGGTGCAGACGCCGGTGCTGCTGGTGCGCACGAATCATCCGCAGGCGTTTCACAAGATCGTGGCGTGCCTGGATTTCTCGGAGAGTTCGCGGGCGGTGGTGGAGCAGGCGCACCGTGTGGCGCGCATGGATGGCGCCGAGGTGGACTTTCTGCACGTGTGGCAGGAGCCGTGGGTGGCGATGGCCTACCCGACTCCCTTTGCGGACGCGAACGTGCCTTCGGTGGTGTACTCGCCCGGGGAGCGCGAGGTCTTCCTCAAGAATCTCCGCAAGGAGCTGCATGAGTTTGTGGGGAATGCCGAGATGGGCATTGAATCCAACGAGGTGCTGCATGAGGGCTTCAGCCATGGGAATGCCATCGCCGAGCATGCGCAGGAGGCCCACGCGGACCTGATCATCATTGGGGGCAAGGGGCGCACGAATCTGCGCTACGTGCTGCTGGGCTCGACGGCGGAACGGCTGCTGACGCGGCTGCCGTGCTCGCTGCTTGTGGTGAAACTTCCCGAAGAAAAATAAATCATTATGAAAACCATCGTTGTCCTGGTCGATCTGTCAGATCTCACGTTCAAAGTCGTCAAGCAGGCGCACGCGCTTGCCAAGGCATTTCACAGTGAGGTGATCATCCTGCATGTGCTGGCAAAGGTGCCGGTGGTCGTGGATGTGGGGCTTGTTTCACCCGTGGTCATGCAGGATCCTTCGCCGGAGGTGGTGCATCAGCAAACGGAGCAGCTGTTTGAAATACGAGATTCGCTGATCAAATTCGGTGTGAAGGCCAGCGTGGCACAGCTGGGCGATGCCAGCGTGTCGGGGGTGCTGGCAGAGACGCGGCGGCGGAATGCGGACCTGATCATTCTGGGATCGCACCACCACAGCACGATCTACCACCTGCTGGTGGGCAATGTGGCGGCGGACGTCTTAAAAGGCGCTCACTGCCCGGTGCTGGTGGTGCCGAGCGATGAGGATGTGTCGGGGAAGTAGTGAGTGCGGGGGCTGAGGCTGGCACGGCAAGGTGTGGGAAGAGATTGCGAATTTAGGGCGAATTATTTGTCAAGAATTTGCATCCTGACCCCATTTTGAGGTGGCTGCGGTGCTGCGGTTTTCGGATGTTCCATGGCGGCGTGCGGGTGCTGACCGGCTGGCGAAGACCCAGTGGCTCCCGCTTCCGACGCTTTTATGGCAGGCCTGCG
Source organism: Prosthecobacter sp. (assembly GCA_021733925.1). GTDB lineage: Bacteria > Verrucomicrobiota > Verrucomicrobiia > Verrucomicrobiales > Verrucomicrobiaceae > Prosthecobacter. The sequence continues at coordinate 9,604 of JAIPJY010000110.1, read as the reverse complement.
TGACTCAGCCCGTCGAAAGCGGCAGCTGCGTCCCCCCCTTCGCTCTAGGAGCTACGGAGGACAAGCTGTTCCTCACTGCGCGGCCGCAGTCCATATTTGAGGCTGCTATTCTGAGGCTGCTATTTTTTGCTCTGCGGCGGGACGTAGGTCTGGCCGTCGTAGGTGCCGCCGACCATGCCCTGGACGGACTTGAGCTGGTCGTTCATGGAGTTGTTGAGGGAGTTGCCGCTGGTTTGGGAGGCATCGAGGGCGCGACTGGGGAGGGAGGTGGCTTCTTCCTCGGGGGCTGCGGCTGCGGGCTTGGGGGCGGGGTCGAGGGAGTCTTTAAGGAACCAGACGCCGCCGCCGAGGAGCAGGAGGATGAGGACAAACGAGGTGCCGGAGGAGGGGGAATCACTCACAATGCCTGTCTGAACGCTGGATGTGTGCAAAAATTGCGGTTTCCAAGGCGGAAAATGGCGGCAACTTAGGCTTTGGCCTAATTTTTGACTGTGTCTGTCCGTTCGAAACATGAACTCTCGCATGCCCGACCCTCACGTACAGGATGAAGCCGCCGTGCTGGTCAGGCGGGCGTTGGACCAGCATGAAAGCACCCTTATCGCCTACACAGCCAGCATCCTCGGTGGAGACATCGAGCGTGCGCGTGACGTCGTGCAGGACGCGATGCTGCGGCTCTACCTCTCGGAGCCGGAGAAGGTGCGTGACAACCTCAAGTCGTGGCTGTTCACGGTGTGCCGGAACCGGGCCTTCGACATCCTGCGCAAGGAGCAGCGGCTGGACCTTGGCAATGACGAGGTCATCAATGCTGCGGCGGATCACGATCCGGACCCTTCCCAAAGCGCGGGGATGCATGAGCTCTATGAGCACATCTGGACCTGCGTGGACCGCCTGCGTCCGAACCAGCGCGAGGTCGTGCGGCTCAAGTTCCAGCATGACTGCTCGTATCAGGAAATCGCCGGAATCACCGGACTCAGCGTCGGCAATGTCGGCTTCATCATGCATCACGCGATCAAGAAACTCCGCGAACTGATGAGCACGGACGTAAGCGAAGAATTTTCACCCACCCATTTATGAATCCCCAGGACAATCCCCACTTCACAGCCTACGCACTCGGAGAACTGAGCGCCGAGGAGGCGCGTGATCTTCACGAGGTGCTGGCCAGCACGCCTTCCGCCGCGCACGAGCTGGAGCAGATCGAGGCGGTGACCGATGCCCTGAGGCAGGGCGCACCGATTCCGGTGTCACGTCTTTCCCATGAGCAGCGCCACGCGGTGCTGCACCCCGCGAACATGCCACGGCGCATTCAGCCGATGATGCCGCGCAAGCCTGCGCAGCGCTCGCGTGAGGTCTTCTGGCCGGTGATGGGTGCGCTGGTGAAGGTGGCGGCTGTCGTGACGCTGAGCGGCGCGGTGTTCCTCGCGGGATGGATGTACGGCCCTGAAGTGGAATCTGCGGCGAAGATGGCTGACTTGCTGCCCAAGACGGATGTGCCTGCTGAGACGGACGTCAAGCCGCAGGCGGTGCCTGAGAAACCTGCGCCTGCGCCGATGGTGGCGGCTAATCCTGAATCCAAGCCGGTGAAGCCTGCTGTGCCTGTCGCGGAGCCGAAGAAGCTGGTGGCAGAAGTCAAAGCCACGCCTGCTCCTGCACCTGTGGTGAAGCAAGTGGTGGTGGCCAAGTTAGCGCCGGTGAAGGAGCAGCCTGCGGCACCTGCGGTGACTCCGAGCCTGGGGTTCACGCTTCCGGCTGGACACGGTACGTTTGTGAGCACGACGAAGCTGGCGACGGATCAGTTCAGCCTGCATCCCGGGCAGATCAAGCCGCTGCCGCCCAAGGCGAAGGGGCAGGCGTTTGCCTCTCCGCTGATGACGCCGAGCAAACCCGAGCCCAAAGCGGAGCGGGCAGGGGATTTGTTCATTCACTCCTGGAAAGCTGAAGTGGCGGCGTGCCCATGGAATCCGGCGAATCGTCTGCTGCGTCTGGTGATTCTGCTGCCGGCCGATCAGGCGGCGGTGATGGGTGCTAACGCGAGCTTTCCGCTGCAGGTGACCTTTGATCAGGCGAACGTGAAGCAGTACCGCATGCTGTGTGAGCGGCATCTGGCGGCCTCGGAGCTGCGCAGCGCGGGTACGCATGTGCTGTGGTATGAGTTTCAGCCGAATGGCAGCGGTGAGATCCCGCGCGACAGCAGCCGTCTGGTGGCCACGGTGATGCTGCCCAACGCGCGCTTCACCTCGCAAGCGGTGGGCCCCTTTGACAGCAGCAAGCTGCAGATCCTGGACCGTGGGTATTCGCTGCAGAATGCGCGTGAGGATTTTGTGTTTGAAACCTCGGTGGTGGGCTTTGGCCTGCTGCTGCGTGGTGCGGAGCAGCTGGGCGGGCTGAATCATGATCTGGTGCTCAATCTGGCCAATCAGTCCAAGGGGGCGGACAGCAATGGCGAGCGCGGGCGGTTTATCCGCCTCGTGCAGGATGCGCGGCAGGCGGCGGGGTTGTAGGGGTGGCGGGGCGTTTTGGAGTGCGGCTGCGCAACCCTGAAAGGGTGAAGCTGCCGCTTTCGAGTGTCTCGTGGTGGGCGTGTGCTGACCGGCTTGTGAGAAACCACCAGCTCCCGCATTCGGAGATCTTGTGGTCAGCGTGAGGTGACCGGCCCGGCGATAGCGGCAGCTGCGTTTCTCCCTTCGCTAAAGCTACGGAGGACTGGCTGTGACTCACTGCGCGACCGCAGTCCATATGGGGCTGTTGCGCGGTGCGTTATTTGGAGTGCGGTTGCGATAGCTACCGCTTTCGAGTGGTTTGTGGTATGCGTGGGCTGACCGGCTTGCGAAGATTTACCGGCTCCCGCATTCGAGACTTATCTGGCACGCGCGTGCCAATCAGTACGTCGAAAGCGGTAGCTGCGTTCGTGCCTCACTGCGCGACCGCAGTCCATATGGGGATGCTAGATCAGGCGCAGTGGAGGATTTTGCAGCTGAAGCGAGTGCCGGGTGGGGCGTAGAGCTTGTGCCCCAGGGAGAGGTAGCGTTCACGCAGTTCGTCGCGGTGCTCGTTGATCACCTGCACCCACGGACTGCGGCGCATCGCAAAGGCGGGCTCTGTCGCCAGATTGGCGAGATCATGATCGCGGCCCAAAAGCTGCCCGAGACGCCGCGCACGCCGGATGCGCCGTTCGGCGCCGCGTAGTTGTGAGAGTACGAGGGTTTGAAAGTACAGATCCTTCACGCGATGACGCCAGCGGTGCAGGGTGCGTTTGTCTTTGGTCTCACAGGCCTGCTTCATGAGCTGGCGGCCTTTGCGGTAGCAGCGGGCGTGTTCTTCAAGGATCTGCTCTTCGGTGAGCGTCTGGATGCAGGTGCTGTCGATGAGCTGACCGACGGCATAGAGCTGGTGATGAAGATCGGAGGCGGGCGGGGCTTTGAGCGGCTGACCCAGGAGCTGCGGGCGGTGCTTGGGCGCGAGATGGAAACGGCGTGTGAGCTTGTCGATGAGCTTGCTCTGCACGACCTGCTCGCGATTGCCGGCGCAGGCGTTTTTCACGGCGCGCAGGTGCTGACGCATGGCCTGCAGGGTGTGTTTTTCGATGCCCTGATTGGCCAGCCGGAGCAGTGCCATCATCTTCTTCACGCGCACGCGCAGTTGATGAGTGGCGCTCTCTTCATGGAGGGAGATTCTCCGCACATCTTCCTGCGCGCGTTCGCAGAGCTGATGCAACAAACGCTTCAACTTTCGGCCGGGAAGGCCTGGAGTGTCGCGGCTTTGTTTCATGAGAGGGTATTCAGCCGAGAATTACGGAGGACGGCAAGAAAGAGTTTTTCACATTCGTCCGCAAAGGCTGGCAACAACTTCGCCAAAATTGTGAATTGTCTGATTGACTCCATGCAGTGGATCAACTGGGATTGTCGTCACATTCGGTTTTGACCATTTTTTCGGTCTGCGGGGCGGAGTTGGTGAAAACTTTCGTTGATTCGTGTGCCTCTGATGCCAGCGTGCGTGCGTAACCCTTTTCTAACCCACATCATTCACATCATGGCCAGCGAAGCAGTACTCACCATCACCGAAGCAAATTTTGAATCTGAAGTCACCTCTTCCACCGTGCCGGTGCTGGTGGATTTCTGGGCTGAATGGTGCGGGCCGTGCCGCATGCTGGGGCCGATCCTTAATGATCTGGCCAAGGAGCAGGGTGACAAGGTGAAGATCGGCAAGGTGAATGTGGATGAGTCGCCAAACCTGGCCACGCAGTTCAGCGTGCGCTCCATTCCCATGATGGTGTTTTTCAAGGACGGCAAGGCGGTGGAAACCGTCGTGGGTGTGCAGTCGAAGGACGCACTGGCCAAGCGCCTTGCGGCGCTTGCCTGAGGTGCTGCAACCATGATCAGCTGGTGTGGGTTCCGCAGGTCGCGGCCCACGCCCATAAAAAAGCCGCCCCGTGCAACTGGGCGGCTTTTTTGTGGAAGGTCTGCAGGCGGGAGGGCCGGAACTACTCGTCGCCAAAGGAGATGCCGATGGCGCGTGAGGCTCTGACGATTTCGCTGTCTTTGTTGACGAGGCGGAGCTGATGGACGGCTTCTTCGATGGGCACGTCGCCGACTTGGTACTGCTGGTAGCTGACCATGCGGCCAAAGCTGCCCTGGGAGATGAGTTCGACGGCTTTGGCACCGAAGCGGACGCCGAGGATGCGGTCGAGCGCGGTAGGTGCGCCACCACGCTGGAGATGGCCGAGGGTGCAGGAACGCGTTTCTTTGCCGGTGTCTTTTTCAATCTGTCGGGCCACGTAGTCGCCGATGCCGCCGAGGCGGTCTTCGCCTTTGGAGCCGACTTTTTCTTTGGTGAGGAGCTCACCGGATTCAATGCGTGCGCCTTCGGCGACGACGACGAGGGTGCTGTGGTGGCCTGCGGCGTCGCGTTTGCGAATGGCCTTGGCGATGTGATCGAAGTGGAAGGGGATTTCGGGAAGCAGGATGACGTCTGCGCCGCCAGCCATGCCGCCATAGAGGGCGATCCAGCCTGCGTGGCGTCCCATGACTTCGAGGACGATGACGCGCTTGTGGCTTTCTGCGGTGGTGTGCAGGCGGTCGAGGGCGTCAACGACGGTGGCGACGGCGGAATCAAAGCCGAAGGAGGTGGCGGTGGCCTGGATGTCGTTGTCGATGGTCTTGGGGACGCCGATGACGGGTACGCCCATCTGGTACAACTGCAGGCCGGTGGTGAGGCTGCCGTCTCCGCCGACGACGATGAGCGCGCCGACTTCGAGGTGGCGCAGGGTGTTCTTGGCTTTTTCGACGATTTCGACCGGGACCTGGGAGACGTTGCCTTCGCCGACTTTGGCGACGAAGTGGCCTTTGTTGGTGGTGCCGAGAATGGTGCCGCCAAGCTTCATGATGCCGACGGTTTTTTCGGAGTCGAGCATCATGTAGTCGCCGGGAGGGAGGAGGCCTTCAAAGCCATCGCGGAAGCCAACGACTTCCCAGCCGAGAGTGTGGGCGGCGCCGACGACGCCGTGGATGACTGCATTGAGGCCGGGGCAATCGCCGCCGCTGTTGAGAATGCCGATGCGCATGTTGTTAAATGGGGAAGATGGGTTGGATAAAACGGACGGAAAGGGATCCGCAAAAATTCAGAATTGATCAAGCATCTGACGCTTGTCCGTGATGGGTCGGCCTGCGGCCAGCCAGCGATCATAGGCGGCCCAGCCTTGATGAAGGAGGGTGCGTGCTTCAGTGAAGGGGCTGGCAGAACCGAGGACGACAACGACCATGCGGTGACGATAGATGAGGCTGGTGTTGTCAGCCTGCTTTTGAACGCTGGATGGCTTTTCGGCGGAGATGACGATGCAGCCGCCGGAGCGTGCGGTGTTGCCGGTCTTGATGCCGTCGATGCGGTCCACGCCGAGGAGCTGATTGGTGTTGGTCAGCGCGATGGAGAGCTGCTGGCCGCCACGGTAGATGGTGATGCTGCGGTTGGTTTGATTGGTGTAAAAGCGCAGCGCAGGACGAGACACGGCGTAGATGGCGAGACGTGCGATGTCTGCCGCGGTGGAGTAGGGCATGGGGCGGGAGTTTTCCAGGCCATGAGGATTGGTGAAGCGGGTGGCGCGTGCGCCTTCGCGCTTGGCAAGCTGGTTCATCTGCTTGACGAACTCTTCCATGGGATGGCCGGCACGTCCGAGGCGTGAGAGATGATCCTTGCCGACGAAGTCGCCGAGGGTGATGGCGGCGATGTTGTCGCTGGTCATCATGCTGGCATAAATGAGGTCACGCAGGGTGACCTGGTCTCCGGCCTGGAGGCCGATGTTGCCGGGATCGGAAATCTGGAAGGCGTAGGCGGGGACGGTGGCGAGCACGCCGACGCCGACCTTCGAGGCTTCGGCCCAGTCGAGCGTGACCATGGCGGTGGCGATTTTGGCAATGCCGCCGACGGGTCGCTTTGACTGCGCGTCTGCGGCGACATGGACTTTTTTATTGAAGGCATCGACGACCAGCACGGCTGACTGCGCCTGCAGGGCGGTGCCGCCGATGACGAACGAGAAACAGATGCCAAGGATCAATGCGCGGGAGCTTAACCACGCCATGCTGGGGGAGAACATAGACAGGTGATGTTTAACTGTCTGGGACAGTATCGCAACCGTGGATTTCCCCCTGATGATTTTCCAATTTGACGCTGGCGCTGGTGAAATTCATGCTCCGCCTCTCCCATGGCAACACTCCAGCAGCAGGCCCACGCGCTCATCCAGACCTATTACGACACCTTCAATTCCGGCGACCGGGAGGCCTTCCTGGCCTTGCTGACGGAGGACGTGGTGCACGACATCAACCAGGGCGGTGTGGAAACGGGGCGTGCTGCCTTTCGTGCGTTTCTTGAACGCATGGACAGGTGCTACCGTGAGCAGGTGTGCGATCTCGTGGTGTTCGCCGCGGAAGATGGCATGCGCGGTGCTGCGGAGTTTTACATTGAAGGGGAATACCTGGCCACGGATGAGGGTCTGCCGCCTGCGGCTGGTCAGCGCTACCGGCTGCGAGTGGGCGCGTTCTTTGATCTGCAGGACGGGAAAGTCCGGCGCGTGACGAACTACTACAACCTGGAGGAGTGGCTGCGGCAGGTGGGCGCGGTCTAATATCATGAGCCGTTAAAAAAGGGTCTGGACAGAAGGGGGCCTATTTTTAACCACAGAGGCACGATGGACACAGAGGTTTGCCATCAAGACCGGCTTCAGATCTCTGCGCTCATCGTGCCTCTGTGGTGGATTCATTGCTGAGATACAGACCTGTTTTCAATTGAAAACAGGTCTGTCCCCGGATCGAATCAGCTGCTCTAACTGGGATCATTTCACCTGCGGAGCCGCTCTCCTTGCGGAGCCGCTCTCCTGTCTTGAAGGCCAACGGCCTTCCGTATCACAGCGAAGGGATGCCGAGCCTCGGCGAGGCTTCCCTGGTACTGCCCGCCATTCCGCCGCACGCAGGCAGTGCTCCCGCAAGCCCCCATGTCTGCTCTCGATGCCTCCACCCACTTCATGGGGGATCACTCAATCGCACAAATCTCGTCAGTCGGCTGAAAGACAGACCCGTTTTCAATCCAGTGTGGCATAAAATGGAGCTGAGTGCCGCCTGCTGAGGAGGAGGGGGATCATCTTGATTCCCAAGCATGGGATGTGTGGGATGCACTCAGCCGGTGGGCGTTGAGCACGCGTGAGGGATCGGGACGATCCCTCTGCTTGGAAAGACCGGGACGTGTTACGGCTTGTCGAAGAAGGATGACTCTTCGCGGTCACCGACTTTGAGGTAGCGATAGTACACTTCAAGCTGGAGGGTGCAGAGGCACTGGCGGTAGATCTCATCGGCCGCATCACCTGCGGGCCAGTTGGGGCGGCCATGCTTGAAGGAGCCATCGGCCTGCTGGGCGCCGAGGATCTGGGGGAGGAACTGCTGGTTGTAGAATTTCCAGTCTTCGCCGCCCTGCTGGAAGTAGGCCTGGGTGTAGTAGTACCAGCAGTAGAGGTTGCAGTTTTTGTTCCAGTCCAAGGGTTCGGCGGTGAGGAACTCGGTGAGGAATTTCATGCCCTTCTTGATCGCGGTGGTCTTGCCCTTGGCCATGGTTTGAAGGCCGAGGATGCCGACGCCGGAGAGGCTCCACTGATTGTAATGGGCGTCACGATTCGGGCCGCCAAAGCCGCCGTCCTTCGTCTGTGTGGTTTCAAGATAGTCGGTCATCTTGCCGATGCAGCTGTGCAGGCCGTCAATTTTCAAGCTGGTGTTCTTGGCGGCTTTGAGCGCCTGGAACTGCCAGCCCACGACGGAAAGGTCGGCTCCGCCTTCCTTGTTATAGACGATCTGATCCTTGCCTCCATAGGCCCAGGCGCCTTTCGGGGTCTGGTTGTCGATGATGACTTTCACGCCTTTTTCAAAGGCTTCACGCATGCCGGGGAGGCTCTTGCTGCCGAGACGGGCGAGTGTGTACATTTCGCCAAGGGCATAAGTGGCGATCCCGTGCTCGTAAGTGCCGGCACCGCCTTTGCCGCCAGCGGCTTCACCCTTCCAGCCTGTCTCCGAAAAGATGCCGTAGGGGTTCTTTTTGCCGACTTCGAGGAGGAACATGATGCCTTTGGTCACGTTTTCACCGTAGAACGGCGAATCCGGTGTTTCGCAGCGGCCGAGGTAGCACAGCAGCGCCAGACCGGTCATCGCACACTTGTTGCCACGGCCCCAGGAGCCGTCCGCGTTCTGCTTGCCCTTGAGCCATTCGAGCGAGGCGCTCACGGCTGCTTCACATTCGGGCGAGCCGCCATTCTGGCGCAGCTTTTCGAGTCGTTCCTGAGTGGAACAGCGGCTGCGCATGGAGGGTGGCAGGGTCACGAAGCCGCCTGCGGCTCCCATGCCCACGCCTTTGCCAAAGCCGCCACCGGCTCCGGCCATGCCGAAACCGCCGGCGCCGCCGAGGGCTCCGCCGCCCATCATGGCGCTGACGTCTGGCATGTCCAGCGAGTCAGGCGGTGCCTCAGGGAGCGAGATGTTCGCATTGATGTTGTTGGTGACGAGCTTCTTCATCGGCATCGTCTTGTTGATCGAGCTGCGCTTCTTCTGCTGCACTTTGTGCTGCAGATCGGCACTTGCCTTGGCACCCTGCGCAGTGCCGCCACCGGGGAGGAAGTCCACCTGCTTGTCCATGACGCCGCTCTGGAAGACGATGAACAGGGCGAGGACGCCGAGGCCGGCGTGGATCAGAATGCTGAGCAGGAGGGAGCTTGCGCCGGCTTTGCGCCACAGCTGCACGAACTTGTTGGGCGGTGGTCCCACCTCGATGTGGGTGAGCGCGGGGGGATGGTAGACTTCACCTTCGTGATGCTCGGCCACTGCAGCGGCGACGGGTTCGCCATCGTCAGTCGGCGTGGCTGCCATGGCTACGCTGGGCGCGGGCATCATGGGGATGGCACTGACCGAAGAAGGGGCGGGCATGGCGGGGACCGCTGCGGCAGGCACGGGCATGGCCACGGGAACGGCTGCGCTGGCGGGATTGGGGGCGGCGGTGGGAACGGTGCCGGTGGAAGGTGCGGGCGGCGGCATCATGGCCGGCATGGGCATCTGCGGCATGTAGCCGGGGGGATAGCCTGGCA
>JAIPJY010000109.1 GCA_021733925.1 Prosthecobacter sp. | reverse complement strand
AAGGCTCTGTTCCTGAAATTATTTTACCCTTCATCATTTTACCCTGTTTCTGTTCCGTGGACTCCATCCTTTGCTCGTCGCTCTCACCTTCCGAATCATTCGCGCTGAAGTTACCCTCCGTTCCACAATCCAGCCGCCTGGAGTTCAGGTGCTTCGTAGCTTTAGCGAAGAATGGGCAGAGCGAAGGAGGAAGCCTCGGCGAGGCTTCCCTGGTACTCCCCCAAGCCCCCTTGTCTGCTCTCGATGCCTCCACCCACTTCATGGGGGATCACTCAATCGCACAAATCTCGTCAGTCGGCTGAATGACAGACCCGTTTTCAATCCAGTGTGGTATAAGAACATGAAGGCCAACGGCCTTCCGCATCACAGCGAAGGGATGCCGAGCCTCGGCGAGGCTTCCCTGGTACGGGCCGACACCCTCCGGGCAGCAAACCCAGCGCGCCCTTCGCACGCCGCGTCCGCCAGCAGCGCCTGCCCGCCATTCCGCCGCACACAGGCATCACTCCCCCAAGCCCCCTTGTCTGCTCTCGATGCCTCCACCCCGCGCCGGGACGGAGGATGCCAGGGACGCGCACAACGCGTCCCTGCCAGCCCTGCAGAGTGCAACGGGCGCAAAGGGATGGTAGGGAACCGCTGCTGCGGGTCCGAAATTTCGGGTCTGTCTCGTCGCAGGCGCTCAAAAAGCTGCGCCGTCCTTGGTGCGGTGAGCAGCAGGCTTTTCCCCCGGCGGCATGGTACTCCTTTGAGTTGCAAAGACACCGCCTGGGAACGCATGCCGCTGGAAGTCCCAGTCTCCAGCCAATCCCATTCAGCCAGCCTCTCGGGCGTCCACGATGTTCTTGCGCATGTGCTTGTCCCGTTGCCTTATCAGACAGATAATCTCACGTCTTGTCCATGGAATCCCCGCCCCCGCCGAAACCCGAGTTCCCGGAAACGGACATCGAATCCTTGATTCCCAAAAAAGGCGGCAGCATTTCTTGGTTCGCCTTGCTGGCGTGGGTGCTGATCGGCTTGGTGTTGGTGGGAATCACAGGACTGATCTTAAAAAAGTTCGACGTCGGCAGGATGCGCAGATCCAGCCACTTCGTCACCCAGGCAAGGGCGGCCTTGGACCTTGGGAATCTGCCGGAAGCACTCACTGCGATTCAGCAAGTGCAGGGCCCCACCCGCGACACCCCGGCCTTCCTTCGGCTTCTTGCTGACTACCTGCAAAAAGCCTCCGTCGAGCCAGCGCTGTTGGCGGATGCCCTTGAAAAGTTGGAACTGGCAGGGCATGCGCTGCCAGACGACCTGTTGTGGCTCAGTCAGTCACGCTTTCTTACCGGAGAGACTCGGAAAGCGCGGGCAGCCTGGAACCGCCTCTCGTCCTCCCAGCGTTCCGGCTTGATGGCGATGAAACTCAACGTCGATCTTCTCCGAAAAGAAGGCAACCTTCACCAAGCGGCGGAGATCGAGCTTCAACTCTTCCAGCTTTTTCCAGACGAGCCGGAGGTGGCGTTCCGCAAGGCGGTCAAAGACCTGGATGGCCCCTTCCCTGAGATCAAGGATGCGGCATGGAAGGTTCTCTTCAAAATGGCCTCAGATGGAGGCCGGACTGGACTCGATGCAGTGAGGGCTCTGAGCCGACGAACCGAACTGTCGTTGGCCGAGGCGGAAAAGTTGCTGAAACTGGCGGCACCGCATCCCGACATCTCACCGGCTGACCGGCTGATGCTCGTTTCCACCATCATGCGCCTCAACCCAGCGCAGCGTGAGGCAACGATCCAGGCAGAAATCGAACGCTACAGCACGGGCGGTCCCGCCATCCTGGCACAGTTGGCTGCTTGGCTGACCAGGGAGAAGGAATACGCCAAAATTCGCGAACTTGTTCCGGAGAGCGTCCTGCTCAATTCGCCCGACCTCTTTCCCCTGGTCGCCCAAGGTCTGCAGGAACAACAAAAGTGGCAGGAATTGATGGATCTGCTGAAAAAAGGAAAAAAACTCCCGGTCTCGAATGCACGCGCCGCCACCTGGCGGGCACTGGCGGCACGAAACCTGGATCCTTCGGACATCAAACAAGCCCGTGCTCATCTCGAAGAAGCCATCCAGCAGGGCCTTTCGGAAAGAAATGCCCTGGCCCTTTTGGGAGCCGCCACTCTCGCCGAGTCATGGCATCTGACCGGGCTGGCGCTGCAGGCCTACCTGGCGCTGGCGCAGCCTGGATCACCAAGCGAGCTTCAAATGCTCGAGAAATGCTGGGAAATGGCCTCCATTCAGAACGATTCCGCGTTGCTCGTCCCCCTCGCCAGCAGGCTCCTCAAGCTAAGGCCCGATGACCTTCAGTTTGTCAGAAGATACGACTACCTCTGCCTCCTCCGCGGTGTGGGCCTCGAGACCACCTTGCTGGATGGCGAAACAGCCACCGGAAGCGCTTCTGACCATCTCCTGGAAGCTCTCAAAGCCTACCGTCTGCATGACTTCGCACGCGCTTCCGTCGTCCTGCGCAAGGTGCGGGACACAAGAGACTTTTCCATGGGTGAGAAAGCCGTTTATGCCGGTCTCCTCGCCACCGCATGCAATGAAGCCTCCCAAGCCTACCAAATCGCCGAAAAAATCCACACCGAAGGGCTGCTGCCCGAGGAAAGGAAATTTTGGGAATTGGCCCGGTGAGCTTTGGTTCCAGTCCCCTTCCCTGCCGAGACTCACCAAACAAAAAGGCCTGCCCTTTCGCGGTTCTGCGCGCGCACCAAAAAAAAGGGCCTGCGTGTGCAGGCCCTTCAAGGAGAAAACAAAATGGAATCTTCTTTTACCGGCGGCGACGGCGCAGGGAGACCATCCCAAGGCCAAGGGCGGCCAACAGCGCGCGGCTCGGCTCAGGCACACCGCTCACAGTGAACGACGCAGTAGTTGATGCACTTGTATGGGAACCACTATAATCAGTGGTCAACAAATTTAAAGACTTAGTGCCACTGGCAGGGGTAATCCATGCGTCACCGCTATCGAGAGAGGCTCCCGAAGTCGCTGAGTTGTAATAAATGCCGTAGGAGTCACCAGCCAAGGCAGTGCCGCTGCTCGTCGTAAGCGTTGGGAACCACAAAAGAGCAAGGGCATCGCCAGCATCCCAGTTATTTGCACCCAGAGTTAAGTTGCTGACTGCATCGCTGAAAAAACCTGGCGTCGCCGAACTTGCACCCAAGGCCCATTTGGCAAGAATCAAATCGTCCGTACCATTGAGGAAAGAATTCAAGCTTAAGGATGCACCTCCAGCGACTGAAGAGAACCCATTGGTGCCTGAAGTATCTGCAACCAACAGCATCAGGCCCGTGGTTGGGACAGGAGTCGTACCATCGCTCTCATATAGCGTAGCACCGGCCATGTTAAACGTTACCGCAGCCCTTGAAACCAGCGGGCTGCACAACGTGGCGAACAAAATGAGATACTGAATCGACTTCATAAAGGTGGGTGACGATTAAATCGGGTGGGTCTAGTAAGGAAGTGGAATCGACCACACGGCCGTAGATGGAGTAGGTGTCGCTATTTTACGAACGACGTAGCCGCTGCCAGGTTGAAAAATAACATCATTGTCTCGAATAGTGCTGAAACCACCTCCCACTCTTCTCCATCCTTCACCGCCGTTAGTAGTCCCCGTGAAATAATAATAGGTGAAATTAGCCGATTTGTCGTATCCAGTTACGGCATCGTTAAAGACCAGCAGCTTATCCCCGCCAACTCCAAATATATTACTCGTTCCAAGGAAAGCACCTGACTGGTACAAGTTTGATTGGGTGAGGGTCATTGGGACTGGGATGTCTACAGCAATGTTATTATCCTGGTCCTGATTGGCTTGGAGAGTTCCGATGATGTATTTTCTGTCACTGGCTGGCACACTGCCCACAACCGTAATCTGGGAAGTCGGCACGTTATTTTGTCTAACGATGATCGGCAAATCAGGCAAGATGACATCATCGTTCTTGATACTTGTAAAGCCGCCACTGATCATCCTCCAACCAGGACCACCAAATGTGGAACCGGTGAAGTAATAATAGGTCCTCGATGAAGCCAGATCCGTTCCGACTGTCGTTGGATCTGTCACTAAAATTTGAGTCACCGCACCAGTCCCCAAGATAGCGGTGGTGCCCGTAATCCCCGCTTGGCCAGGAAACATCGTGTCCAAGGTCCAAAAAGGGATGATGGACAGCGCATCTCCAGATAAAATGCCAGAGCCAGTGTCCAGTGTGTCACCCGCAGCATCAACAGTCACCGTGGTCGTGTTGGCAGTACCACTGTCAGCACTATTGGCCGTCAGAGTGTAAAACATCCCCTTTTTGTTACCGGTTGTAGGTGTAACATAGTATGTGTTGGGCTGCGATCCACTCACATAGAGAAACTGGTTCAATGTCCACCCTGGCAAACCCTGAACCGTGATCTCATTGCCTGCCACACTCTGAACCACTCCCTGATAAACTGCATGTCGTTGAAGCGGGGCGCTTAAGCGAGTGTCAGAACTTCCGAGGGCGGTCACTGTGTTAAAACCCACCGGAGAGGTGGTCTCCTGGGCCATCGTGGCCGTGGCTATCAAAGGCAGCAAAAGCAGGGAGCGGTGGAGGGTTTTCATGTGTGTATAAGTTTCTCTTTAGCAGCAATAGCAGGTTTTGGATAGCGGAAAGTTGACAGGCAGGTGAAGCAGAAGAATCCTTAGTGGTATAATACCCCATCTTCGTTGATTTGTTACATAAAAAATAAATCATGTCCACGCCCCCCCCGCAGAGTCGCCCGCATGGCGGTCGTTCTAGCATGCGCAAGGCCGAAATACCCACACCACTGATTATCAACGATTTACAAAATATTCAACCTCGCGGCTGAATGAGGATATGAACCGACGCTGCACACGCAAGGCGACGTCGGGCGTATCAGTTGCTTGACGGCGGTTCGCGTTCAGCGTTCACTGATTCTCATTTCTTTTGCCTCTTTTTCTCACATGACCTCGCTTCTTCAATCCAGCGCCCTCGCGGCCGGTGTGGATGCCGTGGACATCCAGACCGCGCTCGACACCGCCGCCGGCGGCGGCATCTCCCCCGTGCTCGCCCTCATCGAGAGCGGCGCCGTCGACGAACGCCTCTTCTCCCGTCACCTCGCCGACTCCCTCGGCTGGCCCTGGCTCGAATCCCCACGCCCCGAACCCGCCGACGCCGCCGAACTCAAGCGCCTCATCCCCGCACGCTTCGCCGTCCGCCACCAGGTCTTCCCCGTCGGCTTCGGCCACGGTCGTGTCACAACCACGTCACACCAGACCGTGGTTGATTCAGTGACCATCAAACGCACCCTCAAACTCGCCTGCCACGACCCCTGCGACCTCCTCGCCCGGCAGGCCGTCGCCCGTCAGTCCGAACTCCCCGTCGAGTGGTGCCTCACCCCCCGCACCGAACTCCTCGGCGCCGTCCAGCAGCTCTACGGCGTCGGCGCCGAAACCTTCGACGCCCTCATCGCCGCCGGCGGCGGCAGCTCCGACGACCAGCACCTGCGCGATGAAGCCAACGTCATCGACGACGAATACGAAGACGCCTCCGTCGTCAAATTCGTCAACCAGATCATCCGCGAAGCCCTCGCCCAAAAAGCCACCGACATCCACGTCGAGCCCCAGCCAGACTCCCTCCGCATCCGCTACCGCATCGACGGCTTCCTCCACGAAATCCCCGTCCCCGAAAACATCAAATCCCTCCAGGCCTCCGTCATCGCCCGCATCAAGGTGATGAGCAAACTCGACATCGCCGAAAAGCGCCTCCCCCAGGACGGCCGCATCAATCTCAAAGCCGACGGCCAGTCCATCGACGTCCGCGTCGCCTGCATCCCCAGTGTCGAAGGCGAGTCCATCAGCCTCCGCCTCCTCGGCCAGGAACGCTTCACCCTCGACCGCCTCGGCCTCAGCACCGAGCACCGCGCCAAGATCGAGCTCCTCCTCGCCAAACCCAACGGCATCGTCCTCGTCACCGGCCCCACCGGCTCCGGCAAATCCACCACCCTCTACACCTTCCTCTCCCAGCTTAACAGCGTCCACCGCCGCATCGTCACCATCGAAGACCCCGTCGAAAACAAGCTCCCCGGCATCGTCCAGATCCCCGTCAAAAACGAAATCGGCCTCACCTTCGCCAGCGGCCTCCGCAGCATTTTGCGGGGTGACCCCAATGTCGTCATGGTCGGAGAAATCCGCGACCTCGAAACCGCCGAGATCGCCGTCCGCGCCTCCCTCACCGGCCACCTCGTCTTCTCCACCCTCCACACCAACGACGCCGTCGCCGGCATCACCCGCCTCATCGAGATGGGCGTCAAGCCCTTCCTCGTCGGCACCGCCGTCCGCGCCTTCATCGCCCAGCGCCTCGTCCGCTGCCTCTGCCCCACCTGCAAAGAACCCGCCAACTACCAGCGCGAAGAACTCACCAAACTCGGCTTCCCCGAAGTCAAAAAAGTTAATAAACTCTACCGCTCTGCCAAAGCCGGCTGCCAGCAATGCCGCGGCACCGGCTACTCCGGCCGCGTCGCCCTCTACGAGATCGCCCTCATGACCCCTGCCATGCAGGCCCTCGTGTCCCAGCGCGCCTCCGAGTCCGATCTCCAAACCCAGGCCCGCAAAGACGGCTTCGTCCCCATGCGCGACTACGGCCTGCAAAAAGCCCTCGACGGCATCACCACCCTCGAAGAGGTCGCCCGCGTCACCAGCGAAGAACTCGAATGATGCTGTTCGCCTTCCAAGCCCTCTCCGCCGATGGCACCACCAAATCCGGCACCCTCGAAGCCGCCGATCGTGGCGATGCTTTGCGCCAATTAGCCCGTCGCGGACTGCAGGCCCGCTCCATTCAGTCCCAAACCGCCGAAATTGCGAAATCCGACACAGCTAACAGCGACACTGTCCTCACCCTCTCAAAAACCGACGTCATCCGCTTCACCGAAGACATGGGCGACCTCCTCGCCTCCGGCCTGCAAGTCGAGCAAGCCCTGCAGGCCATGGAAAACCGCAGCGCCTCCAAAATCGGCACCCTCGCCACACGCGTCCGTGCCCTCGTACGCGACGGCGTGCCACTCTCTGCAGCATTGCGCCAGGCCTCACCCGCCTTCGACGAACTCTACTGCAACATGGTCGCCGCCGGAGAAAACAGCGGCGCCCTCGATGACATCATGGACCGCCAGGCCCGCCACCTCCGCCTCATGGAATCCGTCCAGGCCAAGGTCGTCGGTGCCCTCATCTACCCTGCCTTCCTCATCAGTGCCGGTGGTGCGCTTGCACTCGTCATGGTGACCTATCTTTTGCCCAAGCTCGCCTCCCTGCTCACCGGCTCCGGCAAGGAGCCCCCCTTCATGATCAAGGTCAGCCTCGCCCTCTCCGACCTTCTCAAAAACTACTGGTGGGCGCTCGGCATTGCACTGGGCTGCATCATCATGCTGCTCTTTGCGCTGCGCAAAACGCCCGGCTTCCAGTCCGGATGGCACCGCTTCATGATCAAGATGCCCGGCATCCGCGACATCACCCGCGCGCGCTTTGAGCTGCAGTTCTTTGAAACCCTCGGCAGCCTGCTGCGCGGTGGTGTGCCACTGATCCATGCTTTGGAACTCGTGCGCCGTGCCGTCACCAATCTGCACCTCAAGCACGCCCTCGGTCAGGCGGAGGCCTTGGTGCAAGAAGGCGCATCCCTGAGTCATGCGATGAAAAAGACAAAGGCTCTCGACTCCCAGGCCATCGATGTCATCCGCATCGGCGAAGACACCGGCCACCTCGCTGAGGTGCTCGGTAAAGCAGCTGCGCGCATGGACACGCAACTCACGCGCACCATTGAGCGAGTCACCGCCCTCATCCAGCCCTGCCTCCTCCTCATCATGGCCGCACTCGTCGGCACTCTCGTGTACACCATGGTCAACATCGTCTTCTCAACCCTCAGCCAGCTCAGACATTAATTATCATGAAACAACTCCGCTCCACTCCATTCCACTCCAAGGCATTCACTCTCCTCGAAATGATGGTCGTCCTGCTCATCATAGCACTCATTCTCGGCACCGTGGCCTTCATGGTGCAGGGCATCGAGGGCGATGCCGAACACGTCACCACCGGTGCCAAGATCAAAGGCCTCGAAGTCGCGCTGACCTCCTACAAGATCAGCAATCTCACTTATCCCACACAGGAACAGGGGCTCGATGCATTGGTGTCGCGCCCCACGGCAGAGCCCAAGCCCAAGCGCTGGACCCAGCTCGCCAAACCCGAAGGCATCCTGGACCCTTGGGGACACAAACTGGTGTATCGCAACCCCGGCAAGCACAACGCAGGTGGCTATGACGTGCTCTCCCTCGGAGCGGACGGCTTGGAGAACACCGACGATGATATTGGCAACTGGTAGCACCATGAAGCACCGCGCTGCTGCATTCACGCTGCTGGAGATGATCGTGGTGCTCGCCATCGCGGCACTCGTCATCGGCATTGGAGCGGGAGCCGTGCAGAAGCTCACCGAGGAGCACGAACTGCTGCGCGTGGCGCATGATGCTGAGCGCGTGCTGATGCAAGCCATGACACGCACACTCAACACGGTGCAACCGCAGTCCGTTGACCTGAGCAGCCTGAGCCAGAAGACAAAACTCACCGTGCGGCATGCGGGCAGCGAGACCTTTGTTTCCAGCACAGACCAGCATCTTCGCCTGCGCCCCGGCGGACTTTGTGAACCGCTGACGCTGCGCTGGCAGCAAGGCACTGCATGGGTCAGCGCCACGCTGGACCCACTGACAGCAGGTTTCATTGATTTGGAGGAAAGCCTGTGAAACGCAAGGGCTTCACCCTTTTGGAAACGCTGCTGGCGCTGATGGTCTTCAGCATGGCCGTGGTGGCGCTGGTGGAGGCGGTGCATCAACTGGGAGCGCACACCCTGCTGCGCCGGCATGAGGCGGCTGTGCAGGAGCGCATGCGGTCGCTGCTGGTGGAACACACGCGCAGGCCGGATAACATTGAGGAAGTGACATTGCAGGATGGTGAGGTGAGTTACACCGTGACGCACACACCGCTGGAGCTGAAGGATCGAGATGGACAGACGTTGGCGGGAATGTTTGAGGTGCGCGTGACCGCTGCCTGGAAGGACGGACAAACGCCGCAGCAGGCCAGCGCTGAAACCTGGGTGTATCCGCCGCTTTTCCGCAGATGAAAGCCTTGCACCGTCATGCACCCAGAGCAGCTGCATTCACCCTGCTTGAAGTGATCATCGTACTGGCGATCACGGCACTGTTGCTGGGTGCAGTTTACTCATTGGCGCAGGGCACGCTGCTATTGGCGGATGATGTGCGTCGTGCGGAGCGCCGTGACGCACGCACGCAGGCGTTTACCACGTTTTGCGAGCATCTGTTTGGCGAACTGCCAGCCAGCGCGATGCTGAATCTCAGCGCCACGCAGAATGGCGGGCAGTACCTGACCCGGCTGGAACTGGAGCATGTGCGCTCCCCGTTTGATGAGACGCCGGAGTGTCGTGTGACTTTGTTTACCCAGGGACAGCCCGGCGGCGGGCTGCGGCTGATGCTGACGTGTCATTCTGAAGCAAACGAGAGCAGCGTGGTGCTGTTTGAAGACCTAGCGCAGTGCGAATGGAGCGTGTTTCATCCGACGACGCGGCAGTGGGCCTCTTTTTGGTCCGAAGACAATCCCGGCGGAGTTCCGACGGCGCATCCGCCTCTGATGAAATTCGTGATGTCGCAGGCGGGTGGCGAAATTCACGAGCAGATTTTCTGGATCACTCCCAGTGAACCCAACCTGCTGACCGCCGCTCCTATCCCCGCCCCCCTTCCCCCAAAGTCTCCCCAGTGAAACACCAAGGGGATGGTTTTGAGTTTCACGGACAGATCACGCAGCAGGTTGAATCCATCGATGAGCTTGTCACGAATGAGCAAGGTCATGTCGATGGCTTCTTCCGTGGGTGTTTGTTTGGTGATGCGCGGCTAGCAGGTGGTGCCAGCCTCCTGAATGCGGCCCTGAGCCGGGACGCTCATCTGCGTGGCAGCGATGCTCCATCCCTGCGTGTGTTGCAGGGATGAGGTGAGCAGATCGTTGACCAGTCGGGGCATGGTGGGTGGATGAAACGGCCAGGGATAAGCCCCGGTCGCTCAATTCTTTATAACGCGAATGCGTGGGGAATTGCAGGAGGTCACGCACGAATTCACTCCACCTTGAAAAGTGCACACGCACTCAGAAGCTTGAAAGAAGCTTTTCATCATAACTTATTAATAATGAGTGGCGCACCCGTCAGGATTCGAACCTGAAACCTTCTGATCCGTAGTTCCTTCCTTGCGGGTTTTCTCATGTTCGCATAGGTGCCCTCTTGATCCCTGTAAATCATTATGCAACAATGCGGTCGCCACCTTTAAGTGCAAACATGAGCGAACTAGAAAATACGCAAGAGAACCAAAAAAGTGCACACAAAGTGCACACAAAGTGCACACTGAGTCCGTGCGGAGCAAAGCGACTAAGCCTCAACCCAAAACAGCCGTCGCCTACTGGCTGGGCAAGGTTCGGAAGCCAAATGACAGGCCGCACTACAACGTGCAAATAAAGCACCAAGGTGAACGCCACCGCTTCCCACTCATGACTGCGGACAAGTCCATTGCCGCAGAACGTGCCCGTGATCGCTACCTGCACCTTGTGGCAAACGGTTGGCAGGCGACACTTGAGCACTATAAACCAGAAGTGGTAAAGCCGCAAAAACCCGCCATGATCGGAGAATGGGCTGAATCAGTGAAGGCCACAGCCGATTTTAGACCGTCCACCTTTACCAACTACCTTCAATCCCTCCGGCAAATTGCCGCCGAGATCTCCGATATAGGAGATCAGCCTGCAGTCGATGAGAACGGCGCCCCCAAAAGGGACCGCCAGCGACGGATCATTTATCTCTCCCGTTTTGACTATCGAGCGGGAGGGCGGAAGGCCTGGATTGCCAAAGTTGATGCACAACCTCTCTCAGTCCTCTCGGCCGCCGCTGTGCAGCGCTGGAGGATCGAATATGTGGCAAAAGCAGGCAAAGCGCAGGACGCACGTCGGAGGGCCGAGAACAGCGCGGCATCACTGATCCGCTGTGCGCGCTCGCTTTTTTCAGCAAAAGCACGCAAATATGCAGCCAGCGAACTGGTTCTTCCGAATCCGTTGCCATTTGCTGGCGTGGAGCTCCCAAAAAAGGGCAACACCACCTATCAGAGCAAAATCAACGCCGCTGAACTCATCGAGCATGCTCAGGCTGAACTCACAGGTGAGCCACTCAAGATATTTTACCTCGGCATCCTCTGCGGGCTCAGAAAACGAGAGATCGATCTGCTCATATGGTCACAGGTTGATTTCGGCAAAGGCGTCATCCGCATTGAGCGCACCGAATATTTTCAACCCAAGAGCGAGGACAGCTCCGGAGAAATTGACCTTGAAGCCGAATTGCTGCCTTTGCTGCAAGAATGGAAGACGCAGGCCAGTGGAGCGTTCGTCATCGAATCCACTCGCAAGCCCAAGCACCAAAACAGCCGTACAAACTACCGCTGCGAGCCGCATTTCAAAACCTTGTACATCTGGCTTCGTAAAAAGGGTATCACCGCGCGCAAGCCCCTTCACGAGCTCCGCAAAGAACTTGGTGCCATTCTCGCCAGCACCCAGGGCATCTTCGCAGCCCAGAGCGTTCTCAGACACGCACAAATCAGCACGACCGCTGCATACTACACCGACAAAAAGAAGCGCATTACGGCTGGTCTTGGTTCCCTGCTTGAAAAAACAGTCAAATCTTAACTCCTCATGATGCCTGCATTCAGAAAGCCTCCACGCGACGTGCACGGATTGTTTTATTTTGAATGGTCTTTGAGTGGAAAGTATGAGGCACGATTGCAACCAGAGTTGGCGAGGCGTTATGAAGAGCTTAAAACGCAGTTAAAAGCTCTGGATTTTGATCTTGCATGGGCTCTCGATATATCGACCAAGATCTCACAAAAGGGAGTTGATAGCTGGGTGAATGGAGATGGAGGACTCAAGATGTCGATCTCTGATGAGGATTACTTCGGCGAATACGGAGAACCTGCACCCAAAGATCTGCACACAAAAAAGATTATTCGAGCGCCCTATTTCCGTGAAGGTCTTAGCACAATTGCGAAACAGTGTTGCCAAGTGGTTTTTGAGTTACAGCGAACATTGGGGCAAGATTTGACACAACTGATGGAAAGCGAGGAGAAGGCAGTAAAAAAAGCGAAGCAGCTTTGCCTGAAGAAGAAGTTTGCTAAGGCATTGTCGCTACTAAGTAATAACACAAAGCCGCATGGAAACTCCGTGATAGTGGAAACCACATTCGATGATGACAAGATCGAGAGAGTGCCGTTAGCCGCGAAAGCAATCATCGTTGCCCTGAAACTCACAAATCGTCACCTGGAGTTGAAACTGCCTGCAAAAAAAGATGTTGAGATTGCCTTGGAAGCACTGTACCCGGATTTGAAAAATTACAGTCCAAATTGGTCCTCAATTTTCAAGCAATCAGGTTTAAATAAATTGGCGCTTCGCTAAACTGGGTGGGTAAAAGCAGAAGGGATTTTGAGGTTTAGGTCTCCAGCCATCCAGTAGCAGATGGCCTTGAGGTTCTCGAAGTTACGGAAGCCGCGTGCACGACGGCGGGCAGTTTGAATGATGC
>JAIPJY010000002.1 GCA_021733925.1 Prosthecobacter sp. | reverse complement strand
ATCGCATGGGACAGCATCCGCCTGATTTGACGGGCAAACACACCAAAACCGCAACTCGCCCTCCGCCACTTTCGCGCCTCTCTCCCTGGCTACATCAAGGCTTGCCCCTCATTCGGCACCGCCTATGGGATGGCTGTGATTCGGTTTTACTCATTCGTCATTCTTCCCCCGCTCCCTCTCCCTCCTCACCTCCCGCATCCTCTTATACCCCACCAGCTTCTTATGCTGCTCGTCCCACAGCCGAAACGCCAGCGACTTCAGACTCACCCGGATCGTGATCGGCTTCACCTGCTGAAACACCGGGTGCGAATAATGGCAGCGCTCCAAATAGTAGTTCGGGATCCGCGAGCTCAGATGATGGATGTGATGAAAGCCAATGTTCCCTGACAGCCACTGCAGCACCCGCGGCAGCTTGTAGTACGAAGAGCCCTGCAGCGCCGCAGCCGTGTAGTCCCACTCCTCGTGCTCCTCCCAGTACGCATCCTCAAACTGGTGCTGAATGTAGAACAACCACACCCCGCACACCCCGGACACCGCCGTGCAGATCCCCTGCACGATCAGATAATTCAGCGGCCCATAGATCCATGCCATCACCGCCGCCAGCCCCAGCAGCGCCGCGTTCATGTACCACACCGAATCCCTCTCCCGCCTGTCCGCCCCTTTGCGCGGGATCCGCTGCAAAATCACAAACAGCACAAACGGCGCGATCACAAACAGCACCACCGGATTCCTCGCCAGCTTGTACGCAAAACGCTTCCATCGCGACGCCTCCAGGTACTCCTGCACCGTCATCGTCCACACATCCCCGATCCCCCGTTTGTCCAGATTCCCCGTCGTCGCATGGTGCAGCGAGTGCTCCCACCGCCACTGGTAATACGGCGTAAACGTCAGCATCCCCGTCACGAACCCCACAATCGCATTCGCCCGGTTCGATTTGAAAAACGAGCCATGCCCGCAGTCATGAAAGATGATGAACACCCGCACCAGCAGCGCCCCCGCCATCATCGCCAGCGGCACCACCAGCCACCATGAAACCTGCAGCGCCCAGTAGATCCCCGCCCACAGCACCACATACGGCACCAAGGTATCCACCAGCTGCACCACCGCCCGCCACAGCGACGGCTTTTGAAACTCCGCCACAATCGCCTTCCACTCCGCCACCGTCGGAAAACGCGGCTTCAGCCCCATCACACTCATTCCACTGGCATTCATCATATCCTCTTTCTGTTGTCATAAACATAGCCCACCCACCCCTCAATTCAAGCCCCGCCTTCGCCTTGTCCCGAACCCACAACGTGGAAAAGCCCAGCGCAGCTTGCCCTTCGTAGCGCTTGCGCGAAGAACGGGGAGTCGTCCGCACACTCCGGGTGCGATTTCTGAACAATTCTGACTCCGCCCTCTTCGCATTGTAGTCCCGGCTTCAGCCGGTCCGGAAAAGCGCGGGAATCTCACCTCTCCTCCCATTCTCCCAGATCACTGACCACTACAGAAGACACCGTCAACGCCCCCTCCCCTCAGTCCCTCAAATACCTTTCCTCATCACCACTGGGGTATGCCCTGACGATCACGCTGGAAGAGGACCGGGATTTAATCGATCGCAAGAAGCCTTCTCAGTTCGTCCAATTCATAACAGCCGCCATTTGGCTTCGCATGGATCAATGAATGGCAGGTCGGACAGAGCGGAGAAAACGTTTCGACTGCATCCTCCCACCGGATGATCCGTCCATCGACAGGCGCTTCGTAGACAGGTTGATGGTGGTGCATTTGAACAATGTCTCCCCGAAAATGATTGCCTGGTTTCTTCCAACTGCATGCGGCGCATTCAATGAGGCCTGTAGTTTCATCACGAAAATACTCCTTCAGTTGCTCGATAAGTCGCTGGCAGCGTTGTCGAATTTCCTGGCGGACTTCCATCAATCGTCCTTCGAAGAAGGCTTTCTGAAACTCTTCCCACTCACGTTGTGGCAAATGTCTTTGGCACGGCAACGAGTCAGGCAGGTGCTCTGGCACCACCCGAAATCGATTTTCGCCCAAAGGTAGGAGACGAAATGTAGGAGGCTCATTCTTGGCCCACCGAGCATAGCCCTTGCGGAGAAGCCAGCTGCCTATGGATCTATTCACAAGTGTGGTTTTATCATCCCAAAAACAATCTTTATCGATGTTAGCCTCCGCCCATGTGTCAGGCTCCTCCACCAGAAAGCGAACCGTACGCCACGCTCTATTCAGGTACTGATCCCGGTCACGGCTGCTGAAACGGAAGCCATAGCCCCCGCCCGTTTTGAGGTGTTGCCCGCGATTCCATGCCGTGACTACCATAATGAATTGATTGTGATTCCCTCCCGCACCGCAGCACGTCGGTGAGAACTGCTGCAAATTCCGCATCTCTGTCGCTATGAATTATGTTGCGCGCAGCTTCATTAGAGCCACGAGGTCTTGGAAGTCTCTAGGTTGTCTATTCAGGGGCAAGGACAAGAGCTTCCTCGCTATTGCCGTATTCTTTTTCAGACCAGTGAGAGCATTCCCCTCAGTATCGAGAACTTTGAAAGCCTCGTTTATAATATTGCTGAACAACTCTTTGCCGCTCATCATTAATAACCATTCTCCCTCCCCATATTCGAGTAGTGGCTTTCCACCCGTGAGTCGCTGCAACCAGAAATCAAACCGCTCATTTCTGTAAGAGGGCACCAGCAGCGTGGTGGTGGCGGAATATTTGTCTGTCAACTCTTGGCAGCCTTGCAGCCTTGCAAGAGCCGCGCTTCGATCTGGAAACTCATCTGGATTCCGAAACCATGCTTCGGGCGGTCTTATAAGAGCTTCGCGCAATTCAAGGAGGACCAAATTTGCCACATCCAAAAAGAGACGCTTTTGCGCCATTTTCAATAGTTTAGAACGAAGTTCGTCTTCAGATTTAACCAAATACTGGCTTTGTAAGATGTATATTGGATCAATGAAATAATTTTCCAACTCACGCTTTCGCCATACCAATAAGTTGTAGGTATCCGGATCTGGAAAGCGCTGCCAACTCTTTTCAACGAAATCATCAGATCGCCCGTCACGGTCAATGACGAAGTAATATGACTTATGTTGATACACCATAGCCTGCGCAGCAAGTCGAACATTCTCACATGAGCCTAGAGCGCTTACATTGAGGGCAGGGAGATCATTTTCTTTTAAGAGTGTACGAAGCACATCTGGATCAAAACAACTATTGTCATTCCCTTCTACAAATAGCCAATGTTTGGCCCCTTGATCAATCAATGATTGTGGCCCGCCTGTTTGGATCGTGCTCATGCAGATCTATATCTTGTTGGGGATTAACAACGCGCGATGCTCATTGTCCACACTACCAAATATGTGTTCGGAGTGAGTGGCGAGGATGTATTGATTTCGTGGAGCGAGCTGGGTGAGTTGTCTCACAAAGTCGGCATGCCATTCCGCATTCAAATGCAGTTCCGGCTCATCAATTAACACAATGGCAGGATTCTCTTCCGAATGCCGCCAAATCAAGAAGAGAGTCGATACAATTTCCTTTTGCCCGGAACTTAGAGCGTCGAATGTGAATGAATCTTCGCTGCCTTCACGACGGACGCGAAAATCGATGCTGCCGCCTTTCAAGTTGCGAAGCTGATCGATTTTCCCTCCCGCATAGCGCAAGAGAAGCTCATTAAGCTTTTCAGCTGTGGCTTTCGATTGGCTCGCACTCATTCCTTCGAAGAGCGACGCCTGGCCAAGAAGCGAAGCCAACATTTCCGTCTTGAAAGCGCTTATGGTAGAAATGGGACGTCCACCGAGCCGATTGCGAGACATTGCCATTCGCGCGCGTGGATCACTCCTCTCCGCTAAGGCCCCAAGATCAATGCTTCCCTCCTGAACCTTCCGGCTGCTATTGAAGTGAATAAGCGGTGGGATAATAAGGGGTTCACCAGTTATGCCTAACAGTTTAGTCAGAGCTTCGTCGGGGTATGTCAAATCTTCCCATCGTTGCTGTCTCTTCCAATGCTTCACAATTTCATCTTTGTCGCCGCTAATTTTAATTTCCGCTTGCCGACTAATTTTCAAATTAACCTCTTTTGAACCAGTGCCGATTTCAAACTCGCCTTTGATTGTACATGATTCGCACCCAGACTTGATGAACAGATCCGCCAAATCTGTCAGCCAACCGGATTCGCCAAATAATCGCTCGGTTCTCGGCGCGAGAATGCACAAAAACAGAAGGCCAATGCACTCTATCACAGATGTTTTCCCCCCCCCATTTTCACTTCCTAAGACAAGAATATCGGGATCTCCATCGAGTTGAGGCCCGGGAAAATAAAGCGTTAGACTATCTAGGCGCTTGTAATTTTCGACTTCCAGTTTCTTCAGCCGCAGCAGTGCCGTTGGAGATTTCCGAGGGGGGGTAGCCATAATTCCGGCATCATACCTGTACTGTTGGGCAATGCACGGCAACTTTTCGTATTGAAACATTCCGTTTTTTTGCTGCAAGCGCGACCAAATTTAGGCGTTAACTTAAGCATCCCTCACTATTTCTCTAGCAGCAGCCAGCGATTCCGGAATTGACCTGCCTCCCCTCTGTTGATGAGACAGTTCAGGCTGCGAGCATAACCCGACCGGCTTCGGCCAGCGTCCCGAAAGATGGGGCAGGAAAGATGAGGTCAGTGTGTAAATTTTTGACGAAATTCTCGCTTTACCGAGGTCTGAATTCAGCACATTCCTTTGCCAAAACCAAAGCCCCCACTCCATGCTCACGGATGGATCATCTCAATGAGAAAATGGTCGCTGCCATGTCTGGCATGAAGACTTCCCGCAAAGAAGAACCCACCGTAATTCAATACCTGTCCCCACTGCGGCAAAAGCGATCCTCCCGGCGCCGGCTCCGCAGCCCCAACCACAGCAAACAACTGCAAACCACCGCCAACAACAGCAAACTCCCCTCGCCCTACATCAAAAAGATATCCGCCTCAGGATACGTCGAAGCCGCCAGCGCTGCCCACAGCGGATCACCGATCACAATCACCGCCGTCATCACCCCAAACGCCGGCAGCCGATGGCTCAACGGCAGATAGCGCACCCCAGACGGATCGTCCTCCATTTGCTTCTGGTTGGGCCGCGCCACATAAGCATAGCCCTCTTGGTTCAAATGCCGTGCCAGCTCCAACACCTTCTCATCCGGCACCGTGGCGACCCCCACCGAACCCGGCGCAATGATCAGGAAGTTCCGGTAGGCCGACTGCGCCTCAGCCTCCGCACGAGCAGCCGCACGAGCAGCCGCACGCGCCGCAAAAACCTGAAGAGCCTGGATCATGGGAAGAGAAGTATTCATGGAAATGAGAGGTTCGAATCACCAGCAGCCGTCCGTCAGGATGCAGCATCAGTCACTCATCGCGTCTCACCCGAAATTGGCCGGGTCAAAACACCACCAAAAAATCCCAACCCAAATCCCCCATCTTTTCCACGGCTCACCCCTCACGATCAGCCATGCTCAAAACAACCTCCGCGCTGACTGCGCTACGCTGGCCCTACGGGCAGCCTTCGGCTGTCAGCCTCACTTTGTTCGGCTTCCGTGTATTCAGTGTATTCCGTGGTCAAATCTCAGCCGGAAAGCTCGCGTGCCATTTCCCCAGCCCCGAACTCAGCCCATTCCTCTGCCAAAACCAAAACCCCACATCCGCCATCCAGTCACCCCAATCACACTCCCCAGCCCGGAATTCTGATACCTTTCATCATCAGTGTCAGTCAGTGTCAAGTCAGTGGTTCAAATCCGATTCCCCATTCCTTTGCTAAAACCAAAACCCCACTTCCGCCATCCAGCTACCCCAAACACACTCCCCAATCCGGCCTTTCCGAATGCCTTTATCAGCGTCATATCAGCGTCAAATCAGCAGTTAAATAAAACCCAGCTCTTTCCGGGAACACTGACGGCAGAGTGAGAACTTTACGGAATCGCGGAAGCAGGTATCCTTTCCCACCATGAACACCCTGGAAACCGACATCGAGATCGCAGCCGACGGGAGCCTCAAACTCCTTTCGCCGCTGCCTGACTGGTTGAAGCCCGGACGTACCCATGTGCTGCTCACCTTGGCCGATGACAGCGGCACCAAATCCAAGCGCCAGATCCCCAAGGCCACGCCCGAAATGATCGCCCGGCGCATGGAGGCCCTGCATCAGGTGCGGGAGCTGAACCCCTTCCGCGACATTGCTGATCCAGTGGCATGGCAGCGCGAAATGCGCGAAGACGTAAAACTGCCAGGGCGCGACTGACCCCATGCTGCTGGACACCAACATCGTGATCCATGCCTGCAAGCCCGATGGTGCCTGGCTCTCCCCCTGGACACGGCACCCAGAAGCCGCCTATGCGACTGTGACCCGTGTGGAGGCCCTGGGGTTCACCGGCATCAGTGCAGGAGAAGATGCAGCAATCCGCGCTTTTTTGACTCAGGTGCTCAGCTACGCACTGGATGACGAAGTGGTCGAATCAGCCGTAAGACTTCGGCAACAGAAGCGCATGAAACTTGGAGATTCGATCATAGCCGCCACCGCGCTGGAATACGGCGTGCCACTGGTGACACGAAACGTAGACGACTTCAAACACATCCCCGGCCTCCAACTCATCAACCCCTTCGCCGAGCAGCCTTAAATAAAAGGCGTTTCAGAAAAACGTTTCGATAAGGAAAACAGGAATGCAGGGAACCGCATCCTGTCTTCCTTATTTTCACTCCGGTAATTTCATTCCAGAAAGCCGAGATTCTGATTCTGCATTAGCGTCATATCAGCGTCTCATCAGCGGTTAAAAAAATCCGTCACATTCACTGAGGACTCCCACACTCCATCGCCCTCCGGAATCAGTCATTTTTGCTCCCTTTTTGCGTCACTTTGCGGCCATCCCTCCGGCTCCACAAAAAACCCCGCCTGCTTCACAGCAAACGGGGTTCTCAAAACAAACTTCAGCCGCTTCGCAGCTTACTTAATCTCCTGCGCCCAGAAAATGTGCCAGTCGTCCAAATTATTCAGATCCACCGCCCCCGGATTCACACTCCCGTCATCCGCCACACCATCCGCATCCAGAATCGTCTTCCGCGTGCCATCATCATGGATGTAGCCCAGGATCGCCTGGTTGTGCTTGTAAAGGTCGCCCTTCGTCAGCTTCACCCCCGGCTGCGCCTTCACCCAGCTCTCAAGCTGCGGATAGCTCGGCTTCGTCGCAATGAACGTACGGAACGTCTCAATGTTGATGCCCAGCGCATCCAGCGTCATCTGGTCATACCCGCAGCCAATGCCCGGATAATCAGCATGCAGCTTGCCCGCCGCAGCCAAAGAAGCCTTCTGCCACAGACGCGGAAGATGAAGAACACCGAGAGGACCGGCAATGCCGGAACTGATAAGAGGAACAATCTGGCTCATGATTAGAATGTAGGTTGGATTTTCGGGAGAAGCGTTCGCATCAGCGAACACACACTCGACTTTGACGGCTGTGCAGTGCACCAGCAAGAACAAACGCATTCATCCATTTCTATCACGCCACCGCCAGCCCCCCCCGCATGAACAAATCAAACACCGCAGAGATATTTCAGAATCAATCTCTGCGGCGTTCCAACCTCTGCGGTGTAAAATCAATGGATCCGCCACCGTCCTCTGCTCGGAAATCCCTCTCTTTTTTGATCTCTTTTTGCGACACTTTGAGGCCAACAATTCCGTCTCAGTTTTTATAGCCAGCCCCCACGTCATGTGCATCTGTCGCCACCCCCTTTTCATGAAAAACCTCTGTCACCTCGCCCTGGCCGCACTGCTCTCCCTGCCATGCTTCGCCACTGACGAAAAACCAGCCAAGGCACCCAAGACCGCCCCCATCAAGTCACCCCTCGAACTCCACCGCTGGTCCGGCACCCTCAACATCCCCGATCCCGTCGCCGTCACCGTCGATCCCCAGGGCCGCATCTACGTCTCCGCCACCACCCGCCGCAAAGTCGCCGACCTCGACATCCGCGAGCACACCCAGTGGATCCCCGACGACGTCGCCCTCACCAGCGTCGAAGAAAAAGAAGCCTTCCTCAAACGCGAACTCGCCCCCGGCAAAACCCGACTCCCACGCGGCGGCCTCGCCGACCACAACAAAGACGGCTCCATCGACTGGAAAGACCTCACCGTTCACAGCGAGCGCATCTACCAGCTCCGCGACACCGACCACGACGGCACCGCCGATAAACTCACCGTCTTCGCCGAAGGCTTCAACAGCGTCGTCACCGGCATCGCCGCCGGCATCCTCTACCACGACAGCTGGGTCTACGTCACCGTCGCCCCCGACCTCATCCGCCTCCGCGACACCAACGACGACGGCGTCGCCGACGAACGCCAAATCGTCGCCCACGGCTTCGGCATCCACATCGCCTACGCCGGCCACGACATGCACGGCCCCCGCATCGGCCCGGATGGCCGCATCTACTGGAGCATCGGCGACAAAGGCGTCAACGTCACCAGCAAGGAAGGCCAGCACTTCTTCTACCCCCACGAAGGCTGCGTCCTCCGCTGCGAACCCGACGGCACCGCCTTCGAAGTCTTCGCCCACGGCCTCCGCAACGTTCAAGAAATCGCCTTCGACAACTACGGCAACATCTTCGGCGTCGACAACGACGCCGACCTCCCCGGCGAACGCGAGCGCTTCGTCTACATCACCGAGCGCAGCGACTCCGGCTGGCGCTGCAGCCATCAGTACCAAAAATCCGCCAGCCGCTGGATGCGCGACGGCATCTGGCAGCCCGCCCATCCCGGCCAGCCCCTCTTCATCACACCTCCGCTCGCCAACTACTCCAACGGCCCCGCCGGCTTCATCCACGAACCCGGCACCGCCCTCGGCGCATCCCTGCGCGGCCACTTCATCCTCGATCAGTTCCCCTCCGGCCAGATGACCGCCTTCCAGGTCGTCCCCAATGGCAGCACCTTCGCCATGAAGAACGAGCGCCTCATCCACAGCGGCCTCATGGGCATCGGCCTCGCCATGGCCCCCACCGGCGAACTCATCATCGCCGACTGGGACGGCGGTTATCCCCTCGATCAAAAAGGAGCCATCTGGTTCGCCGACGACCCCACCGGCAAAAACAGCACCGAGCGCCAGGAAACCCAAAAACTCCTCAACTCCGACAACCTGACCATCACCCACCTATCCCACCCCGACCAGCGCGTCCGCCTCCACGCCCAATTCACCCTCGTCAAAAAAGGTGATTACACCCTGCTGCAAAAAACAGCAGCGGACAAAAAGGCAAATCAACTCGCCCGCATCCACGCCATCTGGGGCCTCGGCCAGGGCATGCGCGCCAACAAAGTCGAAGCCGCCTCTCTTCTCCCACTTCTTGCCGAATCCGACACAGAAATCGTCACTCAGTCCATAAAAGTGCTCGGCGATATTAAGACCTCCGGTACCCCCCTGGTCCCACTCCTCACCCATCCCTCCCAGCGCGTCCGCTTCCACGCCGCCATTTCCCTCGGCAAGCTCCAGGATGCCACCGCTGTCCAAGCCTTGCTAAACCTTGCTACCAAAGAAAGCGCAGATCCCTACATGCGCCACGCCATCGTCACCGGCCTCGCCGGTTGCGCCGACGAAGCCACCCTCGCCAAGCACCTCAACGACAAGCAGTCCCTCTGCTGCCTCCTTGCACTGTCACGCAACCACTCCCCACTCGTTGCAACCTTCCTCACCCATCCAACCCTCGCCCCCGAAGCCGAACGCGCCATCT
The DNA here is from genome assembly GCA_021733925.1 of Prosthecobacter sp. Lineage (GTDB taxonomy): Bacteria > Verrucomicrobiota > Verrucomicrobiia > Verrucomicrobiales > Verrucomicrobiaceae > Prosthecobacter. Next base: position 217,975 of record JAIPJY010000002.1, on the reverse strand, counting down.
ACGATGACGTCGGCATCCCCGCCGCCCTCCCCAAGCTCACCACCCGCCCCACCCCTCGCGGCCTCAACGCCTGCCTCCGCCTCGGCATCGCCGCACCCATCATCCAGGCCGCATTGCAGCGCACCCCGTTGCAAGCAGAAGCACTCGACACCCTCCGCACCTTCACCCATCCCCCACGCCTCGACCGCATCGACGGCACGGCCCACGAAAACTTGCCACGCGATGCCAAAGCCTTCGCAACCTTGCTACAACCCCACCTCGACGCCCTCCTCGCCATCCAAGACGGCGAACTCAAAGCCAAAGCCGTCGAACTCCTCACCCAGCTCCAGTTGCAAGTCCCTGCAAGCGTACTGCAGCAGATCATCTCCGATGCCACTGCCCGCAGCACCCTGCGCGCCGAAGCCCTCAAACTCATGGCCTCGCAACACGCCGCAACACCCGAGTTCGCCGCCACCCTCGACCTCTCCCTCGCCAAAACCTCCCCCCCCGAACTCCGCCGCGAAGCCCTGCGCCAGCTCTTCACCCACCAGCCCGACCGCGCCATCACCGAAGCCGCCGCCCTGCTTGAAAAGAGTGACACCACCACGCAGCAACTTGCACTGTCTCTCCTCGCCACCTCCAAAGACGACACCGTCATCACCCACTGGCTCGATCTCCTCATCCAAAACAAAGCCCCCGCCGCCATCCAACTCGACATCCTCGAAGCCGCCGCCACCCGCGAATCTTTGCAACCCAAACTCGCCACCCTGCAGCTCAATGCAACTGAGCTCCTAGAAGGCGGCGACGCCACCCGTGGCAAAGACATCGTCACCAACAACATCGCCGCCAACTGCATCGCCTGCCACACCATCGAAGCCAAGGAAGGCAGCCAGGTCGGCCCCAACCTGAAAACCATCGGCAGCCACAAAGACCGCAAATACATCCTCGAATCCCTCCTCAATCCCCTCGCCCAGATCGCCCCCGGCTTCGGCCTCGTCTCCCTCACCACCAAGGACGGCAAGGCACTATCCGCCATTTTAGAGAAAGAGGACGCAAAACAAGTCACTTTGAAGCTCCCTGATGGCAAAACACAAACCGTGCCCCGCGATCAAATCGCCACCATCACCCCACCCATGACCGTGATGCCCCCCATGCTCGGCATCCTCACCAAGCCGCAAATTCGTGACGTGGTAGCGTACCTGGCTGCATTGAAAGGCAAGAAGAAGTAATCACATCGGCCCCGGTGGCAGTTCCTTTTCCGGTGCGGCAATCAGCGCCATGGCTGGTGTGCTTGTCCCTTTGCCGAGTCGCCCGCTGTAGAGGTCGATGGCGCGCTTCGCGATGATGTCGATCACGGCAGGTTGCAGCGTGCGGGCGGCGACGTTGGAGACGGCCATGCCGGCCCACATGATGGGGGATTTGAAACGCAGCACCTGCCAGTAGGGCAGCAGGCGTTTGTACCATTTGTTCGCCGTCTGTAGTTTTTCGTGATTGGCGATTTTGTGGGTCATTTCCCAGGTTTTCAAAGCCGTGCTGGCGCTTACGTCAACAAGGCGGCCAATGGAACGTGTTTGCAGAAAATCAGCGACATCCATCGCAGCGAGGTGCACGGCGCGGGAGAACTGGCTGAGACCGGGGGCTAGAAGTGCCTCCTGCTTGCCGGGATGATAGATATCCGCTATTTCGCGCACGAGTTTCGGCACTTCATCGACCAGCGGGGGCAGCCACTCGGGGTTCAGGTTCTTCTGCCAGCGCAGGCGGTTTTTGCAGGCTTCGACGGCTGCATGGGCTTTTTCATCCGCCAGACCGCATTCAGGATAGACGAAACTGGCCAGCGCATGCCGGGCTGCGCGCAGGTCGGCGGCGAAACGCAGCAGCTTCCAGATCACAATCGAGGCTGCGCCGATGAGGACGCCGGCAAGAAAGGTCAGGATGTGGCCCCAAGGCATGCTTGTACGGGAGAGCACCCCGGGCAGGGTGTCAAGATGACGAAAGTGGCGAGACAGCCTGCTTGCGGCGGCGGAATGACACGCCATAGATGCGCCCCTCACCATGTCCTCCATTTTCGAACTCTTCTCTCTTCAAGGCAAAACCGCTGTCGTGATCGGCGGCACCGGCGAACTCTGCGGCGCCATCGCCGAAGGCTATGCATCTGCGGGTGCGGAGGTCGTGCTCGTCGGGCGCGATCAGACGAAAGCCGACAAGCGCCTGGAGACCATTCAAGCCGCAGGCGGTCAGGCCTACTTCGTTTCCGCTGACGCCAGCCGCAAAGCCGACCTGCAAATCCTGCTCGATCAGGTGCAGGAGCGCTCCGGCGGCTGCCAGATTCTCGTCAATGGCGCGGGCGTGAACTCCGCGACCCCGTTCCTCGACATCCCTGAGGACGAATACGACCGGATCATGAACATCAACACGAAGGGCGTGTTCCTGGCCTGCCAGGTGTTCGGCAAATACTTCGTGGATAACAAGATCCCGGCCTCCATCATCAATCTGGGTTCCATGTCCGGGCTGCTGCCGCTGAGTCGAGTGTTCACCTACTCCATGTCCAAAGGCGCGGTGCACAATCTTAGCAAGAACCTCGCACGTGAATGGGCGCCGCTCGGCATCCGCGTGAACACCCTTGTACCCGGCTTCTTTCCAGCCGAACAGAACAAGAAAGTGCTCACGCCTGACCGCGTTGCCAAGATCATGGGCCACACGCCAATGAACCGCTTTGGCGAAGCCAAGGAACTCATCGCAGCCGCTTTGTTGCTCGCGGGTGCAGGCAGTTCCTTCATCACCGGCCATGAGATGGTGGTGGATGGCGGGTATTCGTCGCAGACGATCTGAGGGTTTGAACACCTCGCGATAGAATCGCAAAATTAAGTCCGTTTAAGCCAGTGGTAAGACCTCTAACCACATGGCATTTTCATCCATCAAACCGCAGCGCAGCCTCGTCGAGGAGGTGTGTGCACGCATTGCATCTGAAATTCGAGACGAAGGCGGTGGGGGGAGTGGGTGGCTGCCGCCGGAGAGGGATCTGGCGTTGAAGCTGGGCGTGAGCCGGCCCGTGGTGAGGGAGGCGACGAAGAGGCTGGAGTTGCAAGGGCTGCTGGAAGTGAAGCATGGGGTCGGCACGAAGGTGGTGGACAAGCTGCACAAGCCGCTGAACGGCTCGCTGGCGCTGCTGATTCCCGATGACAAGGAGCGGCTGCGGCAGCTCATCCAAGTGCGCTTCATGCTGGAGCCGGAGAATGCGCGGCTCGCGGCGGAGAACGCCACAGCGGTGCAGATTCGCAGGTTACGCGCGGCTTTGCAGGAGCTGGCGGAGACGCAGGATTTTGAGACGGCGGTGGAGGCCGATATGGCATTCCATCGGGAACTGGCTGCGGCCTCGGGGAATCAGATTGCCAATCTGCTGCTGCATTCGCTTTCCGAATTGATTCAGACGAGCCTGAAGCATGGTTACAGCCGGACCTCGACTGACAATGCGGTTCGGCAGCATGCTGCGGTGCTGAACGCCATTGAGAAACGAGACCCCGCCGCCGCCGCCAAAGCGATGCGTGAGCATCTGATCACCGCCGAAACAGATCTAGCCCTGCCCAAAGCCAAGAAAGCCGCATGAAATCACTTCCCTACTTATTTTTGTTCAGCACCAGCGTCCTCGCCATCGAACGTGATGCAGCGAAGCTGTTTCATGAGCAGGTGGCACCGATCCTGGTGAAGAACTGCGTGGAGTGCCACAATGACGTGACGACCAAGGGTGGATTGAACATGGGCACACTGGCCGATGTACTCAAAGGCGGTGACGACGGTCCAGCCTTGGTTCCGGGCAATGCAGCCGAGTCATCGCTCTACACGATGATCGTGCCGGAGTCCGCAGGCGAGAAGGCGGAGATGCCGAAGAAGAAGCCCGCGCTCTCCACCGCTGAAACCGACCTGATCAAACGCTGGATCGACATGGGTGCGGCGTGGCCGCAGGAGATCGTGCTCAAGGAAAAGCCCAAGGGCGATGTCACGCACTGGTCCTTGCTGCCGCTGAAGGCCACCAAGCTCAGCTCCATCGACGCGTTCATAGCAGAAAAGCTGAAGGAGAAAAACCTCACGATGAATGCGCCGGCAGATGCCCGCACATTCATCCGTCGTGCCAGTTTTGATCTGACCGGACTGCCGCCGACACCAGAAGAGGCGGCTGCTTTTGAAAAGGAATTCAGCCGAGATCAAACAGCGGCTGTTAAGAGCTTGATCGACCGCCTGCTGGCTTCACCACGCTATGGTGAGCGCTGGGCGAGGCATTGGCTGGATGTGGTGCGCTTTGCGGAAAGCCACGGCTTTGAGATGAACCGTGTGAGACCCAATGCGTGGCCTTATCGGGACTACGTCATTCGTGCGTTCAACGAGGACAAGCCGTATGACCAGTTTGTGCGCGAGCAGATTGCAGGTGATCAGCTTGGCACGGATGAAGGCACGGGATTTCTTGTGGCGGGCTCTTGGGATCAAGTGAAGGGCCAGGATCCGGTGCTTCGGGCGAATCAACGGGCGGATGAGATGCATGATCTCGTCAGCACCACAGGCAGCACTTTTCTTGGACTCACGATTGGCTGCGCGCGTTGCCATGATCATAAGTTCGATCCCATTTTGCAGACCGACTACTATCGCATTCGCGCCATGTTTGAGGGCGTGCAGCATGCAGAGCGAGAACTGCGCCCGGCAGATGCTGATCAACGAATGAAGCAGGCTGAAGGCGTGCGGGCGGAGATTGCAGCGGTGGATGCGGTACTCGCGCGTTTCCAACCGCGTGCCCAACTGACCCGGCGCGTGCTGGTGGATGATGACCTGCCGCCGCCAACGAAGCCGGATGCCATCGGCTGCGTGCAAATCGAGCAGCCCACGAATGGCAAGCCGATTGAATACTCACCGGGTACAGAGCTGGGACAGGCTGCTGACCCGGGAGATGCGACGCGCCTGCCCAACCTCGGCGAGAGCTACCGCTACTGGAAGGCGGAGAAGGATGCTGCGGCGCAGGATTTCTTTTCGTGGAATCCGCGTGTGGCGGGCAAACAGCGCATCTGGCTTTCCTGGGCGGCGTGGACGACGCATGCGAAGGATGCGCGCTACATCCTTGATCTGGATGGCGATGCGAATACGAAGGGCGACCAGCAGGAGATTGCCAGCGTGGATCAAAGCAAATTTGCCGACGGCAGCGGTGCGATTCCCGGGCAGAAGCGCTGGAGCGGTTTTAAGTATGCCGGAACGTATGCTCTGACGAAGGATTCCATTCTCATGCTGCGCAACGGCAAACTCGGCGGGCCCACCGTTGCTGATGCGGTGCTGTTTGAAGAGGCGAACGGGAGCCAGCCGACATCACAACCGCATCTGCGTGCGCCGGTGACGCATCTGGCGAACCACGAGAGCTTTGATGCAGTGAAGGCGAAGTTTGTTCGCTTCACGATTCATGCGACGATTGGCGGGCAGCCGTGCATTGATGAGCTGGAGGTGTTTTCGGCCGGCAAGCAGTCACGCAATGTGGCGCTGGCGAAGAACGGCGCGAAGGTGACGGCTTCGGATGTGTACAGTGATGGCACGAATCCGATTCATCAGATCGCGCATGCGAACGATGGGCTGTATGGCAACGCGAAGAGCTGGATTTCGAAGAACGCAGGCAAGGGCTGGTTGCAGATCGAACTGCCGCGTGAGGAAAGCATCAGCAGCGTGGTGTGGAGCCGGGATCGAGGGGAAAAGAAGGGCAAGGTCTATGAAGATCGACTCGCCACGGATTATGTGATTGAGACTTCGCTGGATGGGAAGGCGTGGCAGGCGGTGGCGTCATCAGGTGACAGGCTGGCTGTCGATTACCAGGACCGCATTCGCGACATACCGACCTTGAGCGGTGTGTCGGCGGACAATGCGGCCGAGGTGAAAAAGCACAGTGAGCAAAGGGCGGTGCTGCAACGCAGACTGAAGGAACTCACGAGTTTCCCCATGGCTTATCTCGGCAAGTTTGACCAACCGGGGCCTACTTTCCGCCTGCAACGCGGTGACCCTATGACGCCTCAGGAGGAAATCGCGCCCGGAGCGCTGGCTCAGTTCGGCGTGAAACTGGACCTGCCCAAAGACACGCCGGAAGCCGAGCGACGCATGGCTTTGGCGAAGTGGCTGAGCGATCCGCAGAATCCTCTCACGGCACGGGTGATGGTGAACCGAATCTGGCACTATCATTTCGGTACGGGCATCGTCGATACGCCGAGCGATCTCGGCTTCAATGGCGGCAAGCCGTCGCATCCCGAACTGCTCGACTGGCTGGCCGCGCATTTCATGCAGCATGGCTGGAGCACGAAGGAGATGCATCGGCTGATCATGAACTCAGCGGCTTACCGGCAGTCGAGCACTGCGAATGATGCGGGAATGCTGGCAGATTCGGGTGCGCGTCTTCTGTGGCGTTTCCCGACGCGACGTCTCGAAGCGGAGCCGCTGCGCGACACGATCCTGGCCGTGAGCGGCGTGCTGGATCTGACGATGGGCGGACCGGGTTTTGATCTGTTCGTGCCAAATGACAACTACGTGAAGGTGTATCAGTCGAAGCAGGAGTTTGGGCCCGACACCTTCCGGCGCATGGTGTACCAGAGCAAGCCGCGCGTGCAGCTAGATGACACGTTTGGTGCGTTCGACGTGCCGGATGCGGGGCAGATCGCCCCGCGTCGCACCTCGAGCACGACGCCACTGCAGGCGCTGAATTTCCTGAACAGCACGTTTGCGATGCAGCAGAGCGAATTGCTGTCCGCGCGACTTGAAAAGGAGGCGGGCAAGGACGCTGCGGCACAGGTGAAGCGGGCGTTTCAACTGGCCTACCAGCGTGAGCCGAATGCGGGCGAACTGGCTGCTTCCGCAAAGCTGATTTCACAACACGGGCTGGCGATGTTCTGCCGCGCGCTGTTCAACACGAGCGAGTTCATGACCCTGTATTGATCCTGTTATGCAAAACCATCTTCTTTCCCGTCGGAATTTTCTCAATCAAGGCGTCAGCGGATTGGGCAGCATCGCTCTGACTTCACTGCTGGCGCAGAAGGGATTGCTGGCGAACGACCCCATTCGTCCGCGCATTGATCCGGCGCATCCCTATGCGCCACGCCCGCCGCATTTCGAGCCGCGTGCGAAGAACGTGCTCGTGATTTTCTGCTCGGGGGCGCTGAGCCATGTGGACACGTTTGATTACAAGCCGGAGCTGGTGAAGCGGCACGGCATGCCGCTGCCGGGCGCGGCGGATTTGATCACTTTTCAGGGAGCGCAGGGGAATCTGGTGAAGCCGCTATGGGAGTTCAAGCCGCGTGGACAGAGCGGCAAGATGATCAGCGAGCTGCTGCCCAACATCGCCGGATTTGCGGATGACATGTGCTTCATCCATTCGATGACGGCGAAGTCGAACACCCACGGCCCGGCGGAGAATCAGATGAGCACGGGGTACATTCTGGATGGATTCCCCGGCATGGGCTCCTGGGTGACGTATGCGCTCGGCTCCGAGTGCGATGACATGCCTGCCTTTGTGGCGATCCCTGATCCGCGGGGCGTGCCGCAGATCGGCCCAAGGCACTGGAACTCGGCATTCCTGCCAGCGGCTTTTCAGGGCACGGCATTCAATGCGAGCAAGCCGATCCCTAATCTGATCCGCCCTGCGAGTGTGAGCGAGGCGGCAGACCGCGACACGCGAGCGTTTGTGAATCTGCTCAATCAGAAACAGGCGCAAGAGCATCCGGCGGACAGTGACCTGGCGGCGCGCATTTCGTCCTACGAGCTGGCGGCGCGGATGCAGATTGCTGCTTCGGAGGTCGGCAACATGTCGAATGAGAGCAAGGCCACGCTGGATCTCTACGGTGTGAACGATGCCAACGAAACAAAGGCAGGCTTCGCCAAGAATTGCCTGCTGGCGCGGCGCTTGATCGAGCGCGGGGTGCGGTTTGTGCAGCTTTTCAACGGCTCCTACGCCATGGGCGAGGGCGTGGGCAACTGGGACGGGCACAAGACCATCGAGAAACAGTATTCGGTGCATGGGCCGATCCTCGACCAGCCGGTGGCCGGGCTGCTGAAGGATATGAAAGCCCGGGGGCTGCTGCAGGACACGCTGGTGGCCTTTGTGACGGAGTTTGGGCGCATGCCGACCTTCCAGAAGGGGGCCAACGGTCGCGATCACAATCCGAAGGGCTTCACCGTCTGGCTGGCGGGCGCCGGGGTGAAAAAGGGCTTCAGCTACGGGGCCACGGACGAATTTGGCTACAAAGCGGCCGAGCAAGTGAGCAGCATTTACGACCTGCACGCCACGATTTTGCACCTGCTGGGCATCGACCACGAGCGTCTGAGCTACTACAATAATGGCATCGAACGGAGGCTCACGGACGTCCACGGGCATGTGCTCAAAGACGTGCTGGCGTGACCCTGTCTAAGAATGAGGGGGAAAAAACGTTTGATTTCCTCCCCAAAGTCTCCAACGTGCGCCTCCCCAAAACCTGACCCCATTCCCGTACCCGTATCATGGCAGTTGTCATCCGTCTCCGTCAAGAAGGCCAAAAAGGCCGTCCAGTCTTCCGTATCGTCGCGGCTGACCAACGCTTCCCAAAAGAAGGCCGTTTCCTCGAAATCCTCGGTACCTACGATCCTCAAAAGGGCGTCAAAGGTGCAACCGTGAAGCTTGACCGCGTCAATGCCTGGATCTCCCAAGGAGCCAAGCCTTCCGACACGGTGAAGAGCCTCATCAAGCACGCCGCTTCCGTAGTCCCAGCATAAGCTTGCCATGGACGCGCCGGAAGCCCTCCGCGAGTTCCTCTCTTATGTGGTGGCGAATTTGATCGACCACCCGCAGCAGGCGACCATTGCGATCGGCACCAATATCAACGGTGCCGTCGCTTATCGTGTACAGCTGGCACCGGAAGATGTGCGGCATGTCATTGGTAAAAATGGCATGACCATCAGCGCGATCCGCTCCCTGCTCAACACAGCGGCAGCCAAGCACGGGATCAAAATTTCCCTCAAAGTGGGGTCCTCACAAGAAGAGGATGCGGAAGCCGCCCCAGCGGCAGCGCAATCTGAAGAGTGAGCTGATCAAGCCACCTTGCTGCCCGCCCACCAGCCCAAGGCGGCGGCGGTGATCCCCAGCAGGATGCTGCCAATGGCATTGAAAAGCGCGAGCCAGGAATGCTGGTTCAACATCAGCAGCCACGAGTCATTCGCGAGCGTGGAAAAAGTCGTGTAGCCACCCAGCGCACCCGTGGCGGCAAACAGCCAGGGCCCGGCGCTTTTCTCCTTCATGGCAGGCAGGGCAAAGAGGAAGCCGAGGATGAAGCTACCGAGGATGTTGGCCGCGAAGACCCCCCAGGGAAAGAAGGCCTTCGGCAGCAGACGCGCCATGCCGATCACGGTGCCATACCGCAGCACCGAACCGAAGCCGCCACCAAGAAAGACAAGGAGAAGATTTTTCATACGTGCTTTCCGGTCATTATCATGCCGCCGCCTCCCCACGTCTGGAGCCACCGATCGTCTGCGGCGCGATGCGCGCATGCCACACGTAGCGCTGGAACAAAACTTTGACCGAGGCTGTGAGCGGCACCGCCAGGATGGCACCGAGCAGCCCACCCAGCAGGAGCCCCCACACGAGGACGGAGGCGATCACCGTCATGGGGTGCAGCCCCACGGCCTCCCCCACGATGCGCGGCGTGATAAAAAGAGCATCAATCTGCTGCACGAGGGCGAAAACGCCTGTGACAACCAGCGGCATGACCCACCAAGGGTCCGCAGAAATCCATGAACTCCCCCCCTGCACCGAGGCGATGATGACCGCTGGAATCCAGCACAGGATAATGCCCAGATACGGGATGATCCCCGCCACACAAAGCGCCAGGCCGATGAGCAGGCCAAAGTCCAACCCCACGATCATCAGGCCGATGCCGGTGGCGATGCCATTGATCACGCTGACAAAAAGCTGGCCGCGAAAGAAGGCCACGAGGTAGCTGTTGATCTCATTCAGGCAACTCACCAACTCGTCTTTGAAGGCCGAGGCCCGCAACGGCAGGTAGTCCGACCACTTCTCCTGAATCTTGGCGCTCTCGATCAGGAAATAGTAGAGGTACAGTGGCACGATGATGAAGGAGAGCAAAAAGCCAAAGACCCCGAGGAAACCGCCCACACTGGTTCTGAGGAAGTTCCAGACAATGCTCGGCACTTTGGGCAGCGTCGTCTTCACCCAGTCACCACTCAGCAGGGACTGAAGGTCGGCATCGGGTGCGTCGCCCCCTTCTTTGACCACCGGGGCTAAGACCTCTGCTCCAGGAATAACCAAAGGAGCCGCCGACGCTGTGTGTGGCAGCAACTTGATGTCGTAGTCCTTTTCCAACTTCGCGGAAAAATCGACAACCGCCTTCTGCGCCTTCGCATAATAGACGGGCACGCGATCCGCCAGATGGCGGGTGGGATCATCCAGCTTTACCACGATCCACCAGCCCAGCCCCACAATGGCCAGCGTAAACACCCCGAACGTCAGCAATACTGAACGCTGCCGGTTCAGCCCCCGCCGCTCCAGCCATTCAACGCCAGGCTCCAGCAGGTAGGCCAGCACACCTGCCACGGCGAACGGGACCAGAATGGGCTGTAGAAAGGCCATCACTTCCGTTGCCAGGCTGATCAGCTTGATGGCCAGCCATCCAATGAAGGCGATCGAAAGGGCTGTGATGGCAGTCCACAACACATTGCGCTGAAAGACGGTGGGAAGGTTTTTCATCGGGAGAATGGCGCGCAGACTAACTCGCCGCTGCGGTTTGGGTACTCCAAATATGCCCGCAAATTGGACAGCGGAGCCTCACGGCGTATCGTCGTACATCATGTCCCGCCCGCAACCCCAGCCTGTTGATCCAGCTGAACTCCCTCACCTCGCGCAGGCCACCATGCGTGCCGCGAAGTTTCCCATGCTTGCCACGGTGGATGGCGACCAGCCTCGGGTGCGACCTGTCTCCCCGGTACGCACGGACGGCTTCACGGTGTATGTCGCCAATCTGCGCCGCTACGGCAAGACGCATGAACTTGAGGCCAATCCCAAGGCCGAGCTGTGTTACAAAGATGATCAAGATAATCAGGTGCGCATCACGGCCACCGCCGAGATCGTCACCGAGCGTCCGCTGCTGGAGGAAATCTGGAACTCGAATCCACTGCTGCGCGCTTATCTCGGCAGCATCGACAATCCTGAGCTCATCATTTACCGCTTCGTTCCAAACCGGGCACGATATATGCGTGAGTGGGCCTTGGAGTACTTTGAAGTGCCGCTTGCGGCGCATTCATGAGGCTGCCCTGCCGGAGGCGTGTGGGGATGCGGAATGAGTGTTCAAGTGTATTGCCAATTGTGAATAAACTTCATCATTGTGAATAAGTTCTTGCCAGTAACTCCACGCTCTGACACTCTTCGGCAATTACCGTGATTCTTTCCAATAATCACATTTCGGGATCGGTACGTTTGGCTCTCCCCCGCGCCAACGAAAAGCTGTCCCCGCCTTTTTCAACGCAGGCAACCACCATACCCACTAAACTACCATGGACCGTGACGACCACCCAGCATCGGTAATCTCTTCTGCCACCTCAACCCGCGCTTCCGACCCTGGTCCCATTTCTGTGAATTCCGCTTCCCCCTCCTCCTCCTCCTCCTCCTCCCGCCGCCGCCGCACGGGTCCCGTCACGGCCACCAAGACCTTTGTTCTCGACACCAACGTCCTGCTGCACGATCCCGCCTGCATCCACCGTTTCGCGGAGCATCACATCTGCATCCCGGTCGATGTGCTCAGCGAACTGGACCGATTCAAAAACGAAATGACCGAACGCGGCTCGAACGCACGTGAGGTGCATCGGGCGCTGATGAAAATTTTTGCCACCAAGGGGGCGTCAGTTACGAGTGGTGTTCCCACCGACGGAGGCGGCAGCATCCGCGTCGCTGTCTATGATCCCGCAGAGGCCCGCAAGCACGCCAGCGTTCAGGGATTTGAGCGCATTTTTCACGATCTGGACAAAGCCGACCACCGCATCCTGGCCTGCACACTCTGGCTGAGCGAGCAAGTCTCACCGCCGGTCATCCTCGTCAGCAAGGATCTCAACATGCAGCTCAAGGCACGCGCTGTGGGCATTGAGTGCGAAGATTACCTGCATGACAAAGTGGAGCCGCGTGAGGTCGCGAATTTTGACATCGCCCGCATCGAGGTCAGCCCGCATGAACTGCAGCGCTTCGCCAGCAGCGGCATCCTGCCTATGCCGGAAAGCCGCACCGTCGGCATGGTCGTCAATGATTATGCGCTGCTCTCCGCCGGGGACAAGGCCACGATGCCCGCGAAGCTCAGTGCCAACGGCGAATTTGTGCGTCTGCACCACACCCCGGAGTCGATCAAGGTCGGTCAGGGCCGCGCCATCAAGCCGATGAATCTCGGTCAGGCCTGTTTCCTGGATGCCCTGCTCGATCCTGAGATCAGCCTCGTCACCTGCTACGGCCAGGCAGGCACTGGCAAAACCCTGCTCGCTGTCGCGGCAGCCTTGCAGCAGGTGTTCAACCGCACTTACCACGGTCTCACCGTGAGCCGACCCATCGTTGCCATGGGTCAGACGGTCGGCTTCCTGCCCGGCTCCTTGCAGGAAAAAATGCGCCCTTGGTTGCAGCCCGTCTATGACGCGCTGGATCTCCTGATGCGGCCCATGGAGGGCGTGCAGCAGGGTCCGGCACGCAAAAAGAACCGTTTCATGCCCGAGCCGCAGCAGCAGATCGCTGCACCTGCCGCACCGTATGACCCGCTCATTCAGCAGGGCGTTATCGAAGTGGAGGCGCTCTGCTACATTCGTGGTCGCAGCATCCCGGATCGCTTTTTCATCCTGGATGAGGCGCAGCAGCTCACGCCGCTGGAGGCCAAAACCATCGTCACCCGCATGTCCCGCGGCTCCAAGCTCGTCCTGGTCGGCGACCCGGCGCAGATCGACAATCCCTACGTGGACAGCCGCAGCAACGGCCTAGTTTACACCCGCCAGCGCATGCGCGGCCAGACGTTCGCGGCGCACGTTCCCCTGGTCAAAGGTGAGCGCAGCGCCCTGGCGGAGGCTGCGGCGCGGCTGCTGTAACCTTTATTCATTACAGAAAGTTGCGCTTAAAAAATTCCTCTGAGATTTTTTGAAATGGAATGAGCGGCGCGTCGTTTAAGACGCCACGCGCTGGACTGGGCCTCCCAGAATCCGGCGCTCAATATCCACAACCAAACATCGACCCACATGAAAGTTACCACCACGTTCCTCGCTATTCTGGCTCTCTCCGCTGTCACCACCTTCGCAGCTGACGCACCCAAGAAGCCCAAGATGACCCCGGAAGAAATGTTCGCCAAGAAGGACGCCGACAAGGACGGCAAGATCAGCAAGGAAGAATTCCTCAAGGGCTCCAAAGACGCTGCCAAGTCCGAAGCCGCTTTCGGCAACAAAGACAAGGACAAGGACGGGTTCCTTTCCAAGGAGGAGTTCACCGCTGCTCCCAAGAAAAAGAAGAAGGACGCCTGATCCACGATCCTGACTTGATCTGAAAAGTCACCACGCCGCACCCGCCCCGCGCGAGTGCGGCGTTTTTTTGCCTCGGCGCTGGCCGCCCCCCAGCATGATCACAAAAAACTGTGATAATTTATCGAAACAGAACGGGCGTTTCCTTGTTTAACACGCCACACGCCGGACTGGAGTTCCAGAATCCCGCACTCCAACATCAACAACCCAACATCAACCACATGAAAGTTATCACTTCGTTCCTTGCCCTCCTGGCACTCTCCGCAATCACCTCTTTCGCCGCTGAAGGTGACGCCCCCAAGAAGCCCGATGGCGGCAAGGGCAAGCCCAAGATGAATCCGGAAGAGCGCTTCAAGATGCTCGACAAGGATAGCAACGGCTCCGTCAGCAAGGAAGAATGGATGGCAAGCCCGATGGGCAAAAAAGACGCCACCAAGGCAGGTGAAATGTTCACCCGCATGGACAAGGACGCCAATGGCTCGCTTTCCAAAGAAGAAATGGCCAGCGCTGGCAAGAAAAAGAAGAAGGACGCCTGAGTCGTCTGTCTCTTTGACTCTTAAAAGTCACTCCCAGCCGCACCCGCCCCGCGCGAGTGCGGCTTTTTTGTGGCGGGGTTCGCCAGAACGCGGAAGGAGCCCCCTACTCTCCAGCGTACCTTCTGTTGCCCTGCTTTTCTTTTTTCCGAATGCTCCGCTGTACCTTCATCACGCTCCTGCTCTTTACCGCCTCCATTCAGGCAGCGGTGGATTACACCACTCAGATCAAGCCGCTGCTGCAGCAGCACTGCGTGAAATGCCACGGAGCCACCACGCAAAAGTCACGGCTCAGGCTCGACACCGCCGAGGCCGCACGCACCGGCGGCAAGCGTGGCTCCGCCCTGCCCGAACTCCTTGTACAGGTCGTCTCCGGCTCCCACGCTGAAATCCCGCAGATGCCTTACAAGCGTGGGCCGCTGGACTCTGCGCAGATCGCGCTCATCAGGCAGTGGGTCGCTGAAGGTGCGCACGCTCCCGCCGGGGAAACGCCAAGCGATGACCGGCATTGGGCCTTCATCGCGCCGGTCAAAGCACCGCTGCCGCAGAGTGGCAGAACGCATCCCATTGATGCCTTCATTCACGCCCGCCTTGCCAAAGAGGGCCTCGAACCCTCGCCGCCCGCCGCACCTGCCACTCTCATCCGCCGCCTGCATCTCGATCTCACCGGCCTGCCGCCGACGCCCGCTGAAGTCGCGGCTTTTCTCAAGCGGCCGGCATCCAGCATTGAGGCACTGGTCACAAAGCTTCTCGCCTCCAAACACTACGGCGAACGCTGGGGCCGCTGGTGGCTTGATCAAGCGCGCTATGGCGACAGCAATGGCTACAGCATCGACGCCCCGCGCAGCATGTGGCCATATCGCGATTACGTCGTCAACGCCTTGAACGAGGACAAGCCCTTCGACAAGTTCACCCTCGAACAACTCGCGGGAGACATGCTGCCCAAGCCTTCACGAGATCAACTCATCGCCACCGGCTTCCATCGCAACACGCAGATCAATCAGGAGGGCGGCATCGACAAGGAGCAGTTCCGTATCGAGAGCGTCTTTGACCGCGTGGCAACTACCGGCACAGTCTGGCTCGGCCTCACCATCGGTTGTGCGCAGTGCCACGATCACAAGTTCGACCCTATCAGCCATCGCGAGTACTATCAGTTCTTCGCCTTCCTCAACAACCAGGACGAGCCCACTCTACCCGTTCCCGATCCCGGCCAGGATCTCGACAAGCTGAAGTCCGAGCACACGCAGGTGCTCAAGCAGATCGATGCGCACATCAAGGAACGCCTCGCCGTGCTGCAGGAGTGGGAAAAGACCCTCGGTGACCAGTCCAAAAAACTCGTGGATGCCGAAGCGCTCAAATCCCTGGCCAAGCCCGCCGCCAAACGGGGTGCCGCTGATCAGCGCATTCTCTTCAAAGCGATGACCGGCACGTCTGACAGCGTCTTCAATCCGCTGTATGACCGCCACCTTGAACTCGACAACATCTTCAAGAACGGCACCACCACCCTCGTGATGAAGGAGCTGCCGCAGCCGCGCAAAACCACGCTTTTCATCAAGGGTGATTTCACCCGTCCGTCCGATGAAGTTCAGCCCGGCGTCCTCTCCGTACTGCCCCCCCTTCCTGCAGGTGCCAAAGCTGACCGCCTCGCCCTCGCACGCTGGATCATTGCCCCAACGAACCCGCTCACCGCCCGCGTCATCGTGAACCGCGTCTGGCAGCAGTACTTCGGCCTGGGCCTCGTCTCGACGGAAAATGATTTCGGCACCATGGGCCGTCTGCCAAGTCACCCCGAACTCCTCGACTGGCTCGCCGTCGATTTCATGGAGCACGGCTGGAGCCTCAAGCACCTGCACAAGCTCATCGTCACCAGCGCGACATATCAGCAGTCTTCCGTCGTTGGGCATTCACAAGCCCTTGTGGATCCCAACAACGAACTCCTCTGGCGGCAAAACCGCCTGCGGCTGGATGCCGAAGTCATACGCGATGCCTGCCTCGCCACCAGCGGCCTGCTCTCTCCCAAGATGGGTGGTGCGCCTGTGTATCCCCCCATTCCCGAAGGGGTCATGTCCTTGGGGCAGGTCAAACGCGGGTGGCCCCTCAGCAAAGGCAACGACCGCTACCGGCGCGGCATTTACACCTTCATTTTCCGCGCCACGCCACCGCCCGCACTCAGCGTCTTTGATGCTCCCGACGGCTTCAGCACCTGCACGCGGCGGATTCGCAGCAACACCCCGCTGCAGGCCCTCACCCTGCTCAATGACAGCGCCTACGTCGAGTTCGCCCAGGCTTTGGCCGCACGTCTGATCAAGGAAGCGAAAACCGACGAAGCCCGCATTGCTCATGCCTACCAGCTTTGTCTCTCCCGGCCGCCGCTCGACCGAGAACGCCAGTCCCTCACGCGCCTGCTTGCGGCTGAACGTCAATCCAACGCGACCGAGCCTCAAGCCTGGCAGGCCGTGGCCCGCGTGATGCTCAATCTCGACGAGACGATCACGCGCGAGTAATGGTGCCGCAGGTATCGGCACCGTCTCTGCCCTTCAAATACCTTCCCATGCGCGTTCGCCTACGGGATCGCGGCCTTCATCATACTCGATGTGGTCGATGAGGGTCTCGATGGGCTTGCCACTGAGACCGCTGTCCTGAATGCGCTGGGGGAGCACTGCGGAGCGTTCGTCGCGCCAGCCGAGTTTGGCAATGAAGCGGTTCCACATGTGGCATTCCTCATCCGTGCGTGCCGTGCCTTGGGTATGCACCCAGGCGAGGACTTCCTCATCGGTGCCGCCTTCAAGGACGTGCGTTTGGACAGCGGCATACGGGACGCCGAGAAAACGGCAGCAACGACCGTCCAGGGTGTAAAACTGCGTGTCACCCAGCTGCGCCGTGTAATCAGCCGGAAGTTTCGCGGCAGCGTGAAGACGAATCTTGTCGAGCATGCGACCGAAATAGATGAATCGACCGACCTTGGCGTAGCAACTGCGGAGACCTGGGATGTGTGGCATGACGGCATTCTTCACGATGGCACCACACTTTGGCAAGCACCAGACATGGCCCTGCTTTTCACCTGGTCCATCAAGGAGGCGGCAGCGGCACGTCGTTGATTCTTGGCGCAGCGGGCTTGGCTGCGCCTCCGGGGATTGGCGTGGAAGGAGGTGGGAGAATTGGATTGGGTGGAAGGCCCTGGCCATGATTCGGCGCTGCGCCCTGCTGCGTAGGAATGGCACTCCTGATAACCTCGGGCGGCTGATTGGTGAGATCGGCAAAGCTGATCCAGCCAGCCTGATCTCCCTTCTGCAATTGAATGCGGGTCTTGTCCACACTCTCGCCGGGTTTGACCGCACGGATCTTGATGCCCATCTCGTTTTCCGAGCCGATGCGCGCCTCCATGACCTGCGAGGTGACGCGATCCACCAGCACGGCGACAACTGCGCCGTCAATCTCGTAGATGCCGGAGAGGCTCAGGTTGTCAGCGAAATTTGGCCCCGTCGGAGCATCGGGTGAAGGCAGATCCTTCGTGGTGAAGATGGAACGTTCCCACAAGGCAGCGAAGTGTTCCAATTTCGGAAACGTCACTGGGGTGTCACCCTGCTTTTTCGGCTCCTGAGCAGATGCTTTTGTTGCGATTAGTGCCAGACCAAGCAGAGAGATTGATAACGTGGAAAGTTTCATGGCTAGTTTACTTTGCTGACCTTGGGGGCCGATTTCTCACGGTAGAACTGCGTGAACTCAACCTCGGCGTTGATGGTCTTGTTCGAGCCGCTGGGATTGATCTGCATGCGGGTGATGCCGAGGAAACTTTGCGGTTGCTGCAGCGCATGCAGCCAGCCGAAGAAAGCCTGCTCTGGCACGCCGGCGAGCGTGATCTTCACGGTGGCTTTGTCAAAGTAGCCGAGGTTTTCCTCCAGCGGCAGTCCATCGGGCCCCAAGACGCGTGCGGCTTCAATGAATTCCTTGCCGCCGATGCTGATGCCAATTTTTTCCGCCTCGCCGGAGATGGCTTCGAGCAGCTTGGCCGAAGCTTCCTGCCGGCTGGTGAAGTTCGGGCAGCGCTCCTCGATCCAGCCGTACTTGTCCGCCCAATCCGCGCCCTGCGAGATGGCGAGGTTCATATCGCCAAGCCGGTCGCGCAACGCGGCGTTCTCTTCGCGGATGGCCGTGTAGTTGTTGAAGGCATACATGAGCCCGCCACCGCCCACGATGGCGAGGAACAGGAAGGCAAACACGCCTAGCAGCACTTTCTCACTCTTCTTCATTCGCCCGGCCCTCCCTTCAGCTCAAAGCTGGCGCTGTTGTCGCTGGCGAGTGCCGGCGGAGGACCGTCCAATGCGAAAGAAGCAAGTGATTCGATCGATTTGAGCGCCTGGGTGTACTCGAAAGCCAGGGTTGCGTTGGGCATGCGACCACGCAGACTCATGCGCTCTGGTGTCCACTCCCAATGCGTGATGGAAACCTCCTTGGAGGACTCAGGCTCCATGAGGTGCAGCAGAATCTGCTGCGGCCAGGTGGTGGGATCCACGGCAGGCGCGACCTCCTGCCATGCCTTTTTGTGATCCATGACCCGTGAAGCACGGGGCGTGAGCATGGCGACTTTCTCACGCAGCATGTTGCGCTCCTGCAAGGCCAGCGAGGTGAGCGTGGCGACGAGTGCAATCGCCGCAGCGATCACCGTCCCGGCCGCCAGCGCCATGAAGCGTGTCTTTGACCGGCGGGTCTGGTTTTGACGTTCGGCGATCACATCCTGCGGCATGAGCAGGCTGGAGCCGCGCTCCGGCATTGTCGGCGCAGGCATGTCGCAGCGGTAGGCGGTCAAACCAGTGACGCGCTGGATCTGCGTGACATCACCCTCGTCAATCCACAGCACGATGCTTTCGAGACGTCCGAGCACGCCTTGGAAACCAAGCTGCAGGCAGATGTTGTTGAGCTCCGCGAGTGCATTGCCATCGAGTCTGTTCGCGGACAGCGGTGTGCAGTAGATCAACTGCGGCCCGCTGGTGATGGCAACAACGAGACGACCCAGCTCACGGAAAATCGTGAGGCTGTTTTGCACCATCGGATAGCACAGCGCATGCAGCGTGACTTCATCAGGCAGTCGCGCGGTATCGGTAAGCGGCGTCGGCAAGTCTTTGAGCGCGAGGATGCGTGTGAGATACGCACCTTCTTTCCCCTGGATGTTGCGCACCTGCACGACGGACTCGTCGTCCTCGGACTTGATGCCCATGCGTTCGAGATGCAGCAAGGCCATGCTGCGCAGGTGCTCGGGCTGACCTTTGAGCCAGGCAGGCAGAGCCCAGAAATGCACGGCGGGCAGCGCGAGTACACGACGCTTCGCGTCTTTGCCAAATCTGGCACCTTCTGCGCCTTGTTCTGCATTCAGCAGGCAGGAAGCGCCCTCCGCACCCGTCCAGCTTTGCCAGACTTGTGCGCCGGGGAGCAGCAGCTCGCAGGGTGATTTACGTGTCTTTGCCATGGGCGGGGATTTCACCACGCCAGACGGCCTTGCCGTCCTGCGTGATGAGGATGAGTTTACGTTGCAGGGGGCCGAGTGAGCCGACGCTCTCGATGCGGCGGATGGGACCGGCGAATTGAATCCATTGGGTAAGCTGCTCAAGGATCAGCGGCTGATAGACGCCCAGCAGCTGCGCCACCTGCGGCACGCTGCCGAGCCGTACGTCATCCTGCGTGTGCAGCGCACCATCGCGACCGGCACGCAGTGTGAGCAGCGGCTGCACGCGCTCCAGTGGGAGACCTGCCAGCAGCGCGATGAGCTCCGGACGTGCGTCATTCACATCCACACGGCCATCGCCAAAAACAGTGAACCACTCGCGCCAGTCAGGCCGCTCGATGTTGACGATTTCCATGCCGCGCACCAGCATCATCTCCTCGACCTCCTTGAACGGGCGGTTGAACGGCATGCCCTCGAAACCCATCTTTTCGTATTCACGTTTTTCGGCGCCGTTGAGACTGACATGACCATCTGCATCCACCCAGTCTTTCAGAGCGTCACACAAGGCGGAGACAAAGGCCTCCTTGAACCCCCAGCTCGTGAACAACCGGCGCAGCAGCACCTTGTCACCCGTTTGTATGAGATGATTGGCATTCAGCCTCGCCTCTTCGGCGACGAGTTTGACGTTGTAGCCGCCTCCGTCGTTCGCACTGAAGTGCAGCAGCGGATCGTCCTCACGCATGACCGGATGACGTGCCACCTCGATGCCCATTTCCGCATAACGTTTGGCAAAAATGCGACCGCGCATCATGCGCGTGTACTGCGAGTCCGCCTGCAGCGCTTTCGCTCCCGCGAACATGACCATTCCCAGAATCGCGATCATCCAGAACACCACGATGAGTGCGGAGCCGCGCTGCAATGAGGCATGTCGAAGGGTGAATGACGACGGAATGACAAAGCCCGAACGACGAACGTGGACTTCCTGACGAGCATTGCCGCTCATCTTTCGGTCTTCGGTCATTGGGCTTTCATTGATCATTGCGGCGGGGGTGCCTGCGGCACGCTGGTCTGAGCGAGGTCGTTAGCGATCCAAAAGGTGTACTCGTGCTCACGCGGGTCGGCGGTGAAGGCGAACTTGAGCTTCATGAAGAGCGGCGGCTGCGGGCGCTTCTTTGGATCCCAACTGGTGAACCATTTCTTTTCCTCGGGCTCATAGAACTGCCATTGCATCTCCTTGAGGCCATCGAGGATCGGCAGTTCGGCAATGAGGTTGAATTCATCCTTGTTGCGGGCCTTAGGGTTGAGCTTGAAATGCCGAACCACGAGGCTGAGATCTTTCGTTTCCCGATTGCGCACCACACCGAACTCGACGGCGTCGGCGAGCTTCAAATGACGCTCCCAGGCGAACGGCATGCGGCCTCCTGCGATGAACAGATTGCCCGAGGCACCGCGCGCCACCTTCTCCATCCCGGCGGTGAGCTGGATGCCCGGATCCATGGTTTCCATGTAATCACGCCACTGGGTGACGAAGTTGCTGATGCGTGTCTCGGCCACCCGTGCGGTGCTCATGGATTTTCCCAGCTGCAGGGCACCATTGGCCACGCCATACACGGCGCTCAGGATGAAGCCGATGAGCGCCATGGCCATGACGACTTCGAGCAGCGTGAACGCAGCCTTAGATCGGACTGTGGGGCGAATACACATAGGTTTCCATGCTGCGTTTCATGCGCCGCGTGCGCCCGTCATTGATCCATGCTTCGGCGCGGATGCGAAACATGTGGTCGAGTTCGACCTTGTCTTTGCTGATGAGTTTGACCTTCTCGATCGTGGCACTGGCATCGATGTGATCAGCGGTGGGATTGAAGGAAATGCTGGCGGCTTTGAACTCAGGCTGATGCGCCACTTCGGCCAGCACTGACTCAAGCACGCGCAGTACCTGCGCCTCCTGACGCGCGGAGGTGGATGCTTTGGCAATCTGCTCAATCGCCTGCGTCATGCTGACGGCCACGAAGGAAAATAACGCGAGGGCGAGAATGATTTCGAGCAAGGCGAAACCCGAGGCGGAGGAGGATGTGCGTGTGTGTTTCATCCTTTGACCTGAATGGATTTGCGTTTTGCACAGGCGGTGAGCGGATCGAAACCGATCTCGATCAGTCCCGCAGGACCGCTGATGCGAACCTCGATGGGCTCGCAGATGCCACTGGGGCTGAACTCCCAGGCTTCGCCGCGTCCGGGCTTGCGGAATGCCTTTTCCCCCACACGGCGCACCTGCAGCATGCCGCTGAACTCATCGCTCGTGCCAAAGGCACCGGCGGAAAGCTCCATGCGTACTGTCTGCTGGCTGTTGAGCGCCTGCAGCATGTTTTGCCGGGCCGTGGTTTCAATCATGGCCGCAGCACGACGGAGTTTGTCTTCGGCACGCACGCCCGAGATGCTGACAGTGGCAATGCCAATGATCAGCAGGGTGAGCGACATGGCGACGATGATCTCCAGCAGGGTGAAGCCTGCTGCGCGGGAATGACGAGCCGAGCGAAGCGAGACAGACGAAGCGAAGCGAAGCCCGAAGGGTGAGCAAAGCGAATCAACACCACGCTGAGGATTCAGCGTGGTTTGCACGGTCTTGGTGATGGACTGGCAGTTCGTCATTCTCGTTTGATTCGTCTTTATTGATCCCAGCTGCCGATGTCGTCAGCGTTTTCGGCCACACCGTCCGGGCCGGCAGAATAGATATCGAAGCCGGTCTTGTCTTTGACACCGGGGCGGCGGTAGTGGTAAGCGTTGCCCCAGGGGTCGATGGGCAGCTTCTTGAGCTTGGGACTCCAGCTTTGCGGTGCAGGACGGCTGCTGGGTTTTTCCACCAGGGCAGAGAGGCCTTGTTCGGTGGTGGGCAGGAACATGTTGTCCACTTCATAGGCACGCAGAGCCGAGGAAATGCTACTGATGTTGCCTTTGGTGGTGGTTTTTTTGCCGCCTTCAAGCACACCGCCGAAATTGACGATTGCCGCGCCCACAAGGAGCGCGACGATGGCGAGCACGAGGATCATCTCGACGAGGGTGAAGCCGGACGTCGGGAGGCGTGGTTGGGTTTGTGTGTGTTTCATGTGGGTATGTGGATGAGAACTAGGCGGCTATTTGTTGATGCTGGAAATGGTCTGGAAAATGGTGGTCATCATGAGGTAGGCCATGAGGCCGACCATGCCGGCCATGAGGCAGACGATGAGGGGCTGGATGAGCGCTGCGAGGGTGTCGATCTTCTTGCTGAGTTCGCGGTCAAAACGTTCGGCAGCACGTCCGAGCGCCGCAGGCATGTCGCCGGTCTGCTCGCCCACGTTCACCATGTCGATGAGCAGCGGGGGGAACTGAGCGCTGCGGTCAAGAGCGCGGGAAAGCGCGACTCCTTCTCCGACATTGCGCATGACGCTTTCGAAGCCCTGCTGCAGGTAAGGATTGTCGATGGCCTGATGGGTGAGTTGCATGGCCTGCACCATGGTGAGTCCGTTTCCAAGCAAGTTGGCCATCGTCTCCAAAAACTGGACATAGAATCGTGCGCGGAAGATGCCGCCGAAGAGCGGAAGGCGCAGTTTGAAATGCGCCCACGGAATGGCCGACTCAGGACGTGAGATCCACGACTTGCCGAGAATGTAGGCAACGATGCCTCCGAGAATAAGCATCCACCAGGTCGCCTTGAAGGTGTCGCTAACCTTAAGGATGATCTGCGCGGCGAATGGCAGCGAGCCACCGGTCGAATCCAGCATTTCCGTGAGTTTCGGAATGAGATAGACGACGAACAACAGTGTGACGGCAACCGCAGCGACGATGAGAAACGCCGGATAGAGCAGCGCGGAAAGCACCTTGGACTTCAGCGCCTGCAAGGAGCGCATGTACTGCGCCTGACGCTTCAAGATGGTGCTCAGCGAACCGCTGGCTTCACCTGCCGAGACGAGCGCGCAGAAGAGCTTGCCAAAGCTGGGACTCGTGGCCGCAACGGCTTTCGAGAACGCCATGCCGTCACGCACTTTGCCACGCAGTACGGTGGCGAGTGTCTTGATGCCGGAGAGTTCACGGCGGCGCTCCATCGTAGCGAGCGCAGGCTCAAGCTGAATGCCCGCGCCGACGAGGTCGGAGAGTTCCTCAATGAAGAGCACGACCTGAGGGAGCTTGAGCTTGATGGGGCCACCCGGGATCGTTTCCGCAGCTTTCGCGTTCTGCTTGGCCTTGGTGTTGCTGGCCAGCACTTTGACTTCACCCGCAGCTTCCAGCTTGATGGGCTGAATTTTCTTTTTGCCCAGCAGTGCAAACGCTTCGCTGCGATCCGACGCAGCGAGCTCCCCGGTGATGATACCGGAAGGGCCTTGAGCGCTGTAAACGAAGGTGGGCATGAGTTAGGCGGCTAAACGAGCGGAAGGCATGGTGGTCGTCTGCGGGGCGTGATTGCGGTCACTGGCGGCAGTGACACTGAGGACTTCTTCGATGGTGGTTTCTCCACTGAGCACTTTCTGGAAGCCGTAGCCGCGCATGGGGATGTAACCGTCCTTGATGGCCTGCTTGTGAAACTCGGCGGGATGAGCACGGCTGTTGATGAGATGCTGCAGTGCGTGAGTGACGAGGCAGACCTCGTAAATGGAGAGTCGGCCCTGAAAGCCGCTGCCACGGCAGGCTTCACAACCTACGGCGCGCATGATGTTGCCCGAGAGATGAGACGGAAAGCCGATGGACTTGAGGTAGCTCTCTTCCACCTGCGTGGGGGTTTTGCACACCGGGCAGAGTTTGCGGACGAGACGCTGCGCAAAGAAGGCGCGCACGGCGCTGGAGACGAGGAAGGGCTCCACGCCCATGTCGATGAGTCGTGTGATGCCGCCGATGGCGTCATTCGTGTGGAGCGTGCTGAAGACCAGATGGCCGGTGAGTGCAGCGCGCACGGCGATCTCGGTGGTTTCAAGGTCGCGCATTTCCCCAATCATCACGACGTTTGGATCGCCACGCAGAATGCTGCGCAGTCCGGCACCGAAGGTGAGGCCGATCTCGGGCTTCACCGCGATCTGCACAATGCCGGGCATCTTGTACTCCACCGGATCTTCGATGGTGACGATGCGGCGATGCGTCTGATTGAGATCGGTCAGGAAGGCATACAGCGTGGTCGATTTGCCGCTTCCGGTGGGACCGGTGATGAGGATGATGCCGTTGGGCAGTTTCAGCAGTTCATCGACGACGGGACGAATGTTGTCGGTCAGGCCCAGCCGATTCACCGTGACCTGCTGCTGCGCGAGCAAACGCAGGCTGATGCTTTCGCCTTCGACTGATGGAATGGTGGCCACACGCACGTCGATGGAGAGGCCATCGAGTTCGAGACCGATGCGACCATCCTGCGGCAGACGCTTCTCGGCAATGTCGAGCCGCGCCATGATCTTCAGACGGGCGATCACGGAGGCCTGCAATGACTTGATGTTCTCCGGCACGGGCAGTTCTTCAAGGCGGCCGTCAATGCGGTAGCGAATGCGCAGGCGATCCTGCTGCGGCTCGACGTGGATGTCCGTGGCACGTTGCTCAAGACCCCGGCGGATGATTTGATTCACGAAGCGCACCACCGATGCCTCTTCGTCCTCGGGTTCATCGAGTACAGTGACTTCATCACGCAAATCTTCCGCGCCCCAGTCGGCACGACCGCGCAGAATTTTTTCAAATGTGTCCGCACCGAGGCCGTAGAGTTTTTGTAGACCTTCGACAATGCGAGTGCGCTGCCCCACATGCCAGACTACAGGCATTGAGAGACTCGCGGCCACACGTTGATGCGCCACGAGGCTGAGGGGATCGAAGGTGGCAATGTGCAGCGTGCGCTCCGTCTCCGAGCCGTCGTCGTTTTTCGTTTCTTCGGTGAACACAGGCAGCAGGCGATGACGAAGAGCGATCTCCGCTGGCAGCATGCGGCGCATCCCCTGCTCCGTCGGTTGATCTTCATCCTTCGGCTCCCACCACGGCAGGTTGAGAGTTTTGGAGAGGGCAGTCAGAAAATCACGCTCACGCACGCCTTCACAATCCAGCACAGCATCCACAAAGGAGGTTTGATTGAAACACGCATCTTCCACCGCCTGCCGCACGGCAGGTAGATCGGCACAACCCGAGTCTTTGAGGATCTGATCGATGAGTGGAAGCATGAGAACTGAATGCCTAAATACGGCCTTATAATACCGTATAATTATGGTTTTTCACATAAATGGCAAGTTTTTAATACATCTAAACCATTCGGAGAGCCGAAAAGTCGAGGAGTCCTCACCTGCTTCATGCCACCAAAAAAGTGAACTTACGGCTGCAGACACCAGATGCCGATCAGGACAATGAGGTAAAAAAACGCAGTCCACCGAGTCATTAAAAGGAACTTTCTGACTCTCCAACACGCTGCTGGAACGATCGCCATGACAGCTGCGAACCAGGGAACAACAAAGATCATCAGCATGAAAAGGAATCCATCGCTAGGGGAGCCAGTGATGACCTCATAAATCCCGCCAGCCAATTCAGGTGTCATCAAGGCAAACCACAGCCCGAGACCAACGCATTCGATAAAACGCCAGACGTCACGTGCCGATGGCTTCATGCCACAGCTTACTTCGTCGCCCCCTGCGCGGCAACAATCTGCGCCACCATCGCATCCAGGGACCCGTTCTTGATCGCGATCACGCCCTTGGGGTCGATGAGATAGAGAGTGGGGAAGTTGCGCAGGTTGTAGAGGGTGGTGTTGGGGCCGCTGCTGGTGTTGTCGAGCACGTTGCGGAAACTGACGTGGTAGTCGGCGAGGGCTTTTTTGGCCTCGGTCTCGATGTCGGTGTTCACACCAATCACGACGGCGTTTTTGTCTTTGAGCTGTTCTGCGGCCTGATTCATCAGCGGCAGAGTGCCGTGGCAGGCGTGGCACCAGCCGCCCCAGAAGATGACGATGACGTATTTGCCGCGATAGTCGCTGAGCTTGAACTCCACGCCGTCGGCATCCTTGCCTTCGATCTCCGGTGCTTCACACCCGACCTGCAGATTGGTCATCTCAAAAAACATCTTGGCGACAGAATCCGAGAGTTTGAAGCCCTGGATGGTGACGTCTTCATAATCGGCATAAAGCCGCTGAAAGCACTCCAGCGCCTTGGTCTTGGAGGCAGCGGCGGAGACGCGGTCGGCCGAGGCATCGAAGTTTTTGAAGTGGATGGCCCCAAGAGCGTAGAGCGCCGCCGCTTTTTCGTCACGGTGAGTGTTCTTGTCGATCACGGCCTGGAGCACCGGCTCCGCAGGCAGGCCGTGGTATTCGAGCTGCTTCACGGCTTCGGCGATGCCTGCGCGATCGGCAAAGGTGGTGCCGAGCATCTTCAACGCTTCCTGGCCTTCAGGGAAACCCGCAGCGCCCATCACCAGCCAGTTCACGCCCTTCACCACATCAGGCTGGTCCATGTACGCCTGCACCAGCTTCATCATTTTCGTGGCATAGGGGCCGGCGCTGGGAATGCTGGCGCGATACTGGTTCTTCTCCTCTTCGGTGGTTGCAGCGATGAGCTTCTGCGTGTTGGCACGCACTGAGTTTTCGTATTCATCAATGATCGCACGGATCTCCGTGGCCAGCGGTGAGGCAGGTGCCTGGGCCAGGACGGTAACGATGGACAGCAGCAGGAGGACGATGGATCTCATGGTGAATCAGCAGAAAGAACGGCGGGAACGGAACCAGAGCAACGGCAGGCCGGCGACCAGGCACAGCAGCAGGCTGCCCGGCTCAGGTACGACCGCGAACGACTCATACACATTGTCATACACCAGCACTGAAACACCGTAGTTTTCTGTATGCTCGGTGAGCGTGAAGGTCCTGGCAGCAAGACCCGTATCAGGAGCTTCCACACGATAGACAATGCCCTCGGTCAGCCCGATGAGGGTGATATTATAACCACCGGCGCTGTTGCTGAATCCGCTGGCCACGAGAATGCCGGTGAGGTCGTTGTAAACATTGATCGCCTCCCCCGCCAGTCCTTCCCCTGGCGTGTAAAAGGCATCCGCCAACAGGGTGTCCTGAAAGACTGATCCCGTCAAAATGGCGTCTGAATAGTAAGTGCTGCCATCAAACCGAAACTGCGAGGCCAGATGCTCGGTGATCACGTAAGGTCCAATGGCTGTGGCATTGCTACCGGGAATCGAGATGTCCTGGAAACCGATGCCGATTTCCTTCATGTTTCCATTCAGCAGCAAATCGCGGTGTCCGGCCGGGCTCTGAATGCCGTTGCCGTAGCCGGCTGTGGCTCCATTGCCGTCTCCCCAGTCAACCACAAATGCGGCATGAGCGTGAAAGGGCGACAGCGCCGAGGCAAAAAGATTTTCGCCCGCCTCCAGCCAGTTGGTACTGTAACCGCCATTCACGATGCGCTGATCAAGGGTCAAGCCGTCCAAAGCGTGCGCTTGCTGGTCGGCAGTCACCATCAGGTTCGAGTAGGTGGTGGCCGAGACATTCAGGGCACTGTTCCATGCCAGCGGTGGTGCAGCGGTGAGACTGGAAAACTGCGAGGCCAAATCTGAGGCACTGGTGCCGAAAAAGTTCAATGCATAAGCGATGCTGGCATCGTTCGACTTGGTGGTGTCCCACACCCCGGGTGAGGAAAAATTGACCAGATTGGACAGTTCAGCCTGAGGATCGGCGCGGAAGCGATTGGTCAGCTCCAGCATGTATTGCTGCTCTACGGTTGGATCATCGGCAGCTGCGATGCCGGGCAGCAGCATGGCAGCACACAGCATGCCCGCGCACCACCGCAGCCCGTGGCGGTGAGAGGTCTTGCGCAAAACTGAGGCGGAATAATTCACTCCTCTTAACTTATGGTAATTATATTGCTCTGCCAAGCCTGTTTACATTCAGAGTCACGAGAATCGTCACTTTGCGCCGCAAAGTTTTACTTGCGCCATTCACTTTGGCGCACAAAGTGACTCTCATGAGCACGACAGACGCCGCCTTGGAGAATCTCCGCATCATCCGTTCCCTGATGGAAAAGGCGCACATCTACCGTGCGGTCTCCGCTCCTGCGGCGCTCACCGGCGGTGTACTGGCACTCGTCGCCTCCGGGTGGCCGGTGTGGCATGCCCTAAAAAACCAGGGCGAAGCCGCCATGTGCGACATGTGCTTCCTTGAAACCTGGCTCATCATTCTCGCCATCGCCTCGGCATTGAACATCTTCCTGCTCGCCAAAGAGGCCAAACGCCGCAGCCAGCCCTTCGTCTCCGCCGGCATGCGCATGGCTTTGCGCGCTTTCGTTCCGCCTTTGCTTGTCGGCGGCTGTGTGGGCATTGGTTTGATCGTGTTCCTGCACAATCTCACCCTCGCCGCGCTCATCTGGGCGCTTTGCTACGGTCTGGCCCTGCTCAGCACGGCCAGCTTTTCACCACGGTCGCTGGTCCGCCTGGGCTGGGCCTTTGTGATCACCGGACTGCTGACCTTCTTCGGCTGGGCCGCCTGCAGCGATGTGCGCCTGCTCTCCAGCGATCTCGGTCCCGCGTCTCTCGTCATGGGCCTCACCTTCGGCCTGCTGCATGTCGTTTATGCCCTGGCCGTGTTTTTCAGCGCCCAACCTGCGGAGGTGAAGCCGTAATGATCGACTTCGATCAAATCGACAAGCTCATTCACGAAAAGGGCCGCCTCTCCATCATGACGCTGCTCTCCACACGCGGCGAATGGGCCTTTCAGGATCTCAAGGCAGAACTCAGCATGAGCGACGGCAACCTCATCTCCCATCTCCGCACCCTCGGCACTGCCGGTTACATCAAGGAAAACCGCGACGAATCCGGCACCCGCCCGCGCACCAGCTACGAGCTCACCCCCGCCGGTCGCACGGCCTTCAAAAACTACGTCGAGGTGCTCGGTGAGATCGTCAAAGCCGCCCAGCAAACTTGATACCGCAGTTTTTTATCCATTCACTTTGTCCCACAAAGCCAACAACACCATGAACATCATCCTCGCTCAACATCACGGCATGTGCTTCGGCGTCCGCTACGCCCTGCGCACCACCCACGCGGCCGCTCAGCGCGCCCCGCTCACCATCCTCGGCCAGCTCGTTCACAATCCACTCGTGGACCGCCATCTCGCCACGCTCGGAGCGCAGCGCGGTGACCTCGACGATTTAAACAGCGCCAGCACGCAGCAGGTCGCCATCACCGCCCACGGCGCTTCC
Source organism: Prosthecobacter sp. (assembly GCA_021733925.1). GTDB lineage: Bacteria > Verrucomicrobiota > Verrucomicrobiia > Verrucomicrobiales > Verrucomicrobiaceae > Prosthecobacter. The sequence goes on along the minus strand of JAIPJY010000002.1, from coordinate 188,321 downwards.
GACCAGCATCGTGAGTCATGGAAAAGTGCCGGCCACACCGTCATCGACACCACCTGCCCCCTCGTGAAAAAGGCGCATCACGCCCTCGCCATGCTGGTGAATGAAGGCTACCAGCCCATCGTCATCGGCCAGAGTCAGCACGTCGAAGTGCGCGGCCTCATCGGTGATTTTCCCGCTGCGGTCGTGGTGCTTGAAGAAACTGATCTTGACCGCATTCCTGCGCATCCGCAGCTCGGCATCGTCGCACAAACCACGCAGCCGGTCGAAATCGCCCTGCGACTGGTGGATGCGATCAAGCGCCGCCACCGCAGTTCGGAAGTGCGTTTCGTCGACACCATCTGCCATCCCACCAAGCAACGGCAGACGGCGATGGACGATCTATTGCGCGATTGCGATCACATCATCGTCATCGGCGGGCGCAACAGCAACAACACGCGCCAGCTCGCGCAGAAAGCCGCCGCTCAAGGCCTGCGCACGCTGCAAATCGAACACCCCGATGAACTCGATCCCGCCTGGTTTTCGAAGGCCCGCAATGTCGGCGTCACCGCTGGCACTTCCACGCTGGATGAAACGGTCGATGCCGTCATGCAACGCCTCCGCCAAATCGCCTCCGAACTGCGCAGCAACCCCGTTCACGAATTCCTCCGCTCCATGCTCCACGCCGCCTAACCCACCACCCACCCTTATGAACACCCAACATTGGATCAACCACTTCGAAGCCAACACCCGCCTCAATCACGAACTGCTACTGCCGGACACCGCATGCGATTTGCCCGAACACGTTCGCACCGCTCTTGCCCGCTCCATCGCCATCTTCCAGCTAGGGGAAAGCGGTGGTGGGACGCGCTTGCGCCGCTATACCCGCAGCATCGCCTCGCTGGAAAACCTGAAGGGCTATCAGCGTGCCGTCGATCTCTTCGTCGCTGAGGAGCAGAGCCACGCCGCGCTGCTGGCGCGCACGGTCACCCATCTGCGCGGCACCTTGCTGCAGAAGCAATGGACCAACTCCATCTTCCGCTGGATGCGCGATCTGGTGAACCTTGAGTTCAACATTCAGGTGCTCCTCACAGCGGAACTCATCGCCGAAGTCTATTTCGGTCTGCTCTCCCTGCGTTGCAGCGATCCCGTCGTCCAGACCGTCGCCAAAAAACTCCTGCGCGATGAAATGGGCCATCTCTCCTTCCAGCGCGACTTTTTGTTCGAGCGACTCAAGACTCTCACCCCTGCCGTGCAACGCCTCTGGCGCTGGCAGTTCCAAGCCATCCATCTCGCGACCGCCTGCGTCGTCTCCTGGGACCATCGCGACTGCCTGCGCAGACTGAACATCACCCCTGCCGACTTCCGCTCCCGCGCCGTGCGCTGCTGGCAGAGCTTCCAGTCACGTCTTGAAAGACGTTTGTGTGAGAGCACGGCGCTTGATGGATCGCGGGTTTACAGCCCCACTGTGTCCGTTTAACTTCAGCGGCATGCAAACGGCCCCCTCGGTCCAGCAACCCGTCTTGATGGCGAGCGATTCGCCGCTGCGATTAAAGGCGCAACGGTTGGGGCTCCATGGACCGGCGGAGTGGAAGGATGAAGCCGTCGCACGAGGCTGCTTTCACTATCTTCAGGGGCGCACGCCACCTCAGCAGCGTGTCACTGAGGAGGCTTTCTCCAATGAAGAACTCGCACTCGTCTTGCTGGGAACAGCCAATGCCCATGATCCGTGGCTGGTCCGGTTGGGGGCCATGCTGCTGGGCGCGGAAACGAATGACCCAAAGCGAATCGCACGACTGGCAACCGATGAAGACTGCACACCGGCAGTCCGCGCCATCGCCGAAGCGGCGACCCGCTATGAACCAGAACTGCAATTTTGGAGCACCCTGCTGGCGGAACTCCCTCCCGGCACACCTCCACCCGGCGTGATGCCGCACCATTCACGCTATGTTTCCCTGCCGGGCCTGATCGCTCCCCGCACGCAGGGAAAAGCCGTGTGGCTGCGGCCCCAAAAAGTCAAAGCACTAGGTTATGCTGGCTGACAATCCCACCCTCATTCTACAGACCCTCGATACCCGACTGAATCATGAGGTGGAATTGACGCTGATCGGGAAATCAGCCCTCTGGCTGGGTTTTGACAATCCGCCAACAGAATATGGCGTGACCCAAGATGTGGACGCAGTGGTGCCAAAGCAGCAATCGGATCAAATGAACGAAGATCTGGCTTTCTGGGATGCCCTCACGGCAGCCAATGCCGATCTGCAAGAGCTGGGAATCTATCTCACGCATATCTTCGAAGAATGGCAGATCATCCTGCGACGAGACTGGTTTATTCACCGTGTTGCCATTCCACGTCCACGGCTGCAGCACATCAGGCTTTATCGTCCGGCCACGGTGGACCTCATTCTCAGCAAGATGATGCGAGGGGACGATCCTCAGCACATGCAGGAAATTCGTTGGATGATCGCCCATGAGGGAATCACCCGAAGCGATCTCGAAGCTGCATTTGCTTCTGCCCAAATTCCTGAAGACAAGGAGATCGTGGAGTCGTTTGAAGCAGCCAAAGCAATGGTGGTCCCGATGACTCATCCTTGAGGCATATCGACCCCCGATCTATGCCCGCCATGAGTCTGCCACCACACCCGGGTACAACCGCTCCAGCAGCGCCACCATGCAGTCTCCGGTGAGCTGACGGGACTGACGCGAAAGTGCCGCAGGCTGAGTGTCTTTTTGCACGCCGGATTTCCACAGATGATCCAGCGCATCCGCGTACAGTTCAGTAACCTCATCCACGACCTCCTGCCAGTGCTGCGGCTGCGCGCTTTCCTTCCACTCACCTCGACCACGGCCAAAATGGCAGATGGCCAGGTAGGTGAGAAACGCCAGTTTGACCTGCTCACGGAAATGCTCGCGTGACCAGCGCAGACGCTGGTCGCTGCCACGCACAAGGTTGTAGCTGCGGATCAAAGCATAAGCACCAATCCCGGAGGCAAGGCCGCCCAGCAGCGCACCACCACCGAAGGTCATGCCGCCCAGTTTGAGATCGGCGATAAGCCCGCCCATCGCACCACCGGCGAAACTGCCGAGCACGCCCCAGATGTTCTCCGAAACGGCCTGTGGCAGATGGAAGTGCTCACGCGCGATCTGGTTCAACTCATGCCCGGCCTGACCTTTCAGGCCATGAACTTCAATCAAGTTGTTGGTCGTCTGCTCGGTGCGGTCCGCGAGCTGGGTGGCCAGTTTTTGGCGCGCCTCGTTGTACTCGCGGTTCAGGTCATCGCGCTGCCATCCGACGCGTTCCAGCAGCGTTTCATTGCGCACCTCCACGCCGTCAAACAGTGCTGCGGTGAGTTGCTCTGAGATAAGGCGCACCGAACTCTGAAACACCTCCACATTGCGGTGCGCCCAGGCACGTTTGATTTGCAGGAAGGTCGGTATCTTGGAGCCCTGCATCAGTGGGGCCAGAGAGTCCATGAGGATGTCCTCCTGCACCCAGCAACGGGCAAAGGCATCCAGCGTCAGCACTTCGCGTACGATCTCATACTGCTTCAAATGCGTCCGCCAGGTTTCCAGCTCTGCGGCTTCCAGGGATGAACTGCCCGGCAGACCGGTCTGATTCAGCAGAACGACGACCGGTTTTTCCACCCAGCCGAGGATTTCCATCTCAGGGCCGATGTAGGCGGCGGCTTCGGGTGGTTCGGCGGCATTGACGAGATACAACACCACGTCTGCTTCATCGCGCACATTTTTCAGGGCCTGCTGGCTGCACCACAAGGGCCGGTCGGTGATGCGGTCCCAGGTCTGCGAAAGAAACCACAGCACCGGACTGCGCTCACGCTGCAGGCGCTTCATCAGCCGTGCACTGTCGCCAAAGCCCGGGGTATCCCACAGCCGCAGCATGAAGCCTCCCGTTTCCAGCAGGGTGTGCGATTCATTGAACAGCGTCACATGCGGCGCATCCCGCACCTCGCCCACATCCTGGCGCAGCAGCGTGCGGGCCAGCGTCGTCTTGCCCGCATTCGTGTGCGAAATGAGGCTCAGCGTGACGATGTCTGAAGCATCGCGCACGGTCAGTTCCGCCGCCTGTCGGTCAGGAGTGCTTGCGGTTTTATTTCTGGAGAAAAGAGCGGGCACAAGAGGCAAAAACTTCATGAACATTACGACGCCGGAGGCTTTGCGCGTGCGGATTCTTTGCGCACGGCCACAATCACTTCAGAGGCCAGTCCTTCGACCATCTGCGACCATAACTGCTCACGACCGGCGATTTTTTCTGGTGACCAGCGTCCCGCAAGACTCGTGCCGTCCAGCAGCACGATGAGCTCCGGCTCGGCATGCTTCGTGAGCAGACGCTGGCGCACATCGGAGACCAGCCGCCGCTGAACCTCGGCCTCGGGGGTGGTGGCCATGTTGAAAATCATCACCAGATTGGCGCACACAGGCTGCCAGGCAGCGGCAAACTCGTCCTCCTCCCCGGCAGGAATTCGCACATACTCAGCACGCGCCATGCCGCCAAAACGCTCCCTCACGCCACGATCCCACACTTCGCGATGCGTAGCCGTGGGCTCGATGGCATGCACGAGCACCTGGATGCGTTCGCTGCCGCCTTCCACCGCACGCAGCAAGGCACGCAGGTAGCCGCCCCAGCTCAACGTTCGGGCGGGTTGTGAGACAACCCGGCAGCAGCGCGCCGCACCCAACCCCGCCAGCAGGAGGCGCGGCAGCACGATCAGCACCAGCAGCGTGCCTGCGTACAAATGAATCCACGGCAGCGCTGGGGCTGGCTTGTCCACTTTGCCCGCAGTCCGATGCATGCCGGGGATCTGGTCCAGCGGAATGGGAACTCGCAGCACCTTCGAGGCTGGTTTAAACAAAGTTTCAAAAAACGCCGAGGCCTCGCTCTCACCCAGCAGCGTGCTTTCCCACGCCGCACGATATTCGTGCGACCAGCCACGGGCATACAAGGCGGCAGCACCACCTATGGCCAGCAACGCCGCCGCCACATGCAGCCACATCCGCAGCCGCATCTGCAAGCGCCGCCAGGCCAGCGGCCATGCGAGCTCTTCATACCGCGACCGCACAGTTTCAGCCACACCGCTGCCGACCTCCTTCGAGGCTTTGCCCATCCGCGAAATTCCATGTGCGAGAAATTCGGCCACCCAGCCACCGCGTCCCGCCACAGCAGAGGTCGGCATCAGTTCGCACAACAACCCGAGAATAATCACCACCGCATTCCAAGCCAGCAAACCCACCAGCGGCAGTGCCAGCAGATTGAATTCGCCCGCCTGCCCCAGATCCGTAAACCAGTAGCCCGTGAGCAGCGCCAGGGCCCAGCCCGCGAGTGCCCAGGACCAGCGCCCCTGCGGCACACACAGCAGTTCCAGCACACGGATCAGTTCACCGCGCCAGCCCACGGCCTCGCGCTCCAGCCATTCGGCCCGTTTGTCCAGAAACGACTCCGAACGCTCTTCCAGCACATCCCCGATGATCTCCTCGGAAGCCAGTCCGGCCCGCGTGTGGGCCGTGGCTTCGCGACGACGCTCCGCGTTGACGAGAACGCCATCGGCATCGCCTTCTTCGAGTGCGCGCCATTTCAGCACGCGCTGCCAGTCATTCCAATCCATTCAGAGGGGGGTGTTTTCAGCACACTAAACGCAGCTTCGGCCGGAATCCAACCCCACAGTGCAAATCATCCCTTGGATTCCACCTCCAACCGCCCTGCCACCATGCGCAGATGCAGGGTGCCGAGCGCTGCGGCCTCGCTGCTGGAGTGGGTGACGTGCAAAACGGTGAGCGCATGCTCAGATTGCACGCGCTGAAGCAGGGAAACAGCCTCCGCCCGCATGCTTTCATCGAGTGCGGAGAGCGGTTCATCGAGAAGCAGCAGCTTGGGCTGCGCCGCCAGCGCACGGGCAAGAGCCACGCGCTGCTTTTCGCCGCCGGAAAGCATGTCAGGCAGCCGATCCAGCAGCGGGGCAATGCCAAACTGCTCCGCAAGACGGTTTACGCGTTGATTCAGTTCCGCAGGGGCCATGCCACGCAGTTTGGGGGCGAACCCGATCTGCTCACACACGCGCAAGCCCGGGAACATCGCCAAATCCTGCGGTACATACCCGATGCCACGCTCACGCGGTTCCAGATCGGTTACATCCACGCCATCGAGCAAAATGCGACCCGAGGTCGGCTGGCGCAGGCCGCAGAGGATTTCCAGCAGCGTGGTTTTGCCGCAACCAGTCGAGCCCATCAGCACCGCGTAGGTGTTGGCCGGAATCGCCACCGTCACATTCTCCAGAATCGTGCGGCCAGAAACCTTCCAGGTAAGTTGTTCGAGCTGGATCATACTTTTTCCCCCGTGGCACGCACCGCCACCAGCACCAGCACAGCCAGCAGCACCATGAACAAGCTGACCGCCACGGCGGCTTCGAGATTTCCCACGCTGAGCTCCAGCCAGACCGTCGTCGGCAGCACCTCCGTCTTCAGGCGCGTGGCACCGGCAAAGACGAGAATCGGCCCGAACTCGCCTAGACTGCGCGCCCAGGCGATGCAAAACGCCGCCACCATGCCACGCCGCGCCGCTGGCAGCGCCACATGCCACATTGCCTGAAATCGTGTGCAGCCCAGGGTGAGAGCCACATCCTCAGGACGTGCCGAGAGATGCTGAAACGTACCGCGCATGGTGCGAATCGCGAATGCGGCAGCCACGACGAATTGAGCGAGCACTACGCCGCTGATTTGATAGGTGAAGGGAATCGCCATCTCGATCACCTTGCCGATCTTCGTCTGGAAAAAGATCAGCAGGCACAGGCCGACCACCAAGGGGGGCAGGATGATGGGAATATCCAGCGCCGCATCCAGCCACGATTTGCCGCGAAACTCGAGGCGCGACATCAAATACCCCACGGGCACAGCAAGCAAGAGTGCAAAACCCGCCGCGACCGAGCAAGTCACGAGACTCAAAAAAGTCGCATGCCGGATCTCCGGCGACCGCAGCACCTGCAGCCACGAATCCGTCGTGCTATAAGCTGCCGTGGCTCCGAGCAGCAGCGCCCAGAAGATGAGATAACCCGCCGTGATCAGGGCCAAGGCCAGCCAGCAGAGATTGGAGCGGTTCAGGGGCATGCAGAAGGAGCATCCAAGCTAAAAGCCGCCTTCCCACGGCACAACCTCAATCATGAAAAATGCGCCAGCAGGTCAGGGTGGAGCACCTGATCTTCCACGTTCTTGTCACGCGTCTCATCATAGCGGACGGTCATCCAACGGTTGCCGTCTTTTCTGAGGATCATCGCCCGTCCATATTCACGGTGGCTGACCACCGTCTTGGGCACGGCGTTGAGGTCATCGTTGATGGCGCGCTTGGTATCCACCAGCAGGATGCCGTCAGGCTTTGAGCGGCCTTTGACGCTGATGATGAAGTCGGGGAAGAAGCGGCTCCCATCTGGCAGCACCGTGACGACGGATGTATCTCCAGAGCCGGGGTTGCGGTGCCACCAATTCACCACTTCCGCCGCCTCGGTGTCCAGCCATTCGGCAAAGGCAGTTTCCCATGTGTTCATCCCCTGGGGCATCCGGCCATAGATATTGCCGGGAGATTCGGACAAAGCAGAGTCGGAGAGAAGCTCCACCGGCAGCGGTGACGCATCCACGACTTCCACAAAGCTCGCCAACGACTTCCGCTGGGCTTTGCGCAGCAGGTCCGGGTGCTGCACCAGGATCATCGCCTGCGTGTATTCCACCTCGTCGGCATTGTCTGCCGCCGTGTTGCCCGACTGACGCAGTTCTTTGGCGATCCTTTGAAGCAGCAGCTCATCCAGACGCTTCTTGTCGGCGAGACCATCCAGACTCAGGATTAACTGCTGCGCTTGCAGCTCGGTTGCCTGCCGGTCAAGGGTCGCTTGAATCTTGGTCTGGGTGCTCGCCTCAGCACTGGGGTCAAAGATGCCTTTCTCCCGCCGTGTAATCTCCACAGCACGCCGCAGCCCGTCCAGTACGATCACGGAACTCAGGTCTGCATTGGCAATGATCGCCTCCTCAAACCCTGCGGTGCTCTGCTTCATCGTCTCCTTGCGGAGGCGGGCAGGAATGCCGCTCTTCATAGGGTAGCGGATCATCCCTGTGGCAGATGGTGCCGTCGTTGCAGACTTCTCGCCACTTGTTGGCGGTGTGTCTCTTTGATCGAGTCCGCCAAAGATGTCGAACCATCCAGTCCCCGTCTCCACAGGCTTCGGAGAAGGCGGCGGATCATCTCCAGTCGTCTCTTCCTCTGTGGGCTTCAGATCTTCCAGGGCCGGGCGGGTCTTCTCATCGGGCAAAAGCTCCGGCTGGCCGTTGCGGATGACCTGGAGTTGATTCTCCCCGCCCACCTGCACCACCACGGAATAAGCGGCCACACTGGCGAACTGAGTTTTGACTCGGTTGAGTTTGTCCGCTGCCTGCTCCAGTCCCTTCTGGCTTTCCATGTCAGCCAGGAAGACATAGGCATGATTCAGCGCATCTGGCAGAGCCTTTCCCTGACAGAGTTCATGCACACGCATGAGACGGCCCACGATCTGCGTGCCGAAGTCCTCATCCACGATGCCGCGCATGGAAACCAGCGTCCAGGCACGCGGCGCGTCGAATCCGAGCGCCACCGCCATCTTGAAGACAAGCACCTCTTTGCTTGTGTCATAAGCCAGCGTCCTCAGGCTCGCGTCTGGCTCCTTCGCTGTGTAGAGGGCAATCTGGTCTTCTTTGAAGCCATTCGCCAGCAGCTTCTTCATCACCCGCTTCTCAGTGCCGCTGGTGCTGTCCACCTGCACCAGCATCAGTGGTGTCAGCGGGATGCCTTGCTTCTCCAGTTCTGCCTTGATGCCATAGTGCGTCTTCGTGGCCTCACGGATGGCCGTCGTCTCAAAGTCCACCAGGTTCTCCTGTCCGGGTTTCGCGATCAACGCCACCGAACGCACGCTGGGTTTCACCAGTCCGGCAGCCACGGCTTCACTGCGGTGAATGACGATGTGCGGCATCCGCTTAAAGCCTGCGTCCTTGTAAAAGCTCTCGGCTTCCTTGTCATCCGGCGTAGCCGTGACCAGCAGTGTAAAGTCAGGTTTGATGACCGTCTTGTAGAACTCAAACGCCTGCGTGGTCTTGCGGAAGCCATGGTGCGCCTCATCCACGATCACTCCGATCATGAAGCCCTTCTGTCGGAGCTGGTCCATCAAGTTGTCAACGCTGGGATTGTCCTCCCTGTCGTTGCGTACGCGGCGACCGTCCGTATTGCTCGCGGCTACGAGCTGCCACGTCGTCACCCACACATCACCAGCCTTCGTCTTGCCTAGATTGCGATCATCTGCCAACCGCCGTGTTCTCAGGCCGGGGAAGTTCGCGCGCAGACTCTGCTCTGACTGATCCACCAGCCCCTTGAAAGGAGTGAACCAGAACCACACCACCTTGTGCTCCGTGCTCATCTGCTCGGCGAGGTAGCCTGCCATCACCGTCTTGCCTGCACCGGTGGGCGCGTGCAGCAGCAGCGCACCGTTTTGCGCCACGGCAGCGGCACGGTCGGTCTCGTTCAGTTGTGGAATTTGCGCAGCGAGATAGCGGAACACGCTCAGAGCGCTTTCCACCGGGGCTTCTTGAAAGGGACGCAGGGAGATCATGAGTGGATGCCGAGCCTTTCCATGAGGAATTTGGGGATGGGACGCACCGTGGCCTTCGGCGCATGATGTTTCACCAGTTCAGGCTGCCAGGTGTAAATGGTGGCACGGCGATTCTCCTCCAGTGCCCGTTCAAGAGGCCCCCAGGTTTTTTCGTTCGTCTGGGTCAGGTAAATCAACCGCCGCCTGCCTTCGCCTGCTGCCCAGACAATCCCGCCGGGAGCCTCCGGCGTGAGCGCATCAAGGTGGAGCATCTGAAGCGTGATCCAGACCTGCTCATGTTGGAGTCGGCGCAGCAGACGCCCCGGCTCCATCTTTTCGATCCGCAGGTAGGCAAAGCCGCCTTCAAGGCCACCCACACCACCGTAGCCTTCGCAGACACGCTTCAAACGCTTTGCGCAGACATCGCGGCAAAGGTTCTTGTCGGGCTCTTCGTCTGTCGCCTCCGTGCTAGAAACAAGAATGAATTGGCGGCTGCCGCCGTCCTCGGCATTGAGCTTCAAGACCGCGTGGCCTGTGGTACCGCTGCCGGCGAAGAAGTCTACAACAACGGCATTCTTATCCTGGTGTAGGTGGCGGAGAAGAGCCAAAACCATGTTGGATGGCTTCGGAAATGAAAATGCTTTGCCATCTCCAAGCAGATCTTTGACCTCACCTGTGCCAGCTTGCGTGTAGGGACCGTCGAGGACCGAATACATCTTTGCTGCCCGTTCCTCCCCATCACTGCCAAAAAGATACTGTTTGTAGTTTACCGACCAACCTTTCTTCGTTTTGTTGATCGAAAGCTCATTATTCGCCAAAGCAGTCAGAGCTCGTTCTTTGGCCCACTGCCATTGTTTCTCAGGCCATATCTCTTCCCCCTCGAATGGAACTGAATAGCGAAGGTTTGGCCGGGCATCCATGCTCGTGGTTGCGAGTGGTTGAAGACGATAAGGACCTCTCTCAGCAAACTTCTCGTCAGTAAACTTGTAGTAGCGCCGCACTTCATCGCTGGGCGGCAGATCAATGGTTTCTATTGCGCCTTTGTTGCACGCATAGCAGAGCACATACTCGTGCAATCCCACGATATGCTTGGCTTTCGCACCACCTCCATAGCTCTTCTTCCAGATCATTGTGGAGATCCAATTCCCCTCCCCGAACACTTCATTCATGAGCATCCCGAGATGGAACAGCTCATTATCGTCGATGGAGACAAAGATAACGCCATCCTCCCGCAGCAGGTCCTTGGCGAGGATGAGGCGGCGGTGCATGAACTCGATCCACTTGCTGTGCCGCCAGCCATCCTCTTTGTTGATGAAGCGGTCGTTGTATATGAAGTCGCGGTTTCCAGTGTTATAGGGCGGGTCGATGTAGATGCACTTGACCCGCCCGGCGTGCGTCATTCGCAGCAGCCGCAGAGCATCGTAATTGTCCCCCCTCGATGATGAGATTTCGCTGCGCCCCACTGCCGCAGGAAGCCGCCTTGTCATGGTTGAGTGTGACAAATTGCTCATTCACACTTTCATCACGCCCGACGAGCGCCGGATCACGCTCCCACACCAGCCCTAGCCGCTTCTCTTTCTCTCGCTCCTCCAGGAGGGCGATTAGCTGTTCTTTGCTGAGGTGGTCGTATTTGCCAGGCATTGAGGGGGCGAGAGTAGGGAGGCCGGCGAGGTGATGCAAGCCGGGAGGTCCAGGACTACAGCCTCTGGCAAAATGATCGATTCAACGGCCATCGTTTCCGAGCAGAGTGTTTTTCACTTCACTCCATGAACGGCCCTGGCTTGAGCCGCTGACATAAGCCGCCTTGCGCCGGGTCAATTCTTCATGCTGCTCGGTGGTGAGCGGGGGCGGCTCATCAGACTGTGCAATTCTGTCCCACATGTCTTCGACAAGCTGGATCTGCTGCGCTGGCTCCAAGAGGGTGAATGCCTGAAGGATGGCTTCCGTGCTCATGGCCTCATTATGGTTCAAGCCAGATGGATTTCAACCAGCCATCCATTTCCGGCCTCACCAGTCGACGTCCTGACCAATTTTATCGTCGAGCCACTTGCGCAGCTTGTCGAGACCTTCGCCGGTTTCGGCGGAGACGGGATGGACTTTGATGCGTTTGAAGCGCTCCTTGAAGTGGACGAGGTTTTCCGCCGCCTCGGGGAGGTCGATCTTGTTGGCGATGATGCACCAAGGGCGTTTGGCGAGTTCTTCGGAGTAGAGGGAGACCTCTTTGCGCACAATTTCCAAGTCCGAGACAGGATCGCGGCCTTCGGTGCCGGCGGTATCGACGACGAAGAGGAGGACGCGGCAGCGCATGATGTGGCGCAGGAAATCATGGCCGAGGCCGATGTTTTCGTGCGCGCCTTCGATCAACCCCGGAATGTCCGCCAGGCTGCCGCGTCGGTTGGGGCCAAACTCGATCACGCCGACCATCGGTTGCAGCGTGGTGAAGGGATAATTCGCGATCTTCGGCTTGGCGGCGCTCAGCTTTGAGAGCAGCGTCGATTTGCCTGCATTCGGCGCACCGACGAAGCCGGCATCGGCGATGGAGCGCATCTCAAAGTGGAAGTCGTCTTCTTCACCGGCAGTGCCGGGGGTAAATTCACGAGGGGCCTGATGCGTGGAAGTTTTGAAATGCACGTTCCCCTTCCCGCCTTTGCCGCCTTTGCAGAGCACGTAGGTGGAATTGGTCTCGGTCAGGTCAGCCACGGGCTCGTAGCGGGTGACAAGTTCATTGGTTTCGTTGTCGTATTCCTTGATGACGCGACTGATGAGCGTTCCCGGCGGCACTTTATAAACCACATCCTTGCCGCTGCGGCCGGAGCACTGTGTCGCACCGCCCTTGGCGCCGTCTTCAGCTATGAGACGGTTGTTGAAGACGTAATTGCGGAGGCTGTCCGTGCTGGGATCGACCAGCAGGATGAGGCTGCCCCCGTTCCCGCCATCGCCGCCGTCAGGGCCGCCTTTGGGACGAAATTTTCCGCGATGGAAATGGGCGCTGCCATCGCCGCCTTTACCGGCGCGTGCATGAACTTTGATTTGATCGACAAACATGTGACGGTCCAGTTAACCGGGGATGGGCATGGGAGCAAGGCTTAGCTTCATGTCCCTGCTACTGCGAGGCGGTCTCCTTGTCCCCACCCGCTGGCTTGGGTGCAGTGGGATAGAACAGCTGCATGGCGCGGCGAATTTGCGGACTTTTCAGGCTGGCCTCATAAATGGCGTCCGGGATTTTGCGGTGTTTGGCGAACAGATGGTAGGCGCTCAGAGCCTCGAAGCCGGCATTCAGCGATCCTTCCATCGGCAGGTAGCTGCGGCCATCGACATTGAGATTTTCGACCATGCCCCATGGCGGGAAGTAGCTGGCCTTCTCCATGCGCTCCAGCAGGCCATACGTCTCCGCTGTCTGCGGGTTCAGTGTGGAAGACATCAGGATGTAGTGCGGATGGATGAGCTTTTGGTCCGGCAGATCGACGCCGCCCACATAGTAGCCATTGCCTGCCTGATTTTCTCCCGCAGAGAGACCGTAGATGCCGTTGCGTGCCGCATGGGACTGCGGCCAGCGATTTGGAATGTAGGCACGCTGCGCCCCCAGCATGGCACGGCGCACACTGAGCCAGCGGACACCGTCATGCGCATCGGGCACATCACTGTCGAAATCGGGATGAAACAAACTCTGCAGTTCGGTGATGAATCCGGTGCCCTGCCAGGCCTTTCCCGGAGAACGCATGGGAGGCGGGCGGTGTTCGGGGTTGGCGATGCCTTCCATGAGCATCACCAGGGTTGTTTCACCGCCCCAGTCATGCCAGCCATGCGGCAGAAGTGTGATGCCGTCGTCGGCAAGACCGTGCGAGAGATGGCCATCGGGCAGGTGCAGCAGATTGAAGTCGATCTCTTTGATCTGCTGGATGAGGTCTTCGGCCACTGAGGGCACATCCAGCATGATCGCTGCCAGCAGCATGGACTGTGCGTAGATCGCCGTGTCCACCGTGCTGAATTCGGTGCCCGGATGGATGCAGTAGGCGTTCTCATGCCCAAGCCGATGCACAAAATGCGGCAGCAGTCCGCGCCCGGTTTTGAGCTTCTTCATCGCCTCATGCGTCCGCGCGAGCACCCAGCGTGCGTAATCTGCTGTCACGACGCCCAACGGCTCCTGCGCAGCAGCCGCCGAGGCCAGGACGTACATGCCGGTGGCGGAGACAGACTCAAACGCCCCCTCCTCAATGTGGGCACGATCACGCACGAAACCGGTCTCAATGGAATAACTGCGCGCGATCTTCGAATACGAGGCGAGGAAAGCATAGGCATCCCAGGGGATCTGGGGCATCTCGATGCCGAGAAACAGGCCTGACACTTTCACTTCCGCACCAGGTTCTGCCGTCCACACGATGGTTTTCCCGTCCCGCACAGCCTCCGGGGCCACGGGATGCACGAACATTTGGTAGTGCGGATCATTGGGCTCGATCATCTGCGTCCAGCGCAATTCGTCGGTGGGAGATTTGATTTCGACCTTGATCTTGCCCTGCCCGGCGGCCTTGATCATCACCGCCGTGACGCGTGGCTGGTATCCGGCAGTGACCGGCTCGGGAAAGGCATGCGTGAAATCCATCACTCGGTCGGTATTCCGCGCCTGCCCGGCCAGGCTGTGCCACATGCCCGCCCATGCCTCCGGCTGCTGGCCGAGGTGCACCACGATTTCATCCGTCAGCCATTCGATTTCGTGCTCCGCCGGCCCATGAAAGCCGAAATCGGTGCCGATGTGCGTGTAAGCGGTGAACGAATTCAGCCGCTTGGTCCCCGCGACCACCTGCTGCTTTTCATCACGATGAATGAAATACTCCTGCACCGGCTGCCACACGAGACGTGTAGCTGGCTGCGCCATCAGTTGCGTGCCGAGCACCACAGCGACGGCTCCGACAGTTGAAAGGAGACGCATGAAACATCTACGTTAATGGCAAACACAAGGTTTTGCCACCTTTGCAGCATGCAAAATTAGCCAAATCCACGCTCCGACCGCTTCAATCAGCGCTCGTCAATCGGCACGACCTTCTGGCCATACGGTTTGCCGACGTATTGGCTGAGCGGACGGAACAGGCGGTTTTCGCTCCACTGCTCCAGCACATGGGCGGTCCAGCCGCTCATACGGGCGATGGCGAAGATCGGTGTGAACAGGTCGGTCGGAATGCCGAGGCTGTAGTAAACCGTGGCGCTGTAGAAATCGACATTCGCATTCAGGCCCTTCTGCTCGCGCATGATCTGGGCGATGCGCTCGGACATCTGGATCCACTTTGACTCTCCCAACTGGCTGGTGAGCTGTATCGCCATCTCACGCAGATGCGGAGCGCGGGGGTCGAGCACCTTGTAAACGCGATGGCCAATGCCCATGATCTTTTTCTTCTGAGCAAGGGCGTCGGCGACCCAGGCATCCACCTTGTCAGGCGATCCGATCTCTTCGAGCATGTGGATCACGCCTTCATTGGCACCGCCGTGCAGCGGTCCTTTGAGGGCACCGATGGCGGCACTGATGGCCGAGAACATGTCGCTCAGCGTCGAAGCCACGACGCGGGCGGTGAAGGTGGAGGCATTGAATCCGTGTTCGGCATGCAGGATGTAGGCGATGTCGAGGGTCTTTTCGGCCTCCTTGCTCGGCACTTCGCCGTTCATCAGATACAGGAAGTGGGCGGCTTCGCTGAGGTCCTTGCGCACAGGAGGCAGTTCCAGCCCTTGGCGCGCACGATGGAAGTAAGCCGCAATGACCCCGATCTGCGAAGTCAGGCGGATGGCATTGGCCATGTTTTCACTGACTTCAAGGTCATAACGACTCAAGTCATAGCAGCCGAGCATCGAGACGGCGGTGCGCATGACATCGATGGGCTTCGCGGTTTTCGGCGCAGCCTTGAGGAAGTCAATGACACCCTGCGGAAGCTCACGTTCTGCACGGAGCGCAGTGGTCAGCTTGTTGAGTTCGGCGCGATTGGGGAGCTTGTTGTAATAAAGCAGGTAAACAACCTCTTCATAGCTGACTTTGACGAGCTCGTTGATGTCATAACCACAATAAAACAAGATGCCTTCCGCGCCGTTCACCTCCCCGAGACGAGTTTCAGCAGCTACGATTCCTTCGAGACCTTTAGATACAACAGACATGGGGTGAGGGGCGTGGGGTTAAGGTTTTCATAGCAGATAGCGTGCTCAAACTACGCCTCAACCAAAGACTCGTTTACAGGGAAAGAAATCTTCCGAGGGGGATGCCTGGCATCCCTTGCTGACAGGAGGTGGTTTTGTTTGTGAACAGCCCTTCACTGGTCTAGCTGCACTCATGGCCGCCCCCTTTCGCCTCCTTTTTGTCTGCCTGGGCAATATCTGCCGCTCGCCTGCGGCAGAGGGCGTCATGCGTTCGTTGATTGAAGCTAAAGGATTCGCTGATCGCATCTCGATCCGTTCGGCGGGCACAGGTGGCTGGCACGCAGGGAAACTGCCGGATCAAAGGATGCGCACGGCTGCACAAAATCGAGGCTATGACCTCAGCAGCCGTGCCCGGCAGGTCACCGAAAACGATTTGAGCGACTACGACCTCGTCCTCGTCATGGACCGGCAAAACCTGCGTGACTTGAAGTCCTTTGACCGCGCATCCCAGTTCGACTCGAAAATCCGTCTGTTCTGCGACTTCTGCACCGACCATCAGGAAACCGAGGTGCCGGACCCCTACTACGGCGGCGAGCAGGGCTTCGAACTCGTGCTGGATCTGCTCGAAGACGGCTGCCGCGGCGTGCTGGCGCACATTCGCTCAGCCCTCGCGTAAGATCGCCTCAGCCACTCGCATGCCATCCGCAGCAGCGGAGATGATGCCGCCAGCGTAGCCCGCACCTTCACCCGCTGGGTAAAAATGCTTCACGCCGGTGCATTCCAGCGTCTGCGGATCACGTGGGATGCGGGCGGGCGAGGAACTGCGTGTTTCGACACCCGTGAGCACCGCGTCCTCCAGAGCGAAGCCTGGCAGGGTTTTATCGATGCGCGGAATCGCCTCCTGAATCGTCTCAATCGTGTATTCGGGCAGCACCTCGCACAAATTCGACCACACCACGCCCGGCTCATAGGAAGGCAGCACCTTGCCCGGGCCGGTCGAGGCGCGTCCTGCGAGGAAATCGCCCAGCAACTGCGCTGGCGCATGATAATTGCCACCGCCGAGCACGAAGGCCCGGCGCTCAAGATTGCGCTGAAACTCGATGCCGCTCAGCACATCTCCCGCAGGCATGTCCTCGGGCCGCACATCCACCATGAAGCCGCTGTTGGCATTCGACTCCTCGCGGGCGTAGCTGCTCATGCCGTTGGTCACCACCATGCCCGGCTCCGACGTAGCCGCCACGACGAGTCCGCCGGGACACATGCAAAAACTGTAGGCGGCGCGTCCTGTGCCGCAGTGCGCGACGAACTTGTAGGGCGCTGAACCCAGCCGCTTATCTCCGGCCCATTTGCCGTACAGGCTGCGGTCGATCAGTTTCTGCGGGTGCTCAATGCGCACACCGATGGAAAACGGCTTGGCCTCAAACGGCACACCATGCCGATGCAGCATGTAAAATGTATCACGCGAACTGTGGCCGATGCCGAAAATGAAACGCGAGCCCTCGATCGTTTCCCCATCCGCCAGCGTCAGCGCACGCATCACGCCGTCCTCGATCACTACATCCGCCACGCGGGCGCTAAAACGCACCTCGCCACCCAAGGCGATGATTTCCTCGCGCACATGCCTCACGACCTTGATGAGCCTGTCTGTGCCGATGTGCGGCCTGCTTTTGGTCAAAATATCCTCCGGCGCCCCTGCGGCCACCATTTCACGCAGCAGCCAGGGGATGCGGTGCTCACGATCGCGAATCTGCGTGTAGAGCTTGCCGTCCGAAAAGGTGCCGGCCCCGCCTTCGCCAAACTGCACGTTCGATTCAGGATTGAAATCCCAGCCGCGACGCCAAAAGCCGGTCACATCACGCGCACGGTCCCCCGCGGCCTTGCCGCGCTCCAGCAGCAGCGGCTTCAAGCCCGCACGCGCCAGCAGCAGGCCGCAAAACAGCCCACACGGCCCGGTGCCGACGATCACCGGCCGCGCAGATGCCGAATGCGCCACGTTTGCCGCCACCTCCTGATAGATCTCCTCCGTGGCCGGGCCGATGCGTGGATTTTTGCCGATGCGCTTGAGAACGTGCGCCTCATCTTTCACTTCCACAAGAAGCGTGAAGCTAAACTCCACATGCCCGCGCCGCGCATCGATCGCCCGCTGCTTCACCTTGAAGCTGATGACGTCTCCATCGTTCGCACCCAGCTGTTTCACCACCGCACGACGCAGATCATCATCTTGATAATCGACGGGAAGGAGAACCTGGGAGAGCTGCAGCATGGGGGCGGGATTTGGCGGCTGTGCCAATAGCCCACGTCAAAGCCATATCAACCCTACTTCGTGTTCGCCGCCTTCTCCGGAGGAGGTGAGTACCAGCCGAAAACCTTGTCCCCATTGAAGAGCTTGTGGTGCTCCGGTGTGATGCCGCCGTAGTCAGCGATGACTCCTTCACGCTCCACCGTGCCGACGCGCAGATTGGCATACACGTCGCCTTCATCGTAGAGCACATGCAGCGGATCACGGCTGCGTAACTGCACACCTTTGACCGGCTTGACGACGGTGAACCGCCAGGTGGTGTCGATATGCTGGATGGAGCCGAGCTCCTGGTAGGTCAGCGCCTTCGGCACCTTGCTGAGATCATACTGCGCCACATTGTTGGCACGCCATGGATCATAGGCCGGGCTGCCCGGATTGGAGTAATCGCCATTCCACCATGCCTGATACGGAGTTTGATCAGGCTGCGCGGCACGGATCGCCGCAGGAGATTGCGTGATCGGGAAATTGTGGCGTACTGGCAGCGGATCGACACGATCCACGATTTTGCCCACGAGCGCGAACACATCACTCACCCGGCCATAGGTGAAGAACTGGTGGGAATCCATCAGCTCCGAAGTCGAAACGCGCGTCTTCTTCACCGTCAGGCGATGCTCGTTGGCGTTGGAAAACAAATTGAAGCTCAGCAGGTAGTCGATGTCCTTGTCGAGAGCGGGCGTCCTGCCCTGCGCATCCTTGGGCACCGCCAGAGTTTGCGTTCCATTCTTGGTCTCCTCGGTGGTGAGATTAAACACCCGCATCTGACCACGACGCAGCAGGTTGGTGCTGAGGCTGTCCGCCAAAGCCCGGCCCAGATCGGGGCGACGGGTCCCATCCACGGTGACATCCTCGGCATAGATCGCGACCTTGGGCCGTTCCGCGCTTTTCACACTCCAGTCACCTTCAGCGTGAATTTTGGATGAGACGACCATGCCCAGAAGAGCAGCCAACGCGAAGGTGATTTGGTGCTGGAACATGTCCTGTTTGAGTTCAAGAGATGTTTACAGTTCAAAAATCGATTGGGGAAGCGAAATTTCGGCCCTCTTACGGGCGCGGGCCGGGCCGGTTCACGAAGGACTCATGCTCCGACTTCTCCAGCATGCCGTCGCTGTTTTGGTCTAGCAGTTGGAAGAGCTGGGACGGACCGCTGAACTCCTCTTTGCTGACCTTGCCGTCCTTGTCCTTGTCATCGCGGCCGGTGATCACCTCCCAGGGAATACCGCGCCGCCCGCCTGCAGGAGGCATGCCTTTGCGTGGTTCACGCTCCATCATCGCCGCATCGGCGGTGCTTTCGGAGAGGAGGGCTTCGGCCTTTGCCGAACTGCTTTTCAGCCGTTCGGCGAAGAATTGGCTGACCATCTCGTCGATGTTTTTGCCTGCGAATCCCGGCCCACCGTGTCCTGCGCCGTGGATCGTGTGAAAATGGGCGCTAACCTCGGTCATCTTCAGCGCATCAAACAGGAGCTGGCTCTGATTGATCGGAACGGTGGGATCCTTGTCGCCATGCACCATGAGAAAGGGTGGATCATCCTTGCTCACATAGGTGATCGGATTGACCCGCGCGGCCTTGTCTTTGTTTTTCATCACGGCACCACCGATCAGCTTCGCCTCCGGTGAAGCATCCGTCGCATGGCTCTCGTAGCCCGGTGTGGTGACGAACACCGTGAAGTCCGTCGGCCCGTAGTAGTCGCACACTGCCTGAACGCGGCTGGATTGATCCAGGTTGGCACCCACGTCGAATTCCTTCACATCGCCGCTGGTGCCGATCAGCGCCACCAAATGCCCGCCTGCCGAACTGCCCCACACGCCAAAGCGCTGCGGATCGAGCGAATACTCCTTGGCATGCGCCCGCAGCCAGCGGATCGCGGCTTTGCAATCCTCAATCTGCGCCAGGAACACCGCATGCCCGCTCAGGCGGTAATTGATGCTGGCCACCGCATAACCCTGCGCCACAAAACCGGCACGCAGGGGTGGGCAGCCGTCCTTGCTGCCGTTCTGCCAGCCACCACCATGCACCCAGATGATGAGGGGCAGCGGGCCTTCAGCTTTCTCAGGCAGATAGAGGTCGAGCTTTTGCCGCTCGTGCCCTCCTTCGACATAAACGAGATCACGCAGTCCTTTGACACCCTCAGGGGCGCGCTGTTGCTGCTGTGCACGGGCACTGGTGAATGATGCGACCATCAGGAGGAGGCAGGCGATGTGTTTCATGGGTGAGTTTTGTGATAGATTGGATGGCGTACAATTAATTTTGCAGGGTCTCGTCTTGTTGAAGGCCGGCGATGATGCGGCGCAGCATGCCAGAGATCTGTTTCGCCTCGCCCGCCGTCAGACCGTGCTCCACGGCAGCCACCACACGGCGGTGCAGTTCACGCACACGAGGCTCGATTTCACGCCCTTTGGCCGTGAGGCGCACGCGGACCGCACGACCGTCCTGCGGGCAGGTGCGCAGGGTGACCACGCCCGATTTTTCGAGGCGGCCCAGCAGAGAATTCAGCGCCGCTGCCGAACGCTGGGTGCGGCTCGCGAGCTCCTTGATGATGCAGCCGTCCTCTACATAAAGCGCAAACAGCACCGGAGCCATGCCGGGCCGCAGCAGGCCGTCCAGCTTCAGCTCCGTCAGCGTGCGCTCCACCAGCGCCTGAAAGTGGATGTTTGTCTTCGCAATCAACGCCGGCTGGTCATTCAGCGGCGAGACGCCCTCTGCCATGGCGGTCTTCGCGGAGTGGGTGGTGGTGCGTGGCTGGCGGGTGCTGGTTGTCATAATACTTCAGGGGTGAAGCATCCAACCCAGTCGTTTCGCCAAGGTTGCAAAAAAACTCAGGGCTTTTTCACCAAAGCCTTCACTTCCACCGCACCAATGGCCTGATGAAACACCATCTGAGTGCCCAGTTGCTGGATGACTGTTGCCTCACTTTTCTTTTTTCGTGCCGGCAGCGACTCTTCGAGCACGGTCTGGATTTCGGACACATGCCCCACCGCATTGCCGAACTGGTCGATCAACGCCGAACCACTCGATCCCGGTGCCCAGTCAGTCGTCGTCTCAAGCCACACCGGTTTCGCCACCTCGGAGCCTTCGGGCAGCTTGTCCGCCTCCTTTTTGGTCATGAAAGGGCGCTTCACAAAACGGCTCACAATGCCCTCGCTGAAATAGCCCCGCTTGCCATCGGGGTCACTGAAACACCACACAGCATCTCCCGGACTCACGTCCAGACTGAGCGGCAGTGGGGTGAGCGGCTGATCCGACTTCACGCGAATGATGGCGCAGTCGGTGCCGATATTGCAGGCCAGCACTTCCGTCACGGGCAGGACCACATCCTCCTCGGTGACCGCCACCATCCAGCCTTCTTTCATGTTGGGTGGCGGCGCGATCACATGCGCGCACGTGGCCACCGCACCGTCTGCTGTGATGACATAGCCGCCCGACAGATCGAGATGCCATTTGTCACACTTGGAGCAAATGTAAAACTGGCCCACGCGGAGATGTGACATGCGTGCCCGCTGCCAGCGTTCGCGAGCAGTCAGGGGTTTCGAATCGGCGGCAGGCAGGACGATATCGCACTGCGTACGCTGCGCCTGCTCCAGGACTTTTGTCATGGACAGCAGCTCCGAATCACCCTGCAGTTTCTTTGCCTGCTCAGTCAGCACCGCATTCGGCCGTGCGCCACGCCCTTCGGCATAAACCGGCACTCCCGGCGCCTGCGCGCCAGCGATGCGGGCGGAGACCAGCAGGAGTAGCAGAGCGCAGGTGTGTTTCATGAGCATCAGCCGATTTTTTCGGCACCAAAGTGGCCGCGCAGAGCTTCGGGAATCACAATGCTTCCGTCCGCCTGCTGATACGTTTCGACCAGCGCGACAAACAAGCGCGCCAGCGCCGTTCCGGAACCATTGAGCGTATGAGGGATGCGGTTTTTGCCGTTTTCATCCTTGTAACGCAGGTTCATGCGGCGGGCCTGGTAGTCGCCGAAAGTCGAGCAGCTCGACACTTCGAGATACGTCCCCTGCCCCGGTGCCCAGACTTCGATGTCGTAGGTCTTGGCCGAGCCAAATCCAATATCACCCGTGCAGAGCTCGATCACGCGATAATGCAGGCCGAGCAGTTGCAGCACCTTCTCGGCATTCGCAGTGAGGCTCTCCAGTTCGGCCATGCTCGTCTCCGGCGTGGTGATCTTCACCAACTCCACCTTGTCGAACTGATGCATGCGGATGAGTCCACGCGTGCCAAGGCCGGCGCTGCCTGCCTCACGGCGGAAGCAGGGCGTGTAGGCCGCGTAATTGACCGGCAGTTTTTCCAAAGGCAGGATTTCATCGCGATGCAGATTCGTCACCGGCACTTCGGCGGTCGGGATGAGATACAGATCGTCGGCAGCACTGTGATAAACCTGATCGCCGAATTTAGGAAGCTGGCCGGTGCCAACGAGACACTCCGACTTCACCAGCAGCGGCGG
This sequence comes from Prosthecobacter sp., assembly GCA_021733925.1. Taxonomy (GTDB): domain Bacteria; phylum Verrucomicrobiota; class Verrucomicrobiia; order Verrucomicrobiales; family Verrucomicrobiaceae; genus Prosthecobacter. The sequence goes on along the minus strand of JAIPJY010000002.1, from coordinate 165,879 downwards.
GCTGATTTCTTCATAGCCATGCTGCGTCGTGTGCAGATCCAGCAGGAAGCTGATCAATGCGCGCTCAAGCTTGGCACCAGCAGCGCGATACACCACAAAGGCGCTGCCAGAGATCTTGGCCCCAGCTTCAAAATCGAGCATGCCAAGAGCTGCACCCAGCACGGTGTGATCCTTAGGCTGAAAGTCATAGACAGGCTTTTCGCCCCAGACCCGCACCTCGGGGTTCTCCTCGGCAGTGCTGCCCACGGGGCAGGCTTCATGCGGCAGATTTGGAATACTGAGAAGCAGATCGCGCTGACGTGCATCCGCCACATCGGCTTCACGGCCAATTTCTTCGATACGGCTGCCAATGACACGCACTTCCGCCTCGATGGCGCTGGTGTCCTGGCCGTTCTTTTTCGCGATGCCGATCTCCTTGCTGATACGGTTGCGGTCGCTCTGCAGTTTCTGCCGTTCCGTCTCTGCGGCACGGCGTTGCGTGTCGATGGACTGCACCTCATCCACCATGGACGCGAAGTCGCCGTTGCGGTTGGCGAGGCGCTGTTTGACCTGATCTGGGGTGTCACGAATGAGGCGAATGTCGAGCATAAGGGCCGGGAGGTTAGCGGGAGTGTGCGTCTTGTCGAGTGCCGGAAGGCGTATTGACAGCAGGAATCTCAGTCCGACCTTCCCCCCGTGATCTACCTCGACGCCAACGCTACCACGCCGGTCGATCCAGCAGTGCTGGAAGCGATGCTGCCGTTCCTGCGCGAGCACTACGCCAATCCCTCTGCCAGCTATGCCGGGGCGCGCAGAGTACGCCGCGCCATCGAGCAGGCGCGGACGCAAGTGGCAGCCCTGCTCGGTGCCAGTCCCGCCGAGATCACCTTCACCAGTGGCGGCACCGAATCCATCAATGCCGTGCATGCTTCCGTGCGCGCCCTGTGGCCTGAGAAACCGGAACTCATCATCGCCAGCACGGAGCACGCGGCCGTCCTCGAATCAGCCCGGCGGTGGCAGGCCCAAGGTGGCAAGGTCACCACCGTTCCCGTGCATCCTGATGGCCGTGTCGATCTCCAGGCCCTGCACGCCCTCGTTCGTCCGGGCGCCACTGCGCTCGTCTCGATCATGTGGGCCAACAATGAGACCGGCGTCATTGCCCCCATGCATGAAATCGTCTCAATGGCTCATGCTGCCGGTGCACTGGTGCATACGGATGCCGTGCAGGCGGCAGGAAAAATCCATATCGATGTCCGAACGACGCCTGTCGATTTTCTCAGCCTCAGCGGCCACAAAATGCATGCACCGAAGGGCGTTGGCGCGCTCTACGTCAGCCAGCGCGCCCGTTTTGCGCCGCTCCTCGTGGGCGGTGGTCAGGAAAACGAACGGCGCGGCGGCACTGAAAATGTTCCCGGGATCATCGCCCTCGGCAAAGCTGCCGAACTCGCCATCGAGCATCTCTCAGACGGCAACAAGGCCCGGATCAAAGCCCTGCGCGATCGTTTCGAACACCTCATTCACGCTGCTCTGCCGGAAATGCGGATTCATGGCTGTCCGACGCATCGTCTGCACACCACCAGCTCCTTCTGCCTGCCCGAAATGGATGCTGCAGGGATGCTCATCCTGCTTGATCAGGCGGGCATCGCCTGCTCCGCCGGCTCCGCATGCCACACCGGTGCGCTGCATGCCTCGCATGTGCTTGAGGCGATGGGTGCCAGCGCCCGTGATGCCGCCTGCACACTGCGCTGCTCCTTCAACCGTTTCAACACCAAGGCCGAGGCCGAAACTGCGGCACATGCGGTGATCGAATGCTCTCACAAAATGCGCGAGGCCCAGGGGTATGAACTTTCCGTCATTTCCCACTAACCCGCCACCCAGCCTCCGTGATTAGATCCATCAAAATGCTATTTTTGCTGCCACTTCTAATTCTCCCAGGCTGCACAGCGGGAGGTCTGAGCAGGGCCTTTGCCGGACAATCGCTCACGTTAAATTATGATGACTTCGGCCCCGAGCGCATGGCCTCGCCGTTTCTCGGGCCACGCGGCTCGAACACCGTCATCATCGCGCACTTTGGAGTCAAAGACCTCACCCCTTCGGGGCCAGAGGGTGTTCGCTATGTGAATGTGCTGCAAAGCCTGAACTTTCTGCGGCAGGAAGTGCGCAGCCTGCCGTTAACTTCGTCCAATGAACCCCTGCGCCAGCGTCTCCGCAACACCTATGCCCGGCTCTACCCGCTGCAGCTACGGCGCTACAACAATGCCTTGAGCAGTTCCCTCGTCCAGCCATTCGGCGGCATGAACCGCAGGCTCATGCTCCCGGCCCTCCCGCCGCCGGAGATTTGATGCCCGTGGATGAGTGTTTGAGAATCCAGCATCCAGCAACTAGCATCCAGCCTCATGGCCCACCGTTTCACCTGCATCGAACGCGTCCAGTTCTCCGACACCGACATGGCCGGCATCGTCCATTTCTCCAATTTTTTCCGTTACATGGAGCGCGTGGAGCATGCCTTCTTCCGCAGCCTCGGCTTCTCCATCGTCGACAAGCCCGTGGAAGGCGAGGAACGCGTCGGCTGGCCCCGCGTGCATGCCTCCTGCGACTACATGTCTCCGCTGCGTGTGGAAGAGGAGTTCGAATGCGAACTCATCGTCGAAGAAGTCCGCAGCAAGGTCATCCGCCATTTCATCCGCTTTTGGAAGCTGGACGGCACCCTCGCCGCTGAAGGCCGCATCACCGCCGCCTGCGTGCGCAAGGACCGCACCACCGGCCAGATGAAGGCCGTGGTGATCCCCCAGCGCTTCCGCGACAAAATCGAGGCCGCACCGCCGGAATTGCTGAAACGGCCGGACCGGAAATAATCCAATCTTTAATTTCCATGGTCACATCCGGGTTCAACATTCATCCAGCGCTCATCCGGCCCATCGCCATGGGCCTAGCGCTGGCCGGCGGTTATCTCCTCGGAACTGGTTTCTATGATCTCTTCATTGATCACGACACAACCGAGCTGTTTCAGAGAGGACGGGTGATCCTCGTATCCAAAGCGACTGATGCGGATCATTTCCACCGTCTGATTGCTTATCGCCTGATCTTTGGAGCAATATTGGGTGTTCTCGCGTATTTGCTTCGCCGTCTAAGTCATTGGTGGAGCACCGATCAATAGATCACGAGATCAAAGGCAGATGCGTCTCTCCTCCTCTGCCCTCCGCCCTTGCAATCCCTCCCAATTTCAGCGAAGAACTGTCTTCCACCAACTCTCCCTGTGAACTCTCAACCCCGATCCAAAATCATGCAGCCCTGGCTCCTTTACGCTCTCCTCACCGTGCTCTCCTGGGGCGTTTATGGCGTCATTCTGCATGCGGCACGCTCCAAGATGCCCATGGGTGCTGAGACCCCCAATGCCAGCCTGAAAGCATTTCTGTTTGTCTGCATCGCCTACGCACTCATCGGCATCGTGACCGCGCTGGTGCTGAAAGCCCGGGGCACTAACTGGAGTTTCACGGGTGACACTGGCAGCGGCATTCCGCTCAGCCTGATCGCAGGGATGGCAGGTGCTCTGGGTGCGCTCACGCTGGTCCTCGCCCTCGGCGCAGCCGCCACTCCCATCCTCAAAGGCGGCGGTGGCTTCGGTGTCGCCGCCGCTGCGGCAGTCATGCCCATTGTCTTTGGTGGTGCACCGGTGATCAACACCCTCACCGCCATGCTGCTCCATCGGCCGGACAAGGCCATTCCACCGCAATTCATCATCGGCTGCGTGCTGGCTGTCGTAGGGGCTGTCATGGTGGCCAAGTACGCCCCATCCAACACCGGCGCTGCAGCCCACCCTCCTGCTGCGCCAGCCTCCAAGCCACACTGAGATGGCACGCCTGCTTCTTTTCGACATCGACGGCACGCTGATCGACAGCAATGGTGCTGGCGGCGCGGCGATCCTCGACGCGGCCGAAGAACACTTCGGCATTCAGCGCGAGCATTTCCCTCCGCTCCAGCTCGCCGGAGCCACGGATCCCGCGATTGCGATGGATGTGTTTGGCCACATGAACCGCAGCCACACGCCGGAGGAAGTCATTGCGTTTCTTGACCGCTATCTGTCCCATCTTCAGCGCCGACTGCAGGCGGAGGACTTCAGCGGCTGCACCCTGCCCGGTGTGACCGATTTGCTGCAGGCCCTGCGCAATGAAAGTGCCGCGCATCTTGGCCTGCTCACCGGCAACGTGCGTCGCGGTGCCGTGATCAAGCTGACACGTCACGGCATCTTCGAGCATTTCATCGAAGGCGGCTTCGGCAGTGATCATCATGACCGCAACCAGCTCGGCCCTGTGGCCCTGCAGCGCATGCAGGAGGCCACCGGTACGACCTACGACATTTCGGATGTCATCGTCATCGGAGACACGCCCAAGGACATCCGCTGCGCACAGGCCTTCGGCGCCAAGTGTCTGGCCGTCGCGACGGGTCAGTATTCCCATGCTGAATTGAGCGCCCTGAATCCCTGGCGCTGCGTCGAATCGTTTGCGGATGTTCCGGCCGTTGTCGAGATGCTGCTGCGAGACTGATTTCTCATGAGCAACACCTCTGACGCCACGCGTGCCATGCGGCTCTCGCTCGCCGTGGGTTTCCTGATGCTCGTGCTCAAGATGGGGGCGTATGTGCTGACCGGCTCGGCGGCGATCCTCGGCGATGCAGCGGAGTCCGTCGTGCATGTCGCCGCCGTGATGTTCGCGACCTTCAGTCTCGGTCTGCTGCACAAACCTGCCGACGCCGACCACCCTTACGGCCACAGCAAGATCGCGTTCTTTTCCGCAGGCATCGAAGGCGGGCTGATCATCCTCGCCGCCTTGTTCATCATTTATGAATCGGTGCGCCGCCTGCTGCTGCACCTGCCTCCCGCCAATTTGGACCAAGGACTGGCGCTCACCGCGCTCACGATCTTCATCAATGCCGCTCTCGGCGCGTATCTCATCCGCACAGGGAAAAAACAAGGCTCCTTGATTCTCGAATCCAACGGTAAGCACGTCCTCACCGATGTGTGGACCAGCCTCGGGGCCATCATCGGCCTCAGCCTTGTCGCTTTAACCGGCTGGCACAGCTGGGATTCCATCTGCGGCCTCCTCATGGCCGCCAACATCATCTGGACCGGCTACGGCCTCATGCGCCAGAGCATCGGCGGCCTCATGGACACCGCCGATCCGAAACTCAACGCCATCCTCGATGCCGCGCTCCGCCGCGAAACCGAAAAGCACGGTCTCCAGTTTCACGCCCTGCGCCATCGGGACGCAGGCGAAATGCACTACGTCGAAGTTCACCTCCTGTTCACCGACGACATCATGCTCCGCGACGCCCACCGCATCGCCACCGAGATCGAGACCGCCGTGCAGAACAGCGTGAAAAATCCCGTGCTCATCACCACGCATCTCGAATGCCAGGGCGACCATGATGAACTGCATCAGCACGGCGAGGCCAGCGACCCGCATAGCATCCGCGCATGATCCCGCTCGAAGCCAGCGCGCTGAATGACGACACGCTGCCGTGGCAGGTCACGGTGCTGGATGAGGTGGGCTCCACCAGCGACTGGCTCAAGCAAAACGCCGCAGATCTGCCCTCCGGCACCGTGGTCTTCACCGAATCCCAAACCGCAGGCCGGGGCCGTCGTGAGAACCGCTGGATCGCCCCACGCGGCAAAGACTTGATGTTCTCCCTGCTGCTGCAGCCAGCGTCTTCGATGGAGAAATGGCCCCGCATCACCACCTTGGCCGCACTGGCCATCTGCAAAGCGATTGAGGCCGAACTACCGCTGCAACCACGCATCAAGTGGCCCAACGATGTTTATCTGAGCGACCGCAAAGTCAGCGGCCTGCTGGCGGAAACCGTCTCCACCCGTGAAGGGATGCGGATCGTTCTGGGCATTGGCTTGAATGTGAACACTCTCGATTTCCCCGCTGAGCTTTCAGCCACCTCGCTGCTGCAACAACTGCAGCCAGTCTCGATTCGAGAGATCGACCGCAACGCGCTAGCCCATCGCCTTTTGACCGTCCTTCACACCGAATTCCAAGGGCTCGAAGACGGTTTCAGCGCCGCCGTTGCTGAAGTTCGCGAACATAGCTGGCTCATCGGTCGCCAAATCCGCGCCCGGGCACCGCAAGGCGAGGTTTTCGGACGTGTTCTCGATTTGAATGAGGAAGGCCACCTCATTCTCGAATTTCCCGACGGCAGCTCCCACACGCTGACGAGTGCCGATGAGGTCCGTCGGGTGTAATTCCGCGTTCGACTTTCGCCGTTCGGCATCCAAAATGCGCGCCCATGTTTCGCGCCATCCTCACGTCCCGTCTCCAGGCAGCCTTCACCACCGCCGGCATTGATCTGCCTGAAGGTTTCACCCCCGGCGTCGTCATCGCATCCGACACACGCTTTGGCGACTACCAGAGCAATGCGGCGATGATCTTGGCAAAGCAGCTCAAGACGAACCCGCGCGCCCTCGCAGAGCAGATCAAGGCGGCGCTTCAGGTCGAAGATCTGTGCGAAAAAATCACCGTGGACGGCCCAGGCTTCCTGAACCTCACACTCAGCCCCGCCGCACTGGCCCAAAGACTGTCCGTCATTGTCAAAGATGACCATGTGGGTGTGCCGCAGGTGGAAAAGGCCAAGACCATCGCGGTCGATTTCTCCGCGCCCAATATCGCCAAGCCGATGCATGTGGGCCACATCCGCAGCACCTTCATTGGTGATTCCCTGGCCCGCGTGGCCCGCTTCATCGGCCACAAGGTCATCACCGACAACCACGTCGGCGACTGGGGCACGCAGTTCGGCATGATCATCCACGGCTGGAAGACGCAGCTTGATCAATCCAAGCTCAAGGCGGACCCGATTCATGAACTCGTCAGCGTTTACAAAGCCGTGAACGCCGCCGCCAAAGCCGACGAAGCCGTGCTCGAAATCTGCAAAGGCGAACTCGTAAAACTTCAGCAGGGCGATGCCGAAAATCTCGGCATCTGGAAGGAATGCGTGCGCCTCACGCTCGAACAGCTCGAAAAAGTGTACGGCGCTCTCGACATCAAGTTCGACCACTACCTCGGCGAGAGCTTCTACAATGACGCCCTGGCTCCTCTCGTGGCAGAGATGCTCAATCAAGGCATCGCTACGATCTCTGAAGGTGCCACCGTGGTCTTCAGCGACGGCAGCGTGAAGCCCGAGAACGACCCCTTCCTGATTCGTGACAAGGACGAGTGGAAGCCCGCGCCCTGCATCATCCGCAAGGGCGACGGTGGCTACCTCTACGCCACCACGGACCTCGCCACCATCGACTACCGTGTGAAGGAATGGCAGGCTGATGAAATCTGGTACGTCGTCGGCGCACCGCAGCAACTGCACTTCCGCCAGGTCTTCGCCGCCGCTCAGCGTCGCGGCATCACCACGAAGATGATCCACATCGCCTTCGGCAGCATCCTAGGTCCGGACGGCAAGATGTTCAAAACTCGCAGCGGCGAAACCGTGGGCCTCCTCGAAGTCATCGACGAAGCCATTGAGCGTGCCCGCACCGCTGCCGATGAAAAAGAGCAAGGTCTCAGCGACACCGAGAAGGACGAGATCGCCCGCATCATCGGCGGTGGATCCGTCAAATACGCCGAGCTGAGCCAGAACCGCCTCACCGACTACAAGTTTAGCTGGGACAAAATGCTGTCTCTGCAAGGCAACACCGCCCCTTACCTGCTGAACGCCTACGTCCGCACCCGCAGCATCTTCCGCAAGCTCGACGGCGAAGTCACTCTCACCGACGATCTCGCCATCACCGAGCCCGCCGAGCGTGCTCTCGCGATGAAGCTTTCGCAATTCGCCGAAAACGCCCACGACATCCTCGACGACCACCGTCCGAACCTGCTCGCAAATTACCTCTACGAACTCGCGGACACCTACCACAGCTTCTACGAAGCCTGCCACGTCCTCCGTTCCGAAGGCACCGCCCGCAACACGCGCCTGACTCTCTGTGAAGCCACCAGCCGTATCCTCAAGACCGGCCTCGGCCTTCTGGGCATTCAGACGACCGAACGGATGTGATGCGACGAACCTTGTTCAAGGCGTGAACACCTTGAACGGACGTGCTCTCACAACATGACCTGTTCAGGCCTTGCGCAGCTTCGCCGCCTCAATCGCCTCGGCCATGCGTCCCGTTTTGCTCATGGTGCAGCCTGGGCTGGAGGGAGGTGCAGGCGGTGTTTCGGGATTCGATGGACGGGGAGGCGGAATGTCCGCCATCAAGATGAAGGAACCGACAACAGGAAGAAGATGGCGTTTGATGCTCATGACGGGCAGAATCATGAAGGCCTGCGAGAGAAGCGTCAATCCTCATTCTCATGAACCCACCACCCCAATTCGCTGCCACAGCTTGACCTGATCAAGCCTACGGCATCTTCGACGTCACAATCGCCTCGGCGACGCGTGTTGGTTTGTTCATCGCACAGCCAGGACCGCCGGGGGGAACGTCCGCAATCAAGAGGTAACAGCCCACAGCACAAAAAAGATAGCGTTTGATGTTCATGACGGACAGAATCCTGACGGCCCGCGAGAGAAGCGTCAATTCCCATTCTCATGAATCTAGCTCCCCAGTTCCGAGCCAGCGCGGCAGCGATCCTAACGCCCCTGGACCGCCTGCGCTGGCTGCTGCTGAAGCTGCTCGGCCCGCTGGCAAAGCCGCTGGTGCGCCGGCGTGAGCTGAGGGTGATGGCCGCCGGTTGTGCCGTGGTGGGTTTCTCATTGGCGGCCACCTTGCTCTCTCCGTTTTGGCTGCTGGCTCTGGGGCCGGTCGTGCTGGGTGTGCCGCATCTGGTGGCGGATGTGCGTTACCTCGTGCTGCGTCCAGGCTTGCACCGGCGTCTCCAGCTATGGCTGCCGGTGGGCATTCCACTGCTGCTGGCCGGAACGTCCCGTTTCAGCATGACCAGCGGTCTGACCGCCTGCGCAGCAATGGCCTTTCTCGCACGCGGAGCACGTGCGCGAAAAATCATCGCGCTGACTTTCATCGCTGCCCTCATGGTGGCTGCCTGGGTCATGGGGGACGTGGCGGCGCTGGTGTTTGCTCATGCGCATAATTTCATCGCCGTCATGCTCTGGTGGTGCTGGCGGCCGCGCTCCGGGCTAAAGCAGCAGGCAGTCGTGCCCGTCCTTTTTCTCGCCGCCTCCACCATGCTGGTGATGGGATGGCTGGAACCGTGGGCACGTGGATTCGCCTGGCAGCCAGCAGGGCTGGGGCCGGGTTATCACCTTTCGTTTCTGGCGCCGGGCATCGCCGAGCCGTGGGCGCTCAGGCTGGTGCTGCTGTTTGCCTTCGCGCAATCCGTCCACTACGGCGTCTGGCTGCGCCTGATCCCGGAGGATGACCGGCCGCAGGAAACTCCACGCACCTTCCGCGCCAGCGCACGTGCCCTCACCGCAGATGTCGGCACGCCGCTGATGGCCTTCGTCATTCTGCTCTCACTCGGCATTGCGCTGTGGGCGGCATTTGACCTGACGGCGGCACGGGAAAACTACCTGCGCATGGCGCTGTTTCACGGCTACCTGGAATTGATCGCCGCCACCTGGCTCTTTGTCGAGCGACCCGCACGACTGGAGGCCGCCGCATGAGTTTGAATGACTGGTCCGGCGCTTTCCTGCTCACCCAGCTGATCGAGGTGCCCATTTACATGCGAGCCGCACGCTCACTGCCGCTGCTCAAACGAGCGACGTATGCATTTGGCGCGAGCACGATCACACACCCGATTATCTGGTTCTGCTTGCCATGGGAATCCATGCCCTATGTCCCGCTGTTGATCGCGGCAGAAGGTTTCGCCTTCGGAACAGAGGGCCTGTGGGGACGTTGCTGGCGTGTGCCACGACCATGGCTCACGTCTCTGGCGGCCAATGCCACCAGTCTCGCCGCAGGGATGCTCCTCCGCTGGGTCTGAATGCGAAGGAGGGTGACAATCGTTGGAACAATCTCAATTCAAGGCTGGCATGTGGCGTTTCATCATCTCAACATGCGACATTAAACATTCCAGCCCGTGGTCCTCTCTCAAAACGACGGCGGCGGCTGGCCAAAGCTCGACGAATAAGGAATCGCTGGCACATTCGGCATTCGTCATTCATTCATTCGACATTCCCAGCCACCATGCCCGTCCCACTTCTCGACGTCAACGCCCAGAACCAGCCCCTCGAATCCGAACTCCAGGCCGCCTTCACGCAGGTGCTGCACCATGGCAGGTTCATCATGGGGCCGGAGTTGGAGATCTTTGAAAGAGAAATCGCTGAAATGGTGGGCGTGAAGCATGCGCTGTCCGTTTCCTCCGGCACCGATGCCCTGCTGCTGGCCCTCATGGCTCTGGACATCAAGGCGGGTGATGAAGTTCTGTGCCCTGCGTTCACCTTCTTTGCCACAGCGGGAGCCGTGTCGCGGCTCGGTGCCGTGCCGGTGTTCACCGACGTCTGTCCGATCTGCTTCAACATGGACGTGAATGATGCCCGGAAAAAGATCACCGAAAAGACCCGGGCGATCATCCCCGTCCATCTCTTCGGCCAGTGTGCGGACATGATTCCCATCCTCGCTTTGGCCAAGGAACACGGCCTCAAGGTGATCGAGGACGCGGCACAGTCGATCGGTGCCAAGTACCGTGGCGAAAGCAGCGGCACTCTGGGCGACTTTGGCACCTACAGCTTCTTCCCGAGCAAGAACCTCGGCGGCTTTGGCGACGGCGGCATGCTGGTGACCAACAACGATGAACTGGCCGAATACGCCCGTGTGCTGCGTGTGCACGGCGGCAAGCCCAAGTACTACCATCACTACGTCGGCGGCAATTTCCGCATGGACACACTGCAATGCGCCCTGCTGAGTGTGAAAGTAAAACGCTACGCGCAATACACGGCAGACCGTCAGCGCAATGCCGCACACTACATCGAGGCATTTTCGAAACTTCCCGGCGTGGTGCAGGCAGATCCCGCCCACTGCAAGTGTGTCAGCACCCAGGACACCTGGTTGACCGCGCAGAACGCCAAAATCGTGCTTCCCGTCAGCTACGAACACAACGAGCACATCTGGAACCAGTTCACCATCCGTGTGCTTGGCCACCAGCGTGACGCCCTGCGCGACCATCTCGTGGCCAAAAAGATTGGCTGTGACATCTACTATCCCGTCACGCTCGATCAGCAGACGTGCTTTGCCGATCTTCCCGATGCATCGCTCTCAGGCTGCGAAGTTTCTCATCGCGTCGCAAGCGAAGTGCTGAGCATTCCGATCTACGGCGAACTCAGCGAAGCACAGCGCAACGAAGTGATCGCGGCGATTGCGGAGTGGCTTGCTGCATAAGAGTGCGCCAGACACTTTTGTCCGGCGGCATGCAAGCAATCGAAAGCCAGGCATCGACGGACAAAAGCGTCCGCCGTGCTCTCATTAAGGCTTCGGAGCCTCCGGAGCAGGAGTGACAGGTGGCACAGCAGGAACAGCGGCTGGCGCCGCAGGAACTGCATCAGCAGGCTTGGTCGGAGCAGGCGTTGTCGCGGCGGGCGCTGGTGTCGCAGGAGCTGCATCAGCAGGCTTGGTCGGAGCTGGCGTCGTCGCGGCGGGCGCTGGCGTTGCTGGCGTAGTGGCAGCAGGTGCCGGAACCGCTGGAGTAGCTGGAGCGGGCGTCGTTGCTGGTGGGACCATAACAGGAGCGGCGGGAGCACCGATGCCGCTATTGCCCGCATTCAACTTGAGATTGGGCATGCCGGGAACGACTGCGGCAGGTTTGGGCTCCACTTTCGGTGCAGGCGGCGCATCGACTTCCTTGGTCGGCAGCGTGGCGGCGATCCAGTCGAGACGAGCTTGACTGATGGCCTGAAATTCTGTCATGTCGGGGAACTTCACGGCAAGCTCCTCGTAGGCTTTCTTGGCCTCATCGGCCTTGCCCTGAGCCCAGAGAAGGTCACCCAGGCGCACCTGCGCCATGGGCGCTGCTTCGCTGGTGGAAAATTCATTGGTGATGCGTTCAAAAACAGCCTGAGCTTCCTTGCTTTCGCCCATGGCATCGAGCTTGGAGCCAAGACCGAGCAGCGCAAAAACAGCCAACGGATTGCTGGCGTCTTTGGTGGTGAATTCCTTGAGCGCTTCCACAGCGGAGGATTTTTTGTTCTGATCCCAGAGCAAATCCGCCTTCAGCAGCAGCGCATTGGCAGCGGCCATGGTGCCGGGATAACGCGAGATGACGAGATCACAGTCCTCAACCGTCTTGGCACCCGTGAAGGCTTCAGCAGCCTCATTGTCCTTGAGGGTGTTTTGATGCTTGATCAGGCCAAAGGCGATGATCGAGACCACCGCGATAATGAAAAGCCAGACGAGCTTGCGGGAGTTGTCCTCCAGAAACTTTTCCATGCCAGTGGCGGGGAGTTCTTGGGAGGTGGAATCGAGTTGGGACATAAAGAGTGGTTTTTAGAGGCGTATTAACGCTGGTTCAGAAGAACAACGAAGGGATAAGAAGCCAATCACCCGTTGAGGTGTCTCGGCATTCGGAATCCCTTCGTCATTGCGAGGCTTACGCTCCCACTTTGGCACGGGCTTCGTCGGCCAGTGCGGTGGAGAGGTAACGCTCGCCGGTGGAGCAGGCGACGGTGACGATCAGCTTGCCGGCATTTTCAGGGCGCTTGGCGACTTCGATGGCAGCGACCACGTTGGCGCCGGTGCTGATGCCGACGAGGATGCCTTCTTCCTTGGCCAGGCGGCGTGCCATGGCAAAAGCTTCGTCATTGCTGACCTTGATGCACTCCGTGATCTGCGCATTTCCGGCGCTGTCTTTGAGATGAAGGTTGGTCGGAACGAATCCGGCTCCGGTGCCCTGAATCTTGTGCGGGCCGGGCTGCACGGGCTGGCCGGCGAGAGTCTGATTGATGACAGGGGAAGCATCGGGCTCGACGGCAATGGCCTGAAAGCTTGGCTTGCGCGGTTTGATGACTTCCGTCACGCCGGTGATGGTGCCCCCCGTGCCAACGGCGGCGACGAAAATGTCGATCTTGCCATCGGTGTCGGACCAAAGCTCTTCAGCGGTAGTTTTCGAGTGGATGGCAGGATTGGCGGGATTCTCAAACTGCTGCGGCATCCAGGCATTCGGCGTGGTTTCAACGAGTTCGGTGGCCTTGGCGATGGCTCCCTTCATGCCTTGAGCACCCGGCGTGAGCACGAGTTCCGCACCCAGCAGCGCGAGCAGCGTGCGGCGTTCCAAGGACATCGTTTCCGGCATCGTCAGGATGAGCTTGTAGCCTTTCGCTGCAGCGACAAAAGCCAGCGCGATGCCGGTGTTGCCGCTGGTGGGCTCGATGATGACGGTCTCCGGCTTCAAAATTCCACGCTTCTCCGCGTCCTCAATCATGGCCGCGCCGATACGATCCTTCACGCTGCCGAGCGGATTGAAGAATTCGCACTTCAAAGCGATCGTGGCGTTCAGTCCGGCTGTGACTTTGTTGAGCTTCACCAGCGGTGTTTTGCCGACGGTTTCGACGATGTTGTTATAGATGCCCATGATGTTGGAGGTTTAGCAGTTGAAGACGAGGCTGACCGTTTTTGGCAACGGTGCGGGATTAATGCTGATTGCAGAACTCTTCGAAGCGGTCCATGCCGGCGTTGATCACGTCCAGGCCGGTGGCGTAGCTGAAACGCACCGTGTGCTCTGCACCGAAGGCGACGCCGGGAACAATGGCGACCTTCTGCTTGCTGAGGAGCTTTTCACAGAAGTTCACGCTCTTGATCTGCGTCGGTTCGATGTCCACCAGGAAGTAGAAGGCGCCCATCGGCTCGACCACACGCACGTTCTTGATGTTGTTCAGGCGGCCCAGCATGTATTGGCGGCGCACGTCGAATTCATCGCGCATGTCGCTGACGATCTGCTGATCCATCTGCAGTGCGGCAAGAGCGCCGTACTGGGCAAAGCTGGTCGGATTGCTGGTGGTGTGGCTCTGAATGGTGTCGATCGACTCGGCGATCTTCTTCGGAGCGGCGGTGTAGCCCAGGCGCCAACCGGTCATCGCATAGGCCTTGGAGAAGCCGTTGATGGTGATCGTGTGGTCGTAAATATCCTTGCTCAAGGAAGCAATGCTGATGTGCTCGTTGCCGCCATAGACCAGCTTCTCATAGATTTCGTCGGACAGGATGATGATGCCTTCACCCACGGCGATCTCGGCCAGGGCGGTGAGTTCTTCCTTGGTGTAGATGGAGCCGGTCGGGTTGCCTGGGGTGTTCAGGATGATCATCTTCGTCATCGGGGACATCGCGTCCTCGAACTCATCCGGAGTGAGCTTCCAGCCGTTTTCACGCTTCGTTTCGACGATCACCGGAATGCCACCGACGATGCGCACCATTTCAGGGTAGCTCGTCCAGTAAGGAGCAGGAATGATGACTTCGTCACCTGGATTCACACAGGCAAGGATGGCGTTGTAGCAGGAGTGCTTGGCACCGCAGTTCACGCTGATCTGGGAGGGCTCATACTGCACGTTGTTGTCCACCATCAGCTTGGCAGCAATGGCTTCGCGCAGTTCGAGGATGCCGGCGCTTTCGGTGTAGCGGGTTTTGCCGGTGTTCAGAGCTTCGATAGCAGCGGCGATGATCGGTGCAGGCGTGTCGAAGTCTGGCTCACCAGCTCCGAAGTTCAGCACGTCCACACCCTGCTTCTTCAACGCCTTCGCCTGGCTGGTGATGGACAGGGTCATTGAAGGGGCGACTTCGGCGATGTTCTTGGCGATAAAATCCATGGTCAGATGTAGTTGGGCGGGTGAAAAAGGCGGGGGGCCAACTATAAAGGCGGGGGCGGGAAGTTTGTCAATCATTCCTCCCAATGCGAGCAAAGGGCGGCTTGTGTCCAGTGCCACACCGCCTTAGTCGTGCCACCCATGAGCCAACCACGCCCGCCATCCTCTTCCCGTCCGCCCGCCGTCCCCATCCGAGGCATGGCGCTGGATGTTTTGGGAGAATGGTCCGGAGGGGAGCGCTTTGCCGCCGACCTGATGGACCACATCCAGCGCGACAACGGCCTCAGCCTGCCTGACGCCGCCTTTTTGCGTGACATTGTCCTCACCACCCTGCGCAATCTCTCCCTGCTCGACCACTGGATCGCCGTGATCACCGAGGACAAGCACCTCGACCACCGCAGCCGCTGGGGCCTCCGCATCGGCCTGTGCCAGGTGTTGATCCTCAAGGTTTCAGAATACGCCGCCGTAAACGAAACCGTGGCTGCCACCGGCCGCGCACGCAGCCTGATCAATGCCGTCCTGCGTCGCGCCTGCCGCGAATCCGCCGAACTGCTGGCCATGGTTGACGGTCTGCCGCTCGAAACCCGCACCTCGCACCCGAAATGGCTCATCGAACACTGGCTGGGACTCTATGGCGAAGCCAAAACGACCGCCCTCTGCGAGTGGAACCAGGTTCCCGCCCCAATCTGCGCCCGCATCAACCGCCTCTACCCGCAGATGACCGAGACGACGGACGATTTCATCATCTGTGACCACCTGCCGCGTGAAGATTTGAGTGTGGGTAAAGTTTACATGCAGGACCCCAGCACCGCCATCGCCCCGCGCCTGCTGGCTCCGCAGCAGGGCCAGCGCGTGCTGGATGCCTGTGCGGCCCCCGGCGGCAAGACCGCCCTGCTGGCCCAGCTCATGGAAAATACCGGCGAAATCATCGCCTGCGACGTCGCCCCGGGCCGCCTGCGCCGTTTGGAGGGCAATCTGCACCGCCTCCACGTCACCAACACCCAGATCGAGCAGCACGACTGGGCGGACCCGCTGATCCCCGACTTTGCCAAGGCCGGTTTCGACCGCATCCTGCTCGACGTCCCCTGCTCCAACACCGGCGTCATGCGCCGCCGCGTCGATGTACGCTGGCGCTTAACGCCTGAGGACATCACCGCCCAGGTGGAAACCCAGACCCAGTTGCTCAAAAACTGCCTCCGCGTCCTCAAACCCGGCGGCATCCTCGTGTACAGCACCTGCAGCATCGAGCCCGCCGAAAACGAACAACTCGTCGCCAGCATCCTCGAATCCACCCCCGGCTACGAACCCGTCAAACTCCGCCACAGCTTCCCACCGGACGATCAGATGGACGGTGCCTTCGCTGCTGCGATCCGGCGCGTTTGAAGTTCGTGCGTGACATTTTCACCGCCCTTCTTCAACAATCCTCCTCTCCATTCATGAAATTCACGCACCTCTTCCTCGCCCTTGCGCTCACGGCTCAAATATTCGCCGCCGATGCCCCGAACGCCGCCGGTTTGCAGCTCTACAGCCTGCGCAGCCAGTTCAAGCTGCGGGGGGTGCCTTGGACGCTGGATCGCGTGAAGGAATTCGGCATCAAGGAGGTCGAACTTGCTGGCACTTATGATCTCACCGCCGAGCAGTTCAAAGCGGAGCTGGAGCAGCGTGGCCTGAAGGCCGTCAGCAGCCACTTCCCCTACGCGCGCTACAAGAACGATCTCGACAACGTTGTGAAGGAGGCGAAGACCCTCGGCCTCAAGTATGCCGGTTGCGCCTGGATCGACCACAAAGACAGCTTCGACGAAGCCGAGTGCCGCGATGCCATTGCCGTCTTCAACAAGGCCGGTGAGGCACTGGCAAAGGAGGGCATCACGATGTTCTACCACGCACACGGCTTCGAGTTCGAGCCCTACGGCGACGGCACGCTGCTCGATCTCTTCCTGCGCGAGACCAAGCCCGAGTTCGTCTCCATGCAGATGGACATCCTCTGGATCATCTTCCCCGGCCAGGACCCGGTGAAACTGCTGGAGAAATACAGCGGCCGCTGGAAGCTCATGCATCTCAAGGACTTGAAGAAAGGCGTCGCCACCGGCTTCCTCACTGGCAAGACCGACGTGGCCAACGATGTCACACTCGGCACCGGCCAGATGGACTGGAAAGCCATCTTTGCCGCCGCCCGCAAGAATGGCGTGGAACACTACTTCATTGAAGATGAATCCCCCACTTCACTGGAGCAGATCCCCAACAGCCTGACCTTCCTGCGCGCCAACGGCTTCGAGTGATCGCATGTCACACCGCCTCCATGCCATCCTCCTGCATGGCGTTTTCATCCTCTCGGGCATTTCAGCGCTGATCTACCAGCTTGTCTGGCAGCGTGCCCTGCTGACGATCTACGGCAGCAACGTCGAATCCGTGGCGATGGTTGTGGCGGCTTTTCTCGCCGGACTCGGCATCGGCAGCATTGTGGGTGGCTGGATTTCCAAATCGACACGCGCACCTCTCGTACTGCTGTTTGGTCTCGCTGAACTGGGCGTGGGTGCCTATGGGCTTATCTCGTTGAAGCTGTTCGACGCCGTCGGGGCGCTGACTTCTGTGCAGTCCCACGGGCTCACCACAGGCGCTCTCGTCTTTTTGCTCGTGTTTTTCCCAACCTTGCTCATGGGTGCCACGCTGCCGCTGCTGGTGGCGCATCAGGTGCGCGATACCGCGCATGTGGGCGAAAGCGTGAGCCGCCTCTACTTCGTGAACACGCTTGGTGCTGCGCTCGGGGCCTTCATCGCTGCGCATTGGCTGCTCGGCAGTTTTGGCATGAGCGGCACGACTCGCATCGCCGCCTGTTTGAATGCCGCAGCAGCCCTCATTGTGCTGCTTGTCTTGAGACGGCCAGCTGCTAAGTCCGCAGATAATGCAGCCGAGCACACTGCAAATCAGCTGTGTGCAATACCATTCCGCACTGCATTGATATGGTCGGCACTTTCCGGCTTTCTCGCATTGTCATGGGAGATCATCTGGTCGCGTGTTTTTAACTTTGCCAGCGCCTCCAAAGCCCCCGTATTCGGCTACATGCTCGGCAGCTACCTGCTCGGGCTCGCGATCGGGTCGCTTTTGAGTCCTCGCATACTGAAGCAAGGAAGCGAACTGCGCAGCAAACTCGCGCGTTGGGTGATGTTTTCGAGCGTGGCAGCGTTTCTTGTCGCGCCACTCACCGCCATCGCCGCCACGCAGTTGTATTGGGAATACGGCTACTACTTTGTCATCATCGCCGGGGCACTTCTCGGCCTCACGTTTCCGCTGCTTTGCCATGCGGCCATACCTCCGGGCAATGACACCGGCAGCCAGCTCTCACGGCTCTATCTCGCCAACATCATCGGCTCCGGCGCAGGCAGCCTTCTCACGGGCTTCCTCTTCATGGAATGGCTGAGCCTGCATCTGCTCAGTGTGCTGCTGCTGGGCGCGTCGTGGTTGTGGGCCGAGGGCATCGCACGGTTTCAACTTCCTGCACCCATGCGCTGGATGCCGCTGTTCCTTGCGCTCATTACACTGAGTCCGTTTCAGAGTTTTTATGAGCGCCTGCAATACAAGCAGGAGTTTGGACATGGCATGCATTTCGCGCAGATCATCGAATCCCGGCACGGGGTCATCACGGTGGACACTAGCAGTGCAGTTTATGGCAATGGGGCTTACGATGGCATGATCGGGACGAAGCTGGAGCCGAAGTCGTGGCTGGTGCGGCCTTACTTCCTTTCCGCCGTGCGGGACCGCATTGAGAATGTGCTCGTTATTGGTGTCGCAAGTGGATCGTGGACGCAAATTTTGGTCAACCATCCCCAGGTGAAGCACGTCACTGCCATTGAGCTCAGCCACGGCTATCTTGATCTTATCCGTGCACGTCCCGAAGTCGCCAGTTTGCTTACCAATCCCAAGCTTGAGCTGGTCATTGACGATGGTCGCCGCTGGCTGCGGCAACATCCGGAGGCGCGATTTGATGCCATTGTGATGAACACGACGCATCATTGGCGTGAGTTTGCGTCTGCATTGCTGTCACGTGAGTTTTTGAGCGAGGTGAAAGCGCATCTGACGCCTGAGGGTGTCGCGTTTTGGAACTGCACTGAGTCACCGCGTGCTGCACGGACTGGCATGGAGGTGTTTCCGCATACGATGATGGTCATGAACCATTGCCTCGCGAGCAACATGCCGATGGAACCGGACCGTGAGCGCTGGCAAAAGATTCTCGCGGCGTATCGTTTTGATGGTCAGCTTGTTATCGGGCCGGATCAGATTGATGGGGTGCTGGACTTTCTCAAGGGGGAGGCGCTGCCGGTTCCTGGAGACATGTGGCACTGGTGCCGCCGCCCGGCCATGGAGGCTGCATGGGGTGGTGCGGAGATCATTACGGATGATAATCTAGGCCATGAGTATCGCTGAGCCGTCATTTGCGCTTTGTTGCGCTTAGGTTCATCTATTTGCATGTCTGACACGACCGCCATCACCCAGAATCCTGACGTTCTCGTCATTGGGGGTGGCAGCGCAGGGGTGGCGGCGGCTTTAGCGGCGGCGCGTATGGGAGCGGAGACGCTGCTGGTGGAACGGCATGGTTTTCTGGGTGGAGCGGGGACAGCCTCGTTAGTTCATTCATTTTGTGGGCTGTATGATCTACCAGCGACACCGGAGGCCGTGGCACGGGTTGCCAATCCGGGGCTGGTGGTTGAATTCGAACGTGAATTGCTGGCGCAGGGAATTGCCCATGGGCCGGTGCGGATGGGCAGGGTCGATGTGCTGATGCACCAGCCGCAAAAGCTGGCGTTGTTCCTGGATCAGGTGTGTCGGATTCAGCAAAAACTGCAGGTTTTGCTCCATACTGAAGTTGCGGGATGTGGGGTCGATGAAAAGCGCATTGTGGAAGTGACGCTGCAATGCCGGGGCACGACCTGGAAGGTGAGGCCGCGAGCGGTGGTGGACGCGAGTGGTGATGCGGTGGTGGCGGCGTTTGCGAATCAGCCGTGGGATCAAACACCGGCGCATGAACTGCAACGTCCGGCCTATATTGTTGGACTTGGTGATGTGGATGCGACGGCCCTGATTGGTGATGGTCCGTTGAAGATCGCGGGATGTCTGGTGAGGGGGATTCAGGAGACGAAGCTTCCGGCGGAGGCTGCGGGTGCGCATTTCCGTGGCAGTGCTGCTTTGAATGAAGCGTTCCTGACGCTGGATCTGCCTGGGGACGCATTTGATGCGACGGATGCGCGGAGTTTGACGGAGATCGAGATGAAGGGGCGTGAAGTGGCCTTTGCGATTGTGGAGCATTTGAGAACGGCCATGGAGGGTTTTTCGCGAGCGCGAGTTGCGACGCTGCCTGTGCGTGCTGGCATTCGTGAAAGCCGGCGTTGGATTGGGGAGGCGACTTTGACGGAGGAAGACATTCTTGAGAGCCGCAGTGATGATCAGGCGGTAGCGAATGCGACGTGGCCGATGGAGCTGCGCGAAACGGCGCGGGGGCCGCGATTGATGTACCCGAAGGAGCCGAAGGCCTGTGGCATTCCGCTGGGGGTGTTGCGGGCGCGTGATTTGAAGAATGTGTTCATCGCGGGACGGTGCATCTCCGCCACGCATCGGGCGCAGGCAAGCACGCGGGTCATGGGCACCGCGCTGGCCACTGGACAGGCGGCAGGCATCGCCGCCACATTTCCTGAACAAGACACCGCCAACCTGGCACTGCAGGTGCGAAGAATTTTGAGCCAACTGGAACCCGCCACGTGAACATCGTCGATCTTATTTTTGCACGCAGCACACTCACGCATTCAGCCGTGGTCAGTCCGGAATTGCAGCTCACTTTTGGTGAACTGGAGGCGCGCATGAGGGAATGCGGGCGGCGTTTGAATGAAGATGTGAACTGGCCGAAGAAGGCGCGGCCACGTATTGGACTCAATGCGCCGAGCGGCGCGGATTACATTGTGGTGGCGCTGGCGATTTTGCAGCAGAACGCGTGTTTTGTGCCGATTCCGAATGAGCTGACGGTCAGCGAGCGGGCGCAACTGGCGAAGGCGACGGCGCTGGATGTGATCGTGCATGCGCAATCTGCGCAGGAGTGGCGGGTTGAGGCGGTGGAGCATGATGCGCCGCCGGCGTTTGATGAGGGGGCGCTTGAGGCGTTGAACCCGGCTTTTATTCGCTTCAGCAGCGGGACTACGGGGACATCAAAGGGTATCGTGATCTCGCATGAGACGCTGCTGGGCCGAATCACGGCGGCGAATGAGGGATTGCGTATTGGGGAGCAGGACCGGGTGTTGTGGGTGCTGCCGATGGCGCATCACTTTGCGGTTTCGATTGTGCTGTATCTTTATCATGGGGCCACGACGATCCTTGCGCCGGCGAGTGATCCGAAGGTGATGCTGGAGATGATGCAGGCGCATGGGGCGACGGTGATGTATGGGTCGCCCTACCATTACACGATGCTTTCTGGTCTGCCGGATGCCGAGCGACTTGGTTCGCTGCGGCTTGCGGTTTCGACGGCGTTTGCGCTGACGAATGAAGTGGCGGAGTTGTTTGCTGGCAAAACGGGGCTGCATCTGACGCAGGGGATGGGCATCATTGAAGCGGGGCTGCCGATTTTGAATTTGAAGCATGCGAAGGACAAGCCGACCTCGATTGGCCAAGCGCTGCCGGCGTTTGAAGTGAAGCTGGATGACGGTGAGCTGATGCTGCGCGGACCGGGTGTGTTTGATGCGTATCTGACGCCGTGGCAGCCACGGGAGACTGTTTTGCGCGATGGATGGTTTGCGACTGGAGACATCGCCGAGATGGATGAGGACGGCTGTTTGTATCTGCGGGGTCGTGTGCGCAGTGTGATCAATGTGGGAGGCTTGAAGTGTTTTCCGGAAGAGGTGGAGGCGGTGTTGTGCAGCCATGCCGGCGTGAAGGCTGCGCGTGTGTCTGGGCGTGCGCATCCGGCGCTGGGGGCGATGCCTGCGGCGGAAATCATTCCTGAAAACGCCGAGTCGCCACCTGCTGCGATTGAATTGAGAAAACTTTGCCAGGAGCGTCTCTCTGCCTACAAGGTGCCGTTGTTCTACACCTTTGTTTCCGAACTGCCACTGACCGCGAGTGGCAAACTCCGCCGCTACTGAATCATGAGCCAACCTCCACGCATCGTCGTCCTTGGCGCAGGTCCTGCGGGCAGCGCACTCGCTGCGATGCTTGCCCGTCAGGGCATCCAGGCGCTGGTTTATGATGATGAGAAGCGTCCGGCGCTGCTGGTGGGCGAATCGTTGATTCCCGCGATCGTGGCGATCCTGCAACGGATGGGCATCGAGGACCGGGTGGCTACGATCGCGCAGTTCAAGCCGGGGGCAAGTTTCATTCATCACCTTGGCACGCAGATGAATTTCAATTTCAACTCCGTGGAAGGCCGGCTGCCGCCGTATGCCTACAATGTACCGCGCCCCGAATTCGACGATGTCTTGAAGGATTACGCCAAAGAGCTGGGAGTGAAGTTTGTGAAGCATCGTGCCGGGCTGGTGGCGCATCCGGGTGGCAAGCGCGAGCTGGAGCTGGATGCGGCGGCGCTGGAGGCTGGTGGTTACTCTGAGGGTGCGAAGCCGGACCTGATCATTGACTGCAGCGGACGTGCGAGAACGTCGGCGAAACTGCTGGGCATCAAGGCGGCCACAGGCTCGCGACGGGACACGGCACACTTTGCTCACTATACCGGGATCGAGCATCCTTATGAGCCGGGGCAGATCACGATCATGTATCACCCGTGGGGCTGGAGCTGGCGCATTCCGCTGCCGGACAAACTGAGCTTCGGCATTGTGATGAATCCGAAGGCGCTGCCGGAGTTTGGTGCGACGGGAGAGGAACGTCTTGAGCGAGTGCTGGCGACTGATCCGGTGATCTCACCGCTGACGGCGAAGCGAAAGCGCGTGACCGATGTTTTCAGCTACACCAATTATCAGCTTATTTCAGACCGTGCGCAGGGGCCGGGCTGGGTGGCGGCAGGAGATGCGTTTGGGTTTGTGGATCCGATGCTCTCGCCGGGAGTGTTTCTGGCGCTGGACTCGGCGGAGTCGCTCAGCGCGATGTTTGCCAAGCATGGTGAGAGGCTGCTCGATGCGCCGGAGAAGCTGGCGAAGGAGCTGGGCCGCTATGAGCAACGCCAGCGTGCGTGGCATGAGGCGTGGCATGAGTTGATCGAGTACTTTTACGATGGCCGCATCGTGGCTTTTTATGAACGTGGCACTCAGCTCAAGGCGGATCATCCGGGCCGGTTCAGCAACATGATGGAGTTTATTTCCAACCGTACCATCGCGCTGATGGCGACGGGGGCGGGCACGCTTTCAACATGGAACCGAATGTATTTGAAGGGGTGCTCCAAGTGGCTGCTGAAAAACGGACGAGCGAAGGAACTGGCTCTGCCTTAAACTGCCCGACCTGATGATTGAACGCCTGCGCGCCTCTTCCACAGCAGCCTACGTGCTGCCGTTGGTGCTGTTCACGCTGCTGGGCAGTGTTGCCGGTCTGTTTCGCATCGAGAACTCGGAACTGCCCTGGCATGTGCGTGCGCCGGAGCACTGGGTCTATCCGCTGCAAACGGTGGTCTGCGCCGTGGTGCTGGTGCTGTTTCGCCAGCATTACACTTTCAGGCCGTGGAGGGGTTTGGGGCTGGCGTTCACGCTGGGTGTCGTGGGCATTGCGGTGTGGGTGGCTCCGTCGCTGCTGCGTGAGAGCTTGATCGAGCATGGGCATGAACCGGCATCGTGGTGGAAGTGGCTTGGGCTTGCGGAACGCAAGGAAGGGTTTGATCCGATGATCGCGCAGGAGTCGCCGTTGTGGTTTAGTTTGGTGGTGGGCATGCGCTTTGCGCGCATGGTGCTGGTGGTGCCGTTTGTGGAGGAGGTGTTCTGGCGGGGGTTTTTGATGCGCTATCTGCTGACGGAGGATGGGCGGTTTGAGCGTGTGGCTTTTGGCAAGCACAGCTGGAAGGTATTTTGGATCGTGACGCTGGCAGTGATGTTGATTCACAACACGGAGGATTATTTCGGTGCCTTCGTGTGGGGGGCGCTGGTTTATTTCGTGGCGGTGCGGACGAAGAGTTTGGGGGCGTGTGTGTTCATGCACGCGGTTGGGAATCTGGCGCTGGGTTTGTATGTGATGAAGACACAGCAGTGGGGGTTTTGGTGAGGTGGGGATGGCGCGCGGTTAACCGAGTGCTATTCTTGTATGGCACTTTTTGTTCATGGGCAAAAGTGGCTGAACATACAAATACTGCAGCAGGGGAATATCACTGACAAGGACCCCGTACTCAGCAGTTACTAGTGGCATTTTGTGGACAGCGTCTGGACTAGCTGCAACTGTGTCAAACGCAGATACACAATCCGGGCAGTTTTATGTTTCAGCTATTATATGTGCAGATCGCAGTGTGGCAATTGGAGCAAAGGGGTATCCTTTGCCTTAATTGCAAATTCAAGGCATGCAGAGTGGCGGAGGGTGGTTTGAGGCAGAAAACAGTCAGGAAACTAGGAGTTATTTATGGAGGCCTATGATGCATCTGGTGTACAGAATTAGAGCCAAAATACTTTGTGGAGTTTTCGTGCTCTTGGTATTTCCGGGATGTTCCCGCAAACATCAATATGGTGTGACAAACGCCGCTTGTTATTTTCAAAGTTCGGAAGCAGAAGTTTTGGCCTGCGACTTTGATATTCACTATGAAAAGGTTTCTTCACCTGATCAAATTACGGCTACCGTCACGGGCCCTATCTTGCTGGGAGTGGATGCAACACGGCAGGATGCGGCTTTTGGTGGTTTGATCACCGTGGCCCTGAGTGGAACTGTGAAATCTCTGCCTAAATTTTCACCGGGCGAAATTTACCTGATCGGCAATGACGGGTATGTGGACAAGGTAGGCACATTGAAGAAGCCAGTGACTGTGGAATTGAACGGAAACTGGTCCGGGCGCGCGTGTGGCTGGCTGGTTGCGGGCTCTCTTTTTTCTAAGCACGATGGTGAATTTACTGACGCTCTTGATAAAGCTTTGCATCGGTTTCGAGAGCGAATGAAGACGAGTAAATGAAGCCACGCGCCAACCCAATCGTGGTGCTGGTGATTCACAATACGGAGGATTATTTTGGTGCGTTTGTGGGGGGGGCGCTGGTGTATTTCGTGGCAGTGAGGACGAAGAGTCTCGGGGCCTGCGTGTTCATGCACGCGCTGGGTCTTTATGTGATGAAGACGCAGCAATGGGGGTTTTGGTGAGGTGGGGGATGGGCGAGGCGAAGAGGGCCGGAATTTGAACCACGGATTGCACGGATTTAAACGGATACCGGAGAGGAGGGGATGAGGGGGGGTAATTGTGAGAAGTTTCATTTTAACCACATATGCCCAACCGAGGGTCACAGAGGCAATCCATCCTGAAGAAGGAAGCTTTCAGCGGGGCCCGCATTTTCGGGATGTTCTTATTCTTAGGTGCGAATACCATCGTACCTAGAGAGAGCTTCGGTCTTGCCTAGTTCCACCCTACGCTTTTGTTACGCTCAAGAGCCCCGTCTCATGCGAAATTATGAGATTATGAAAACCTGCTCCATACTTGTCGCTTCTGCACTCGCCATGATTTCGGTCGCTTCCTGCATCTCGATCCATCGTAGGCCCAGCCCCACGACCACCATCACGAAAAAAACGTCAGCCTTGGACCCCAATCTCCCTCCCCCCCTCCAAAAGACGGCCAAGCCCATCACCACGCTCCCTTGAAGCGGCAGAGCAATGGCGGCCGTCCAACCTCTTATTGATAGCCCTTCCTCTTCATACAGAGAAGATGCCAGCCATGAATGGCACTCGGTTTAGGGTGTTGATCGGGGATTTAGGCACGATGTCTGATCATGGTGCCAATGCGCGGCGGGGCTCTTTGCAGACGCTGCTGGTGCGCATGAAAAAAGATGCCAGGCATTTAGCAGTTTGCCTTCACCACCATTATCTCTATTTTACACCCCATGAAATCCGCCCAAACCTCTGATCCTCAGACGCTCCCGCTTGAGGAGCAACTTGTCGGTGTGAATGCGAAAACGGGGCTCTATCCTGGCGCGCGGTCGTGGTCGGGTGGCAGGTTCCGCATTCTGGGCAAGGGGCCGCTGGAGTCGTATTGTTACCATGTGATGTCGCGCACCTGCGGTGGTGAGGTGTTCTTTGATGACATTGAGAAAGAGGCGCTGCGGCGGGTGATCTGGCGCATGGCGGAGTTCTCCGGCATCAAGGTGGTGACCTACTGCCTCATGAGCAATCATTTCCATCTGCTGGCCGAGGTGCCTCACCGGGAAACGTGGTTGCAACGGTTTGAGGGCGCGGATGGGGAGGCGAAGCTGCTGGAGCACCTGAGCATTCTTTACAGCCGCACCTACGTGGGCCTGCTGCGTGATGAACTGGCGGATCTGCGTGCGCGCGGCATGGCGGTGCTGGCGGAGCAGAAACTGGAGGCGCTGAAGAAGCGGTTTTGCGATCTGTCGTTGTTCGTGAAGGAGGTGAAGGAACGATTTAGCCGGTGGTTCAACAAGCGGCGCGGTCGCCGGGGGACGCTGTGGATGGATCGCTTCAAAAGCGTGCTGGTGGAGGGCCAGGGAGAGGCGCTGCGCACGATGGCTGCGTACATTGATCTGAATCCGGTGCGTGCGGGACTGGTCAAAGATCCGAAGGATTATCGCTGGTGCGGCTACGCGGAGGCGCTGGGCGGCAGCCGGAGAGCGCAGCGCGGACTGTGCAAGGCGCAGGGCAAGCCGGTGGATGGCTGGAGGAGCGCGGGAGCGGCGGAGGCGTATCGCTGCCTGCTGCATGCAGAGGGGCGGGAGGTGAAGGACGCGCAGAATGAGAAGGTGGTGACGCGCGGTGTGACAGTGGAATCTGCACGAGCGGTGCTGGCGCAGAAAGGGAAGCTGAGTCCGGGTGAGCTGGTGCGGCTGCGCGTGCGCTACTTCACCGATGGCGTGGTGCTGGGCAGCAAGGAGTTTGTGGAAGGCATCTTCGAGGCGCAGCGGGAGCTGTTTGGGCCGAAGAGGAAACATGGGGCGAGACGCATGGCGGAATCGGATGCGCCCTTTTATACGCTGCGCCATTTGCGCCTCAGACCTCTGGAGTAATACCCTCAGCAGTTGAAAAGGAGTCCGTCGCGGCAACGGCCCGCATCGCCTGCCTCTCCACATTCCAAGGACGGCGCACCTTTTTGAGCGCCCGCGACGCCACAGACCCGAAGCTTCGGACCCGCTCAGCGGTTCCTTACCAGCCCTGCGGCACGCGCTACTCCGCATGGTAGGGATGCGCTGAAATTCTTCCTCCCATCGTGGCTGCAGCCTCATTGAAGGCCCCCTTTTCAAAAGCCCTCAGAGACAGACCTGTTTTCAGCGAATCGTGATATAAAATCGGCCAAAATTGGAAATGGAAGCACCGTCATCTTTGTGAGGCTGCGTCCTCAGCAAACCAGTCTTTGACCATGTTAGCGCCCTGCGTGATCAGGCTGACCTGCCGCCGGCAATTTGTGCGGCCAGTTCTTTTACCCGTGCCACGAGCTGGGGGAGGCGATTGATGCCGGCGAGGCGGCGTTTTTCTTCTCCCACGGGGATGGCGGGAAAGCCGAGATAGGTCTGGCCGCCGGGCAGGTCGCGGGTGACGCCGCAACGTGCGGCGAGGGTGCTCTGCGAACCGACATGCACATGACCTGCGATGCCGACCTGAGCGGCAATGACGACGTAATCTCCAATGGTGGCACTGCCGGCAATGGCGGTGCAGGCAACGACGATGCAGTGCTTGCCGATGACCACGTTGTGACCGATCTGCACGAGGTTGTCGATCTTGGTCCCCTCCCCGATCCAGGTGCGGCCAAAACGGGCGCGATCGATGGTGCTGCCAGCGCCGATTTCCACGTCGTTGTCGATCTGAACGATGCCGGCCTGACGCACTTTGCGATGGCGGCCCTGGCCAAATTCATAGCCGAAGCCATCGGCGCCGATGACGGCTCCGGAATGGAGAAACACACTTTCTCCCAAAATGCATTCGGCATGCACGGTGGAGTTTGCATGAAGCTTGGAACCTTTGCCGATGACGGCGTTGCGCCCGACAAAACAACCGGGGCCAATCTCGACTTCATCTGCCAATTCGACCCCGGCTTCGACCACGGCATTGGGGCCGATGGCCACGCGCTCCGGGTCGAATTTGACATTGGCGGCGACCACTGCGGACGGATGCACGCCGGGGGTGAAGGGCTCGGGCTGGAAGCCATATGTCTCCACGATCTGCTCAAAGGAACGTGAAGGGTCCGAGACGGCAATGCAGGAGGCGTTTGGCGGGAACTCCGTCCACCCGAGGGGAACGAGGATGGCGCTGGCCTTCGTGTTCACCAATCTCTCGTTGTAGCGTGGGTCGTGGAAAAAACTGAGGTCTCCTGGAATGGCTTCTTTCAAAGATGCAAAACCGGTGATCTGCCCGGCGGGATCTCCGCATAAAACAATGCCTCCGACGAGGGTGGCGAGATTGGAGAGCGCGATTTTCATGAAAGGTATCTTCTCATTTTTAGGGCCGCATTCCACGCCAATTTTTATCGGCGGTCTATTTGTCCCTCAAGCCACTAGCCCTGCAATGTTTCAACGCGCATCCAGCTTGGATCACAGCGCACACACTTGAGCTGACTGATGGCGGCCAGAGCCGACTTCATGTCGCCGAGACGTGCGTCGTGAATCATGAGCACGAGTGAAGTTTCGCCACTGGTGTCTTCGAGATCTTCCGGCTGAATCATGGAAGAAATCCCAATCCCACGTTCACCAAGCACTGTGGCAACTTGAGCCAGCACCCCCGGAACGTCGTCAACGGTCAGACGCAGGTAGTAGTGAGAGACGGTGTCATCCACCGGTTTGGATTTGCCGTAGAGACCGTGCGGCACGAAACCGCTGTGGCGGGCACCGTGCATCAAAACGGCGGCGGCTTCGCACAGGTCGCTGATGACGCTGCTGCTGGTGGGGTCCTGACCGGCACCGCGGCCATAGAACAAGGTCTCGCCGACGACATCACCATTCACGAGCACGGCATTGAAAGCACCGCTGACATTGGCGAGTACATGCGAGAGGGGCACCAGGGAGGGCTGGGTGCGCACCTCGACGAGGCCGTTTTCATCTGCACGGATGACGGAAAGGAGTTTGATGGTGTAGCCGAGGCGTTCGGCAAAGCGGAAATCGGTGATGTTGACGCGGTCCACGCCTTCCACATGGACTTTGTCCTGCGGAATCCAGAATCCGTAGCTGAGGGAGGCCAGAATGATGGCCTTGTGCGCGGCATCCCAGCCGCTGACATCCAGCGTGGGATCTGCCTCGGCATAGCCTTTGTCCTGCGCCTCCTGCAGAGCATCGGCATAGCTCAGTCCGGCCTGAGACATGCGGGTGAGGATGTAATTGCAGGTGCCGTTGATGATGCCGTGAATGGAGCGGATGTGATTTCCCACGAGCCCCTCCTGCAGTACCTGGATGATTGGAATGCCGCCTGCAACGGCGGCCTCAAAGTAAATCGGCACACCGCATTCCTCCGCGAGGGCGAACAATTCCTTACCGCGCTCCGCGAGCAGGGCCTTGTTTCCGGTCACGACGATCTTTTTGGCCCGCAACGCGGCAGCCACCAGATCGTAGGCTGTGGTCGTGCCGCCGATCAGTTCGACGATCACCGGAATGGACGGATCATTGACCATCTCCTTCCAGTCTGTGGTGAGCATGGCCGCAGGCACCTCGACATCCCGCGGGCGGGAGAGATTACGGACCGCGACTTTGGAAACATGGAGTTCGGCGCCGATGCGCTGGCTGATGAGGGAGCGATTCTTTTGCAGATTCTTGAACACTCCCGCCCCCACATTGCCTAAACCGGCCAAGCCTATGTTGATGACACGCGGAGAACTGACGATAGACATGATGGATAAGATGCCGGAATTGGGGGGCCGTAGTCATGGCGGAGACGCAGGGAACGTGCAAGCAAGAAGGCAGGCATTGGAAAATCCAGCGAATTTCTTACGCAATAATCAGCATAGAGCTGAAAATGAGTCTTTTGCATCAAAAACGGAACAAGAAATATATTGTTCAACCCGGGGGTGATCTGTTAAAGATTAACGTAATTCATGTCTTTTCGATCCTTTAGTTATTGGTTAGCCTGCAGCATAGCTGCCGCCATTGCTGTGGGTGCGACCGAGCCTGAAAAGGCTGGTACGCTGGATCTCACTCTGCCGGGAACTGTCGTCAGCAATGTGACTGCGGTGCCGGAACCCAGCCGCGCTTTGCTGCTGTTTGCAGGTATCATGGCCATGGCTTTCACCTACCGCCATGCTTGGCTGAGTTGGAAGCGCAGTGCTGAGTCCTGAAGCCTGCACACTCATTTTGGTGAGTTGTTTTGATTCGACGCACCCGCTGGAGTGACTAGCATCGGTGGTATGAAAGTCCTGGCCACCCTTGTCCTGCTCGCCGCTCCGGCACTGCTTGCCGCAGATGCTGCCTTCCCGAAACACGCCATCGCGACCGTGCATCCGCTGGCGACAGAAGCGGGCCAGCAGGCGTTTGAAAAGGGTGGCAACGCCATTGACGCGGCCATTGCGGCCGGATTGACGCTGGGGGTGGTGGATGGACACAACTCCGGCATCGGCGGTGGCTGCTTCTTCGTCATTCATGCGGCTGATGGCACGGTGACTTGCATTGACGGTCGTGAAATGGCTCCTGCCAAGGCGCAGCGCGACATGTATTTGATCGACGGCAAAGTCGACGACGAGGCCAGCAAGACGGGAGCTCTGGCTTCGGGTGTCCCAGGCTACCTGAAAGCCTGCGAGGTGGCCCAAAGGAAGCATGGGAAACTCAAGCTGGCTGACGTGCTGCTCCCTGCTGCGGAGATCGCTGAAAAAGGGTTCGCGATTGATGCGGTGTATGCGCGCAAGCTCGCGGCCACGGCGGCCAAACTCGGGAAGTTTCCGGCTTCAGCGGCCATTTTCCTCAAAGACGGGAAGCCGCTGGAAAAAGGCGATATGCTCGTCCAAGCGGACCTCGCAAAAACTTACCGGTCTGTAGCGGAAAGCGGGGTCAAATGGTTCTATGGGGGTGAGTTCGCCCAGAAGACCGCCGAATGGATGACGGCCAATGGTGGCCTCATGACGGCGCAGGATTTTGCGAGCTATCAGGCACCGGAGCGTGCGGCGATCCGCTCGAAGTATCGCGGCTACGATCTCATCACCATGCCGCCGCCGAGTTCGGGGGGAGTGCATGTGGCGCAAATCCTGAATGTCCTGGAGCATTTTCCGATCCGGCACTTCCGTGCCAGCAGCCGCATTCATGTGATCACCGAGGCGATGAAGCTGGCGTTTGCGGATCGTGCGTACTGGCTGGGCGATCCGGATTTTGCGCCGGTGCCACGGGGGCTTGTGGATCCTGTGTATGCGGCGGAACTGGCGAAGAAGATCGACCTGGATCACGCCACGGCGGTTCCTGCGCACAACATGCCGCCGCATTGGGAGGGGGATGTTTTTGGCAAGCATACGACTTTTCTCTGCACGGCGGATGCCGAGGGCAACTGGGTGGCGCTGAATCAAACGATCAACACTGGCTTCGGCAGCAAGGTCGTCGTACCCGGCACCGGGGTGCTGCTCAACGATGAGATGGACGACTTCGCGGTGCAGCCTGGTGTTCCGAATGCTTTTAAGCTGGTGGGCGCGGAGGCGAATGCTGTCGCGCCCGGCAAACGTCCGCTTTCTAGCATGAGTCCTACGATTGTGCTGAAGGATGGCAAACCTGTGATCGTGACTGGAGCGGCTGGAGGGCCGACGATCATCACGCAGGCGCTGCTGCTGCTGACGCACATCATTGACGATGGCATGCTACCGGCAGAGGCACTGGCGGAACCGAGATTTCACCACCAGTGGAACCCGGACGAGCTCAAGATCGAGAAGGCTTTTGGTGTGGGAACGCTCACGCGGGTGAAGGCGCTTGGACACAAGCTTGCGGAGTCGGAGGGTTTTGGGGCGTGCCAGGCGATCTATTTTGACCGAGAGAAGCAGCTGTTTTTTCCTGCGAATGATCCGCGCGTGCCGGGGAAGGCGGATGGGAAGTGAGTGTACCCGTTTTCTGCGGCCTGGTATAAACGGACTCAGTTCAATAGGACGGCGGACGCGTAGTCGACGCTTCTGAGGATTGTAAACTGGGAACTGAAAACTGAGAATTTTATATTGGCCAGAGAAGTGCGGCGGGTTTCATGGTCCTACTTCGCCAACAAATGTTTCATCAAACCATGAGGAATGAGGTTTACTCCTCGCGGAGTTTTCGGCGCAGGGTGGCGCGGTTCATTTTTAGGGCGGTCGCGAGGCGGGTGGGCTTGCTGTCGAAGCGCTTGAGCAGGGTGTCGAGCATGGAGGCTTCCACGGTTTCGAGGAGGGCGTCATAGGCGGGCATCATTTCATCGGGACCGGTGGTTTTTTGATCGAGCCAGGCGGTGAGGGCGCGCTTCATGGTCTCTGCGAGATGACTGGATTCGTCGGGCTTCACGATGCTGGTGGGCAGGTGATGCGGTAGTATCGTTGTGGTGCTGCAAACGGCGGAGGCGTGTGCCATGGCCGTTTTCAGTTCACGCACGTTGCCCGACCATTCGTGAGCTTTGAGCAGAGCGAGTGCTTCGGCGGAGAGCACCTGATCACCCAGAAAAGAAACCGCCAGCGCGGGGATGTCCGCCGTGCGTTCACGCAGTGGCGGGAGCAGGACTTGCAGAACCGCCAGTGCGTAAAACAAGTCATCACGCAGATGTGGTGCCGCCTCCTGGCTGGAAGCGCTGAAGAGGCGAGCCTTGACGGTGGCTGCGCTCAAACGATGCATCAGCGCGGCCTGAAGAGGCTTTGACCACGCGCTGATTTCATCGAGAAACAGGACGCCGTCGGCTGCTTTGGCGATGGCTTCATCCAGCGCGGCCTCTGCACGATCCTGCGGCCATTCATCGGCACGGAAAACGATTTGCGGCTTTTCGGCACGGGCGCTGTGGCGATGAATGACCTGGGCGGCGAGACTTTTACCGCTGCCGGGTGGTCCTTGCAGAAGGACGGGGGCGTCGTTGCCGCTGGCCTGGGCGATGACGGCGAAGGCACGCTGCATGGGCTCGCTGTTGCCGATCATGGTGGTTGCGGAACGCTGCTCGGTTTTCACGGGGGTGAAGACTTCGCGAATGGCGCGCTGCATGTCGGCCAGATTGAGGGGCTTGAGGAAATACTCGCGTGCGCCGAGACGTCGGGCCTCCAGGGCGGTGTCCAGTGTACCGTGTGCGGTGATGATCATCACTGGTGGTGGCTGGGGCAGTGCTTGAATTTTCTCCAGCACTTTTAGGCCGCTCATGTCGGGCAGGCCGACATCGAGGATGATGAGTGCGTAGGTTTGCGTGCCGAGTTTGTCGATTCCCCCCTGGCCGCTGGCTGCGACGACTGGAGTGGCATCCAAACGACGCACGACGGTCGAGAGCGCAGCGGCAAGAGCGTATTCGTCTTCGATGATGAGGATGGCGGGAGTCATGCGGTGAAAAAGGGGAGCAGCACGATGATAACCGCCCCGCCCTTGGGGTCATTTTGCAATTTCATGGTGCCACCATGCGCTGTGATGACGCTTGAGACAATGTTCAGGCCCACGCCCATGCCGCCTTCTTTCTCGGTGAAGAAGAGCTCGGTGCCTTGAGCCAGGGCCTGTTCGGAAAAGCCGGTGCCGGAGTCGGTGAAATGGAGTTCGAAAAATGCATTGGCAGGCTGACCGCTGATTTTCAGACTGCCGCCACGTGGCATGGCCTGAATGGCATTGATCATGAGGTTTCGCACGGCCTGAGCGAGACGTTGGGAATCTCCCATGATCCACACGGGACTCGGAAGTTCGATGTCGACTTCCACGCCAGCATGACGGGCCTGGGCTTCCATGTTTGCGGCCACGCCACGGATGCACTCAGTCAGATCGACTTTTACGAGTTTCGGTGGCAGCGGATTCGCGAGGTGGAGCCACTGGTTTACCAGACCGGCGATGACTTCCGATTCGTTTTCGATGAGACGGACGGCCTGTGCGTCCTCCTCATTCTGCGGCGTCATCAGCTGTGCGTGAAGCTGGATGGAGGCGAGGGGGTTTTTGATGTCGTGGGCGAGGCTGGTGGCGACGCGGCCGAGCATGGCGAGACGTTCGGACTGGGCGCGCTTGAGGCGCTCACGCACGAGCAGCCAGCCCACGAGAGCGGAGATGAGCCAGAAGGTTATGAAGGCGTTGAGGGTGGCGGGATCGCGGAGGGAGAGGGATGATGCGGGGGGGAGCCTGAAAAATCGCATGTAATGACGACCGTCGAGTTCAACCACCACTGATTGCTGACGGTCGTTCAAGTCCTCGACCTTGCCGCGTTTGATCTCTGACTGGATCAAATATTCAGCAGCTGGCGGCATGTCGCTTCGATCAAGGAACACGATGCTCACACCCAGCAACTCCTTCAAGTCTTTGGCCAGTTTCTCGCTGCGCGGGAGATTCATGCGGCGCACAAATTCGGCATCGGCCTGAGCGAGAGCTTGGAAGAGGCGGTTGGATTCTTCGCGCTCGCGCTGGCGCAGCCATGCGAGGAGCAGCAGAGATCCCGCGATGATGAAGGCGAGAAAGCCGAGGCCGAGGGTGAGGCGGAGCTTGTTGGGAGAGGCGGACACGCCTTACGGTTCCGGCAGCGGGGCGCTTTTATCAATCGGCTTGTCCTCCCAGATCGCCTCTCCGGTGGAGGGCTCATAGGTGAGGACGCGGCTCTTGCTGCCGGGGACGGGGCCTTTGTCGATCTTGGGGAGCCATTTGGCGAGTTCGGTTTTTTGGGCGGTGTAGTTCGAATCACCTGCGAGATTGGTCCACTCGTTGGGATCTTTTTTCACGTCGTAGAGTTCCTCGCTGCCGTCGGCATAGCGGATGTAGCGCCAGTCTTTGGTGCGGATGGTGTGATTGCCCTGGTTGTGCGTGGTGATGGCGGGCCATTCGCGCGGTGCTTTGGCATCTTGAAACTGGGGCATGAGGCTGTGGCCTTCGAGGTCGCTGCGGGCGGGCATTTTGGTGAGAGCGAGGAGCGATGGGAAGATGTCGAGGAGTTCCACGGGGCTGTCGCAGACCTGACCGGCTTTGATGCCGGGTCCGGCAAAGATGAGGGGCACGCGGGTGCTGCGTTCCCAGAGGGTGTTCTTGCCGGTCATGAGTTTTTCGCCGAGGTGCCAGCCGTGGTCCCCCCAGAGGACGATGATGGTGTTGTCCGCGCGGCCAGTGGCTTCGAGTTCGTGCATGAGGCGGCCGACCTGGCTGTCCATGAAGCTGACGCAGGCGAGATAGGCGCGGACGAGAGGACGCCATTCGTTGTATTTGCGCAAGGTGCTGAGGCGGGGCTCGGGGAGCTTCCAGTGGAGGAAGTCGGCGAATTTGGGGAGGTCGGCTCGGTCGTCTTCTTTGACCGGGGGCATCTGGAGAGTGGCATCCGGATAGAGATCGAACCACTTCTGTGAGGCGAAGCAGGGAACGTGCGGGAGACGGAAGCCGGCGGCGATGAAGAAGGGTTTGTCGGCAGGAGCACGCTTCAGCGCATCCATGGCGGAGTCGGCGATTTTCCAGTCGGCGTTGTCTTCGTCTTTCTCGGGGAAGACGCCCCAGTCCATGGCGGGATGGCGGTCCGGGCCGGGGAGATTGGCGATGGGCGTCTTGGGCCTCGGCATGGGGCCGCGATTGCCCCATTCATTGAACTCGGTTTTTTGATCGCCACCGCGCATGGAGCCGTCGTGGTAGATTTTGCCGCTGTTGAAGGTGAAGTAACCGGCCTGCGTGAAGGTCTGCGGGAGGGTGATGTGAGACTTGGTTTGCTCCACTTCGCGAATGCCTGGGGCGAGGCCGTAGATGCCGGTGCTGGAGGGGCGGAGGCCGGTGAGGAGGGAACTGCGTGAGGGATTGCAGAGCGGTGCCTGGCAGTGGGCGCTGGCGAAGAGGGTGCCGCGCTTGGCGAGGGCGTCGATGGCAGGCGTCTTCACCTGCGGATGTCCGCCGAGGCAGCCGATCCAGTCGTTTTGGTCATCGATGGCGATGAAGAGGACGTTGGGCCGCGAGTCGGCGGCGTGTACGACGGAAAGGGTGAGCAGGAATGCAGTGCAAAGACGGAACAACTTCATGGTCGGCTTTAAACGAAGCACGCCCGATGGAAATAGCAGCAGAAAGGGCGGGCAGGAATGTCCGCCTGAGCTCCAATTACTTTCGGGCCGCCCGGTCCTCCGCCTCCTTCGCCAACCGCTTGTCTCCCTGCTCCTTCAAGCTCGCCGCAGCACGAGACCACAACGCGG
The DNA here is from genome assembly GCA_021733925.1 of Prosthecobacter sp. Lineage (GTDB taxonomy): Bacteria > Verrucomicrobiota > Verrucomicrobiia > Verrucomicrobiales > Verrucomicrobiaceae > Prosthecobacter. Next base: position 129,845 of record JAIPJY010000002.1, on the reverse strand, counting down.
CATTGTTTAGCAGGATGCGTGTGCCATGCTCACGAAAAAAGGCCATGCTTTGGGGCAGCGAAGGAGGGACGTCATCTGGCGACATGGAGGTGGTTTCGCGCAGTATTGCGCCGGCCAGCAGTATGTGGGCCAGAGGGGTGCCCGGATCAAAGCGCAGGGCGGAGGCCTCAGCCTCCATCGAGGCCGAGTTCGGTGTGCGAAGCTGCTCCTGCGAATTCCACACATCCGCATCGCGCTCACGTTCACCCAACTGGCCACGGGTGAAGCGCGACTGCGGCGTGAGCGGACGCTCGTAGGCCGGAAGGGCCAGCCAGAGTGCCAGCTTCGACCACTCACCCTCCTTTGGCACCTCCTTTGGCACCTCCGCCAGCACCGCAGCGCGGCGCTGCTCAGGCGACATCTCACGCAGTTCGCCATTTGCCTGCGGCTGCAAACCTGCGACCGCATAGGCACGGGCAAGCACCCATTCCGGCACGGGCACCAATTGAGCAACTGGGGGAGGCAGGTGCCACAGGCGCGCCGTGTCATCGATGCTTGTGGTCACGATGCACCGACTATCCGGGCTGAAGCAGGCATTCGGCGTGAAGTCCGAGTTGCCCTCAAAATCCTGGTGCGCGCCCAGTTCTTCATGATGCAGCGGCTCGCCCAGCATGAGGCCCGTCGCAGCATCCCACACACGCGTCTTTTCGTCATCGCTCGTCGTCACAATGAGCGTTCCGTCCGGGCTGAATGCCGCACTGCCTAGGTGAGCCACATGCATCATCGGACGGCCCAATGGCTTGCCCGTGGGCACGTCCCACACCTGCGCAGCGTCGTCCTCGCCCACTGTGACCACGCGCTTACTGTCCGGGCTGAATGCCGCACTATGCACCATCGTTGCAAGCAGCAGCGGCAGTTCCAGCGGCTTGCCCGTGGCCGCATCCCATAGCTTCGCTTTGTCATCCTCGCTCCGCGTCACGATGAGGGTGCCATCGGGGCTGAAATGTGCCAGCGTCACCTCCGCCTCATGCGTCAGCGCAGGCACATCCAGCCGCTTGCCGGTGGCCACATCCCAAAGCCGTGCCGTGCCATCCGCACCCGCCGTCAAAATGCGCCTGCCATCCCGGCTGAACTCCGCACTCAGTACTTCCCCACTCAGCCCATCCGCCCCGCCCAGTGCGTTACCATCCTCATGCCGTATCGGCGCGCCCAGCGGCTTCCCATTCGCCACATCCCACATCTGTGCGCCACCATCCAGGCTCACCGTCAACACGCGTGAGGCGTCCACGTTGAAATGCGCCGACCACACCTGCCCCGCGTGACGCAGCGGCTCCGTCACCGGCAGGCCCGTGGCCGCATCCCAAACGCGCGCGGTGCTGTCCGTGCTCGCCGTCAGCACGCGCCGGCCATCCGCACTGAATTCCACGCACGACACCCGTCGATTCTCATGCTGCATCGGCACCCCCACCGGCCGGCCTGTCGTCATGTCCCAGACTTGTGCCGTATCATCATCACTCCCGGTCACCAGGCGTTTGCCATCCGGGCTGAAGGCCGCTGTCAAAACTGCATCCGCATGCCGCAGGGGCTCCTCCAGCGGCAGATCCGTCGGCGCGTCCCAGAGCAGTGCTGTGCCATCGGCGCAGGCCGTCAGCAGGCAGCGGCCATCCGGGCTGAATTCTGCGCTGTGCACCGTCTCCGCATGCCGCAGCGGCACGCCAAGGCGTTTCCCAGACGCCACATCCCACACATGAACTGAGCGGTCCATATCAATGCATACGATGCGTGTGCCATCCCTGCTAAAGTCCACGCTTTCCAGCCCTATCTCATGGCGCATCGGCCACCTCGCTGCACCGCCCGTATCCGCATCCCACAGCTTCAAGTTTTGGTCCGCCCCCATCGTCAAAAGGTACGCCCCATCCGGACTGTACAACGCACTGCGTACCCGCGTCCCATGGCGCAGCGGCTCCCCGTGGGGCTTCCATGTTGCCACATCCCACATCTGCGCACCGTCTCCCCATGTCGTCGTCACAATGCGCGAACCATCAGGGCTGAACTGCGCGCTCAGGACCGCCAGCGGCAGGCGCAAAGGTTTGCCGAGGGGTTTGCCCGTGGCGGCGTCCCATAGCTGCACCGTCTTGTCCTCTCCCGCCGTCACCACACGCGAGCCGTCGAGGCTGAATTCCGCGCTGTTCACCGTGCCCGCATGGACCAGCGGCGACCCGAGCGGCTGCTGCGTGGAAGCAACCCACACCTGCGCCGAGGTGCCGCGCAGACTCACACTCACGAGGCGCGAACCATCCGCGCTGAAGTGAGCCGACTGGACCCCGCCATCCTGCATCATCGGTGCCCCGATCTGCTGGCCCGTCATGACATCCCAGAGCCGCACTGCATTCTCCGAACCCTTTCCATCCACCGTCACGATGCGTTTTCCATCCGGGCTGAAGTCTGCCCCCTGCACCGTGCCCGAGAGCAGCACTGGCACGCCCACGCCTTCGCCCAATTTCGCATCCCACACCCGCACTGAGTTGTCTGCACACCTTGTCAAGAAACGTGAGCCATCTGCGCAAAAACTCCCCTGCCACACCGTGCCCGCATGGTGCAGCACCTTGCGAGGCCAGCCCTGATTCTCCGCCGCGTGCAACGAAAGCGTCGCGTATAGCCGCGTGGCGGCCTGGGGATTTTCGGGCCACCACTGCAGCGCCCGGGCCAGGAGCGCCAGGCCCTCCGGCCAGTTTCCATCGGCCTCCATGCGCTGCACCGCCAGCGCATGGTCCGCGCGGCTCGCCTCGTGCAGCCGCTCCGTCAGCGCCGCCAGTTCCAGCGCCTGCGTGTCCTGTTTTTTCGCCTGCATCTGCAAGCGCTGATCTTTCTCTCCCACCTGCCCTATCAGCACTTGGACCTTGAGGGATTCCTTCTTCACTTCCTCCATCAGATTCACCCCGCCCGCCTGCGAACGCCCGAGCTGTACCCTTGTCTCCTCCAAGGCTCGCGCGGTCTCTCTGCGGACCCGTTCCGCCCGCCAGCCCAAGCTTAGTACAAGTGCCACCACACCGGCGGCCGACCAGAGCAACCAACGATCCCTAGAAATACGCGGACGATTCATATGACTCCAAAAAAATACCCGAAGGCAGATCCAGCAACCCGCCTAATGGAGCAAACGAAGCGTGCCATGACAAGCCCGCCGTACGGGAATGTCCGGGCCAGGCGGTGTTTGAAAACCCGCGATAGCGCTGGCGCGGTCAGGTTTGGGAATGGCGGCGTTTTGTGTCACCGCTACGCGGTTCCACGAAATTGGGAGACATGGGTGATGCAGTTCCGTGGGTTGGCACCCACGGCTACGGTTGTGTCAGCGCTACGCGCTTTCGGAGGGAGAGGCTTGCGGCTTGAAGGATGGTATAAGATGACATGAACTTGCCGCGGTTATTCAGCGCAGGTTTTCACAAAGCCTAGGTCGAAGGCGGGACGCCTCGATCCGGTGACAGGCCGGAGGCCTATCCTCCGGGGAGGTGTGTTATTCCTGCGGAGGGAGTTCTTGCATGAAAGGCATGCCACATCTCTATTTACAGCCATGCACCGGCTTCTGTCAGTTCTGCTGATCGTCTTTTGGGTAACGACGTTATTCGCCAAGGAAGAAAAACAGGCGGTGAGACTGAGCCGGCAGGAAGTGAAGCTGCTGGATGATTTTCTGGATTTGAAACCCGGCCTTACGGAAGAGGAGCTGCGTGAGCGGGTGCAGGAACTCAGCCTCAGCCATATGGACAAGAGTGCTGGCAAGCTGACTCTGGCGACTTCCACTTTTCGACTCGCTGGTGTCGAATGGAGCGGCAGATTGACCCTGGTGCATGGCAAACTACAGGAGGCAGAATTGCAGGCATTCGCCTGGAAAGAGCGTTATCCAAAGACCGCTGAGCAAGTGGTGCCGCAATACCAGATGAGAGGCATCGGCCTGCTGGTCGCAGCTCACTACACCGCCAAGTTTGGCAAGGTTAGTGAAGGTTATGTCCCAAACATCGATTGTCCGGCAGGCAATCCTTTTGGCCTGCGCCAGGAATGGCGTCTGAAAGACTCCGCGCTGGCAGTCGAGTTTGCCAAAAATTCGTCCACCAGTTCAGTGCGAATCTCGCTGATGGACTGGACAGCGTGGGATAAAGAACAGCGAGAGACCTATAGCGACTGGCCTCTAGACCCTGCGCCTCAAAGACTGCTGATCGAGGCGATCAGCCGCTGAGAGGAGGTTGTTTCGCGCCTTTAGTTCTACTTTGGTAAGTCATCGGGGGGCTGGCGACACTCTCTTTCTGGGGCTGCGGGGCTTTTTGCAAACGCCGCTGGTGGGCTTCGTCTGTGGCGAAGGCTCTGGGTTTGCTTTCCGATGCTGACCTCGGGTTCCAGGGGAGCCTCGCCCAGGCTCGACACCCCTTCGCTATGATGCGCAGTCCCGTTGGGACTGGTGTCACGCGGAGTGTGCGGGCAAAAAGAAGAGACGGCGGCAACCTCACAAGGACATTCCACGTCATCAGGTGTCATGCCGCAGGAATGCCCTCCAGATTGATTTTATGACCCTCCCGAAGAACTACCAAAGTAGAATTAGGAAGCCACGTTCGGCACGAGGTGTTCGGCGGCTTTGGCGGCTTCGGCGCGGAGTTCGGGATTGAGATTTTGCTGCTCGAATTCGCGGCACCAGCCTTTGATTTCAAGCTCGTTGAAGATCTTGCCGATGACGCGGCGGAGGAGGCCTTTCAAATTGGGGAGTTCGACTTCCTGGAGGGAGCGGATGGCGGCTTCCTTGTAGCTTTCGAGGAGGGTCATGGCCTTCTCATGGGCGCCGCTGTCGAGCGCCCAGTCGCGGATGGTGGCGTTGTCGGGTTTGGTTTTGGCGACGCCGTTCCAGAGTGCTTCCATCTGGTCTTTGACCTCGCCTTTGCCTTTCTCACGCAGAAGGGAGAGGACGATGCTGGGGCGCATGTTCCATTCGTTGCCGGCGGCGGAGTCTTCGCCGAGATCGTCGAGGTCATCGCGGATCTGATAGGCGATGCCGAGATTTTCGCTGTAGGTGTGAAGGACGTCGGCGCATTCGTCGAGCTGGCCGGCGAGGGCGGCACCGACCTTGAGGGCGACTTCAAAGGCGGGGGCGGTTTTGCTGCGGAAGATTTCGAGCACCTGGGTGCTGCTGAGAGCGACGGGGTGACGCGTCCAGAGGAGTTCCGCGCCCTGGCCGATGCAGAGCTCACGCTGGCCTTCAGCGGCGACGAGGATGGCGGCGCTGCGGATGTGGGCGGCGGCATCGTTGTCGGCGAGGAGGCGGTAGCCTTCGCCGATGAGGAGGTCACCGATATTCAGGGCAACAGGGATACCGTGTTCGGTGTGCAGGGTGGTTTCGCCGTAGCGTTCGGCATCGCCGTCCTCGATGTCGTCGTGAACGAGGGAGGCCTTGTGGAAGATTTCGACGGCGATGGCGGCTTTTTTGACCGTGTCTGAGATGGGGCCTTCGGGGTCTTCGCGCAGGGCCTGATAGGCGGCGACGGTGAGGAAGGGACGCCAGCGTTTGCCGGCACGAGCGAGCCATTCGCGGGCGATGTCGTCGCTATGGCCACGGGAGGGGCCCATGAGTGCGTTGAGGGAGTCCAAGGTGAACCAGGTTTTCACCTCGTCATGCAACGCGTTTAGATTGAGGCGGCGGGTTTTGTCGTCGCTGGTGAGATGGATGTAATCCCAGACCCAGTCGATATCGACGAGGGTGTCGATGCAGTCGTCCTGAAGGAGGGGCACGGCGACGGCGGGAATGGCAGCGGCTTCGATGTAGGGGAAGGTGCGCTCCAGCACGGCGAGGCAGGAAATGCCCACGATGGCCTCGATCTTGCCAGTCTGGATGAGGGACATGACGATGGCGCTGCCTTCGGCGACGAGAACGGCGTAGCCGAGCTTTTCGGCCTCGTTTTGGAAGTCCTGAATGGAGCAGAGACCGCACTGCTTGCAGAGGAGGCCGAATTCATCAAAGGGGGCGGGGCATTTGCTTTCGACGCGGAGGCACTTTGGCATCAGCAGGAGACGCTTTTCAAAGGGCACGGTGGCGAGGGATTCACGCCAGGTTTCGTTGGCGAGAAGAACGCCGACGTAGTCGCGGTGGATTTTGTCGATGGCGTGGATCGTGACGATTTTATCCGTGTGCTCCTGCAGATCTGCCAGCGGCACCGGGGGGACCAGTTTTTGCTCTTCGGCATAGGCACGCACCCAGCCCAGGATCTGATCACGCTCCGGCTTGGTCTGCGGGATATTTTTCTTGGGCTGGCGGATACGGCGGTTCAGACCGGGAATGGGCGGTGGAAGGGCGGCAGAACGGACGACGGCAGCGGACATGAGTGGAAAGGGAAAAGGGCAGAATGCCGGATGAAAAGAGTTGGCGGTTTAACCGTGTAAGAAGGGCTTAGTCTTGCAGATATTGCGCTAAAGCATGCGAATCTTGTGCAGCAACTGGGAATGGAGCGGCTATGACGGGTGCAGAAACTGCAGGTCTCCCGACCTCAAACGACCGTGCCACGACCACTTTTAGGCGTGTTTTTCTTGGATTTGGACTCGGGCAGCCCCTCATCCTGGAGAATGGTATCCTGAGGGAGAGGCTCCGCACCTTCTTCGCCTTTGGGGTCAGGCTCGGCAAAGGGGGTGGCTTTTTGGTAGAGCTTGAGGCGGGTGTCGAACTCCTCCTGCAGCTTTTTGCGATCCTCTTCAGGCAGGTCTTTGTCCTCGTTGAGCAGGTTGATGCAGCGCTTCTGCCAGAGTTCGGCCTCTTTGAATTCGCCATTGCGGGCGAGGGCAGCTGCCATGGTGTCGATCATCTCGTAGGGCTGCTCATCGCTCTGGACGACTTCCGCGACGAGTTTCAAGGCACGCCGAGCGAGCAGGACGGCGCTTTCGCCATTGTGGAGGTTGTCCTCAGGGCAAGTAGCCAGGAACCAGGCAAGATTGTTGGCAGCCCAAGGGTCCTCGGAACGTGCGGCACGACGGTACCAGGCTCCGGCACGGCGGTAATCCACCGGCAGGCCCTGACCGGTGTAGTAGAGATTGGCCAGGCGCGTCATGGCGGGCACGAAGTCCTGCTGCGCGGCTTTGAGGTACCAGAGCGCCGCCTTAGACGAACTTTTGGCAATACCATCGCCCCGTTCGAGCTTTGAGGCATAGGCAGTCTGTGAGGGGGGATTCCCCTGATCAGCGGCTTTCTTGAACCATTCCGCCGCTTTGGCCGTGTCTTTCTTCACGCCTTTGCCTTCCTCATACAAGGCGGCCAGACTGTGCTGTGAGAGGGCGAAGCCGAGCTCTGCCGAGCTACGATACCACTCCGCTGCTTTGGCGAGATCCTTTTTCACCCCGTCACCGTCTTCATAGAGCGTTCCCAAGACATACTGCGCACGCAGGTGCTTCTGCTTGGCCGCCTTCTCGACGGACTTCACCCCTTCTTCGATATTTTTCTTCAAACCTTCGCCGGTGATCATGCGCAGCCCAAGTTCGAACTGCGCATCGGCATCACCGCGATCCGCCCAGTCTCGAAGATCCTTTTCATCGATGCGCTGAGTCTGCTGCGCAGTCAGAGTGGAAGCAGCAAAGAGCAAAGCAACGAGGAGGGCGGCAAGGAAGGGGGATGAGGACGCATGCTTCATGGGGTGAAATTACGTCTGGCCGGGGCCGTCTCAACCATCAAAATGCAGGTGTGCGGTAAAATGGCGATCAAATCACCCCCATTAGCAGCAGGCCAGATGGCGGCAAAAAACAGCTTCAAGGCGATGGCTCAACATCTGAAAGAATGAAAAATCGCCACCCATGTCAAGCCCATGCTCCCTGTTTATCTTGAGCCGGCGTTTTGACAAAATGCCTCTTTCATGCGTAAATAGGGGTGCAGCCGAAGCTGCCATTCCTTCCAGAATGGTGGCGCGGGGGACCCAACAACCCTGAGTCGAAAGACCCAGGGCGGGGCGAAGGAAGGTGGGTAACCACCGACCAGTCCACTTCCAAGGACCAGTCCGACAGCTAACCTCGCAGGCGACATTGGAAGGGCGATCCTATGCCCGACGCGAGTGCGCCGGGGCCATGGTCTCCCCAGAACCACCGCACCCGCGAGTGGACGGGAAACCGTCCGCAGAACGGGGGCCTTCGAGACCCATACCCATGAACTGCCAAGAGAACCAAAGCCCCATGACTGAGGGCCTGGTCAAACCATCTGCCCGGGGCGCACCGTCACCGGTATTCCCACCGCTGAGCTGGATCCACGTGATCCACGAACCAGATCGTGAAACACAAGAACCCGACGCTGATCACGCCTTGAGCGCTGCTGATCCACAAAGCGCGCCGCGCCGCCGAGCCGAATAACCCACCTCCTGAAACTCCATTTCCAAAATCTGAAATCATCATGACTCATCATCACTTCAAAGCCCCCTGGGGCCGCACTTTGCTCATCATTTCCATTCTCACGACGTTCGTGATGCTTGGGATTGCCATCACGCTCACGAGCGGCAGGCAGACACCGGGATTCATCAGCCTGCCTGCATTTTCCCCACCTGCCCTGCCCGCTGCCTTCGTGCTGCTGATTCCGCTAGGTGCGCTGCCGTTCATCATTCGCGGTTATATCGTGACCAAGGACGGCATCCTCATCAAGCGCCTGTGGTGGAACACGGTGCTGCCGTTTGACGAAATGAGCTCCGTGGAAGTGGAACCGCTCGCGCTGAGCCACAGCTTTCGCACGTGTGGCAATGGCGGCCTGTATTCCTTCACCGGCTACTACTGGAACAGGCAGCTCGGCCACTTCAGTGCCTACGTCACGGACCTGAACCGCACCGTCATCGTGCGCATGAAGAACCGCACGGCCGTGCTCTCCCCTGATGATCCCGAGGCTTTTGCCCGCGCCGCCACCACCCACCTCCATGCCTGAACCCGCTTGAACTCCTGAACACTGAAATTTTTTCCATCATGAACTCCATTCTCTTATTTGCTTACGAGCACTGGCTCATCACGCTCTCAGTCGTCGGCATCATCATTCTCTACTTTGTCTCCTGCGTTTACATTCCAGAGAGCAAAGTCGGTGTGGTCATCAAACGCTTTGCTTTCAAAAACCTGCCTCCCGGTGAAATCATCGCCCTCAATGGTGAAGCGGGTTACCAGGCCGACACGCTGGCCCCGGGCCTGCACTTTGGTTTCTGGATTGTGCAGTACCACATCGAAAAAGTGCCCATGGTCAGAGTGCCGCAGGGGGAGCTGGCTTTGATCGTCGCGAAAACCGGCGCCGCCATTCCTCCCGGCCGCATCCTGGCACGCACGGTGGATTGTGACCACTTCCAGGATGCCCGTGCTTTCCTCAAAAATGGCGGTGAAAAAGGCCGCCAGCTTGGGGTCATCACCGCAGGTTCGTACCGCATCAATCCTGCGCTCTTCACCATCATCACGTCCGAAAATGCTCCCCAGCACGGACTTGAACCGCAGCTGCTGCGCATCCGCCACGTGGATCCCGATCTCGTCGGCATCGTCACGACGCTGGATGGCATGCCCATTGAACAAACCGAAATCGCTGGAGCCATCGTGCCCGGACACGACAACTTTCAGAATGCGCAGGCCTTTCTGGATGCGGGCGGCCATCGTGGCCTGCAGGAGCAGGTGCTTCTCAGCGGCCAGTGGAACATCAATCCGTGGTTCGCGCAGATCGAGCAGGTGCCGATGTTTGAGATTCCCATCGGCCATGTCGGTGTCGTGATCTCTTATGTGGGCAAGGCGCACCTCGACATCAGCGGACCCGAGTTCAAGCACGGTGACCTCGTTGACGTGGGCCACAAAGGTGTGTGGGGCAAACCGCTGCTGCCGGGCAAGCATCCTGTGAACACGCGCATCATGCGTGTGGAGCTGGTGCCGACCACCAACATCGTGCTGAACTGGGCCACGCGCACGGAGGCGCACCACTTTGATGCAAAGCTTAGCAGCATCACCGTGCGCTCGCGCGACGGCTTCGCCTTCAACCTCGACGTCTCGCAGATCATCCACATCGGTGCGAACGAAGCCCCCAAGGTGATCAGCCGTGCGGGATCGCTGCAAAATCTCATCGACCACGTGCTGCAGCCCATCGTTGGCAATTACTTCCGCAACTCCGCGCAGGACTACACGGTGCTGGACTTCCTGAGCGCCCGCAGCCAGCGCCAAGGCGAAGCCGCCAGCCACATTGAAACCGCGCTGCATGAGTATGACGTGGAAGGGATCGATACGCTGATCGGCGACATCACCCCGCCTGAATCGCTGATGAAAACGCAGACGGACCGCAAGCTGGCGGAAGAGAGCCGCAAAACCTATGAGATGCAGGAAGCTGCTGAGAAGCAGCGCCAGCAGCTCGTGCGTCAGACCTCGCTGGCCGACATCCAAAACCAGGTGGTGAGCGCCGAGCAGGGCGTCAACATTGCCGAACTCCACGCCACGGCTGCCGTGAAGAAAAGCGAAGGTGAGGCTGCGTCCACCCGGCTGCGTGCGAGTGGTGAAGCGGAAGCCATCCGCGCCACGGGCCAGGCCAAGGCCGATGCCTATCAAGCTGGCGTGACCGCCCTTGGTTCCGATGTGTACGGCATGCTGCAGGCCTTCCAGATCATCGCCGACAAAAACCTGCGCGTCGTCCCCGACGTGCTGGTGAACAGCGGACCGAACAGCAGCGGCATCCTCGACGCACTCATGGCCATGCTCACCAAGCAGCGTGCGTCCCCGCCCAGCCTGAACTGAGTGCGGACCAGCGGGCGGATTGTGGCTACAGCGCCACGATCCGCCTTCGCAGGCTCTGTACTTGAAAACGAATCTGCACACACACGTTGGCTTTTTAAATCAGCTGTGATACCAGACGGAATGAAAAAGCTTTCCGTCTTCGCTTTGATCCTCGGTTGCAGCATGGGCCTTCTGTCTCTTTGCAGCTGCAGTGACGCCAGTTACATCACACCCGAGATGACGTTTGCGTATGAGGATTTCGGCACCGACGCCATCGCGAGCCGCCTGCTGGGCCCCCGTGGTAAGGACATGCAGATCGTGGTGCGCTTTGGCACCACTCGCACCACGCCGAAACCTGGCGGCCCCGATCTACGGTTTGTCAGCACCCAACAGGCCATGCACTTCCTGCGCAGCAACGTGCACAAACTGCCCAAAACGCCGGAAAATGCGGAGCTGCGCAAGCGTCTCCAGGCGACCTACAGCCGCCTTTATGACGTTTATTCGTCCAAACGCAGTTCATTTCTCTCCGCGCCCTCCTCCAGCTATGGCAGGGACGGCATGAACCGTGCGCTCATGATGCCGCCGATGCCACCCTCAATCTGAGCGCAGCGCATTTGACAAGGCCGCCGCTGCCAGCCAGACTGCACCACTGGCTCGAATGAGTCGCGGGTGTAGCTCAATGGTAGAGCAGGTGCTTCCCAAGCATCATACGTCAGTTCGATTCTGATCACCCGCTCCAGCCTCCGCGAGGTCGGTAGAAGCCAACCACCCTCTTTTGCAGGTCCCCCTTGCTCACTTTATCCGCCTGTAGAATGGCGGAAAGAGAGCAAACACGCCATTAGAGGGGGGGAATAAAAGACACCAGTACGACGGAGAAAGAGGGAGGGTTGGTTTACTGACTCAAGAGGAATAGCGGTGCCTTCTGGATGAACTGGTGGCTGAAATCAAACAGCGCTTGGATCATGGAAGCGGAGAAGTGAACACTGACCATGATGGGACTGTGAACCTCTTAGTGATCACTTCCTCACGGTCGTAATTCCAGGCAGCCGTCCGAATGGATGAAGTTGCCTCTGAATGTGCTGGAACCTGTCATTCTTCCAGATGAGTGGCCGATGACTCGTCTTTGGGCAGCTTTTCTGCGCATAAGATTACAAGATTGTCAGGCAGTCATTCACAGAGCTTCTGCAAGCTAAGACCAGTCGATCCCCCAGTTCCGGTAGAAGATCAGTTTCAAACCACTAGTTTTTCAACACCCAAAACCGATTGCGTGGAGAAGGATGCAGCAAGGTGGCATACTGATGGCAAAGGCGTGGAGGAAAGCGAGATTAAATGGTCAGGCATGACAGGCCTTTGATGGTTCAAGCAATTCCCTATCAAACAAACACACTTGCGGCGTGCGCAATGCCATTTTCTCCATTTCAATGACCGTTTAGCGACGCCGGCGAAGAAGCAGTCCGCAGCAACCCAAGGCCAGCAGCACCATGCGCGAAGGCTCGGGAGCAGCCCCAGTCTCGATCAGAAGGTTGTCCAGTGCAAAGCCCGTGGAGTCGGAGGGCGATTCGAAATACAGCGTGTTAAAGTCCACGATCGCAAAAGCTGAGTCGCTGCCAGTGGCCTGTAGAATACCATCCTGATAAAGCGCCAAGTCCACATTGAAGCCATTGCGGGTGATGAGCAGGCTGGTGCTGTGAGAGGTGGCACCGTCAGTGAAGCTCTTTTTCGGCGCGGGCCCCCTAGTGATCAGGCTGACCATGTCGCCACTGGGACCTGGATCCATGCTGGACAGGTTGTCCAGCAGGATGCCGTTACTGAACGCGTCATAAACGTTGACCTCCTTGCGAATGTTCCAGTCGCCATCCTTGCTAGGGTCAGCGTGGTCCCAGTAGCTCACGTCAGCGAGATAACCGATGTCGTCAGTGAAGGTAGTATTGGAGCCTTTGTTGTAGAGGCCGTAGCGGAAAAAATTGTACGGCTGTAAGCCGGGACTGTCGGGCGCGCCCGAATATCGGTAGTCGAAGCTCACTTTGATCCAATCACCCGTGGTGCCAAGCGAGGTTGGCGCGCCTGAAGCAAATTTAACACCTACATTCTGCTGGCCGTTGCCCGCATTGCTAAAGACGTGGTTCGGGGCCGTTGGATCAAGTGTCGCGTCCGTGGTTACCTGCCAGATGTTACCACCTTCATAAGCCCAGCCTGCAATGGTGCTGCCAACACTGGTGGAATTGAAGTTTTCGGAATAAACGACTGTCGCCGAAGACTGTTGAGCACTGATTCCAGTGAGGAGGATAAGGATAAACTTGCGCATCATATGATTGTACTATGAGTTTATGAGTCTTCTTAGTGGCCGCCCAAGAACGTGAGTATTTATTGAAATACATGCGTCAAAGGAAACAGATAATTCTATGGGTGATACTGACTGCCTCTTTTTAACATAAAATAGCTGAGTCTATTAATCCTCCATTGGGTTAACTCATCATGCTGCAGCGCAACGCAATATTGGACCAGTGCAACACAATATCGACGGAGATAATTCGATCTGCACGCTCTGCCCATTTGCTGTGGTGCTGTTGGCAAAGAGGTCTGCGATGGATGTGGGTGAAGACGAAGACTCCCGACAGGATCGCAAAGAGGCTGCCGAAGAGGGTGAAGAGCGCGATGAGCCTCTCATACTTAGTGAGCCAAAGAGTACCATGATGAGTCTTTCGTTAATCTGCGAATTCGGTTGTGGCAGGAGCAGCTGGGCCGATTGATCGAAATGGGGATGCTTAATGTTTCCATTGAGCTCGTGCCGCCTCAAAAGAATGCGACCAAGGAAATGACGAAACGAGAAAGGTTGGAAAGCGCATGCCTTCAAGTCGTCCGGCAAGCAGACGTGTTGATGCTCATTTCAGCAGACCATGGAAGGGTGGTGGGATTCTCCAGACCTGCTTCAAGCCGTCATGCGCGCGAGCACTGCGTCATCCACCGGTTTGCAGGAGCGATAGCCTTCGCCGTGCTCGGGGAGCTCGGAGAGGAAGGCGGCGCGGGCTTCGGCGGTTTGGAAATCGAGACCGATGAGGGCGCGGCCGATGCGTTCTCCGGACTGGCGGTAGTTGAAGTAGCAGAGACTGGCGCGATCGCGGATGAGGCGGGAGAGGAAGTCGTGCAGGGCACCGGAGCGCTCGTAGAAGTCGAGACGCAGGAAGACGGGATGTGTGAGCAGATCGCCGCGCAACGGGATGGCGCGGAAGGTGACATCCACTGCTCCGGTGAGGTCTTCCCAGAGGTATCCGCCGGCCTCCAGACGAGCTGGCAGAGCGGCCAGCTTTTCGGCATTTTCGGCGGTGACGGTGAACACCGGCCATGCTTGATCGGAGCGGTGCAGGCCGTATTGGAAGTCAGCAATGTTGAGGCCTTCGAAGCAGGAATCTAGAAGTGCGAGCATGGCACCGGGGCGCTCAGGAATCTGCACACGCAGGGCGCGTGAGGCGGTGTTGCTGGAGCCTTCGGACTGGGCGATGAGGCCGAGCTGGAGGAAGTCGATGTTGGCACCGGTGATGACGATGAGAACTTTTTTTCCAGCGAGTGCCGCGCGGTCTTTCAGCACGGCGGCGAGACCCATGGCACCTGAAGGCTCTGAGACGCAGCGCAGTGTCTCCCACAGCACGCGAATGGCGGCGCTGACTTCGGCATTGGTGATGGTGCTGACGCGATCCAGCGTCTCCTGACAGATGCCGAAGGGTAGAGCACCAGCTTTACGCACGGCGGTGCCATCGCAAAAGATGTCGAGGTCATGGAGTTCGACTGGCTTGCCTGCGGCGAGGGCCGACTTCATGGAAGCCTGGCCCACGCCTTCCACGCCGACCGCCTCCATGTTGGGCCAGTAGGTTTTGAGCCAGCAGGAAACTGCGGAGGCCATGCCACCGCCGCCGATTTGCAGGTAGGCGGCATCGAAGGGGCCGTGACCGGAGAGCACGACCTCGTCTGCGAGCGTGCCCTGGCCGGCCATGACTTTGAGGTCATCGTAGGCGTGGACGTAGGTCGCGCCGCTGCTGCGCTCGTCTTCACGCGCGGAGGTGACGGCTTCGTCATAGCTGTCGCCAGCGAGCATGATGCGGACGAATTCGCCGCCGTGGTGAAGAACGGCGTTTTGTTTTACGCGGGGTGTTGAACGCGGCATGTAGATGCGTGCGTGAATGCCGAGTGTTTTGGCCGCCAGCGCCACGCCTTGCGCGTGATTGCCAGCGGAGGCAGTGACCACGCCCGTGGCGCGCTGCTCGGGAGTGAGCTCGGTCATGGCATTGCAGGCACCGCGCCACTTGTAGCATTTCACGGGGGAGAGATCTTCGCGCTTTACCCAGATCTCAGGGCCGGGCTCGGAGCCGGGCAGGATGAGGCGCTCCATCGGCGTGGGCTTGCCGAAGCGGTAGACCCGCTCGCGGGCAAACAAGATTTCCTGCCGCAAGCGGCGATCCAGAGGCAAATTTTCGCGTTCCATTTCTTGGTGTGATACATCCGCGCCGTGCATGAGACGGCAAGAGGTTTCGACCATGTATGGTTGTGGAGCGGCGTGGTTTCGCGAGCCAGATTCCGGCTAAAGCCGGTACTACAATACGGCGATGGGTTGGTCGATGTCTTCAGAGCTTGAGAAAGCTATTCAGCCAAAATTTGGTTGATTCGCGGGCCAGGGGGGATTGGGGAGCGCTGACCGACAGACAGGAGTGTCCGTCGTACTTCAGGGCTTCAATGCGTGGCTTTTTTCTTGGGAGCTTAATGTTTCCATTCGATCACCTGGCCGTCTTGTTCGAGGCGGGTTTTTAGCTTGATGTAGTCCACTTGTTGGACGGGGATTTTATCATCCACGGCCATGCAGGCGGCTGCGGCGGCGCTCTGGCTGGTGCACATGAACACGGGCTCCATGCGGATGCTGCTGTAGGCGGTGTGGCTGGCGCTGAGGGCGAAGGTGACGAGGAGATTGTCGCACTCGGTTTGCTTGGGCACGATGGCCGCGTAGCCGATGCCATAGGGAGGTGCGCCATCGCGACCGCCTGCGGTTTTGCCTTCCCGGGTGACGACGCCGTCCTTCACGATGCGGCGGATTTCATGCGTGTCCGTGCCGTAGCTGCCGAGGCTGATGGGCTTGGGTGCGTTTTGGTGGCCAAAGGTGTGATGCTCTGTGATGACGAGGTCGCTGACCATGCGGCGGGCCTCGCGAACGTAGATCTGGTGGGGCCAGCCGCCGTTGTCGATGAACTCATCTTTGGGCAGGCCGAAGCGCTGCATGTCTTTCCGCACCTGCTCCGGCACGCGCGCATCAGTGGCGAGGAAATGCAGCAGGCCGCGATGATAGTCCTCATGCTGCTTTGCGATCTTTTCGCGCTGCGCATATGAGGCCTCGGGCCATGCGTGGGAGGCTCCGGGAAGATTGCCGCCGAAGGTCGCGGTGTTGAAATCCCATTTGTCATTGGGCAGTGCGTCGTGCTTGGAGAACCAGCGGAGGTCCATGGCATCGCCATTGGCCAGACAGGCCTCGATGAAGCGGACGACGATCTCATAGCGCTTTGGATCGTAGTCCGACGGCGGCGTGATGGGAATCATGTTTGCGGGATTTGTGGTGAGGCAGAGACGGAAGCAGTAGGCCTGGACGCCGGGGGCGGGCTCGCCTGGTGTTCCGGGATCGCCGGCCTGAATCAGGGGCAGGAGTCCGCTCTTGGGATCGCCCTTGATCACGTATGGATCGAGCGGGAAATCGCGATCCCACACGCCATGACCGTTCTTGAGGCGGCCGTTTGCGCCGGGCTGCTCGTAGCCGGTGTGAGGCAGAAATTTTTCCACGTAATGGATGCCGTTGTAGGTCTCGCCATACTTTGAATTGCCCTCGCGAATGATTGTGTAGCCCACGCCTGCTTTTGCCATCAGATCGCCCTCATAGGTGGCGTCGATGAACACTTTTGCGCGAAAGATGGTGCCGTCTTCGGTGACGAATTCGGTGATGCGTGCGCCGTCTTTTTTGACTGATGCCAGCCGTGCTTTGACATGCACTTTCACACCAGCCTCGCGCGCCATGTCGTTGAACACCTGCTCCGCTTTGTGAGGCTCGATGGCATACGCGCCGCCTGTGGCCGGGCCGCCGCCTTTGTTTTCAAATGCTTTGTCCCAGGCGAGGGTGACACCCACGGTGGCGGCGAGCTTGGTGAAGTACTCGCGCGCAATGCCACCGACTGAGCGTGGATCGCCAATGTCCACGGCGCTGAGGCCGCCGCTGGTCATGCCACCGAGATGACGGCCGGGCTCTGCGATGACCACCGTCTTTCCCATCCGCGCGGCCTGCACTGCAGCCGCCACGCCACCGCTGGAGCCGCCATAGACGCAGAGATCGGATTCCACCACGGCGGCGGCACCAAGGGACGAGGAAAGGGCAAAGATGAAAAGGAACGACTTCATGGGTTGTATGAAATTAGACGAAGTGAAATCACCGGCCTTGCTGGTCAAACGGCCTGACCAGCGGCGAGATCGACGAAGACGACCGAGAGCGGTTCTCCTGATTTGAGTGTGACTTCAAGGCTGTTTTTTCCGGGGTGCAGCAGAGTGGAGGGGATGATCCATGCGCGGAGTTCGTCTGGCTTGCCAAGCAACGATGGGTAGGGCACGGGGAAAGGCTCTGATACATCGTTGGTCGCGGCAAGTGGCTCGCCATTGAATGTGGCGGTCCATTCGCCATTCCCAAGAGATTGGTCGGCTTGAATGCGAATGCGGGCATCCTGCTTCCAACCACCTGATGGCGGGGCTAGATCGAAATTGAACTTCGCGGGTTTGCCAGCCTCGATCTTGCGGGGCACGGGTAATGGTTTCATGCCCGGTGCGCGCCAGCCTTGGGCGATGAACCAGTGCTGGGGTGCTTGGGCGAGGGCTTTGGGATCACGCAGGGCTTTGAGTTCTTCGAATGGAGGTTCGCCAAACACGCCACGTCCTTCGCCCTGACCGTGCTGGCGATAGTAGGCGAAATTGAAGAGGCTGATGCCGTCTGCGCCGCGTGCGTAGGCGAGGTGGGCTGAGGTGTGCAGGTGCTCGGGTGTGGCGCGGCGGAAGGGGAAGACGTCGTAGCCTTTGGCGACTTTGTCGCCTTTCCAGATGGTGTGGCAGAGTTCGAAGTAGAGAGAGGCACCCTGCGTCTGTGTGCGGATCGTGGCGAGATCGTGGTGCTGGGTGGTGAAGTAGTGCTCGGAGGCGTTTACCATGTCGAGTCCGGCGGCGACGAGTGATTTTAGATCGAGGCCGAGGACTTCGAGTGCGGGCAGGTGGCAGGGCACGCGGGCGCAGAGCCAGCGACGCTTGCCGTTGCGGGTGGTTTGATCGAGCAACTGGCGCACTTCGCGCACGAAGCCGGTCATGATGGCGCGGCGTTGGTCGAGTGGTGTTTCCTCAAGGCGGAAGTAGCTGTAGGTGCGGAGGAAATCGAGTTCCAGGCCGTCGAGATCGTAGTTCTCACAGAGTTCGCGAATGAGTGCGAACTTTTGTGCGCGCACCTCGGGAACGGCCCAGTTTTGGACGAGGTCGGCGCCGCGCAGTGAGCCGGGCTTGAGGCGGTATTCGGGATGCTCGACGTAATGTTTTGTGACGCTCATGCCGATGCTGCCGCCGGGTTTGTCTCCGGGTTTGGGATCGCTGAACTCCTTGTGATGGGCATCGTTCATGCGGAATGAGATGAACGGGGACTGCTGACGCTGACGACAGCGGTCGATGAAGACTTGCACGATGTCACCGCCATCGAGCACAAATTGGCCGAAGGGATCGGTCTTCTGGCCGTAGCGCTGCTTGATCCAGGCGTAGTGGTCTGCCAGTGGCAGGACTTTGCTGGGCCACATGGGAACCATGCCAAGGCCGGGCTGCAGGAAATGGGCATCCACGAGGCCGGTGACTTCATCCACCGTGGCTTCGAGCATCTCTTTGCGAAAGGGCTCCCGCGCTTTGTGAAAGGGGCTGATGCAGGAGCTGATGTTTGTGGTGTCGTTGCTGTAAATCACCCGTGGTGGGTTCCGTGATGGATCTGCTGCGTGAGCAAGCCATGGCAAAGTTGCGGCAGCCTTGATGAACTGGCGGCGTGTTGGCCCTGTTGAGTGCGCGATGCACTCATCCATCATCTTTGGTTTCATCATGTGGTTGGATCAGGGTGCTTTTGTCTTCTGCTAATTACTTCTTTGGCCCGTCGTGCAACTGCTTTGCCATGGTGGCTACTGTCTCTGCCTTCGCGGAGTCTTTGGCGAGATTGTGGTTTTCCTGCGGATCGGTGCGTTCGTCGTAGAGTTCGGTGCCGACGACTTCATCCTTCATGTTTGACCATTCGGTGTAGCGCCAGTGGTCGGTGCGCACGGAGCGGCCCATGGACTTTTCTTTGCCGGGGCGCAGATACTGGCTGAAGGCGGCGGTCTTCCATGCCTGCGCTGGATCGGCGAGCAAGGGGGCGAAGCTGGTGCCTTCGAGGTGTGACGGCAGCTTGAGGCCGCAGAGTTCGGCAAGTGTGGGGTAGATGTCCACAAACTCGACGAGCGCGCGGGTGCGCTGGCCGGGCTTTTGGCCGGGTGCGCTGAGGATCAGTGGCGCGTGGGTGCCCAGTTCAAAGTTCGTCATCTTGGTGAAGATGCCGTTCTCACCGAGGTGGTAGCCATGATCTCCGAGCAGGACGACGATGGTGTTCTCGCGCAGGCCGAGGCGATCGAGTTCGTCAAGCACGCGGCCGATTTGGGCATCGACGAAGCTTGTGCAGGCGCGGTAGCCACGGATGAGATTGAGCGCCATTTCGTCCGGAATGCCGCCGTGCGCTGGCACGCTACCGTAGCTGCGAAGTTCGTACCAGTTGTGCAAGGCTGCAGCGGGAACATCGGGTGATGGCTTGTAATTGTCGGGAAGATTGATCGTGTCCGCCGGATAGAGATCCCAATACTTCTGCGGGCAGGTGAACGGCAGATGTGGTTTTTGAAATCCGACACCAAGAAAGAACGGCTTCTGCATGCCTTTGAACCGTTGCAGGGTCTCGATGGCTTTCGTCGCTGTCATGCCGTCACTGTAAACCTCATCAAGTTCGTTGGACGCTTCGAACGGGGGGCCACGAATGAGTTTGGGGCGCTTGTCAGCCGGCAAGCTCTTTAACTTCTTCATGGCATCATTTGCCTCTTTGGTAAACCAGCTCTGATAAGGAATGCCGTGATACCATGCGGGCTCGCTCCATGACTGCGGATCGTCTCCCGGCTCGCGGTCGCTGTGATGGAATATTTTTCCCAGTGACATGGAGTACCAGCCGTCTTTTTTGAAGAGCTGCGGCAAGGTCACGATGTCGGGCAGTTGCGGGCGCAGGAAGTGCTGGTTGTCGAGGACACCGGTTGTATCGGGACGCACACCGCCGAGGAGGCCTGGAGCGAGATGGATTGCAAACGGCGACCTGGCAGTAGGCGCGCTCAAACAAGGTCCCGCGCGCGGCGAGCTTGTCGATGTTCGGTGACTGGATGTGTTTGGCACCGTAGCAGCCGAGTTCGGCGCGCAGGTCATCCGCCATGATGAAGAGGACGTTGTATTCTGTGGCGTGCAGCGTGTTCAGATACAGCAGCGGCAGAATGAGGAATCGAACAAGAGATTTCATGGAAGTTTATCGGTCGGTGATTTTTTGTTTTTGCCTGCTCCTTTTTCTTCGGCTTCACGCAGGCGTTTCACTTTGGATTTGTAGCCTTCGGAGAGATTGGTCTGTGATGAGCGGAGGTGGAGAAGCGTACTTTCGCGCATCTGGCTCAGCGTAGCGAGATGCGCGGGATCAGCGGCGAGGTTGGTCATTTCATAGGGATCGGAGTCGAGATCGAAAAGGAATTCGCCTTTGTCATCCGCCCACCATTTCCAGCGGCCGTCCGTGGCCATCATGTTCAGAGGCGACTGAGAGCCGATCTCGCTGATGGCGGTCTTTCGCACTATGGTTGCCTTGCCAGTGGCTACAGGAAGAAGTGAGACGGCCTGGCGGCGTGGTGACAAGGTGCCGCCGATGGCTTCGACGACGGTGGGATAGACATCAAACATCTGCACGGGTGTCTTCGTGTGCCCGGTATTCACCTGGCCCGGCCAGCGGATCACCAGCGGCACACGGACAGACTCTTCGTAGAACCGGCCTTTGGTGAGCTGTCCCTGCGCGCCCATCATTTCGCCATGATCGGCGGTGAAACAAACCAGTGTGCGATCCCAGGTGCCGCGCTTTTGGAACGCCTCCACCACGCGGCCAATGCAGTCGTCTGCGAGTGAGATTTTGCCGAGGTAGTTGGCGAGGATTTCGCGTGCTTCGGGATGGCCGATGGTGCGCATCTCGCGGCGGAAGGTGTCTGGCACATTGGGTGGCAGCGTCAATTTTTCGGCTTCATACATCGTCGCGTAGTTTCCGGGAGCATCGAGCGGGGGATGCGGTGAATGCAGGCTCATCACGACGCAGAGAGGTTGGTCCTGTGGCTGTTTGCCGACGAAGTCGGCCGCCTCACGACTCACGAACACATCGTGGTAGTGCTCAGGCGGCACGAGGCTCGCCTTTGGCTGAAACTCCCATTTCACATAGCGCTCGTGCATGTCTTCAGCGACTTGATCGAGCAGGCCCAGCTTGCTCAGATACGCGCCATAGGGGCTGCGATCCGTGGGCGAATCTGGCGGACCCGAGACATCGAAGACGTATTCCAGGCCGAGAGCGTGGTGGTAGTCTTCGATCTTGGGAAACGCCTGGCGCAGGCTGGCACCGGAGGTCCAGTGTGTCTTGCCGATCTGTGCGGTGGTGTAGCCAGCGGCTTTGATAAATTGAAACATCGTGGCCTCCGCCGGTGGCACGTGGTAGTTTAAGGCATTGCCCCAGATGCCGTGGCCGCCGTTGTGCGGATACAATCCTGTGAGCAATGAGACGCGGGCAGGCATGCATATGGGTGAGGTGGTGTAGCAGCGATCAAAGATCATGCCCTCTGCGGCGAGGCGGTCGAGATGCGGTGTACGCACCTGGGGATTTTCCCAGCTCAGGTAGCGCGGGCTCCATTGATCCGTGAGGATGATGAGGACGTCCGGTTTGCGCGTGGGCGTGTCGCCCAAGGCCGGAAGCGCGATGATCAGCAGCAGAATTAAATAGAGTCGTTTCATAAGGGGGAAAAATCGCGCCTTTTTAACGAAGGTCCGTGTCAGCTTTCGCTGCAATTTCCGCTTTTGTTGATGTAGGATGTTACTCACGCCTTTGACGGCGGGGAGCTGCACATAGGCAAAGTGGAAATCGTCGTTCCAGCGTGTTCGCCAGTCGGCGATGAGTGTGCGCATTTGGGTGCCGTACAAGGTGGTGAAGGGGCCGGCGGCATTGCGCTCGCCCTGATACCAGATGACGCCGCGTATGGTGCAGGGGATCAAGGGTGCGATCATACTGTTGAACAAACCTCCGGGCTTCATGACTGCGATGTTTTTGAAGGGCAGCGGTGCTTTGGGTGTGGGCTGCTTGGCTTTTAGCGCGGCGGTGCGGGTCTTGAGCCATGCGGCTTTGTCTTCGAGAAATTTTTTCTGGGCGCTTTCGGGATCGAAGCCGGTGAGGCGTTTTTTCCAGTCTTCGAGCAGGGGCTGGAGGTTTGTTGTGCGGAGGCGCTGGTCCAGGCTTCGATGGGGGTGCCCCCCACGGCGGAGGTCAGGATGCCGATGGGCTGATTGAGTTCGGCCAGGAGATCGCGAGCGAAGAAATAACCCATGGCGGAGAAGTCGCCCACTGTCTCCGGTGTGCAGACGCGCCATGAGCCTGCGCGATCATGGGCGGGTTCATCGGCAGGGACGGGAAGCTGGTAGATTTCGAAGGGAACGTCATGAACAAAGACGCGGATCTCGGGGTGCTTTGCGGCGGCGATTTCGGCATCTGCGTTATCCACGAGGCCGTGCATCTTGTCCTTGATGCGCATCTCCATGTTTAACTGGCAGGAGGCGAGCCAGACTTCGCCGACAAGGACGTCTTGGATGGTGATTTTGTTGGTGCCGGAGACGGTGAGTGTCTGGGCTTGATCGCTGGGCTGGAGTTTGTCGAGTTTGACCTGCCATTTCCCATCTGCACCGGTCTTGGTGGACTTTGTCTGACCGGCAAACTCCACCTTTACCTCCTCGCTCGCATCCGCCCAGCCCCAGATGGCCACGGGCGCATTTGCCTGAAGCACCATGTGGTCTGAAATGACCGCGGCATTTTCACTCCGGCGAAGGCGCAGGAGGCGGACAAAAGCAAAACGAGGGCTGGTTTCATGGTGGCATGATGACGTGCGGTCGGGGCCGATGTTTCTGGCAAAAGCAGCTAACCAGCGGGGAAATTGCCCCCACCTGCCAGCATTGGCAATCAGGCGGCGTATGATGAATCCTCCATGAAGACTGCTTTCAAATTTCTATCCTTCGTTCTGCTGCTGGGCTGCTTTTCCCTTCACGCTGAAACCAAAGCTCCGGCGGTGGTCATACCGGCGCATACGCGTGCGGATGATGTGGTCTATGGCCGCAAATTTGGTGTGGCGCTGACGCTGGATGTCATCACGCCGGAGAAGCCGAACGGGTATGGCATCGTGTACATGGTCAGTGGCGGCTGGGTGTCGGGGTACTCGCCGAACACGCCGCCTTTCTATGCTCCCTTTCTTGAGCGCGGTTACACGGTGTTTTCGGTGCGGCATGGCTGCCAGCCGAAATTCATCATCCCTGAGATCACGCAGGACATTCACCGGGCGGTACGCTTCATCCGGCACAATGCGGCGAAGTGGAAGGTGAATCCTGACAAACTCGGCATCAGTGGTGGCAGCGCGGGCGGGCACCTCTCGCTCACCATGGCTGTGCATGGAGGCCCGGGAGATCCAAAGGCGAAAGACGCGGTTGATCGCGAGAGCAGCGCCATTCAGGCCGTGGCGTGTTTGTATCCGCCGACGGATTTTCTCAACTACGGCAAGCCGGGTGAAGACGCCGTGGGTGTGGGCACGCTGAAAAATTACAGGGGGGCGTTTGGCGCCGAGGCCGACACGCCGGAAGGCCGCCAGCGACTGGGCAAGGAGGTCTCACCGATCTATTTCATTACCGCGCAACTGCCACCCACCTTCATCATTCACGGCGATCAGGATTTTCTGGTGCCGCTGCAACAATCGGAGACCTTCGTGGCCAAAGCGAAAGAGGCCGGAGCGACCGCACAGCTGGTAGTCAAACCTGGAGCCGCGCATGGTTGGGCGGATCGTCAGCCTGACTACATGGCGTTTGCGGATTGGTTTGATGCGCAGCTGCGTGGCATCAAAAAGTGAGCGGCAGGTGGCTCGCGAGGTGAGTGAAGTTATCCCCCCTGGGGGGCCGCATGCTGGATGGTCGTGCGGAGGAGTGAGTGCTCGCGGAGTGCTGCGGACTGGAAGTCCGCGCTCCTGGGGCGCTTTCTGCCTTGGGAGCGAAATTCAGCGATGAATGCCCTCAACTGATTGTCATTCGTGACGCTGCTATTTGGTCGGGAACGGATTGCGTTCGTCGAAGCCGGCCTGATGCCAGTAGGGGTAGATCTTTGGCTTTTCGCTGGCGGCATCGAGCTTTGCCACCTGCTCGGTGGTGAGGTTCCAGCCGACGGCGCCGAGGTTTTGGCGGAGTTGCTCTTCGTTGCGGGCGCCGATGATGAGGGTGGAAACGGTGGGGCGCTGGAGGAGCCAGTTCAGGGCGACCTGTGGTACAGTCTTGCCGGTTTCGGCGGCAACTTCGTCGAGGGCATCGACGACTTTGTAGAGGTATTCGTCTTCCACCTGCGGGCCCATGGAGGAGCTGAGCTTGTGGTTGAGACGGCTTGTTTCGGGGCGTGGCTGATTGCGGCGGAGCTTGCCGGTGAGGCGGCCCCAGCCGAGGGGGCTCCAGACGACTGCGCCGACTTTTTGATCGACGCCCAGAGGCATGAGTTCCCATTCGTATTCGCGACCAATGAGGGAGTAGTAGGTCTGATTGGCGACGTATTTGGTCAGGCCGAATTTGTCGGCATGCGCGAGGGATTTCATGAGGTGCCAGCCGGAGAAATTGGAGACGCCGATGTAGCGGATTTTTCCGGCGCGCACGAGATCGTCGAGGGTGCCGACGACTTCCTCGACGGGGGTCATGGCATCGAAGCCGTGAAGCTGGTAGAGGTCGATGTAGTCGGTGCCGAGGCGCTTCAGACTGTTTTCCACGGAGCGGATGAGATGCCAGCGGGAGGAGCCGACGTTGTTTGGGCCTTCGCCCATGCGGAAGGTGCCTTTGGTGGAGATGAGGACTTGATCGCGGCGGCCTTTGATGGCCTGACCAAGGATTTCTTCTGCGAGGCCGTTTGAGTAGATGTCGGCGGAATCAAACATGTTGAGCCCGTTTTCAAGGCAGATGTCGATGAGGCGTGAGGCTTCGGCGACATCGGAGGTGCCCCATTCTTTGAAGAATTCTGTGCCGCCGCCGAAGGTGCCGGTGCCGAGGGTGAGTGCGGGGACTTTGAAGCCGGAGCCGCCGAGTTGTCTGTATTCCATGGGAGTGTGAGTTGGGTTGAGTGGGTGAAGTTACGAATTGAAGTGCTGCAGGCTTTTGAAAATATCGGCGGCGATTTCGAAGGAGTGCAAGCGCGCCTGCTGATCGTGGATGTGGGCGGTGGCGATGATTTCGTCTGCGCCGGTGTCGTTGAGCAGGACTTCGATCTGCTGGCGGAAGGTGTCCGGGCTGCCGACGGCGGAGCAGCGGGTCATGCGGGATACTTGCGTGGCTTCGACGGGATTCCAGAGGGCGGCGATGTCCTCGACGGGGGGCTGGAGCTGCGTGGGTCTGCCGCGAATGAGATTGAGGAAAACTTGCTGGAGTGAGGTGAAGAGGCGTCTGGCTTCGGCATCGGTGTCTGCGGCGATGACGTTCACGCCGATCATCACGTGGGGTTTGTCCAGAGCTGCGGAGGGTTGGAACTGGGTGCGGTAGATGTCGAGGGCCTGATGCAGCAACTCGGGTGCGAAGTGGGAGGCGAAGGCGAAGGGCAGGCCCAGTTCTGCGGCGAGGGTGGCGCTGAAGGTGCTGCTGCCGAGGAGGTAGAGGGGGACATTGAGCCCCTGCCCCGGTACGGCGTGTACGCGCTGGCCGGGAAGTGGTGCGCCGAGGAAGCTCTGCAGTTCCTGAACGTCTGCGGGAAAGGTATCTCCGCTGCTACCGAGGCCGCGACGCAGGGCGCGGGAGGTGAGCTGATCTCCGCCGGGGGCGCGACCGAGGCCGAGGTCAATGCGGCCGGGATAGAGCGACTCCAAGGTACCGAACTGCTCTGCGATGACGAGTGGCGCGTGATTAGGCAGCATAATGCCGCCGGAGCCTACGCGGATGGTGGAGGTGCCGCCGGCGATGTGGCCGATGACGACGGAGGTGGCTGCGCTGGCGACGCCGGGGATGTTGTGATGCTCAGCGACCCAGTAGCGGTGGTAGCCCCACTTCTCCGCATGCTGTGCCAGATTCAGCGAGTGGCGGAACGACTGCGCGGCCGTCTCGCCTTTCAGGATCGGGGACAGATCCAGTATGGAGTAGAGGAGGCCGGGGGGCGGATTCATAACGAAGGGTAATCGGTGTAGCCCTTGGCTCCGTCCGCATAGAAGGTGGAGGGATCAGGGGCGTTCAGGGCGGCGCCTGAGGCGAAGCGTTTTGGCAGATCGGGATTGGCGAGGAAGGGAACGCCAAAGGCGACGGCGTCGGCATCACCGGCGGAGAGGATTGCGTTGCCGGATTCGAGGGTGAATTTTTCATTGGCCACGTACAGGCCGCCGAAGGCCTGCTTTAGCGCAGGGCCGATGCTGTCTGGGGCTTGGTGTTCGCGTGCGCAGATGAAGGCAATTTTGCGGCTGCCTAGCTCGCGTGCGACGTAGCTGAAGGTCTCGAGGGGATTGGCATCGCCCATGTCGTGGGCATCTCCGCGTGGAGCGAGGTGCATGCCGACGCGATCGGCACCCCAGACGGAGATGACGGCGTCGGTGACTTCGAGCATGAGGCGGGCGCGATTTTCCAAGGAGCCGCCGTAGTTGTCGGCGCGGTGATTGGTCTTGGATTGGAGGAACTGATCGAGCAAGTAGCCATTGGCGCCGTGGATCTCCACGCCGTCGAAACCTGCGAGCTTGGCGTTTTCGGCGCCTTTGCGATAGGCTTCGATGATGCCGGGGATTTCGGAGAGGTCGAGTGCGCGAGGTGTTACGAAGGGTTTTTCGGGGCGAACGAGGCTGACGTGGCCTGCTGGGGTGATGGCGCTGGGAGCGACTGGCAGAGCGCCGTCGAGAAACAGCGGATCTGAGATGCGGCCGACGTGCCAGAGCTGCAGAAAGATGTGGCCGCCGGCCTCGTGCACGGCCTGGGTGGTGAGCTTCCAGCCAGCCACTTGCTCCTCAGACCAGATGCCGGGGGTGTTGGCATAGCCGACACCCATGGGGGTGACGGAAGTGGCCTCAGTGAGGATGAGGCCGGCGCTGGAACGCTGGCGGTAGTATTCGGCCATGAGGACGTTTGGCAGGCGCTGCTGGCCTGCACGGGCGCGGGTGAGCGGGGCGAGGAAGATGCGATTGGGCAGAGTCAGGGGGCCGAGTTGGAGGGAGTCGAAGAGAGTGGGCATGATGCGTTAGTTCTTTTGTTCACAAATACCGAACAATAGAATGATTGAACTGCAAGTGAAATTAATGTAGCTTACACGCATCAGACCTCTCCACCATCCTCCAGCCGATAGTTTTACTGTTGCGGGCATCATGCATGCGCTGTCAGATCCCGTGCGGATCAGCATCGTGGCCGAACTGCGCAAAGCGGAGGAAGGATTAAATTGCGTGGAGACCACCAGCCGGCTGAAGTGCACGATGCCGAAGTCCACGTGCTCCCAGCACTACCGCATCCTGCGAGAATCCGGCATCATCCACAGCGAGCGGCGTGGCGTGGAGCTGACGAGCAAAGTGAGGCGCAAAGAACTGGACAGCCGCTTTCCCGGTCTGCTGGATGCCATTTTGAAGTCATGGCGGCGTGAGCATGGAGAGTGAGAACAAACCCGTTTCCTGATCCAGCACGGCCCCATGGGTGGCGACTTGGCATTCAAGCCAAGGTCATTGACCGTCACCGTCTCCATCAAAGGGAGAGGTCGAGCGCGTGGAGAGGCAAGGAGCAGCAGGACGAGTGGTTTCAGGATTGGAAACATGAATCCAAGACGAACTGCTTGAACAGTTGTTGCTGGTCAGGACAGCGGACCACTTCCTGAGAGTGTCTCATGGTTCCTGCTCGAGGGGTTCGATGCCAAACTCCTGGGCGATGTTCATGGCTTTGGCGATGTCATTCACCAGCGGGAAATTCACACCGGATCTCCATTGGAGACGCAGCCCTTCGGGGGGGTCGTCGTGGTAATAATTCACAAGCACGCCGGCGGCATTGAGCAGCTTGACAGTCTCGACGGGCACCTCGCCTTTGCCCAGCAGCTGGATGAACTGCGCTTTCATGGCAATGGTCTCCTGTGCATAGGCCATCGAATCGCCCTGTCGCTCCATGTTGCAAATGAGAATGTCCGGCACAACGGCTCGGGCGGCCTTCGCCGCATCGGCAGTAGCGGCGAGGAATGCCTGATGCTTGCGCCCCGCTTTGACGATCACCCTGGCCGTGGCTTCGCCGAGCGCGGCACCGCCTTTGAGATGGCAATTGAGCCAGACATTCCTCGGAAAAACCGCCAGTGCTTCTTCAAAGGTCGGGATGCGTGTGCCTTTGAAGAGCTTGTTCATTTTTTCACCTGCATCCAGCCTCTTCACCTCCGCCAGCGTGAGGTCGGCAATCCTGCCCTTGCCGTTTGTGGTGCGATCCACCGAGGCATCGTGCATCAGGACGAGTGCGCCGTCCTTGGTGAGTTGCACGTCAAACTCAATCATATGGGCTCCGATCCGGACGGCCTCCATGAAGGCAGGAATGGTATTTTCAGGAAACGTGCTCATGGCACCGCGATGCGCACAAAGCCCGCGGACAGGCATGGCGACATTCTCCGCATGTGGTTCCGTGACACCCAGTGAGAGCAGCAACGTGCAAAGAGCAAAGTGCTGGTTCATGATTCGAAAAAGTTGATGGGATGCATGAGGCTATTTTCCAAGCCAGATCCAGCGCGCACCATCCACGGCGATGCGACCGTCGGTGTCGGCGTTGCGGAGTTCGAGGAAGCCGCTGTTTCCAGCTTTGAAATGATACTCGCCCAGAGGCACCCAGATGAACGGCGTGGTCTCCTGGCGTTGATTCAAGGTGAGTTTGGCGGAGCCTTCTGCGTGTTTGACAACCACGGGTGTGTTGGTGGCCTGGGTTTTCGACGGACGGAATGCCAGGCACACCTGATAGCGGCCCTCACGCGGGAGCGTGGGTTGGAAATGCGCACGCGCGGGAGCCACCTTGCCACGCACGACTTGGTCGCGATGGATTCCGGGGCCGTGAAAGACATCCGAATAGCGCAGGGGCAGTCCGGCGATGTTATCGGGAAAAGTGCCATTCCAGCGACCGGCGAGTTCGGCATCGAATTCATCCAAGGTCACATCCAGCGGCTCGGCACTGCCGACGGGCACTTCGGCAGTGAGCATCCGGCGACGTCCTGCGGTGTCGGCAACCAGCAGGCTGACGTTGTGGATTTTTTCGCCCTCGAACACATGCACCACGCGCTCCCCCTCTGCTGCCACGGTTCCATTGCCGGTGAAATCCCATTGGATTTGCTTCAGCGTGTTTTTATTTTGACTGGTGGGGATGGCTTTGAAGATGACTTTGTCTCCGGGCTTGGGACGTGCAGGGGTCCACGTCAGTTTGAGCTGTGGCTGATATCCTGCATCGAGCACCGCGCCTTGTTCGACCAGGAGTGAGCGCAGCTTTTTCGCATCGACATTCTGCACCGGTTTTTTATCGGCAAGCGCGATTCCTGCGGCCGTGCCCGCCGCCTGACCCAGCATCATATAAACAGGCTCCATGCGCAGTGAGCAGCAGGCAACGTGTGATGCAGACACGCACACGGGCACCAAAAGATTTTCAACATCAGGCGGCACGATGCTGCGATATGGGATGTCGTAATTGTTCACGGCGACGTGACGTGTGTGCTCGGCCACCAGTTTGCCATTTTCGCGCAGATGCTGCACCACATGGCAGTCGATGCCGTAACTGCCCGTGGCGATGCCGTCGGGCTTCCATCGGTCCTGAGTGAGATCCTGCTCACGCAGCACATACGCACCCAGCATGCGCCGCCCCTCGCGGATGTAGAGCTGGAAAGGCCAGTTGCCGTTGTCCACAAATTCATCCTTCGGCAGCCCCCAGGTTCGGGCTTCATTGCGGAAGGCCTCGGGGAGATCAGGATCATTCTGGGAGTAGTAGAGGCGACTCAGAAAGCCGTCGCGGATGCGCGCGGCGATGCGCCCACGCGTTTCCCAACTGCCCTCGGCGTAGCCTTCACTGTTGCCGGCAAAGTCGCCCCAGTTTGCGTCATACTTCGCGCCCGGGTGCGCTTTGTCGATGGTGGTGAAGAAGTCGCCAAACCCTTTCACTTCACCGGCCTTGATGCGCTTGCCATCGGTCGGAATGAAGGGCGAAGGATCGTAGTGCTCGGGCTTGGGAAACAGCACGCGGTTGGCAGTGTTCGAAGTGATGGAGACACGGTAGTTGTAGGCCTGTGTCCGGTGATCCCCCATGCCGATCTGTTCCTTTGGCCCCATGCTCACCCCGGCGAGTTGCTCGCCGTATTCACTGCGCCCTTCACGGCCGACTCGATACGGCACTTTGGCGCCTGCCATCAAGTCTCCCTCATAGCTGGCATCGATGAAGACATCGCCGGTGAAGGTGCGCGTTTTATTCGCCGCCAAGTCATCCACCACCAACGCGGTGACGCGATTGCCCGCCAGTGATCGATCTGCGCCAATCTGCGTGGCATGGTAGCGGTGTTTTTTCCACACTTGAATGCGCGGCTGCCCGGCAAGCATCTGCTCAAAGATGAGTTCGGCAACGTGAGGCTCAAAGGTGGTTCCCTTCCGTGCGGCTTTGAGCTCCTTTGAGTCAGCGCCATATTTGTCGGTGTAGTATTGGACGATGCGTTTGAAGAAATCATCCGCCAGACCGCCCACGGTGGCCCGATCTCCCATGTCCGTGGCCACGAGGCCGCCGCTGACCATGCCGCCGACATGCGCGTTCATTTCAACAAGCGCCACATCGTGCCCCTGACGCGCCGCTGCGATGGCGGCCATGATTCCAGCCGGCGTGCCGCCATAGACGATGACCTCGCGGTGAATGAGCTCTTCAGCATTTGCTGTGCTGCCGAGGAGCAGGATAGAAAGAAGAAGTTTCATGGTGGTGTAGCTTTGCTGTTGGTCAGCCATTCCAAATTTAACCTGGTAAAATGCAGTTCGTCCCAGTAATGCGTGCTGACTTTGTCTGCACGCTCGTAAATGCAGCCGATGGTGTGGTCGTCGAGCACGACCATGTCTGAGCAGGAACCGGGATGCGGTAGTTCGGCTTGTTGTTCGGGGTCAGCGGTAACAAGAGTGCGGTTTCAAACCATGGCTCTGCGACGGCATGCACAAGGCAGAAGCCGAAAACGAAGACCGCAATGGTTGTGCTCTTCATGACCTCCTGAACGCCATCCGCTTCCTGATTCTGGCGAAATCCGCCCGATGAATCTTACTGGGGAGCCGTCAGCCATTCCAGATTGAAACGGGCCAGCGTCAGGCGGCCACCGGCAAAGTGAGCGAGAACTGAACCGTCGCCACTGCGTCCGTAGAAGCAGAGGATGGTGCCGCTCTTGGTGACGGCTATGTCTGAGTACATGCTGGGACCGGACTCGATGGTTTTGCTCACGGGCCAGGTTTTGCCTTCATCGCGGCTGATTTTCACACTGACGTTTTTACGATCACGGTTTTTACCGGGCTCGGCCTTGCCTTTCTCTTTCTCCAGATTGTGTGGATTGGAGAAGAGGATGAGGCTTTGACCAGCGTGATCATAGCGCACGATGCCGCCCATGCAGATGGGTTCGAGAAGGGCCTCGTCAAATTTCGGCGTGCTCCAGTTCGTGGCGCCGTCTTTGCTGACGGTGACGAGACGGCGATGCGCCTTTGATTCACTGCGCACGTTGAGCATGACGCTGCCGTCGTCGAGTTCGATGGCGACGGTTTCGTTCGGGTTGATCCACTCCTCGGTGCATGGCACGGCGATGTCGCCAGCCTTCCAGGTTTTGCCCTGATCATCGCTGAAGATGGTGGCGGTGACGCTCGGGCGATGTGCGTTGCCGCCAGCGCCGGTGGAGAGCCAGACCGGGACGATGAGGCGGCCATTCTTGAGCTGGATGCTGTGGTCCGGGCCGGTGGCGAGAACCTTCCAGTCATACTCCTTTTTGAAAGCGTCAAAGGTGGAGGTGATCTCC
This sequence comes from Prosthecobacter sp., assembly GCA_021733925.1. GTDB lineage: Bacteria > Verrucomicrobiota > Verrucomicrobiia > Verrucomicrobiales > Verrucomicrobiaceae > Prosthecobacter. The sequence continues at coordinate 97,783 of JAIPJY010000002.1, read as the reverse complement.
TTCGGCTTGCTCCAGGTGAGTCCATCGTCCTCACTGCGCTGGTAGAAGCAGCGCTCGTATTCCAAGCAGAAGAGCATGTGGACGGTGCCGTCCTTGCCGGCGATGAGCACAGGGTTGTTGTAGGTCACGTCGTTGGGATCGACGTTCTTCATCTTGAGCGCGAAGGGGTTCTTCGCCTTGGGTCCCTCGACGTTGGCGATGCTTTGCGGGGCGCTCCAGGTTTTGCCTTCATCCGTGCTGCGGCGGAGCAGAATGCGGATGTCGTCCCAGTCGCTGACACCGGCGGCTCGCTTGCGCGCTTCACACCAGGCAAGCACGGTGCCTTTGGCGGTCACCACGATGCCAGGGATGTGGTAGAGCTGGTAGGAGGGGTCATCACCGACGATGAACAGGTCTTGTTTTTCGATGAAGGGTTCTGCGGCGGCGAGCGATCCGCAGAGCAGCAGGAGGGAGGCGATATGTTTCATGATGGTTGGCATGGGTTCAGGGAAACTAGGGATCATTGGACAGGATTTCATTGCCACTGAGTCGGGTTTTGACGCCTTGATCACGAATGGCGGAGGTTGTCACATTGTTGCGCACCACGTTGCCATTGGCAGCGGCATCGAGTGTGAGCGTGCCAGCGGTGTGGGTGTTGTCAGACCAGATCCAGCCGCTGGCTTTGAGAAGCTGATTTCCTGAGTGGCGGAAGATATTGCCGCGAACGGTGATGTGCGAGGAAGCCATTTCAGATGCGGGCACAGTCAGCACCTGACCTTCACAGACATTTTCGGAAAACACGATGCCCTGAATTTTGGTCATCGCAGGGGTTCTGCGGTCATAAAACTGCACATTTCCATCCATCACATTGCCGGTCAGGGTGATAGCTTCGTAGGTGCAGCCGTGCGATTCCGGGCGCGTCTCAAACCGGACGGTGCTCTTGTCTTCAGTGGTCTGATTGCGGAAGATATTTCCGGTGACTGTCACATGGGAGACAGTGGTGACGAGCGGCTGAGGTTCCGTGCGGAAGAACAGGCAGGTCGCCCATCTCTTTGTTTCCTTGCGGGGAACGGGTTCGACGGTGTTGCCACTGACTGTGATGTGGTGAGAGCCCTCGCTGATGTTGATGCCGGTGCGGAGGAAGAACACCTGGTTGTTGCAGATGCTGACATTGCGTGAGCCGAAGATGACCTGAGGGCCGTCTTCGCAGTTGATGATGTAGTTGTCCGCGATGAGACCGCCGTTGCATTCGGCGAGTTCGACGGCCTTGTTGCCGCAGGTGTCGATGAAATTGTGGTGAACCTGCCAGTTTTTAAACTGCGCCGCCTGACGCTCCGGCAGTCCGTAGTGGTTGCCATCAAGCACTTTCTTGCTGAAGGCTGGGCCTCCTCGGCAGGAATGACGTATTTTGCATAATACATGTTCGACCCCGGCTTGGTGCAGCCGGCGGCCTGCTTGGCGTCATAGATCCAGCAGTTGCGCACGGTGATGTTGTCGCAGGAGAGGAGCATGGATTCGGGCTCATCGAGGCGGGCATTGAAACCCATGATGGAACCGCCGCCGATGGCTTTGTCGTTGCCGGTGTAGCGCAGGTTTTCGATGACCACATTGTTAGCGGGGACCTTGGCAGAGCCGATGCGCATGGGGAAGTAGCGGATCGGATGTGGTGGTGTCTTGGGGTCCAGATAGATGTGTGTAGCGTAGCCCTGGCCGCGAAGAGTGACGTTGCTTTTGATGATCACGGTTTCATCGCCCGGCTTGCGGGAGAGTTTGAAGTCGCCTGCGCCGAGGATCACGACGCCGCCACCGGCCGATGAGACTTTGTCGATTGCCTGCTGCAGCACGTCATCGGCGAAAGTATCTGGCCCTGGCGCGGGCACCTTCAGGCCGAAGGCTGTCTCGGCTGGCGATGGGCCTTGGGCGATGGCAAGGCTGGCCACGAAGAAGGCGGCGAGGATGAGCAGGTTCGTTTTCATAATTGGTTCCAGGTGAACTACCATTCACCTTCGCGTTGAAATTTGGCTTTGGCGTTTTTGCCAAACTGCGCACCGGCGGCGGCGAGATTGGCCAGCACTTCAGCGCTGCTGAGACCGGCGCTGCTGCGGGCGGCGGGGATGACGGTCAGGCATTCGTTGGAGTCCATGAAGCGGGAGGCTTCGAGGATTTGCGGCTGGGCTTCGGGCTCGATGACGAGGAAGCCGTGCTTGTCGGCGTGAATGAGATCACCGGGGCTGACCTTGCGGCCAAAGACTTCGACTTCGCAGTTCCAGCGCACGGGATGGACGTGCGCATGGCCGACGCAGTAGCGGCGGGCCAGGGCTTTGAATCCGGCGTTGGTCATTTCATCGACATCGCGAATCGCGCCATCAACGATGGTGCCCACGCAGCCGAGGGCGCGGTGCATGTTGCTGTTCACCTCGCCCCAGAAGGAGCCGATGGTGCGGGGTTTGTCGAGGTCCTGCACGCAGACGATCTTGGGGCCGGGGATGCTGGCCACATAGCTGCGGTATTCGTTCCATGCATTCGCATTGACCTCACGATGCGCCTTGTTGCTCGGCTCCACCACGACGGTGACGGCGTAACCAACCATGGGCCCCATCTGCGGCATGAAATCGCGGGTTTCTTCGAGGTTAAAGCCATCTGCGGCGGGATCACATTTGGTGATCTGCTCCCAGCCATTGTAGATGGTGGGTGTGTTCCAGCGTTTAAGTTGAAGGAGGTCTGAATGGGGAATCATGGAATGCAAAGGTGGGTCATCATGAACGACGCAACACTGGAAATCTCTGTGGTCATTTCAGCTTACCACGGCATGGTGAGGGCCTCCAGCTCATGCATGCCGTACCACCCAGACCCTCGCTCATCACGCACAGCGCCGATTTTTTGCGCGAGGCCCTGCTGCGTGGAGAATGGCAGGAGGTGCTGCCTTCGGAGCGCACGCTTTGCACCCGGCTGCGCATCAGCCGGCCCACGCTACGGGCGGTGCTCACGCAGTTGGAACGCGAAGGCGTGATCGGCGCGGTGGTGAACAAGCGAAGGCAAATTCTTGCCCCGGTCCAAACGCAGGGCAAGACAGCGGCATCAAGTGTGATCGCGCTGCTGACGCCGGTGCCGCAGCAGGCGATGCCGCCGTTTGTGCTGTTCTGGGTGGATGCGCTGCGGGAACTGCTGGCGGAGGCGGGCTATCAGCTCGAACTGCATGCGAGCCCGCATTGCTTCACCGCCAAACCTGCGGGTGGGCTGAAGAAGCTCACGCAGCGTGTGAGTGCGGCTGCGTGGGTGATGTTTCGCTCCACTCCGGTGATGCAGCGCTGGTTTGTCGCGCAGCAACTGCCTGCCGTCATCGCGGGATCGTGCGCTGATGACATGGGGCTCCCGTCGGTGGATCTGGATTATCGTGCGACTTGCCGACATGCGGCGACGATGCTGATGCAGAAGGGGCACCGTCGCATCGCCCTGCTGCTGCCGGACTCAGCGCATGGCGGAGATGTGGACAGCGCCCAGGGTTTCCACGAGGCCTTTGCCACAAGTGAGGCCGTGGGCTTCGTGGTGCAACATCACGAAACGGCGGAGCAGGTGATTGAGAGCCTGAATGAGGCGCTGAAACGGAAACCTGCACCCACAGCATTTCTTGTCGCGCGTTCGATTCATACCCTGACAGTGGTGACGCATCTGTTGAGGCTCGGTCATAAAATCCCGCGTGATTTTGCCATCGTGTCGCGGGATGATGATGCGTTTCTTGAGCATGTGGTGCCGAAGGTGACACGTTATTCGGCTGATGCGGCAAAGTTTGCGAAGAGGCTTGCGAAGCTGGTGCTGGAGCTGGCGCAGACGGGGCATACGAGCATCAAGCCGGTGCGTTTGATGCCGGATCTGCGGCGTGGGGAGACGGTGTGAGGTTTGCGGTGGTGGGACGCTGACGGAGAACCGCACATGGAATGTGCGGACCACTTCACGCTGGGTTGGTTGCAGACGTGTCGGGAACGGAGCAAGCAGGCCTTGATTTGGGACTATTCGAGTCGTGGGTGTTTTAGACACGCTCGCAGACTGGCGGGCTGTCGCCACACGCATCCTACGTAAGGCTGGCGGGCAGCGCTGCTGGTGATGATCGCTATTTGGGACAGGTCTTTTAGAGAATGACTGTGTTAGCTGCTGCTTTCGAGTGTCTCGTGGTGTGCGTGAGCTGCCCGCCCTGCGAGAAATCACCGGCTTCCGCTTTCGAGGTTTTTTTGGAACGCGTGCGTCACCGAGGCCGTCGAAAGCGGTAGCTGCGCTCGTTCCTCGCTGCGCAACCGCAGTCCATATAGGTGCATCCTGGCTCGATCAGGAAATGAGTTTTGCGAAGCGCTATCCCAGTTAGAAACGTTCTACGCTGCTATGCGCCGAAGGCTTCGATGAAGCAGACTTCGAGAGCGAGGCCTTCGTTGACGTTGGTGTGCAGGTGGCTTTCGAGCTGGCGCAGGACGCGGATGCGTTTGGCGACGTCGCCGGGCTGCCATTTGGCGGCGAGGGAGGCGGTGGCTTCTTGAAACTTGGGCAGGTCGAGATGCTCGGCTCCGGCCTGCTGGCGGGCGACATCGCCCATCCATGAGAGGAGGAGTTCCATGAGCGAGGTGCGCTGCTGGAGGTAGTCGGCTTCGATCTGGGCTTCGACCTGTTCTTCGCGCTGCTTGAGCCAGGCACCATCGGTGGTCTTGGCGTAGTGGTCCTGCTCGCGTTCGAAGTCGGCCTCCTGCTCCTTTTTGATGGAGTCGTGCAGTGCTTCGAGGATTCCTTCGAAGTCCTTTTTCAAGGAGAGCGCTGCGGAGATGCTGCCACCATCTTTTTTGGACATCTGTTTGAGCACGTATAGCAGTTTGCCCTCGTGCTCGGTGAAGATGCGCGCGCCGTCGGGTGGCATCAGCGCCACTTCGAGAACGCGAGACTGGATGGTAGGCAGCAGTTGCTGGGGCTGGGTGCTGAGCAGCAGCAGGAGAGTGTTCGGCGGCGGTTCTTCGAGGGTTTTGAGGAAGGCGTTTTGCGCCTGGGGATTCATGCGCTCGGCATCGACAATGACTGCGAGCTTCCAGCCGTTGGGGGCGGCGGTGCGGTGAATCATCTTTTCCAGAAAACGGATGGTGCCGGGATCGTCGCCATCATCGCCGATGGTGATGCGGCGTGATTTGCTCTGCGGGCGCAGGACGATGGCCCCCTGCCCTTCCCAGGCTTCGAGCGTGCCCATTTTCGTGCCGACCATGAGGTCGAGGACTTTGGCGGCAAAGACTTCATGCTGCGCCTCCTTGGGGCCGGTGATCAGATAGGCGTGGCCGAGGCGACCGTTGTCACGGGCGCGGGCGAGGAGTTCAAGGGCATGGTCGCTCTTAAACGGCATGAGATTGAGTGTTTAAGATCTGCCAGATGCTTTCGTGAACGACTTCAGGCGTGGCGGAGGCGTTGATGATTTTCACGCGGTCCGGTTCTGCCTGTGCGACTTCGAGATAGCCCTGGCGGACTTTTTCAAAGAAGGACTGCGGCTGGCTTTCCATGCGGTCCAGCTCGCGGCCGCTTTGATGAATGCGCTGCCAAGCGGTGGCGCTGTCCATGTCGAGGACGAGGGTGAGCTGCGGCAGGGTGCCGCCGATGGCGAAGTGATTGATGGCGCGCACGCTTTCCAGAGGGAGACCACGTGCTATGCCCTGATAGACCGTGGTGGAATCGAGGAAGCGGTCGAGGATGACGAAGGTGCCAGAGTCCAGCAGCGGGCGGATTTTTTCGCGAACGAGCTGGGCGCGGCTGGCGGCGAATAGCAGGAGCTCGGTCTCCGGGGTCATGGCAGCCCCTTCTTTGGCGTGCTGGAGGAGATGGCGGATGCTTTCGCCAAGCTCGGTGCCACCGGGCTCGCGCAGCACCACGACGGGACGCCCCGAGGCTTCGAGCCGGGTGCGAAGCAGGGCGATCTGCGTGGACTTGCCGCAGCCTTCGGAGCCTTCAAATGAGAGAAGGAAGCCAGCGCTCATGACATCACTCCCACTCAATGCTGGCGGGCGGCTTGGTGCTGATGTCGTAGAGCACGCGGTTCACGCCTTTGACGCTGTTGAGGATCTTGTTGGAGGCGTTGCGCAGGACGGAGTAGGGCAGCTCGACCCAGTCGGCGGTCATGGCGTCTTCGCTGATGACGGCACGGAGGGAGATGGCCTGCTCGTAGCTGCGTTCGTCGCCTTTGACACCGACGGTTTTGACGGGAAGCAGCGCGGCGTAGGCCTGCCAGGTCTGCTCATACCAGCCACTGCGGCGGAGCTCGGCGATGAAGATGGCATCGGCATGCTGCGTGGTGGCCACGCGCTCAGCGGTGATCTCTCCGGGGATACGAACGGCGAGGCCGGGGCCTGGGAATGGATGACGCCACAAGGCGCGGTGCGGAATGCCGAGGCTGGCACCGAGGGCGCGGACTTCGTCCTTGAAGAGCTCGGCGAGCGGTTCGAGCACCTTGCCCTGCGCCTTGAGTTCCATGATCTTGTCAACGCGGTTGTGGTGCGTTTTGATCTTGCTGGCGATGGAGCCGCTGGTGGCGCTTTCGATGACGTCGGGGTACAGGGTGCCCTGCGCGAGGAGTTCGACGTTGTCGGCGACCTTCCAGAATTCTTCAACGAAGAGTGTGCCGATGATGCGGCGTTTTTGCTCAGGATCTGTGACGCCTTTGAGCGCACCGAGGAAGATTTCGCTGGCGTCGATCTGCTCAATGGGGACGCCGACTTCGGCGAAGAGCTCCTTCACTTCCGCGCCTTCATTGAGACGCATCATGCCGGTGTCAATGAAGATGCAGCGGACTTTGACGCCGGCCTTGGCGAGCAGGACGGCGAGCACGGTGCTGTCCACGCCACCGGAAACGCCGCAGATGACTTCGCGGTTGCCGACTTCGGCTTTGATGCTTTCCAGCATCTGGGCTTTGAAGGCCTGGATGTCGAACTTGGCGAGAACGGCACCACTGGAGATGAGGAAGTTTTTGAGGATGGCGGTGCCTTCGTGCGAATGCGTGACTTCCGGGTGGAACTGAATGCCCCAGCAGCGATCCGACCACTTCAGAGCCACGGGCACGGCGTCTTCATTGGTGGCGATGATCTTGGTGGTGCTGGCGAGGTTGGCACAGGTGTCGCTATGGCTCATCCAGACCTGGGACTCATGCGAGATGCCTTTGAAGAGGTCTTCGTGGTCGGTGACGACGAGCTTGGCGGGGCCGTATTCACGGGTGACGCCGGGTTTGACGGAGCCGCCGTGCTTGATGTTGAGCAGTTGCATGCCGTAGCACACGCCCAGCACAGGGACGCCGAAGGACATGAGCTTGTCGTAATCGATGTCGGGAGCATCTGCATCAGAGGTGCTACGCGGACCGCCGGAAAGGATGATGGCGCCGGGAGATTGCAGATTCGAGAGTTCCGACGGCGGGTACAGGTGGGAAACAAAGCCCAGCTCGCGCACGCGGCGAACAATGAGCTGGGAATACTGGGAGCCGTAATCGAGAACGGCGACTTCTTGGGCGGTCATGGGTGGGGGAACGAAAATGCGGAATGCGGAATGCGGAATGACGAATGCCTGAGAAATCAATGTGGCTCGTAGTTCACCGGTTCTTCGGTGATGACGACGTCGTGCGGGTGGCTTTCCTTGAGACCACCTGCGGTGATGCGAACGAAGCGGGCTTTGGAGCGAAGTTCATCAAGGGTGTTGGCACCGACATAGCCCATGCCTGAGCGGAGGCCGCCGATGAGTTGGAAGACGACGTCTGCGAGAGGGCCTTTGTAGGGCACGCGGGCTTCCACGCCTTCGGGGACGAGCTTGCCGGAGGAGTTCTGGCCGTAGCGGTCGCCTGCGCCTTTGCGCATGGCCTTGAGGCTGCCCATGCCACGGTATTCCTTGAAGGTGCGGCCCTGCCACTTGACCATGTTACCAGGGCTTTCAGCCGTGCCGGCCAGCAGTGAGCCGAGCATGACGAAGTCGGCACCTGCCGCGAGGGCTTTGACGATGTCTCCTGAGTAACGAATGCCACCATCGGCGATGACGGTGACGCCTGCTTCACGACACACATCAGCCACTACCTGAACGGCGGTGAACTGCGGCATGCCCACGCCGGAGATGATGCGCGTGGTGCAGATGGAGCCGGGGCCGACGCCGACTTTGACAGCGGAAGCACCTGCTTTGACGAGGTCTCGCGCGCCTTCGGCGGTGACGACGTTGCCAGCGACGATGGGGATGCTGGAACCGAGACTTTCGCGCAGGCGGGCGATGACCTGCATGACACGGCTGGTGTGCCCGGTGGCGGCATCAATGAAGACGGCATCGGCACCGGCAGCCTGCATGACGAGGCCACGATCCACGCAATCCTCCCCCACGCCGACGGCGGCACCGACGCGGAGCTGGCCGTTGGCGTCTTTGGCGGCGTTGGTAAACATCTGGCGCTTCACGATGTCCTGCTTGGTGATCAAGCCGGCGAGCTTGCCGTTGGAGTCAACGAGCGGGAGTTTTTCGATGCGGTGCGTGTAGAGAATTTTCAGAGCATCCTCAAAGCTGGTCTGCGGGGTGCCGACGGAGAGCTTGTCACGCGGCGTCATGATGGCCGAGACGGGGGTGTTTTCGTCCTCGATGTACCACATGTCACGGCTGGTGACCATGCCGGCGAGTTTCCCCTGCGAATCCACCACTGGGAAGCCGCTGACGCCTTTTTCATGCATCAGACGCTGCACTTCGCCCAGCCGCGTCTCAGGCGAGACGGTGTGAGGCTGCTGGATGACGGTGTTTTCCGAGCGCTTGACCCGAGCCACGTGCTCCGCCTGCTGGTCGATGGGGCAATTCCGGTGAATGACCCCGAGACCGCCCTCACGGGCGAGGGCAATGGCGAGTTCGGACTCCGTGACGGTGTCCATGGCCGACGAGAGAATCGGCACATTCAGGCCGATGGCGGCGAGTTTGGTGGAGACATTGACGTCCCCAGGCAGCACCTGGCTGAGTCCGGGAAGGACAAGGACGTCGTCGAAACTTAAAGCAAGAGAAGGCAGTTCACCCATACGCCATTCAAGCGACGATCAGGCGGCTGTCATGCGGAAATTTGGGCAGTTTGAAACGGGCCGGCATTTCCCTGCGGCAAGGACTAGAAGCCGGGGCGATAATTGCGCGCCTTGCCGGTGTAGGGATCAACCTGAATGGTGTAAAAATTCTTGGGCAGATTCCCCGTGGTGATATCCTGGCCGTTGCTGTCATAAGTGATCGTGAGAAAGCTGGTCGGCAAGGTCCCGTAATCGAGCTGCGCAAATCCGTCACTTTGAGCACTGACTTTTCGACAAGAACCATCCGGCATGAAGCGAATGGCATTGTATTTGGCACTGGCCACACCGGAATAGCCCACCCCGCCCGAAGCGTTGGCCTTGATGTCATCAAGCGACTGCCCGTTCTGCCCGTTCAGAAGCGGGGACAAATCCTGCCCCGCCGCGATGATGACGCCTTCAGACAGCTTTACCAAAGTACCGACAGGCACCACGGACTCCTGCGTCACAGCATTCGCTCCCACGCCTTGTACGAGATTCACAATTTTAAACAATTGATAAGAGCGGAAAAGCTGAACGGAGGAGCTGGTAAAATCCTGGTCGGGGTATTTGAAAAACCTCATTTCAACGGGGACATTCTGTGCGTAAGCCAGCTGCTTGGCCTCAGTGATGGCCCCCATGATGGAATCTCCCGTGGTTGCCAGCCGTGTGGCCTGCATGGTGCGCATCAAGGCGGGGGTGGCAGAAGCCATGATCATCGCGACGAGGGCGATCACGACAAGCATCTCGATCAGGCTGAAGGCCCGCCTGGCCTGCCGCTCAAAGTATGGGAAGTGTGTCATAGGATAGAAAATTGGGCCGGGTTAATGCGCGAAGAAGGCTCCCATCAGAAGCTCCAGCGTGACTGCTTCAGGGCAATGGTGGTGCTGAAAATTCGATAGTTAAGCTTTTGGTCCAGCAGGAGTTGAACCAGGGTCCCGACCTTGCCTTGGGACCCATCCAGCTCCTCGCTCAAGCTCGCGGCATTTTGGAGCTTGCCTGCAATCGCGGTCAGCAGCTGCGCCCGCATCTGGCTGTTTTCTTCACGCGCGAGGAACTCACCGGACCGTTCATCCAAGGCGACCATGCTGACCCTGAGCAGCGGAGGCAGCAGGTGCTGTGTTCCCTGAGGACTGGTGTTGAGTGGCGTGGCGCCGGGATTGAGCTTCAAGGTCGAATCATAAATGTACTGCGGAGCGATGGCATAAGGGGCCACGCTCGTATTGCCGGTGACCTCGACCTGCGGAGAAATCACCAGGGCAATGATGTTCTCGGCAATGGGCCGCGTGAACGCACGCGTTTTGGCGGTCTCTTGAGCGTTTTGCACTTCAGTGTTGAGCACGTCCTGATACCATTCCTTGGAATGGGTGGTGATGGGCCGCAAAGAGGTGTCATAAATCCGGTTCTTTTCCGCAGTGGGACTGTATTCCATCAAGCGGAGCCGACTGCGCACCGGGACAGCATTGTTCAGCTGTTCGAGAAAGGCCGGGCGAAAGGACGCATCATTTCCCCATTCCACAAAGTATCCCCGGCCACAGAGAAGATTGACCATGTTTTCGGTATTGACGGGCTGGCCGTTGCCACCCGGTCCGGTTGTCGCCACCAGACTTGCGATTCCCAAGGGAGCCTGGAAAAAGACGGCATGCCCCGGATAGTTCTGGGAGTTGCCCGCAGCGCTGGGTATCACCGTGCTGGTGGGACCACAGATAAACTGAAGTTCCGACTGCCTGAAGTAGTCTTTGGCCAGGGTGATCTGCTGCCCTGCGGCGTCAGAACCCAGGGTGTCGAATTCGTTGTCCCAGTAGTTGTTGAGCGTGGCCTGGGTGATTGAGCGTGAGAGAGTGTCGAATGCCTGGCGTGCTTCACGAAACTGGGACACACGGGAATTGGCACGCACCCAGCTGCGCTGCACGATGCCAATGACCTGCGAGACGACGAGCATCAAGATCACAAGAAACGTCACTGAAACGAGCAGTTCAATGAGAGTGAAAGCAGGACCCGCCCCCGGCCGGAGGCGGCGAAGCGAAGGTGGACGTGAAGAGACGGCGAAAAGCTTCATGGCAGGGAAAAATCAGCGGGTTTTAGCGATCAACTGATTGAAGGTGACATAGGAGGGCGCGTTGTCGGTGCCAAAGACAAAGCCTGGAGTGCTGGACGCGGCAATTCTGATCACCATGCGCCGCATGTAAGGCTGGGTCTTCTCGGCTTTGGGCAGCGCCACCACCTGCTGCGGTTCAATCTCCACCACAAAGGCGAGATCAGTGGCGTCCTGCTGGACCTCGCGCCCCTGATCGTTGTAGTACTTTTTCACGATCGAGGTAGGCAGCTTGTCAAAGGCCGCATTTTCCATGTCATGCGTGACCTGTGCCAGAATGTTGCTGTCATTGATCATCAGCGCCGTCTTGCGCGCCATTTCGAGCCCTTGAGGCAGGAGCCCCAGCAGCGTGATGATGGCGAGAGCCGCAATGGCCACAGCGAGCGTGACCTCGACCAGTGAGAAACCAGCCTGTGACCGGGGTTTAATGAGAAGTTTCATATGCAAGAGAATGAACTTTAAGAGGCGACTGGCAGTTCACTAGGGGCTGAAACGTTTGCTTTCGAGCGTGCGGAACTTGTAGAAAGTGTCCAAGGGCTTTTCACCCAAGGGGTTGGAAGCCTGAGCGTAATCAGGCAGAGGATTGGCCAAATCGGTGGGGTCGATGTAACGCTCAATCAGAGCGGAGCCACGATATTCGCCCAAGATGGCATCCTTGGCAGGGTCCATGGTATCTGGAGCCGAGGAACGCGCCTTGGTGAGGACCTGAGCCCGCATGTGAATACGGAAGGTATTGCTGCGCGTGGTGACACGGGCGTAAATGTTGGAATAGGGGCGTTCACGGGTGTTGTCACCGGTTCCTGGATGATTCTGCCAGAACTGCTCCATGACGGACTGCAAATTGGTACCGCTGGTCTTGGCATTGATGTTGGAAATAGTGCTGATTCCTTGCTCGCCTGGTGTCAATCGATTGTTGACATCAGGGATCAGATGAATTTCACAGATCTGGCTGGGGCTGCGGAAGAGACCGCGATAGCGGTTGATCGCATGATTGGTGCCCGTGGCTGAGTGGAGGAACTTCTGGTCAAACTGGTACAAGGTTTTGGTGACATCAATCGGGCGGTGCCAGTACTTTTGGTTGGTGGCTTCATCCCAAAAGCGGTCCCCTGAACTGCTCCACATGGAAGAGTTGGCGACAGTCTGGTAGGTTTTTGCGTTGTCGGTGTCACCGAGCGGAATGGCGGTCATGAACTCGCCTTTCATCACGGCATGCATGCCAGTGGCGCGGGTGATGTTGGTGAAGGGGACGATCTGGTAGTTGAGATTGATGCGGCCAGCGATGGAAAGTGGCTCGCTGATGGCATAGGGCTCCACCACGGGCATGAAGAAGAGATCCAGCAGATAGTGGTCTCGTGGGTTGTTGTCACCCGGGTGGCCAGGAGTGACCCCCTTGCCGTAATTGGCATTGGAACTGGCATGAGGCCGGAACAGAAGGGTCTGCCAGGGCTTGCCTTCGGAGTAGGACAGGCCTCCGGAAATAGCACTCGTGCCGACATTGCCACCCGACCAGACGCCGGTGGGCAGTGAGCCAAATATCACCGGGGATGAGACGATGCGATTCGGGGTCATGTACACGCCGGTGCGCCAGTCATCGCTGTTGTGCCAGGGCTCGTAGAAGTAACCCGAACGATAGAACTGGAGCTTGCTGTAGCGGGTGTAATTCCCTGCGTAGAAGTTGCCCTCGTCAGGCTTGTTCACATAGGCGCCATCCCGGGCATTGGCAATGCCGTTGTCGTAGTCGCCGTAGGCGTTGGCGGTGGCCGCCCAGCCGTCATCGGGTGGCAGGTCGGGAACGCGCGCATCACCGTAGGGAGCACCGGCGACCAGCAGCTGGTTTTTGTTCAGCCCCAGGCTGGGAAATTTTGCCATCGCAGCGTTGGTCGGCAGAACGCAGCCTGCTTCAGTGGTGGCCACATGCGTGGTGAATGAGTGAATGCTGCGCGGCTGGCTGAGCGGCGGCATGGAGTCCACTTTCAGCCACATCGGATGGCGCATCCACATGGTGCTGGGAACTTCGTAGCGTGCGGCAGGCAGGCGATAATCTCCCACGGCAGGCACAAAGGTGCGGATGACATCCGAGCCCGACCAGGGATTGCCGTTCAAATCCACAATGAGGGTGCCGTTGTAGGTGGCCGCCTCGGGTGGGATGAGACCCACGCCAACTCGTCCGCCATTGTCAAAACTGACTGTCCCACCGCTGACGGTGGCAAAACGGGATTCCGTATCAAGCCGACCGGTGAACAATTGGTCATCGCTCGAGGAGAAGCTGGTATTAAAGGCTGGTGCGACCGGGTACAAGGGGGGATTGGCGGTTCCTTTGTAGCCCGGATTGGGCGGGCCAACCATGCGATTGAGGCAGCCCATGCGGTTGAAGCACCACCAATGAGGCGCTTGAGTGGAACGGCGGTAGTAGTCCCGGCCATAGGAATCGACGTAGAAATAATAATCGATCTCATTCTTGTTGGCAGGCTCGGTCAGGGGCGTGCCACCGACCCGTCTTTCATTGGCTGAATAAACCAGGGCGGGGACGGGCAGCGAGGCACCGTCAAACGAAACGCTGATGGTTTGACACTCCTGGCCGCTGTTTCCGGCTTTGTTGTGGGCGTCATAGATTTTGATCACCAGATCGCGCTGGCCGAAAGTCAAAACCATCGGCGTGTCGCGGTTCACCGTGATGAACTGACTGATGAGTCCCCAGTTGTTCAAACCGTCATGACCGTTGTTATTCGGACCAGGATTGGCCAGATAGCGGCTGGTGTCTGTGGAGCGGGCTGTGCCTGAGACATAGGGATTGGTGTCATCACCCATCAGGGAAGTCCCCCAGCCGGGTCCGGCCCGACCACCGGCAACGGCAGTCGGCCCGACATGGCCGCCCATGGAATAGCAGTCATAAGCCTCGTAAACGTTGCCGTTGGATTTGACAATCACGTCCTGCGTCGTGGGAAAGAGAGACACTGGACCATTCACCCCCTGCAGCATGATGGAACGCATGAAGTTACCATCCAGAACGATGGCCCACTCTGGAAACATCTTGGTCCAGCCTGACATGGGACAAAAAAACTCCAGCATCAGCATGGCCTGCACCCGTTTTTGCGTGGGAAGGAGCGGTTTATTGAGTTCCAAGGTCATGTTCCAGTTGGCAGGATTGTAGCCTGGATGGACAGAGGGGTGTCTGGCTGCGATGGTGGGATTGCAGCCGTAGTACGCCCCGTTGCCGTAGGGTGGCGACAGCGGTGGGAAATTGGAATACCAGCGATTGAAACCGAGCCATGGCGGGGTGTGCGGCGGCATCTTGGGGTCAAGAAAAGTAGCAGCGGCACCGCCGGGGTTTGAGGTGGGGGCGGCACTGCTCTCACGGGTGGAAAGGGCCTTGGGGGCGCTGCCACCACCGCTGAGCACGCCGCCGGTGTTGACCGCATACTGCGGATCGTTTTGGCCGTCAGCCGTGCAGATGAACTGGAAACCGATTTCAGAAATCGTAAACATGCGCCCAAAGCCCTGAACCGTCCGGCCGTTCTTTTGCCAGCGCGCCGGGGAAACCTGGCCGTGCCCGGGGAACACATATTGATCGGCTGTTATGAGTGAACTGCCAATCTGAGTCTGGGTGCCATCATTCAAACCGCCGGAAGCGCGGCGGGTGATGCGCTGATCCGTGTAGGTATAGCGGGCGGTGGTGATGTCATCCCTCTTCAGATACAGTGGAGTGCCGGTGATCGGGGCGGGAGGGGTGCCGGTGTTGTAGCCTGACATGCCATCATTGTTGCGAGCCAGGACGCCGTCATAGAGGTTGGTGCAGCGGATGTAGTCAAAGAACTGGATGGCGAGCTGGGCGGTATTGTCGGTGCCGTATTTCTGGCTGAAATTGTTGCTGCTGCCGAGCGACGAGGTCTGGGGAAACTGCAGGGTCGACATCTCTGCATAGAGATAATCGAGCAGGGTTTTGTTGCGTGAGAGGCCCGTTGAACCACCGTATTCAGGGGAAGAGCCAGTCACGTCATGGGTCGGATGATGCGGCTGAGCGCGGCGGAAAATATAACTGTTGGCCACGGCGGCGCCTGCAGTCTTGCTGCGCAGGGTGGCGCAGAGGGCGATCATGGTGTCAAAGCTGGTGCGCTTCGTCTGTCCGAGCCCCTCGTCCGCGACCGGCCACATGGCAATGCGCGGCAGACCGTGAATGTTGAACTCGGGAGACCGGCTGTTGGAGGTCAGGAAAAACCTGGAGCGCTCCAGCGTGTCATGATCGAACAAGTAACGTGAGCTCTGGCCAGGCAGCGGAATGCTGGTGGCCACACGGCCGTTCGTGCTGTTGTAGTTGTAACTGGAGTCATTGGTGCCGTCTGCGAAGAGCATTTCATCGACGCTGGCGAAGAGTCTCTCTTTTCGAGCATTGACGGTATCGCCGCTGTTGGCGACAGCCAGTTCACCGTTGCTGCCCGAGAATGCGTCTCTGACGAACGGCCTGGTACCCGACGAGGACCCCCCGGTGGCAATCTTGGGAATCAGCGTGTAAATGGCGTCCTTGGTCTGTGTGATGTTGGTGATGTTGGCATTGCGCGCGTAAACGTCCAGATCGACCCCGGGTGCCAGAACCGCACTCAAAGCCACCGTGGCCGGATGACCGGGATACCGCTGATACTCGCCTGCTGTGCCGGGGAAATTGGCCCACTTGGAATCACGCTGATGATAAAAGTAAGGTGGTGCAAAAAAGGTGGGCTCTGAAGCGGTGTTGACATTGACTTTGCAGGACTCGTCATCGGCCCAGAATGCCACGCGTCCGATGATGGGATTGCTGGCGGAAGGAGTGGTCGCGCCGTCGGCACTGATGAACTTGTTGCTGGCGTCAAGGGCACCGGTGGTGCCGTCCCGAAGGACGTAGATCCACTCGACCGGCATGGGCAGGCGCAGTTTGTTGGGATCGTTGCCAGCATCTGAAGGTGTCACCACTTCATTGTAGGTCACCGTTCCACCCGCCCCCGAGATGGATGGCGTGACCTTGGTGTAGGTGAACCCTTCCACGGCGGTCATGGAACGTCCATTGGCAGGATTGGTACCGTTGTAAGCCGCCCGGGGATCAATGATCGGGAAATAAAGGGCCATGGTGCCGGTGGCGAGACCGGGGCGTATGATCGGGTCGTTCAAATCCACATAGCGCGCCACATTTTGCACGGAGGCCCAATCTGTAGGAATTTGATTGGCGCTGTTGAAAATGTCCGCCTCGTTGGAGCTCGTAATCACCATCTGCGAACTGGAATAGAGTTTGTGGGCACGCAGAAAGTCACCATTGGCCTGGTAAACGCGAGCCATGCCGGGCTGGGTGGCATGGATGGTGCGGCTGAAGGAGCCCGTGGCGGTATTCTGGGCATTTTGCAACTGCACCTCGGTGAAAACGACGGCGAGATCGGCAAGCTGCTTGGCGCTACGAGAGGCGACGTAGCTCTGGCTGGCTTTGTATTCAGTGCGGGTGACTGAGAAAATAGCGATCACAAGCATGGACATCAAAGCCACGGTGGTGACCACCATGACCAAAGCCATGGCCTTCCTGCGCTTGTTCAACTTTGCGACTAGTGTTGCGGCATTCATGATTAGCTCCTTGTAAATTTCTGATTTATGCGCCGATAATAAAGAGTTCGTATTAAACTGACAAGGTATTTATTATGTAAACACAAAGTCCCTGCTGGTACTTTCCCAGCAGGTTGGGCGCAATTCAGGCTCAAAGAGACAATCTGCGGCGGCGGTGCCAGCCCAAGGCCAGGACCCCGAACAGCAGCAGGAGCAACCGGCCCGGCTCGGGCACGGCCACCATGATGACCCCGGTGGAGTACAAGTTGCTGATGTCCCAGAATTTGCCGCCAGTCAGCGCGGGCAGATCCATGAAATCGGTGCCGGTGAGAACAGTGCCGTTGACGTTGTAGAAAGTTCCGGTTGGTGTGAGGCCACCCCAGTCAATGAGCTTCCAAGAATCGTTCACATTGAACGTGGTCGAATCCAAGGAACTGCCCGAACCGATGCCCACTTTCAAAACCGCCCCATTGATGGTGAGGATGGATGGAGCAGATCCGACATTGTTGAAAACAAGGCGGTCAGCTTCAGCCGTGGTGTTTGTGGCTTCGTTGAGGAAGAGATTCAACTGGAGCGTGGAGCCATAGGCCAGAGTGGCGAAACTCTGGTCTCCCTGAACCGTTCCAAAAAACGTTGTGGTTGTCGGCGTCGTCCCAGTGGAGTTCAGGGCCACGATGAGCTGGCTGGCTGCGGTGTGGTCAATATTGCCAGCCATCAGGGTGGCACCGGCATTGACCGTGAGACCATTGCCGATGGCAGGAGCAATGGTACCAGTGCCCCCAAGGGTGGCGCCAGACTCAACAATCACATTCCCGAGGCCAGTGCCGGAGCCGGTGGTGTTGTTCACCAGCAAGGTCCCGGCGGATACGGTGGTATCACCGTGGTAGGTGTTGCTGCCAGTGAAGGTGGTCACGCCCGAACCCGTTTTGGACACATAGAGCTTGTCCTCGGCACCATTGGCTTCACTGATGACTCCGGAGAAGGTCATTCCCGTCCCGGAATTCGGCGTGGTGGATTCAATCGTCAGCGTTTTGGATTCCGTTTCCACACCGCGCAGGAGATCCTGCATGGTGACCTTGCCGGTGAATGCCACCGCATTGGCTGAAGAGATGGTGGTGAATCCGCCGCCATTGTAATTTATGTCAATGTCCTGCGTGACCGTGGTGATGGCCGCATTGTTGATCTGAAGGGCCACATTGGCAAAAGCGTGGTCCTGCAGCCAGGAGACCGGGTCCGTGTTCACACCATTGACAGTGGTCACCGTGGGCGAAGCCATGAAGAAATACTCGCCGGCTGAGGATCCGCCGTTCACAGCAACCTGGGCACCATAGATCATGGTGTCGGCGCTGTTGAATGTGAAACCGTTGATGTTATTGCTGCCATCCAGGCGTGCCAGATTCATGGTCAGATCGTCATTGATCTGCGTGATGGTGTAGAGCCCGTTGCGCTCAGGATGGTCAACCTCGTCCTTCACCAGGATCACGATGACGCCAATGTCGGCGCTGCTGAAGGTGACGCCGTCGATGGTGCGGCTGACGTTGTAAAAGGCACCGGAACCGCCATCCAAGGAGTTTGCCACCCTATGCCCACCGCCAGTGGCCAGGAACGCACCGCCGTAGCCACTGATGTTGGAGGCATTGGTGGAGACGTCGTTCTCCACACCGAGCAGGGAAGCCCCATTGGTGGCGTAATCGGCAAACAAAGTATAACCGGATGAATCCGGTGTGAAGGTGGAATCCCCCAGTTCAAGGGTGGTGGTTTGTCCCAGTGAAGCAACGTTGTTGAGAACCAGAGTACCATCCCGCACCACCGTGCCACCACTGATGGCGGCACCCGTGCCACCTGTCTGTGAGCCATAGGTATTGGCTGATGCGAGGACGACAGTCCCCCCGCCAATCACGGTGATGCCACCCAGGCCCGAAATGGCTCCCTGGTAGGTCACTGTGGAGGCCGTTTGATCGACCAGGAAGACATTGCGCCCCTGCGCCCGGTCGATTTCCACAGCGCCGCTGACCGTGGTCGTCGTCGCATTGGTTTGGAGCACCGAAATCCCTTCGCTGTTCGCATTGCCGAATGTCACCGCATTGGAAAGGGTGTCTCCATTGAAGACCAGTGTGAGAGCCATGCCGGGGGAGCGTGTGTCGGTGGTGGTGCCGACTTCGACCACTCCGGATCCCAGGGATCCATTTTGCTGTGCGATCAGGGTGCCCTCTGCCAGCGAGGTGCCGCCGGCGTAAGTGTTGTTCGCGGCGAGGCTGAGCACGCCGTTGCCACCTTTGATCAGGCGTCCGTCACTGCCGGAGAGCACACCGCTGAAGATGGCGTCAGGAATCAGGGTTGTGGAGCTTGGCGCGGTGTACACAGATCCGCGGCCGCTGATCACTTCGACCAGGCGGGATTTGCGGCCAAGATCAATGTCGTTGGCGAAGATCACCGTGCTGTCGGCATCCTGGGCGCCCAGAATGAGTGAATCATTGCCCGGCACGAAACCATCCAGACCCCAGACCAGAGCGGCCCCGCTGCCGAGATTGACGGTGCGGCTGGTCGTGTAGGCGGCAAAGCCACCGCTGCTGGTCCAGTCCACCTGGGTGCTGCCCGTGCCAACGCTGCGGGTGAAGTCACCCGAATTGAGGCCCACCACGCCGCCGTCGATACGGAGGTGGCTGCTGGCAGGCAGAGCATCTGTGGAATCAAGGCGCATGACGCCACCCTGCAGATACGTGGTGCCGGTGTAACTGTTTGAGCCGGAGAGCGCGGTGGTGCCGTTGCCGCTGAGCACCAGATTGACGAGGAGGCCGGCGGCGGTGTTGTTGGCAATCGAGGAACTGATGGTCAAAGCCGCCAGAGGATTCCAGTTGTAGATGATGAGGTCAGCGGTGGTTCCGTCCGTGTTCGCCAGGCCGCTGGTGAGGACACCGCCCACAATGGAGTTTTGGTGGGTGCCTGAGTGGGTGGCCTGCAGAATGGCGCCGCTGGCAATGGTGAGCGTGTCCGTGATGGTGACGATGCTGGAATTGAGTGCCAGAGGCACGGTCGCGAGATTCTCAGAATACAAGGACACATTGGTGCCGTCCTGGGTGGCGGCATTAAACATCGTGACGGTGTGATTCGCTTCGTCGATGCTATAAATCGTTGTACCAGCCGGGATGCCGGGTCCGGAGATCACCATTCCGACCTTCAGACGCGGATCGTTGATGTTTGTAATGGTATAGCTGCCATTGGTGATGGTGCCGGAGACAAAGGCATTATCGAATGCATACAGGGTCACCGAAGTGCCCGCGAGGATGGGCTCCGTGCTCAGGGTGATGGTGAAGTTGGCCACATCAATGGCGGTGATGTAGGTGCCATCCGCGATGCCATTGCCACGGACCAGTTGTCCGACCTGCAGGCGGTCAACGCCAGGAACCCGGGACACCAGCGTGGATGATGTGCTCAGGTCACCAGCCGATGAGATGCTGTTGTTGGTCAGCAGAATCGTGTTCACCGAGGCACCGGAAACCGTGCTGCCAGAGAAGGACTCTTCGAGCAGGGCGCCGTCAGAGACATTGTAAGTGGCAAGCCAGTCGGCCGGATTTGATTTGAAACTATGCGCACCTTTGATGTCGGAGCCGGTGAGGATGTTGGTGGACGAGTCCACAAAGGCAAAATTGTTCACGCCGGGATTGAGCGGATTGTTGATGGTGAACAAGGCACGGGGGATAAGAACCCCGACGTCGATCAATGCGCGTCCAGAGACCGTGATCCGGGCCACCAAGGCACCGCCATTGACTTCAAAGAGCACTGTGCCGCCCTTTTCATAGTTGATGGGTGACGGGGTGTTGATGTCCTGCAGATTGAGGAAGGTTCCCGAGCCAGAGGAGCCAGTCACACGGATCCTGGAAGACCCCTCGGTGATGTTCAGGGTGCCAATCATGTTCTGCGTGGTGGTGCGGCCCGAAATGCTCTGGATATCGAGCGTGCCGCCGGCCATTGTCAGGTAACCCACATCGTTGCGGATGTATTGGTCGTTGAAAGCAGGCGAGAGCTTCAATGTGCCGTCGCTCACCAGCAGGGAGTCGATGCCATAGCCGCCGAAGGAAGATCCGAGCAGGGCGAGGGTGCCGGAACCGGTTTTGACAATGCCGTAGGCGTCCTGATTGCCTGGCGTGGAGTAATTGCCGCCCATGGTCAGCACGGTGTAGGCATTGCCGACATCCCAGATGGCGGTCTGATTGATGGTGAAGCCGCGGTCCGAGCTGGCGCTGGAGCCGTTGAATTGAAGCGTGCCGCCGTTGAACACCAGATTGGCCAGGGCATTGCGGGAGGCGCCGAGGCTGGAAGCAGTGCCTGCAAACACGAGGGTGTTGGAGCCGGTGGAGATGGCAGCCACGGAGATGTAAATCGTGGTGCCGTCGACGATTTTGGTAATCGTGGCGCCCAATGGGATGCCAGGTCCCGAGACGAGTTCACCCACACTCAAATTGGCGGTGCTTGCCACGGTGACCATGGAATCGCCGTTCGTCGTGGTGGCGAGCAACGTGGCGCCGATGCTGGTGCTGGCTCCAAAGCTGAGGTTGTTCTGACCGGTGGTGGTCACGGGGTTGGAAATCTCGATCGTGTTTTGATCCAAGATGCGCACGATGGTGGATCCTGCCGGGATGCCGTTGCCGGCAATGGTCTGCCCGACGGTCAGGCCAAGCGTGCTGCCCACGGTCACGCGCGCGCCGCTTTGAGTGTCGGTGGCAATCGTGCCGGTGTAGAGACTGTTGCTGCCAAAGATGAGGTTGGTGGTGCCCGAAGCCGTCGCGAGGGACGCGGCATTACCACCGCCATCAAGCACCCCAAGAGTGATCTGGGTGCCATTGACAATGGAAAGAATGACCACGGTTCCACCATTGGTGGGAATGCCGGTGCCCGTCACGGTCTGGCCGACGGTAAGCCCCGCCGTGCCACTGGCCACGGTCACCGTGGCGCTGTTGAGCGTGGTGGTGGCTGAAATCGAACCACTTTTCGCAGTGAAGGTGCTGTTGTCATAATTCAGGAGGGTACCGGTGGTGCTGATGAGCGCGCCATTGGACAAGGTCACGGTCGTTGGACTGTTGATGGCGGTGATGGTGACGGTGGTACCCGTGGAAATCGCACTCCCGCTGACGATGGTTCCAATCGTCAAACCTGAGGTGTCGGCGAGCGTAGCCGAGCGGCCCAGCGAGGTGAGGTT
Organism: Prosthecobacter sp.; assembly: GCA_021733925.1. Taxonomy (GTDB): domain Bacteria; phylum Verrucomicrobiota; class Verrucomicrobiia; order Verrucomicrobiales; family Verrucomicrobiaceae; genus Prosthecobacter. The sequence goes on along the minus strand of JAIPJY010000002.1, from coordinate 75,906 downwards.
GGTGATCATCTGCGTGCCATTGTTATAGCCTTCGATGCCAAGAGACTGGATGGTGGTGACGCCTGCATTCAGGGTGGTGACACCCGTGTAGAGATTCATGCCGGAGAGAATCAGATTGCCCAGGCCGGTCTTGTCCAGACCGGTCACCTGAGAGAAGGTGAGGGTGCCGGTGCCAGCGCCCGCAACGGCGGCGTTGCTGAGGGTGATGGTGGAATTGGCGGCGATCGCCGTGATGATGGTGCCGTCCACGATGCCAGCTCCGGAAACCTTCATTCCCACATAGAGACCGTTGGTACCGTTGGTGCCATTGAGTCCGGTGACGGACGTGCTGCCAGTGGTGGTGGTGCCGGAACGGTCCTGGCTGAACTGCAAAGTTTCCGTCACGGAAGCCGTTGGAGTCGAACTCAGGGTGATGGTGTTGGTCAGGAACTCCCGCGTGGAGGCGCTGGAAATGGATTCATTCGGCGCCCCACTGAGAGTGATGGTATTACCATTGATGGCGGTCACCGTTTGGCCAAGCAGGGTGGCTCCGACGAAAAGATTGGATGGCACGCTGGATACGTTCACGTTGTTGCCTGAAGTGCTGGTCACGCTGACCGTGGCCACCGTGGAGAGGGAGGTGATGGTGGTGCCTGCTGCGATGCCAGAACCTGTCACGAGCATGCCCACGGCAAGGTCTGCGGAGTTGATGTTGCGCACGAGGGTGCTGCCGCTCGCAATCGTCGCGGAACGGTCCGCCCGGCCTGCCGAGTTGTCGATGATCGCAGCGGAGATTTCCAAGGGAGCGGTGGTGTTGTTCTGAATGATCAACAGGTCATTGACCGTGGTGCCCACTCTGCCGGTGGAAAGCGTGCCGATGCCATCGATCAGGGCCGTGCTGCTGCCCATGTTTGGGGAGACCAGAATGGCGCCGCCTTGCAGGGTGTTGTTCCCGTCGAGCGTGACTGTGCTCACTCCGCCGCCACTCACAGGACTGTAGAAACGCAGGGTGTTGGCCACGCGGTCGGTCTGCGTCGTGCTGGCGATGAAATCCATGTTTCCAGTGGAGGTGGAGATGGTCCAGTCGTTGTTCACCGCATTGTTCGTGTAGGCGGTGTAGGCCCGGATCATGAGATCGCCAGCTGTGGTGGTTTTGGTATCGACCAGCGATTCGTTGAAGGAGCTCTTGGTGGCCCAGTCGGACAATCCGACCGTGGCCCAGGAACCCACAATCCCCACCGTGTTGTTGGTGTCGGTGCTGGCAATGTCATTGGCGCTGAAATTGACCGTCGCGCCCACCCCGCGGCTGATGCCATTCATGCGCAGGATGGAACTGCCGCTCAGGCGGGAGATTCGATTGTCCCCGGCAGACAGCACGACAAAGGAGACGCTCTCCACATGAGAGCCACCCAGCAGCTCCAGCGTGCCTCCGAAACGGCTGCCGCCGAGAACCAGTGCGCCAATGTCCGAGAGCTTGCTGGAATTGTTGGTGGTGTAATCAAGCCTCAGAGTGCCGGCCCACACGTAGTGGTGGGTCACATTGAAAGAGGAGAGGCTGTTGCGGGTGGTGGGATCCGCCTGGCCGCTGAGGATCAGCATGCCACCGCCGATCTGATTGATCTGGCCGTTGCCGCCCAAGGTCCCCTGAAGGTTGAGGGTCGATCCCTGCTGGACCAGGATGGTGGAGTTGGAATTGACAAAAACCGAGCCCGCCCATGCGCTGGTTCCCACGGTGGTCGCCAAGGTGCCTCCAGAGAGATACATGGATTGAACCGTGGCGTAGTTCACATTGCGCAAGTCGAGGGTGGCGTTCTGATTGCCGATGAGGTTGCTGCCGTTGGTGCCGCCAGCAATGATCACGCCCGCGCCACCGGAGGCACCGAAAGCTCCGTCAATAGTGGCTGCCAGAATGCCTGCATTGACCATGGTCTCGCCGGTGTAGGTGCTTTTGGAGCCAAGCACCCAGGTGCCGTTGCCGATCTTGTTGAGCGAAGTGGCCCCGCCAGCGCCGTCCCCAAGTTCCAGGCTGAAATTGTTTTCACCACGATTGGCTCCACCCAAGGTCAGGGTGCGGGAACCCGAGCCGATGAAGGCCACGGCCGGGGATTGATCATTGAAGCCAAAGGTCAGGGTCGCGCCAATGAGAGTACCATCGGCGATGATGGCGCCGGCGGTGTCGCCCACACCGAGTGTGAAGGAGCGGTCAGTGTAGGTGGCGGCATTGTTGAAGAACCGCAGGGAACCGCCATTCAGGACCAGATTAGCGGCATCATAGGAAGAGTTGCCGATGCCGCTGTTTTGCCCGCCGAAACCAAGCTCTGACACGCGGATCCCCCCGCCGTTGATGACCGTAGGACCCGAATAGGAATTGTTACTGCCCAGAGTCAGGATGCCGTTTCCATTTTTGGTCAGTGACAGGACACCGTAGCTGATCGCCCCATCGCTGATGTTACCGCTGTAGGTGAAGTTGTCGGTTGCATTGACCGTGAGGGTGGAAGGTGTGGCGCCATTGTTGGTGACCGTGCCACTGCCCGTGACTTTGGCGACCGTGGTGGAGAAGCCGTTCAGGTTGAACGTGCCATCGGTATAGACGGTGTAGCCCCCGGTGCTGCTGACCAGACCGTTGTCGCTTTCAAGACGAACTTCGCCACCGTTGTTGGTGAGAGTGCCGTTGAACTGGTTGCTGCCACCGAGACGCAGCAGGCCGGAAGTCACCAGGATGTCGCTCGTCAGCGTGTTGTTTCCAAGCAGCGCGATCGTGGAACCAATCATGCGAATGAAGCCGATGGTGTTGTCACCTGTCAATTTGACGGCATTGAAACCGCTGTAGGCGAGGTTTTGATTGGTCCCATCAGCGACGGCGAATTTGGAGATCTCAAAGGTGGTGCCGTCAATGATGCTCGTGATGACCGTGCCGTCGTCGATGCCATTGCCGGTGACCGTGGCGCCTACTTCGAGTCCGGCGGTCGTCGCCACCGTGACCGTGGTTCCACCGGAGATGAACGTTGAGGCCAGCATGCCGGTGTCAGCAGTCAGCGTGCCGGTGGTTTGCAAGCCACCCGAAAGATTGTTGTTACCGGCGATCAGCAACACGCCGAGGCTGCTGGCGTCGGGGGCAAAAACCAGGCTGCCGAGGTTGCCAACGATGCTGTTGGCGGCACCGATGGACAGAGTGCTGTTGGTGGCCACACGGAAGTAAGCATCTGCGGTGCCAATGGTGATGCCACGATTGGTATCATTGAAAACCAGGTTGGTGCTGGCACGCAGCACACCCCCGTTGATCGTCAACTGGTCAGCCTGCAAGGTCAAAGGGTTGGCCCCAAGGTCACTTTCACGGGTGATCTGCAGCACGCCGTCATTGATGTAGGTCTTGCCTGTGTAGGTGTTGAGCACGCCAAAGGTCAGCGTGGTGCTGATTGCGGCATTGGGCTTCTGCGACAGGATGACCTGATTGTTGCTGGCGAGACCAACCACGGTCGTGCCGGCAAGAATACCAGCCCCGGTCACCGTGGATCCGATCGCAATATCCGTGTTAAAGTTGTTCGCGTTGAGCGTGACGGTGGTGATGTTGGGATTCAACGTCACGCTTGCGGTCACGGTCGGATTCAGCACGAGGGTTCCGACACCAGATTTCACCACGGAAACCACATTGGCACCGTTGTTAACGATGGCGCTGAGGACATTGAGCTGGTTGGTCGGCAGCTGGAAGATCAGCTCGTATGGATTGAGCGATCCGGTATAAGTGCCTGCGGTGAGCCTGCCACCGGTGATGGTGTGAGTGGTCCTGGAGGAAAGAATGCCGCCGCTGTTGATGATGAGGGTGCTCAGCGTCGTCGATGAGATCGGATTGATGTTGATGGTGAGGCCGGAGGGGCTCTGGATATTGAGCGAATTGATGGTGCGGCTGCCAAACGAGGTGGGGATCTGGGAGACGGAGACCTTCACATTTTGCGTGGAGGACCAACCATTGATGGAGTTGGCGGTGTTCGCTGCGGTGTAGGAGGTGAGACCCGTGATGGCATTGACCGAGTTGCCGTTGACCGTCTGCGCAGTCACGGTGGCCCATTCATACGCCTGCACGCCGGAGGTGATGGTGGAGCGAACCGCCCAGCCCCCAAGGATTCCGTTTCCGTTCGTGAGCGAGGGTGCAGTGGTCAGCGCGATGACACCGCCGGTGTCCGCATTGCTGCGAGTCGAATTGAAGATGGCGGTGGATCCTGCAGCGCGTGTGCCCAGGCTGGCGAAGGTCAGCAGGTTGGAAGCTGCGCTGGCCTTTTCAGAAACAATGCGGTTGGAACCGCCGGTGAAGGACAACGTCCCCAGGGTTTCAGAGAAGTTTTCCGAGCCTGAGCCAACGCCCTGCAGGGTGAGCTGCCCGCCATTCATGACAATGGCGGCGGAGTCGTTGATGCGATTGACGGCGGTTGCGCTTGTGTTTCTAATTCTCAAGCCCTGGAAGGTGGTGCCATCTGCGAGAGCGCCGCTACCGGAGATCAGGATGCTGGTCACGCCGGTCAAGGAACCCGAACCTTCCATCCGCATGTCACCGCCAAGCAGACTGATAGCACCTGTCACCGTGCTGCCGGACAGGACGGACAAAATCGCACCGGAGGTGACGTTGTTGCCATTGCCGACAATGTTAAGTCCGCCGGACTGAACATTGATCGCGCCATTCCAGTTCACGGTCGTCAAATTCTGAGTGCCGGAAATGTAGAAGCCTCCTCCGGTGACGGTGGATGTGGAGGTGAAATTGGTGGCGCCGCCTTCCAGAACTTTGATGCCAGCGCCGAAGGTCGAACCCACGGTATTGAAGTTCAAAGTGCCGGTGCCGCCATCGCGCACCAGCGCACCTGATCCGGAGATCGCACGGGCGAAAGACCATGTGCCCCCATTCGTGATGCGCATGCCGAGCGTGCCGTTGTTGGTGATCGTCTGAGCGCCGATGGCAGCGGCTGAGGCCCCGCCGATGCCATTGCCGAAGCTGGTGGTGCTTTCGAGAACCAGCGTGGCGCCCGAGTTGATGGTGGTGCTGCCGGAATAGCTGATGTTGCCCAGAGCGAGGACCTGCGTGCCGGTGCCGGCGATGACGAGATTGAGCACACCGGTGCCGGTGTTGTTGGCACGGTCACGCATGTAGCCGTTGTAGTAGTTCACCCCGCTGGTGTTCAGGGTCAGGGTGCTGTTGGCGGACTGATTTTCACCTTCCAGGTTTTCAATGACACCGGCCGCGGTGAAATCAGAAAGTCCACGGACGGTTTCATTGAAGCCCATCAGCTTCCAGTAGGCGTTGTTGCCATTGTTGCTGGGTGAGTCGCCACCAAAACCAGCGTCGAATCTGATGAGCGCGGTGTCGGCGATCTGCTCGTTAGCGCCAAGCTGAACGACGGTGCTTCCCAAGCCGCCCATGCTCACATTGCCAATCTTCAGGTCTCCGAGGATCGTGCCATTGGCCACGTAGGTGCCGTAGGTAGTGGTGGTGGTGCCGGTGGTTATGGCTGCATTGGACAGGACGAGCTGAGTGCCGTTTTTCACGGACTGCACGACAGTGCCGTTGGGAATGCCGGAGCTACCATTGATCACCATGCCGGCATAGAAGCCGGTGGTGCTGGTCACGTTGACGAGATGGCGTACATCAAAGGTCGTGGCGACGCCCGTCGAGTTCGTGGCGGTGGCGTTCGTCGAGATCACAAACTGGGTGGCTGAATTGATCTGCGTGACCGTGGCACCGTTCGGGATGTTCGGATTGCCCGTGATCACCATGCCGATGTAGAAATTATTGGTGTTGGCTCCGCCGGTGAGATTGACCGTGGCGCTGTTGACGGTGGTCGTGGCGGTGGAGACCTGGACGCTGCTGAGCGTCGAGGTGCTCATGCTGGTGGTGGTCTTGGCGAGCACCAGCTGGGGGTTGGTGGCATCACCGTACCCGCGGCTGAACACGGTGGTCAGGCCGGTGTAGGTGTTGGCGGTTTGACCGCTCAAAGTGAGGCGCCCCGGTCCCATGAGGTCGAGGCCAAAAGTCGAACCTGCGGTCTGTGAAATGGAGCCGCTGATGTCGATGCGGGACGCTGAACCACCCGCGTTGGAATTAACGCGGAGGTTGCTGGCCAGCTGAACCGGAGCGGAGATCACGTCCACGCCGACGGTGGTGCTGTTGGTCTGCACCTTGCTCAGGAGGGCCTTGCCGTAGTCACCATTGTTGAAGATCAGGCTGCCGCCGCTGCCCTGGGCGATTTCGAAGTGGTTGGTGTTGTTTTGGTCACCTATGACCAAGACGCCGACGGTTTTGCTGCCATCGAGGGTAATCGTGGCGTTCATATTGACCGCCGTGCCGATATTGGTCGTCAGATTGACGATGCCGCCGATTGAGTTTGGCACGGAGGCAGGCAGCCAGGCGGCCACGGCGTTCCATGAGGTGCTGCGGTCAAGATTGAAGTTGTTCATCAGGACGGGGATGGTCCCGGGCCGGGTGATGGTCAGGATGATGCCGTAAGCGCTGAAAAGGCTCACGTCATAGACCAGTCCGCCGCCGAGTGTGGGCAGGTAAAGATCACCACCGCCGGTTCCGCCTGAGCGGTAATTGTCGCCGACGTTGAAGCTGGAGAGCACATCCAGGCCAGCCCAGTTGCCAAGATTGAAGATGTCACCGCTCTGCGCCTTGCCTGCTGTGGTGGCCAGCGTGAGGTAGTTGTTGAGGTCCGAAACCACCAGTGTGACGTGGTTCAAGGTCAGCATGCCGTTGACCGAAAGGAAATCCGTCCGGCCAGCAATGATGGATGCCGCATCCCACGAGGCAAAGTTCAGGTCACGATATCCGCCCAGGGTGTCATAGGTGCCTGTGAGCAGTGAACTGGTCAGGCCGGAACCGCCGTTCAAGGTCGCATTGGCAATCTGGAGGTTGGCGGTGGAGCCTGTCTGCAGAGTCAGGTTGCCGTTGAAGGTCAGGGAACCGACGTTGTTGCCAAAGTTGGTCCCCGGCATCAGGGTGGAGCCGCTGTTGAAAACGTGATTGGTGCCGTCGAGGAAATTATTGGCCAGGGTTCCCTGGGTGCCTTTGATGATACCGGAGCCGGACAGGGTGCCGCCGTTGTTGACCGTGGTGGCTCCAAAACCGGTGCTCTGTGTAGCCGTGTTCCCGACCTGCAAATTGCCGCCATTCACCGTGGTGGTGCCCGTGTAGGTATTGACGGCGGCAAGCACCCAGTTGCCAGATCCGGACTTGACCAGACTGGTCGCATCCCCGGCGTTGTCCCTAATCACGACAGAGAGACTGTTCGCACCCGTGTTGACACCGCCAAGCGTGAGGGTTCTGGCACCCGCGCCGACAAACCCGATGCTGCCGCTGCCGTTCATGGTCAATACCCCGGTGCCTGAGGCCTCAATCCCCCCGCCTGCGGAGCCGATGCTGAAAAGCCGGTTAGTCGAGACTGTGTTGCCGGTGTAGCGCAGCGTGCCGCCATTGATGACCAGATTGGCAACCGCGTTGCTGGAGGCTCCAATACTGCTGTTTGCATTGCCATTGGCCAGAACGCCCACCTGCAGCACACCACCAGCGACTGTCGTCACACCGGTGTAGCTGTTGGAATTCCCCAACTGCCAGGTGTTGGAACCCGTTTTAGTAAGCGCCGTCACGTTCGTGGGAGGGCTGCCGCCATTGGAAATGGCAGAAGCCAGAATATTGATGATGGCGGCATCACTGCTGCCAGTGAGAGTCAAAGTGCGGTTGCCGCTGCCGGTGAAGACCAGCGGAAAGCCGTTGGAGAAAACCAGCGCGCCAGTGCCTGATGCGTCCAATGTAGCGCCATTCGTTCCACCGATGGTGAACAGGCGATCCGTGGTGGTGCCGCTTCCGGTATAGCGCAGAGTGCCGCCGTTGATGACCAGATTGGCCGCCGCATTGGTGGATGCGCCGATGCCGCTGGCGATGCCGCCCTTCTTGATGTCATCCGTGATCAAAACACCACCGCTGATGGTGGTGATGCCGGTGTAGCCGTTGCCCGGTGCGGCATTGAACACAAAGGTCTGCTCGGTCACCGGGGCGGTGATCACGAAACTGTTTGGCGCCTGGATGCTGGCGACGGTGTAGAGACCGTTGACATCTGGATTGCCCTGGGCATCCACGCGGGTGCCGACGCTCAGGCCTGCGGTGCTCACGCCAGTGAGCACGACGTTGGCAGGAGGAGTGCTGATGACGATGCTGCCGTTGTCAGAGTCGATGCTGGAGATGGTGTAGATGCCGTTGGGATCAGCGGTGCCTTCCCGGTCCACCGTGGAGCCAACCACCAGGCCGGAGGTGTCTGGCACGGAGACGGTGAGGGTTTCGCCGTTCCAGTTCACGGTCATGGTGTCGGAAGGAAGGATGCTGGTGACGGTGTAGGCGCCGCCCGCGTTGACGGTGCCGTCCGCATCCGTCTTGGTGACGTTGACGACGAGGCCGGAGGTGTCCGCGCCGTTGATGGTGAGGATGTCGGAGGTCGGAACGACGGCCGCCTGGCTGAGCTGGAAGCTGTTTGCGCTCAGGATGGCGGAGACAAAAGTCCCGGGAGCAATGCCATCGCCGCTGACCAGCTGATTGATGATGAGCCCTGCAGTGCTGGTCTGGGTGACAATGGTCGGCGCCGCACCGGTGATGACACCCGCGAGGCCCACCACGGCGTTATTGGGAGCGAGCACCCATGTGCCGCTGTCGGTCTTGGTCAAAGCAGTCCTGCCCGAGCCTCCCGAGGCGGAGTCCCCGAGGGCCATGACCATGGTGTTGAGCCCGGTGTTGGTGCCGCCAAGCGTCAGCGTGCGCGCCCCTGCCCCACCGACGAAGCCCATGGCCTCGACTCCGGTGAAGCTCAAGGTCCCCGTGTGGGTGCTGTCAACAAAGGTGCCGGAGGCTTCGATCTTGTTTCCTACAGAGCCGAGACCGACGGAGAAGAGCCGGGAAGTGCTGGACGCCGTACCAGCGGCGTTGGTGTAACGCAGGGTTCCGCCGTTGAGCACCAGATTGGTGGCTTCATCACCGGAACTACCGATGCCGCTGGCAGAACCGCCGTCGGCCATGGATGTCACGGCCAGCACGCCGCCGGTGATGGTGGTGGACCCGGAGTAGGAGTTGCTGGCGTTGTTGAGCAGCAGGGTGCCGGTGCCGGACTTGGTGAGGCGGAAGCCGAAGAGATCGTCGCTCACCACGCCATTGACGGTCAGCGCGTTGGCCGAATTGATCGCCCAGGTCTGATTCGAGAGCATGCGCACGTTGCTGTTGATGGTGTGCGCACCAGTGCTGGCCTGGGTCGTGATGCCCGCGCCGATGATGGTCAGGGTGTTGTTGGAGATGGTGATGCTGCCCGTGGCGCCGGTGCGGAAGGTAAGGCTGGCGATGGAGCGGTCCGTCAGCAGCGAAGTGGTGAAATTGCCTGCACCCGAGTCGGTGTTAAAGAACACATTGGTGAACGCACCGGGGATGCCGACGAGCTGAGTGGTGCCAGCGGCTGTGGTGAACCAGTTGGCCGAGGTGTCCCAGGAGGAATTGGAGGAGCCTTTCCAGTAGGCATCCTGGAAGGAGGCCGCAGTGACATTGAGCACAATGCTGCCGGCAAGCTGCGCCAGGCTGAGGTTGTAACCGTTCGCCCCGAGGATGATGGCGTTGTTGAGCAGGGTGAGGTTCGTGGCAAAACTCCCGTTGGGTATGGACAGGCCTCCCGAGAGGAAGGTGATGAGGTCATGCGAGCCGACGGTCAGGCTGGTAATGCCCGCCTGCGGCAGAATGGAGATGGAGGCACCGCTTTGGTTCAGGGTGACGCCACGGGAGACGGCAATGGTGTCCGTGCTGTTGGCACCGCTGCCGATGTCAAAAATCATGCGCACCTTGGGGTCGTTCACGTTGGTGGAGCCAATGGTCAGCCCGGAGCCGACGAAGGAGGAGCCCTGCAGCAGGTTGAAGGTGCCGGCCGGGTTGTTGTTGGCCATGCTGAAGGTTGAACCGGCATTGAGGTTCAGGCTGGCACCGGCGGCGGCAGTGGCCGTCGAACCGGCGGAATAGGCTCCCGAGGTCAGAACCGAGAAGGTGGCACCGTTCGCCACGTTGATGGCGGTGTTGGCGAGGGAACCTCCCGTCAGTGACAGAGCGCCTGCATTGACGGCCGTGGCCCCCGTGTAGGAGTTGGCGGCGGTCAGCGCCCAGGTGTTCGTGCCGGTTTTTGTCACCGTGGTCAGCCCGCTGCCGTTGTTGGCGATGATTTTGCCGAAGGAGTTGACGAGGGTGGAATTCGCGGTGCCGGTGAGGACCAGGCTGCGTGCCTGGCCGGTGGTGCCATAGGCCAGCGCTGGCACTGTTCCTGACACAACTGCCAGCGCGCCGATGCCGGAGGCATCAATCGTGGCCCCGCCGGCACCGATGGTGAAGGAACGGTCCGTTGAGGTCGCCACGCCGGTGTATTTGAGGATGCCGCCGTTGATCACAAGATTGCTCGCCACGTTGCTGGCGGCGCCGATGCCGCTGACGCCACCGCCGTTGCCCAGGGACTTCACACTGATTGTGCCGCCATTGATGGTGGTGATGCCTGCGTAGTTGCTGAAGCTGCCGCTGAGCGTGAGCGTTCCCGTGCCTTCCTTGGTGAGGGCGAACAAGCTCGTCGTGACCGACGTCAGAACGCCGGAGAATTCCGTGTCCGTGTTGTCTCCGCCCACGGTCAGGGTCGAAATGAGATTCGTGATACCGCTCAGGAAATGATGCGAGTTGATGACGACGCCGCCGCCGGCGAGGGAGCCCACGGTTTCGCTGCGACCCGCCATGTCGAGCATGGCACCTGTGGCGATGGTGACAGCGGAATTGTCTGGGATGACCAGATTGTCGGTGCCGGCGGCGTAGGTGCCAAGAACCAGGACACCGCCGTTGATGGTGGTGGCTCCGGTCCAGTCGTTGCCGCTGTTGGTGAGCACCAGAACGCCGGCCCCGTCTTTGACCAGACCGACGCTGCCCGCGCCACTGGTGACCTTGCCGCTGATGTAGCCGGTGCCAAACGGACTCGACACTGTGATGGTGCGCGTGGCATTGCCCAGATTCACTCCGCCGGTCAAGGTCAGGTCATAAGCCGCAGCCCAGCTGGGGCTGTCGCCGCTAAAGGTGAAATCACCCGCCAGGGTGATGGCGTTGCCAACGACGGTGGTCAGGCGCAGATAGTTGGCGGCGTTGTTGCTGTACGCCACGTTCGACATTGTAAAGGTCGTAGCGCCGATGCCGGTGATGAAGGTGCCCGCCTGAATGCCGCTGCCGACCACGGCCTGGCCGAGGGTGAGCCCCAGGCTGCTCGGAGTTGAACCCGAGTTGACAGTGACAGTGGCACTGAGATTGGCCGTGGTCATCGGGGGGGCGAGGCGGTTGCTGGCCTGGATGCTCGGGCTGCTGCCGACAGGTCCGCCACCGATGGTCAGCACGCCTGTGCCGATCGCGCCGCCAGTCAGCGCCCCAGGGGCACCGGTGGTGTTGATGCCAAAAATGAGCGTGCCGTCCTTGAGGTTGAAGCCGCCGGAGTAGGTGCTGTTGCCGAACAGGGCCAGGGAGCCGTCGCCCACCTTGTTGATGGCACCACCATTGGTGGTCATGGCGGTGGTGATGACCAGACCGACGGGGGAGAGACCGGAGACGTCAATGACGGGAGCGGAGGCGGTGAATTTCAGCAGCGAGTTGGCGGCGCTGTTGGTGGCGGCGGCGATCAGGGGGGTGGTGGCTGTGTTGTCATTGACCACGGTGATGGCGTTGGTCGCAGAGAGAACCAGAGTGTGGAGTGCGCCGGGGGCGTTGAATCTCACGGCAGGATGCGCGACGCCGCCGTCGTTGCTGAAAGTCAGGCTGTTCAGCGTGGTGGTGGTGGCCGTCCCGTAATTGAAGAGGTTCAGCGTGGAACCGCCGTTGAGCGTCACATTGCTGGCGGCGGCGATCTGGCCGGTGGTGGCATTGAACTTGTTGCCGTTGGCCATCGTCACCGTGGAGTTGTTGATGACCAGATCCCCCGGAATGACGAGGGTGCTCGCCGAGCCATTGAGGACGAGAGTGCCCTGGTTGACGTAGGTGGTGCCCGTGTAGTTGTTGGAGACACCGGCGCCTGGGCCGAGCCAGAGAGTGCCGCCACCACTCTTCACCAGACCGATGTTTCCGGTGATTTTGGTGTTCAGCGAAGTGGTGCCCTGATTGGTAAAGACAAAGAGGTCAGACCCGCTGGAGGTCAGCGCCGAGCCCGAATTGCCGGAAACGATGGCCATGCCGCCGGTATTGGTGAGCAGACCGACCCCGAGGGTGAGCGTGACGGCGGTGGTGCCGTTGCCCAGCGTGATGGTGCCGCCGCCGCTTCTCAGGGAGTTGACAGTCTTGGAGAGCGTCAAAGTGCGGTTGGAGCTGTCGTTGATGTTGTAGGTGGCCTGGGTGGTGGAGGCGCTGATGTCAAAGCCGTCATAGGTTGGGAACGCATTGCCACCGGCGAAAATATTCCCCCCGACGGTGGAGCCGAGTTCGCCGACGCCGGCGCCGTCCAGATAGGTGGCAAAGCTGTTGCCATTGACCACGGCCCAGCCGCCAATCAGCTTGCTGGTGAGCTGGGACTGCGAAAAGCCCACACCGTTGATCGTGGAGATGAGCACGCTGGCGTTGTTGTTGTTGCCGGTGCCGCCCATGCCCAAGTTGGAGACAAAGTTGATCACACCATGGTCAGCATCGCTGCGGATCAAGTTGCCGATGGTGAGCTGCACCGCGCTGCCGGCGTTCACGGCGGGGAACACATTGATGATGCTGCCGCCGCCCAAGATACTGACGTTGTCAAACGCCACGGTGGTGTCTGTAGAGCCGCCGCCTTGAATGGTGAAGGTGCTGCCCAGAAGGCTGAGCGGGACATTGGCGGCAATGCGCACCGGATCCGAGGCATCCAGCGGGTTGAGGCCGCGGTTGTCCCATTGCAGCGCGGCGTATTTCAACGACACGGAGGAGGTGCCGGAGAGCGTGCCGCTGTCCTGCAGGCTGAGAGTGTTGCCCCGCACGATGGTGGCCCCGGAGTAGGTGTTGGCGTTGCTCAGGTTCAGGACGCTGTTGCCCGTCTTGGTGAGGCCCAGATTGCCGGTGAGGCTGCCGCCGAAGGTGAGGTATCCGGTGGTCGTCGTCAGCATGACTTCGTTGCTGGCGCTGTTGGTGATGATGCCGCTGCTTGGGAGGGAGTTGGCGGAGCCAAGATTGCCCACCATGGCGCTGCCGCCATTGAGATCCAGCGTGCCGCCGTTGACGTAGAGATTGGTGAAGGCGGCCGTAATGGTGCCGGTGGTGAGGTCAGGCCTCACTAAGCCGACGGAGTTGTCCGCGCCGCTGAGGATGAGCGTGCCTTCGTTCACAATGGTGGTGCCGTAGTTGTAGCCGCGGGTGCTGAGCGTGAGAGTGCCGGAGCCTGCCTTGACAATGCCGCCCGAGATATTCCACAGAATGCCGGTGACGTTGAGGTTGGTGGTGTCGCCAATCACAAAGAAGTTCATCCAGCCAGTGTAGGAACCGAGGGCCGGGGTGGTGATGCCGGTGTTGCCTTCCATGGCAATGATGCCGCCGGTCCGTACGAACTCCGTGAGCACGCCGCCTTGGGCCAGATTGCCACCCCAGCGGGAATTGATGCCAAAGGCGTCCACCGTGTAACCGGCGGTGGAGGCGATCCCGATCCCGCCGCCGCTGGTCAGCCGCAGGCTGCTGACGTTCGAGCGGTCGGAGCTGATGGTGGCGTTGTAGTTGAGGGAGAAGTTGTTCTGCGAGAGGTTCGCGAGGGTCGTGCTCATTTCGTTATCCGCGAGGGGGCGCAGGTAGCCCGAAACGCTGTCGCGAGTGACGAACGATATCACACCCTCATAGTCGACAACCGTGCTGGAGCTGATGTCCTGGCTGGCATTTCCTGAAAGTGTGATGGTCGTACCGCTGATGTCCACCACCGTCTGCCCCAGCAGCGTAGCGCCCACCACCAGGGAGGCTGGGACGCTCGTCACAGTGACCGAGGTTGAATCGATTGCACTGGCGCTCACTGTGACACTGCCCACGGCCTGACCGATGACGTCAGGGCGGATGACCATGAGCTTCGTGCCATTGCCGTTCCCCGTAGTCGCCTGCCCGCCGATGTTCGGATAGCTGCTGACAAAAATGTTGGCAAAACCGGCGGCGGAGCCCGTCACACCGGCGGCATTGAAGTTGCCGCGCATCAGCAGACTGCCGCCGGTGCTGAGACCGGAAAGGTTTGTCACGTTGAGGAGGATACCCTGATTGGCGTTGGCCATGAGGTTGATCGCACCGGCGCCATTGGCCACCGTGAGGGTGGTCAGGCTTTCAGTGGTGGCGGCGCTGGCATTGCCGATTATGGCGAGTGTACCGCCGCTGATGTTGAGCGTGGAGGTGGGGGTGCCGGTGAGGGTGGAGGCGAGACGGTTGTTGAGGTTGGTGAGGCTGTTGTCCAGGACAAGCGTGCCGCCCTCCCAGATGGTCTGCGTCGGCATGAGCGCTGTACCAGCCCCGCTGTAGGTGACCGTCCCTGCGGCGATGGTGAGGGCGCCGGAGGAGCCGCTGATGGCATTCTGCGTGCCGGTGATGGTCATGTTGCCGGTGCCGACCTTCATGACATACACGGAATTGGGCACGGCGTCGTTGAACCGGTTGATCTGCCCGGAGAAGGTCGTGTCACTGTTGTTGAAGCCCACGGTCAGCGTCGGGGCGTTGGCCACGCTGTTGAAGATGGAGCCGCTGCCGGACAAGGCGCCCCAGACGGTGGCCTGGCCGTTGAGATTGAGCGAGGTGCCCGCACCCAAATCCAGCGTGGCGAAGCGCGAACCGCTGTTGAAGGCACCGGACTGGATGTTGCCGCCCACCACGGTGAGTGCGCCGGTGAAGGCGGACTGATTGATCTGCAGCACGCCGGCACCGTATTTGGTGATCCCACCGCCTGAGCCCACCAGGCCGCCAAGGATCAGCCCTGGGGTGGTCGGAGCAAAATTGGTGAAGGTGCCGAAGTCATAGGTGTTGACCGTGACTGAATTGGCCAGCATGCCGAAGTCAACGCGCCCGGTGAGCAGCGGCGCGGCAGCAGGATTCAAGGGATTGGAAACGACGCCGGAGGAACCGATGGTGAGAACTCCATCACCGGAACTGACGGTGGGGGCGGAGTACCCTCCGCCCAAACCATTGAAAACCAGGCCCTGCAGGGTTTGCTGCCCGGTCAGCACCGCGATGCCGGTGCCGTTGACCGTGAGTATATTGCTGGAGTCGATCACCCCGCCGGCTGTCTGGACGAGGATGCCGCTGCCCGAGTTGTAGCCGCCGTCAACGGTGATGCCGCCGCCTGCGATGCTGCCGGTGGCGCCGATGATCAAAACACCGCCGTTGACCACCGTACCGCCCGTGTAGGTGTTGGTGCCGTTCAGGGTCAGGTTTGCCTGGCCGTCACTCCCCGACATGATCAGGCGGACCTTGCCGGTGCCGTTGTTGGTGATGTCCGCATTGATCACCGTGGAGGAGCCGACCTGGCCGTAGGGCAGCACATGGACATACAGGTCGCTATCGGTGTTCAGTGTGCCGGCGGTGATCGTACCATTGCCAATCACAATGCTGCGGTTCGCGCCGGAAAGCGCCAGCAGCAGGCCCCCGCCCTGGAGTGTGAGGTTGTGGCCGCCGAGATCGATGGCGGCCAGCGCGCCGCCGGGATTGACCGCGAGGGTGCTGATCGTGGTGTCAGACAGCAGCGGACCGACACTGGCAGACAGGCGGATGTTGTCTGCGGCGATGGGCGTGCCGTTGAGGGTGTTGATGGAGTAACCGGCAAACCCGGTCTGATTGAGACGCCCGACTCCGTAGTCCGGGATGTAGCTGGCAAATTCACGGTCCAGCACGGCCCAGGGTCCGATGAGGCCGTTGACGAGACCGCCGCTGTTGATGTTCGCGCCACCGGCATTGGTGCTGGTGAGGACGCCATTGAGGCTGGTGATGAGAATGCGGCCGACGCTGCCGATGACGCCGAGGCCGTTGTCAGGGAAGCGCAGCGTGGCCGTCGATCCTGCGGGACGTGATAGCGAGAGGAGGTTGAGGGTGGCTGAATTGATGCCCGTGCCGCCGTTGGCGGACTGGATCATGTTGTAGCCTTCGGCCAGAATGACGTTGCCGACGGACTGGGAGGTCTCCATCTGCGTGCGGCCCACATACACCAGAGACCCGCCTTTCAGGGTGATGTCCGCATTGATGTTCACGCGGTTGGCCAGGGCAAAGTTGACATTGTCGTTTAGCTGGAGGTAGGCGTAGTTGACGGCGATCGAGGAGGTGTTCGTCAGCATGCCGCCGTCTGCCAGCAGATTGACACCGCCAGCAAAGACGGTGGCGCCGCTGTAGGTGTTTGCGTTGAGGAAGTTGTACTGCTGACCGCTGCTCTTGAGGAAGCTCATGGTGCCTGCGCCCACCTCCTGCTTGATCACTCCGCCCCAGTTGAAGCCGCCGTTGTCAGCCCCGAGAATGAGGGCGGCCGCATTGGCGCTGCTGTTGGTGATGGTGCCGGCATTGCCCTGAAGGGCTGAGCCGTCTCCACGTGTGCCAAAGGCAAACTGGGAGGTGCCGTTAAGGTCCAGCGTGGCTCCTGGTGCCACGATCAGGAACTGGTTGGGAGTCAGGGTGTTGTTGCCGCCGCCGAGCACCACCGTGCCGGCGTTGATGATGAAATTGCCGGTCAGCGTCTGGCCGCTGATATTGGCGATGCCGGCCATGTTGTTGGGGGCGTTGAGGACGAGCGTGCCGCCCAGGTCCTTGACGAAGCCACCCCCGCCATTGAGCAGGCTGTTGCTGGTCAGCGTGGTGCCTGCTGCGACGGCGACGTAGGCCTCCGCGTTGAACTGGATGCGGATGTTGCTGCTAAGGACGTTGTTGGTGCCCAGATTCAAAATGCCCCCTGCGGTCAGAGACAGAGTGGCGCCCTGGGTGGTGATGCCGTTCCCGAGGATGATGTTGGAACCGGAGAGCTTGATGGCATTGGCCGTGCGGTTGACCGTTCCTAAAAAGGTCGGGGTGGCGGAGAGGTTCAGGGTGGCGTTTGTCGTTGCCGCCAGGCTGTCAATGCTGTTGGAAGTATTGTAGGCCGAGAAAGCCTGGATGTTGCCGGCGGCGCCGCTGCCGTTGTAAGTGGCGAAGTCCGTGCCATTGACCAGGGCGCGCTGGATGATGCCGTTGGTCATGCCGGGCGTGCTGCTGAAGGCGATCCGGTTGGTGGTGGAATTGAGAGTGCCGGTGAAATTGAGGCTGGAGTCACCGTTGATCACCAGATTGCTGAAGGTCAGCGTGTTGGTGCCGGTGCCGGTGTTGAAGTTGATGACGTTGGTCATGCTGCGGTTGGTGGTCAGCGTGCCCAGTACCTGGGCGGAGCCTGCCGCGCCGGAGATGTTGACCGTGCCGCCGGAGAGGGTGAGCGCGCGTGCGCCGCTCATGTGGGCAAGCCCGCCTTGCAGATCCAGCACACCCGAGGGGCCTTGGACAACGATGGCTCCTGTGCCGCCGATGGTGACGCCCCCATTGATGCGGAAGGTGCCTTCATTGATGACGAGGACGCCCCCGAAGGAGCCGCTGGTCACCCCGAGGGTAAACATCCCGCTGCCCATCTTGGTGATGGAGGCAACGCCGCCGATGCCGGTGGTGGTGCTCGTGATGTTGCCCGCGCCGGCGAATGTCAGGGCCTGCGCACCTGTAATTCCGCCGGTGAGCGTGAGGGTGGTCCCGCTGTCCGCGCCGATGGTGGTGATCCCGACGAGCGTGATGACGCCGCCTGCGGTGTTGGTGCCTGAGAGGGACTGGAGTGCGCCGCCGTTGTTGATGCCGGAGCCGTTCAAGCTCAGCGGCTCGGAGCCGATGCTGATGTTGTTCAACTGCAGCGCGGCACCGGAGCCTGTGACGACCGTACCGCCTGCCACGGTGCCGAGCGCGCCGGAATTGGAAACTTTGACCGCACCTGAGGCGATGGTAAGCACGCCGGTCCATGTGCTGTTGCTGGCGTTCAGTTCCAGCGTGCCGTTGTCATTTTTTTGCAGCGCGCGGGAAACCACTGGCAGATTGAACGCGGAGTTCAGCGTGAAAATGTTGCCTGCGGTGACTTCGATGGCGTTGCTGGCCTGGTTCAAGGTGATGACGCGGCTGGTGGCGAATGTGCCGGTGGCGCGCAGCCCGACGCCAGCGACGGAGTTGATGTTGAGCAGGATGTTGTTGGCAAGGTTGCCCAGCGCCTCATTGGAGGAGACCGCCACAATCCCGCCCTGGATGTCCACCGTGCCGGTGAAACTGTTGCCAATGTTGCCAAGCACCAGGGTGCCCGTGCCAATTTTCGTGATCCCTGAAAGGCCCGACACGACGCCGGACAGCGTGAGCCCCTGGATCTGCGTGGATACGGAAGCCACGCTGACGTTGATGACCTGATTGGAGCCAAGCGTGACGTTGCTGGTGATGTCCAGCCCGTAGCCGACGTTGTTGGTCACCGTCAGCACGCCGCTGGTGAAGGTGGTGCCGGTGGAGCCTGCAATCTGGATGGTTTTGTTTGCCGCCGTGCTGAAGAGCGGCGCGTACACCGTGCCGACACGACCGACGGTGAGATTCATGGCCTGGGTGGAAACGACCGTGATACCGCTGTCGATGATCTGCCGGGAGCCGGTGCCGTCACCATCATTGAGCAGCGAGAGATTGCCGCCGTTCATGTTCAAGGTGATGCTGTTGCCTGCGGTCACGGAGCCCAGGGACAGTGTGCCGAGTCCGGTCTTGTTGATCACGATGTTGCCATTCGATCCCACGCGGGTGATCTGGCCGAGAGCGGCGGTCATGCCAGGATTGATGACGTTGATGGTCACAGCGCCGGGGAGAGTCACCAGACCGCTGAGGGTCAGGTTGGTGCCGCCGGAGAAAGTGCTGTCGAACCGGAACTCACCTGAGAAACCGGCGTCAAAGGTCACCGCGTTGCCGACGGTCAGGCTGGCGCTGGAAAGGAGGGTGAGATTGTTGCTGCCTGACAGGGTCAGGGTGCCTGTTCCCATCGGACCGGCGCTCACTGTGCCAGTGGTGCCGGCGTTGGCGATGCTGCTGGAGCTGAAAAGAATGCCGCCGTTCTGGAGGTTGATGCCGCCGGTGAAGGTGCTGGGGCCTTGAAGCTGCAGAAGACCGTCTCCGATCTTGGTGATGCTGCCGGTGCCCGACATGTTGCCATTGATGTTCAGGGTCGGCTGCAGCGGTGCCAGATTCTGGCCGTTGGCAGACACCGCGCTGATGTCAAAGGTGTGCGCCCCGCTGCTGAGCACGAGGGAGCCGTAGCCCGCAAAGGTGAGCATGCTGTCCGCAGCGACCGCGCCAGGGACCGCATTCGTGGAAAGCGTGATCGAGGTCGGGCTGTTGATGGCGGTGATGACGGTGCCTGCGGCAATGCCGCTGCCGGTCACCACCGAGCCCACCGTGAGACCTGCGGTGTTGCCCACGGTGATCACATTGCTGCCGTTGGTGAGGACGGCGTCCATGACCCCGGTGGTGATGGTGGAGCTGCTGATGCCGCCGACGGGGCTGGAAAGATTGGACGAAGTGGCGATGATGCCGCCGTTGAGGGTGAGCGCGCCGGTGCCCACCAGCAGCATGGGGACGTTGCCGCCGGTGTTGTCAAAATGGAGGGCTGCGAGAGTCTGATTGAAGCCGTTCAGTTCGAGCGAGGAACCACCCAGCATGTTCAGGGTGGCCGAGCTGGCGATCTGGTTGGAGGCGCCGAAGACCACGGTGGAGGTGCGCTCCTGGTAGGTGTTGCCGTTGGTGGTGCCACCGCCCGTGATGGTCACATTCCCTGTTCCGAAGGCCTGCCCCACTGCGGAGTTCAGGT
The DNA here is from genome assembly GCA_021733925.1 of Prosthecobacter sp. Classification (GTDB taxonomy): domain Bacteria; phylum Verrucomicrobiota; class Verrucomicrobiia; order Verrucomicrobiales; family Verrucomicrobiaceae; genus Prosthecobacter. Next base: position 56,065 of record JAIPJY010000002.1, on the reverse strand, counting down.
AGACGAAGCCTGCATTGACAAAGGTTCCGCCGGAGTAGGTGTTGTTGCCCGTGAGCACCACTTGATTGGAACGGAAGCCGCTGCGGCCGCCGGTTCCCGTGGTGCCGCGTCCTTCGGTGCCGTCGATGACCAGAGTCACCGCCCCCGCACCGCCGTTGTTGTTGACGATGTTGGCGTCGACAATCACATCGTGGTGATAAACGTTGCCGTTGCCATTCACGTAACCCAGCGCATGCAGGTAAAGGTCTGCCGCGCCACTGCCTGCGGTAAGGTTGCCGTTGGAGATGACGATGGGCATGCGCAGGGCGCTGATGAAGTTGACCCCCGTAGGAGCGGCAATGTTGGCATTGGCGTTTCCGGCCAAGGTGACGGTCAGGCCGTTGATGGCCGTGACTGTGCTGCCCAGAATCGTGGACCCAACGATCAATGTGTTGGGCATGGTGGCCAGCAGGACGGTGTTGCTCGTCGTTGAGCTGGTCACCACACTGACCGCCGGGTTGATCAAGTCGAAGCCCTGGGAGGCGATCAGGCCGCCGCTGGCAATGTTCAGGGTGAAGCCTCCGAGATCCAGCGTGCTGTTGCCCGACACCACCATGGCGAGGCTGTTGATGGTGCGGTCACCCGTCAGCGACACGGTCTGCGGCAGTGTCAGGGTCGGATTGGCGGTGCCAAGGTTCTGGTCGATGGTGAAGTTGGCGCCATCAATGATGGAGGCCACCACGGCACCCACGGGGATGCCGGCGCCCAGGACGGCATCGCCGACTTGCAAGCCGGCGGTGGTGGCGACGGTGAGCTGGTTTTTGCCAACGACTCCGGTGGAAGTCACCGCTGCATACGTCATGCGAATGTTGTCCGTGGCGATGCCCGAGTTGATGTCGTTGGTGGAATAGCCTGCGTAGCCTGCAGAATTCAAGGCTCCAACACCGGTGCCGGGGGAGTAGCTGGCGAAATCGCGCTCCACCACGGCCCAGCCACCGATCAGGTCGTTGGTGAGGCCGGCGCCCACGGTCGCGGAGCTGACGCCGTTGATGTTGTCAAAGAACACGCGGGCGGTGCTGTTGCCGAAGAGGCCGGAGGTGTTGAAGAACCTGAGAGTGCCGTGGGACCCGGCCTGCTGGGTGAGGCTGGCGAAGATGGCGGTGGAGTTGTTGATGTTCGCGCCGGGGGCGGCCACATCGATGACGCTGGCGCCCTGGGCGAGGGTCAGCGCACCAAAGACCTCGGTGCCGTCACTGCCAAAGCGCGCGCGATACTGGATCATGCCGCCGCGCAGGGTGATGGGGGCCGCGTCGTTGATCCGGTCGTCAACCAGGGCGTCCAGAATGCTGGTGCCGTTGTTGTTGCTGAGAAGCAGCGTGGCCTGGTTGATGGTGATGGAGGAGGTGTTGCTCAAGGTGGCGGTGCCGAGGAGCTGGGTGCGGCCGCCATTGAGAATCGTGGGGCCCGTGTAGGTGTTGGCGGTGTAGATGTTCCAGTCACTGTAAGTCGTGACGGTGGTGGAGCGCACGAGAGCCACGTTGCCGGTGATGGATCCCGAGAAGCTGCCTGAGGCGGCGGCCAGGCCCAGAGTGGCCATGGTTAGGGAGGTGTTGATGATCGTGCCGCCGATGTCCGGCACCAGGTTGGCGTTCTGCGCCGTGGTGGTGCTGACGCGCAGACCGTTGAGCACCTGAGCATTGCCGTTGAGGTCAAGTGAGCCTCCCTGCAGGACAAAGTCGTTGTTGTAGAAGATGGTATTGGTCCCGCCTGCCAGTTTCAAGATGCCTTCATTGACCGCCGTGCCACCTGTGTAGAACTGCTGGGTGGTGAGAATCAGCTGAGCGGCGCCGGCCTTCGCAAGACCTGCCGAGACGCCGAACATGGCGGCATTGATCGTCAGATCGCTCAAGGTGTGGTAGACGAACTGGTTGTTGCTGCTGGTGCCCAGGCGGCCGACGTTGCTGCCGTTGATGCCGCTGATGCTGGCATTGGTCGCATTTGCAAGCACGAGCACGCCGCCGCTGTCCAGGGTGAGTATCTGACCGGCATTGAGCGTGACTGCGCCGCCAGTCTGAAGGGTCAGCGAGTTGATGGTCAGGCTGTTGATCAGGGTGGTGGTGGTCACGCCGCCCGTGATCGACTGGTTGTTTGAGAGGAGGATGTTCAGCGGAGTGGCCACGCCGGCCAGATTATTGGTCAGCGTCGAAGACATCTCGGTGGTGGTGTTCAAAGCACGCAGCTGCCCGGTGACCGAGTCGGAGGTGGCGAAAGAAGTGCCCGAGCCCGAAGAGCTCGGGTCAACGATCACCCAGGGAATGATGCCTTTGTTCAAGGTCCCCGCAGCGCCCGCTTGTCCGGTGAAGGCAAAGCCGCCGGTGGCGGACTGCATGATCCCGGTGCTGAGTCCGCGCACCAGCATGGTGCCGGTGATGCCGCCGTTGTTGGTGGCGCGGGTGACCGAACCGGTGACGAAACTGGCCTGCTGCCCTGTGAGCGTGATGATGGTCTGCCCGGCATTCACCGTGAGCGCGCCCACAGTTTCCGAGGTGGCGGCACCCGCATTTCCCATGAGGTTGATGTTACCGCCATAAAGCGAAAGTGCCCGGCCACCGAGACGGTTGCTGACATTGGTGCCGGTGCTGTTGAGGTTGAGGGTGCCCTCAGGCGTCACAACGACCGCGCCGACGCCACCACCAGTTCCGGGCACGCCAAGAGTGCCTGCGCCATTGAGCACCAAGGTGCCCTGGTTTACATAGACGTTCTGGCCTGGAAAAGCATTGGCTGCGGTGATCGTCCAGGTGCCCGTGCCGGCCTTGTCCAGGGAATAGATGCCGTTGGCGAGATTGCCATCGTAGCTCATGGCCGTGTCGATGAAACCGTTGCCTGCCCCGACGAGACCGAACCAGGAACCACGCCCGCTGCCGCCGGTGCCCACACGACCGATCATGGAACCCGTGATGTGAAGCGTTGATCCGGCGTCCACGCCGATGATGGCCGCACGATTGTTGTTGTCCCCCGTGGTGGGGCTGGAGAAGGTGATGGTGCCGCTGTAGGTGTTGTTGCCGCCGACGCTGCGCAGAGCCCCGCCCCCGTTGATGCCGTTGGAGGTGTTGTTATTGCCAGGGTTGAAAACCAAGGTTTCTCCAACCGTGATTGAATTCGTCAACTCCAAGGCCGCAGCCACATTGGCCACCAGGGTGTAGGCGGAGCCCGAATTGGAGCCGCGATTGAAGCTGCCGGCAGCGCCGAGAGCGGAGGCGTTCGAGATCCGCACCACTCCCTGACCGATGGTGAGAATGCCGTTCCATGCTGAAGTGAGTCCTGGAAGCCCCTGGGTCATCGGCGCAGTCAGCAACAGCATGCCGGTGTCATTTTTCTGCAGGTTGCTGCTGTTGTTTGAAAAGCTGAAGGTGTTGTCCATCGTGAAGGTGTTGCCACCCGTCACGTCAATGGCGTTGCTGGTCTGGTTCATGATGAACGTGCGACCGTTGGAACTGAAGGTACCGTCCGCGCGCAGTCCCTGCGTGGTCGAGTTGGTGTTGACGAGTACCTGGTTCAAAGAATCCCCCAGCGCTCCATTGCTGCTGAAGGCCAGCACGCCGTTTGTGACATTGATCAGCGAGGTGCCGGTGACCGAAGTTGAACCATTCAGCGCCCCCGTCAGCGCCTGGTTCAGGTTCAACTGGGTGAGCACGAGGGTGGTGTCCGCCGTGGTCACCGCACTGGTCAATGTCACCTGATGTCTGACGAGCGTGGGGTTGTAGACGGTGATGTTCTGGTTCAGCCGCAAGGTGGTGCCGTCGATGATTTCCGCCACAAAGGTGCCGGCGGGAATTCCGGAGCCTGACACCGCCATGCCGACGCGGAAGCTTGAGGTGCCGCCCTGAACATTGGTGACAATGTTGGGGTTGTTAATGATGTCTCCATTAGTCGTGTTGGTGACGTTGTCATTGATGCTGAGCACCTTGGTTCCAGAGGCAATGCCGGCGCCGCTCACCAGCATGTTGACGGCAAAAGTCGTGGCCACGCTGGATGCCAGGGTGAGTGTGGTCTGGCCGCTGGCCACACTGGAGGCAAAATTCTGCGTGGTGATGGAATTGATGCGGGTGCCGCCGTTGGCGCTGTTGATGCCTGAGGCGCTCAGCAGCTCTCCGGCAACCACTTTCGACGCACTTTCGACGGTCAGAACCGTGCTCCCGCTGTTGCCGAAGGCATTGAAAGTGACCGAGCCGCCAAAGTTGTTGGTGGCATTGCTGAGCACCATTGTGCCGGAGCCGGCCTTGAGAATGCTTCCCATGCCGGTCACCTGGCCGGCAAGTTCAAGGCCCTGGACCAGATTGTTCGAAGTGGTGGCGTTGTTGACCGTGAAGGTGGGGGAGCCTGTCAAGGTGGTGACACCGGTCACCTGCAAACCATAGCCGTTGTTGTTGGCCACCGTCACCACGTTGTTGCCGACGTTCAAAGTGGAAATCTGCGCGCGCTTGTTGGCCGCCGGAGTGAAGAAGGGCGATACTGCGGCGGACGCAGGCCCGATAGTCAGGGTGGCATTGCCTGTGACGGTGATGCCATGGTTGAAGGCCAGATTTTGCAGGCCGCCGGTGCCGTCGCCATTGTCCAGCAGCTGCAGCGTGCCGCCAGCCATGGTGAAGGTCTTGTTGTTGAGGGCGCTGACCCCCAGCACACGCAGGTTCGCGCCAGGTTCAAAAACCAGCTGCCCGGCAAAGCCCGAGTTGTTGCCGGTCAGGGTCACGGTGCCGCTCGCGGAGGCAAAGCCGATCTGCTGTGCCACACCCGTGGCCAGTGCATTGATGGCAGTGACCGTCGTTCCGGCATTTTTCTGCGTGGAGCGGATGATGATGGAGGTGGTGGCGTCTCCGGTGATGCCGCCTGCGATGACGAGATTGGCACCCGGGTCGGAGGCGGGGCGGCCACCTGCAATGGCATCCAGCACCAGGGTCTTGCCGCTGGAGATGGTGATCGCGCCGCCCAAGGTCGTGGCCACGGCGTTGGCGACGTCCTGGATGACCGCGTCGGCAGTGACATCGACGGCATTGCCAAACGTCGGCCCGGCGCCTGCAATGGCTCCGCCTTTGGAATTCAGCACCAAGTTGCCGCCCGCGAGGACGATCTTCGCCGACCCAATGGGGTCAAAGGAACCAGCGGCGGAACTGCCGGTCAGCACCAGCGTGGGGGTCTTGGAAAAGGTGAGCGAGGTGGCAGACGCGACCGCCGTGGCATCTCCCGAAACCTTGAACTGGGTGCCGTTGATGATGGCGACGATCACCGTGCCCGCAGGAATTCCCGTGCCAGCGACCGTCATGCCCACGGACAGTGAGCTCGTGCTCGAGGTCGTCAGCGTGCTGGCCTTGCCGTTGAGAGTGCCGTCCGTGCCGTAAGTTGCAGCGACGTAGGTGGCATCCTGGGTCACTTTCGTGCCGATCATTTGAATGCTGGTGGTGGAGCCCAGCGAGTTGATGTCCTGCGTTTGATTGAAGTAGAGCCAGCCTGCGCCGGTCTTTTGAATGGTCATGGCCCGGCCCTCATCCGAAACCACGCCGTCAAAAGCCACGTTCATGTCCGAGGCGATGTACACATTACCACCGGTGCCGGTGCCTGAGCCCAAGGTGCCAAACACAGTCGGGGCCGCAGTGGTCCCGCCAAAGCGCAGGGTCTTGCCAAAGCCGCCGCCGTTGCCGACCACGGCGGTTTCTCCAAGGAGATCATAAGAGGCGACGGAAAGGGTGACGCCGGTGTCCAGCAGCAGGCGGCCCATCTGCGCAGAAGTGATGGAGGTGTTGGAGAGGGAGATCTCAGAATTGCCCGTGAGGCGCACCGCATTGCCAAACTGCAGGGCGTTGCTGGAACCGTCCACAGTGTTGACGTCCGCCTGATGAAGGTTGCTGGCGGGAATGATTTTGCGAATCTGGCCGTTGCCATCATTCGTGTCAGGGCCGGCGTAGCCGAGATTGAGGTTGCCGCCGCTGGAGCCGTTCACATAGTCGATGCGGATGTCATGCGAGCCGGAGGCCAGGAAGATGGCGGAGCTGGAAAGGTCCGTGGCGCCTTTGCCACCATCGTTGTTCAAGACGAGCACTCCATCGATGTAAATCTTGGCCCCGTCATCCACGCTGCCAAAGAAGGTGTAGGCACCGGCCTGGCCGATGTCCACCTTGCCAACCCACTGCACGGCGAGGGCTGCCGTCGTGGTGCTGAAGGTCGTCCCCGTCACGATGAAGTCGGTGGAGAGGCTGGCGGCGGTTTTGCTGAAGTCGACCAGGGCGCTGTCTCCGGTGCCGGTGCTGCCGAACACACGACCGGAGAGACCGTTCGAGGTGGAGTTGAAGCCGCGAATGTCCAGCTTTGAACCTGCCTGCAGGGTGACCTGGTTGGTGCCCAGCGGATTCTTACCCGTGTTCAGGTCGGTCGAATTCGCGACCACTCTGAGCTCGGCCTGGTTTCCAACGGTGATGCCGCCGATCATGGTGCTGGCAAAATTGTTGTTTTGGACTCCCAGCTGCAGAATGCCACGGTAAGCTCCCGGTGATCCTGCGGTATCCGTGAACTGAATGGACACCCCCTGGGTGCCGTCAAGTGCGGCGTTGAGACCGACCACGGTGTCATTGAAGCTGGAATCGCCCCTGATGGTGATGGTTGGCGAGCCGCCGACAAACGTCAGCGAATTCGCTGCGGAGGTGGCGGTGAGGGTGTTTGCCGCCTCGAAATACAGTCCGCCCACCGAGATAGGGGCGGTGATGCTCACGTTGGCGGAGCCGAGGAAAGCCGCGATATCTCCAGCGCCGTTGTTCCAGGCCACCGGAGTGCCAGCCGTGCCTGAAGGCACTGTGGCCAGCCAGTTGGTGGTGGTGGTGTTCCAGTCGCCAGAGCCAAACTCACCGGAGGTCTTCGCATCCGTGGTCCAGTAAATGGTCGCTGACTGCAACGGCGTGGCGACTTGCATGGCGAACATCAGCACGGTCATGAACCAGCCGAGAAGGATGCGATTGTGTCGAAGTGTTTTCATCTGAAGGAAATTTGAGCGAGAGCGAGGGCGGGAGATTTTAAAAAAAGGTGAAGTCAGGGATACAAGCCAGAGGACCGGCGGCGTTTAGACACTGTATCGTTCAGCCACGGGAAACCCTAAAAAGTCACAGTTGTTCGCCCAAACGATCATTTCGATTTTGCGTAGGTCACTGGGGCTATTTCTCATGTGGATGCAAAGGACTGGTTGAGGCCTGTGGATATGCCGGGGTCTGACATAGCTTTCAGGGCTAACGTTCAGAATAGCCAAAACGAATCTGTCCCGTCAATGCAAATACATCGACTTTACGAAAATTCAGCTTTGCGAACCCTTAGGGCACCACTACCACTGCACCATCTAGGATTTCCACTCGCAATGCCGTCAGGTCACCCGCTTCACGGGTCACCAGAACACTGATTCGGTGGGTTCCAGCGCTTAGTTCGAGCGTCTGCTCAGGGTTTAGTTCCTTCAACTCTGAGCCATCCACGGCTACTACAATGCCCTTCACGGCACTAAAGCCGAGTTTTACTTTACCACCGGCATCCAGCTTCAGACCAAACTGCACGATCTTCGGGAACCAGGGGTACATTTTCTGCGCAGCGGGCAGTTCGGCCAGCGGCAGGTCGCCATTCACCTGGCTGAGCGCCATCTGCCATGGGAAGGGGTGCTTTTCGTCGTTCAAGGCAAAGCTGCCGACGTGGCGGACGTGGTCCACGTCCTTCTGCTCCATCTTGCCCATGGCCTTCCAAGTGCGGACGTAGCGGTTGGGCTGGGTTTTGTAGGCGCCTTCACGGCCGAGTTCGGAGAGGAAACGCACGAGATCGACGAATTCGTCCTCGCGCAGGCTGGCGGTGAGGCCGGGGGGCATCATGGACACCGGGCTCATCTGGCGGCTGGCGATGCCGGACTTGGCCACTTTGACGATCTGATTGGCGGGGTCACGAATCGTCAACTCCTCCGCTCCGTCATTGATCAGGCCGCCGGAGATGACGCTGCCGTCTTTTTTGGTGATGATGACCATGTGGTAGCCTTCTTTGATTTTCTTGCTCGGCTCCAGCAGGCTCTCAATGAGGTAGTCCACCGGGGCGCTGGCGCCGATGCTGACGAGATTGGGGCCCAGAATGCCGCCGGATTCGCCAATGGCGTGGCAGGTGGTGCAGAGCATCTGCTGGCGGCGGTAAACGGCCTCACCGCGGGCGGGATCGCCCTGGGACTGCACTTTGGCCACCATGGCGCTCATTTCCGCGGGGGTGAGGGGGCGGTCCATCTGCTTGACGCCGCCGGCTTTTTTGAGGGCCTCGGCCAGGGGGCCCTGGATGCCACGGGAGGTGACCATGCGGATGCCTTCCACGGCCACGGTGTCAAGAATCGTCTTGCCTTCGAGCTCCTTGGCCAGCACGCCGGGGAGCTGCTTGTTCTTCAAAAAGACGGTCAAAATCGGCTTGGCGGCCTCCACATCGGCCTTGGCGAGGAACTCCACGGCGCGCTTGGCTGCAAGCTGTGGCCCGACGCTGGTCAGGCCGTCGATCATGAGGGCACGCAGGCTGGCGTCCTGGGATTCCACGAAGAGTTTGTCGAACAGATCGCGGGATTTCACGCCGCCGAGGGCGGTCAGGCCGCGCATGGCACCGTCGCGGATTGCTGGGATGGTTTTGGCGTCGGTGAGCAGCGCGACGAGCTTGTCACGGGCCGGTTCCACCTTCCACATTCCGGCCAGGATGGCCGCACGATGCACCACATGGGGCTCGGGGCGGGCAAACCAGGCCATCACGATCTCCTGGGCTCCTTCGGGGATGACCTTGCGATCCGTCGCCGCCTTGATGAGGGCGTCCTGCAGGCCCATGTAATAGGGAGCCATGGCGGCATCGTTGACCATTTCGACCATCGTCTTCGCCTGCGCGGCGTCGGCGGCGCTGCCGGCCATGTCGAGCACGGCGGCGGCGTCTTCGGTGCTGAGCTTGCCGCTTTTCAGCGCATCAAACAGGGGTGGCAGGGCATCGCTGCGCCCGGTGCTCTTCATGGCATAGACCAAATGTTTGGGGCTGTCCTCGAGCTTGAGCTTGTCAGCCACCACCGCCGGCATCCAGATGTCTGCCTGCTCGCGGCAGGTCTGCTCCAGCAGGAAATCGAGGGAGTCGTCCATGGGCTTGTCCAGCACCTTGAGGGCCATGCCGACTGCGCCGGGCTTGCGCATGTCTGCCAGCACGGCGAGCGCCCACAGGCGCACCTGGGCGTTTTCGTCCGCCACGGCCTGGTCCAGCACCTTCATCACCTCAGGGAAGACCTTCCAGCGATGGGTCAGAATGCGCAGCGCCGCCGCACGGATGCGGTAGTCGCTGCTTTCCCAGAGTCTGCGCCAGAGCGTGGGGGAGAAGGAGTTCACGCCTTCGCGTGCCCAGGCGGCTTCGAGCAGGGCCTGGGTGTCGGCTTCCTTCGTGGTGTCCAGCTTGGCGGCCCAGGCATCCAGTGGCATGGTCACTTTGGCAGCGCCTTGGTCGCGCAGCTCGCGTTTGGCAAAACGGCGCACGTAGTTGCGGTCGCTCTTGAGCATTTCCAGCAGGTCGGTCGTGGCGGCACCGGCGATCTGGGGCCGGGGGCTGAGGGGCTTGCCCTTGGCGGTGATGCGCCAGATGCGGCCATGCTGGTGGTCGCGGCGGGCATCGCGGAAGTCCACCTCGCCGTGCTGGATGATGGGATTGTACCAGTCAGCGATGTAAATGGCACCGTCCGGGCCCATCTTCACATCGATGGGCCGGAAGGCGCGATGCGTGGAGGCGAGCAGGTCGGGCATCTGCTTGGCGATGTAGCTGCTGCCGCTGGGGGTGAGCTTGAAGCGGTTGACGCGATTGCCCCGGAAGTCGTTGAGGATGAAGTCTCCCTGAAATTCGGCGGGGAAGTGCGGGTCTTCGATGATTTCCAGGCCGCACTGCTTGGGCTGGCCCGGGCTGAGGCCGTGGACGATGCGCTTGGCGCCCGGCGAGGTGGCGAAGACGGAGCCTGGGAAGATGAAATTGACCCCTTCCCCGCCTGCGCCGTCGCACGCGAAGCTCTGACCCCAGCGGTCGAACTCAAAACCCCAGGGATTGATGAGCCCCTTGCTGATGATTTCCGCCCGGCGTGTCTCGGGCCGGAACTCCCAGATGCCGCCGCCCATGAGACGACGCACGCCGTGGGGGGTCTCCATATGAGTGTGGATGTAAATGGACTGATTGAAGTACAGCATGCCTTCCGGGCCCCAGCGCATGGTGTGCAGCAGGTGGTGGGTGTCCTCCGTGCCGAAGCCGCTGAGCATCACGGTGCGCTCGTCTTCTTTGAGGTCGTTGTTGGTGTCCTTCAAAAAGAGCACCTCGGTGGAATTGGCCACATAGAGGCCGCCGTCTCCGGGGGCGAGTGCGGTGGGGATGTGCAGGCCTTCGGCGAAAGTGGTCGATTTGTCGGCCTTGCCATCGCCATCGGTGTCTTCCAGCACGACGACCTGGTCCTTGGCCTCTTCGCCGGGCTTGATGTGCGGGTAGGTGGTGCTGGTGACGACCCACAGACGGCCCTGGGCATCCCAGTTCATCTGCACGGGCTTCTGGATCATGGGCTCCGACGCGAAGAGATTCACCTCAAAGCCCTCAGGCACCACGAAGGCCTTCAGCTCCGCCTCAGGGTGGGCGTCCGGCAGATCGGCCAATGAGGTCGGCTGCGAGGCATGGGCGACAGCAGTCAAACCAACGAGAATCAGGGCAAGGCGGGTCATCATAAAAGGGAAGCGCAAGATACGACGCTGCGGCGGGTATTTGGCAAGCATTCTCTCGGGGGAAATGCAGGGGGGGGGAGTGATTTCCAAAACAGCTTTCCCGATGGGGGGGCGATAGAGCGCAGCCAGCGGTGAGATGGTCAGGGGCTTCCTTCTTCACGCTCCTGCGTCGAGCAGCGAAGGACAGGACGGCGACTCGGCACCACACACTACCCTAGCACGATCTAGAGACTCCACGTGGGGTATTGACCCCATGGACATTAAAACTTCGGCACAATTAAGGTCCATGGTCAGAAACCTCACCCTTGTGGAACAACCATGATCAACCATCTCCCCCTCCATTCTTTACCGAAAATGATGAGGCGAATCTGCTGGTGCATGATTGCCGCCGCATTTGCCGAATTCCAACTCTCAGCTGCTGAAGCTCTTGTCGATCTGGGGCAGGCTTTTGACTTCAGTGTTCTAGCGGGCTCGGGGATTACCAACACGGGGCCCACCACGATCATTGGAGATGTGGGATCTTTGCCGACCTCCACCATCACGGGCTTTGGCACGGTGACTTTGACCGGGACCAATCATGCTGGAGATGCCATCACCCTGGCTGGGAAGGACGATCTGCTCGTGGCGTACAATGACGCTGCGGGCCGGCTGCCAACGATCATCTATACGCCGATTTTTGATCTCGGGGGACTGACCCTGGCACCAGGTGTTTACAATGATCCAAGTTCATTGGGAATCACAGGAACGCTGACGCTGGATGCCATGGGAGATCCGAATGCTGTCTGGATTTTCCAGGCCGGGTCCACACTCATTACGGGATCAAGCAGCATGGTATCGCTGATCGGCGGTGCTCAAGCGAGCAATGTCTTCTGGCAGGTCGGCAGCTCGGCGACGCTTGGCACGAACACGAGCTTCGCGGGGAGCATTCTGGCTTCGCAGTCCATCACGCTGACTGCCGGCGCAACGGTGGATGGCCGGGTGCTGGCCGTGAATGCGGCGGTTACCCTGGACAGCAATGCGGTCGGCCTGACCAACAACCTCATCCTGCCTGTGCCCAATGCGGCGGAGACCCTGACCCTCACCGGTCCCATCTCAGGCATTGGAAAGAGCGTGACCAAGACGGGCGCAGGCGCGGTGGTTTTCAGCGTCGCCAACACTTATACCGGGGCGACCCTCGTCACCGAAGGCACGGTTTTCGTCAACGGCACGGCGGGCACAGGCTCCGTTTCCACCAGCGCAGGAACGACCTTGGGCGGCACGGGCACCGTCTCGCCGACGGGAGCCAACAGCGTCATCCTCGGCGGTGCGCTGTCTCCTGGAACACCTGGCACCAACGACGGTGTGGGCACGCTGACCTTCACGCCCGTGAACGGCAATGTGACCTTCGCCAGCACGGGCACCGCCGCCTTTCAGCTCGGCACCCAGGGCACGCATGGCTACACCGTCACCTATGACAGCGTCGGATTCATCCAGACCGTCACCGGCACCTACACCGATGGCGGCAATGACCGCCTCCTCTTTAACAGCAGTGGTGCGGGCACACTCGACTTCAGTGCTGTGGCCGCAGGTGGTCTGAGTGTGAGCTTTGCCAATGGTTACACGCCTGCCTTGCATGACGTGTTCGACCTTGTGGACTGGAGCAACGTCACTGGACTGAGCGCCGCACAGCTGAGCCTGCCAGATCTCGTTCCCTTCAACCCCTTGTGGTCTTGGGATACGAGTCAGTTCGCCAGCCAGGGCGTGATTGGCATCGTCGCCGTTCCAGAGCCTTCGCGTGCCATTTTGCTGATGCTCGGCCTTGGAGGCCTGACTATGCGTCGGCGCCGGCATCGCCTGACCGGTGTCATGGCAGCGTGATTGGGTGAGGAAAGGGCCAAGGAAGTCCATGCGGGCACATGCCGAGAATAGGCGACCCTGCGTGCAGACGGCAGGGTCATCCGGCGGTGCCGCACCACGCGTTACCCTCGTACGAATAGGAAATGTGCATGGGGTACTCACCCCATAGACTTTAAAAGCCCAAGCCGGTTAAGGTTCATGGACAGAAACCACAACTCCTGTAACCAAACCATGAATAACTATAACTCCCACAAGCCTTTACCGAAAATCATGAGACGAGTCTCTTGCTGCTTGATCGCCGCCGCCGCACTTTTCGAAGTCCAACTCTCAGCTGCTGTCGCTCCCATCGATCTGGGGCAGGCCGTTGACTTTCGTGTTCTCGCAGGTTCGGGGATTACCAACACGGGGGCCACCACCATCATTGGAGATGTGGGATCTTATCCGACCGCCAGCATCTCGGGCTTTGGCTCGGTGATATTGATAGGAACCAATCATGGAGGCGATGCCATCACCCAGGCTGCGAAAGGCGATCTGCTCACGGCGTACAATGACGGTGCAGGCCGGCTGCCGACGATCACCTATGGACCGATCCATATTTTCGCCACGGAGACCCTGGCGCCAGGTATTTACAATAACCCAAGTTCCTTTGGGCTCAGCGGAGCCCTGACACTGGATGGGGGGGGAGATCCCAATGCCATCTTTATTTTTCAGGCAGGCTCCACCCTCACCACCTCCACCGGCAGCTCCGTGATTTTGCAAAATGGGGCTCAGGCGGGGAACGTCTTCTGGGTGGTCGGCAGTTCGGCCACTCTCGGGGTCAACTCATCTCTCTCGGGAACCATCATGGCGGTGACCTCCATCACACTCAACACAGGAGCCACCTTGGACGGACGTGCGCTGGCCCAGAATGGTGCGGTCACCCTGGACTCCAACCCCATCAGCTTCACGCCGCTGGCACCGGGTGTTCCTGGTGCGCCGACGCATTGGCTGGGGGCAGCGAGCGGTCTTTGGACTGTTATTGGAAACTGGGCCAGCGATCAGGCTGGCACTGTGGCGACAGCCATCCCCTCTCTGGCGGATAACATCACCTTTTCCGCCACAGGCGCGTTAAACCAGAGCACCACGCTCGGCGCAGACTTCACGATCAACACTCTCACGATCAACGACACACTACCCGTCACCATCGCCGGAGCAAACACACTGACCCTTGCCGGCGATCCGGGCCTCACCGTCAACAGCGGCGCAGGGCTGTTCACGATCTCCAGCGGTCTGGCCTTCACAGGCACGGCACCCACAGTGACAGTGAACAACGCCGCCGGGGCGGTTTTCAGTGGCGCGGTCACCAGCGCCGGCAGCCTGATCAAGGCTGGCCCAGGCACCCTGGTCATCAGCGGCACGACCAATGTCACCGGTCCTGCCAACATCAACGCTGGCACTCTTGATATCGCCACAGGCGGCACCTTCACCGCCACCGGCACCACCACCTTGGCCTCAGGCAGCACCGTTTCCGTGACCGGCGACCTCGTCTCCCCAACCGTCAATGTCCTGCTAGGCAGCAATCTCACGGGCGCTGGCACCATCACCGGGGATGTGAACAACTTTGGCACCGTGAATCCTGGTGCTCCCGTGGGCACGCTCACCATCAACGGCAATTACACCCAAGGCGGCACGGGCCTGCTCCCCACAGAGCTTGTTGTGACCCCGCACAACAATGACAAGCTGCTCATCAGCGGCGCGGCAAACCTCGACGGTACCCTGCTGATCACCACGGCCGGCGGACTGCGCCCGAACTTGGGCGACAGCTTTAACATCATCAACGCTGCCAGCGTTGCAGGTGTGTTCGCCACGGAGATCAATCCCTTCGTGGGCCCCGGAACCTTGATCAAGCTCGTCGTCGTGTACACCCCGACCGATGTCTTCGTGAATGCCGTGCAGAACACCTTTGAAAACGCCCTGAGCCTCATCCCGCTCACGCCAAATCAAACCGCCACGGCAGGCGCGCTGGACTCCGCCTTGACCGATGTGCGCCAGACGGCGGTGCTCAACTATCTCAACGGCCTCAACATCAATGCCGTGCCTCATGAGCTCGACCGAATCGCCCCCGAGGAGCTGACCGCCATCTACAGCATCGCCTTTGCCCAGCTCGACACCGAAATCCTCAGCGTGCAGCAGCGCCTCTCCTCCATCCGCAGCGCGGGCTGGAGCGAACCCGCCTCCGAACCTTTCACGAGCGGCAAAGATGTCGTCCTCGGCGGCCGGCTCTCCCACTCCGTCTCACCCAACGATTTCCGCTATGGGTTCTTTGTGAATGCGACCGGCCAGTACGCCAGCCTCGGCAACACCTCCAATGCCAACGGCTTTGATGTGCAGTCGGTCGGCAGCATCATCGGTGTCGATGTGCGCCTGAACGAGAACTGGGTCATCGGAACCACGCTTAGCTATGCACGGTCCACCAGCGATCTCACGGAAGGCGGCTCGCTCTCTGCCGATGGCATGCGAGCAGCCCTGTATGCCATGTATCTGAGAGGCTCCTTTTACACCGAATTTTTGGTTGGCGGCAGCTTCAACAGCTACGACACCCGGCGCAGCGCGCTCGGCGGCACCGCCCAGGGCAGCACCAACAGCCAGAGCTTCGACGCGTATGTCGGGACGGGCTACAACATCCAGGCGAGTGATCAATGGAGCATCACCCCCATGGCCTCCCTGCGCTACACGGACGTGAACATCGACAGCTTCCAGGAAACCGGCTCCCTGCAGCCTCTGGCCTTCCCCTCACAAAATCAGAGCTCGCTGCGCTCACGCATTGGCCTGCGCACCGCCTACACCACCCACGTGGGTGAAACCCGAATCACCCCCTACCTCGGCCTGCACTGGCAGCATGAGTTTCTCGACAACGAACTCGCCATGGTCTCCCGGTTCGCCAACGGCGCCGGCAATCCCTTCACCGTGCATGGGCCAAGGATCGGACGCGACAGCGCCATCGCCACTGCTGGCATCAATGTCGGCTGGAGCCGCTACTCCATCTACCTCGCCTATCAGGCCGAGCTGTTCCGCACGAACTATGACAGCCATACCATGATCGCAGGCTTCCGTGTCGCCTGGTAAACTCACGCCGGGTGAATAGACGCCCAGGCCGTCTTTTGAAAACCTGCCCATGGGCTCATGGTGCAGGTGGCGGCTTGGATTGGTGATGATGATCCTACGGGCGACAGGCCCGGGGCTGGGAAAGCGCAGTGGATCTCCCTCCTTTGGACTGCGGTTGCGCAGCGAGGAACGAGCGCAGCCACCGCTTTCCGCGAGCCGGGCAGCTCACGCATACCACAAAATGCTCGAAAGCGGCAGCTGCCTCAGCCGCATTGATTCGCTTTCGCTGACCCCTTCGGGGCAGCCTACGGCTGTCTATCTCCGCTTCGCTCCGGTTCCAAAGACGCCCCTCACCGCCACGCACTCACCGCCGAGGCGTGCTCGCGGTAATACTTTTCAAACGCCGCGTGGGAGCCATTGAAGAAGCTGCGGTCGCAGAAATGCCGCAGGGAAGGACGCCCGCCGCTGCGGGTGTAGGCACCTCCCACGTTCCCGGAGAACTCCGGCCCGAGCAGCGCCGTGCGGGAATGACCGCTGATGTCTCCGCAATACTGCCAGAAGGTCCAGGTGCCAAACACGCGCGGCACGCTGAAGGTCATGCGCATGGCCGACTCGTCGCCGTAGCGCGGGATCCACAGGCCGCAGGTCTTGAGCACGGTGCGTTCCGCCGAAGTCAGCGCCTCCAGCTCGCGCTCCTGCTCCGAGTAACCGGGCATACCAGGAAGTGGCACGCTGCAGTAGAGCAGCGGCCAGACGCCCGTGTGCGCACGCACCCGCTGCGCGGCCCACGCGAGCTGCGACCACGACACGCGGTCCCGCCCTTCGTTGTCCAAGACCATCAGCACCGGGTGGCCCGTGGTGCCATGGCGATGCGCCGTCGCGGCCACCACGCGCATGAAGCGGTCGATCTGCGCCCCGAGATGCCCGGCGCGATTCACGTAATGGTACGCGCCCCACTTCAAGCCCGCCACGCGTGCGGCGTGCTCGCGCCGGGAGTACTCCACATCCGATTTCGATGTGCCGCGTGTGGCACGGTGGATCATGAGCTCCACGCCCATGCTGCGCAGCAGAGCGGGGCGCACCACCCCGCCGTCCCAGCCGAAGTCCACGGTGTTGTTGAGCAGCGAGGACCGCGCGTGATGCACGGAGACGGTCTCGGTGCGAATGGGCGCGCAGGACGCGAGGAGGGATGCCACGGCAAGGGTGAACCAGAACGAGGCGCGTGAGGTCATGCGCTGTTTTAGCGGGATGATGGGAGTGGCGTCAATGGAGAAGCGTGAGTTCCAAACAGTTCTAGAATGCGTGCCTGCTCATATGGGAGCTGCGCACATTTTGATTGCCCTCATCCGACGGGGTCGTGTAAAACAACGCCCCGATGCTTTTCTATGTTCGACCCCAATAGCACCCCATGAGCGAGACCACGAAAAGGAAACGAGCAAAATCCACCTTCCACGGCGGACTCGAGGGGTCGCTGGATTCGGGCGCGATTGCAGTCTTGCTGATGGGGCTTTTGGCCGGCCTGTGGGCCCTGCGCGCAGAAGGCAGCTGTGGCATCCTTTGGGCTGTGTTCCTGTGGATCGTGGCTTCGGTGTCCCGGCTGGTCCTTCGGTCACTGGCGGAAAACATTCGTCTGCAAAAGAAAGCCCTGGGCCTGCCCTACAGCGGGAAAATTTCTGAGGCGAAGGAAACGGTGATGTATTCCTGCAGCGAGTGTGGGGCGATGCTGCACTCGGAAACTCGCTGTGACTCCTGTGGCCGCACCGTCGAAGGTGATGCCTGAGGCTTTCGATGGAGCGAGGATCAAGGTGGAGCGGGCCTGGCTCAAGGAGGCAGCGTATTCGAAGACCCAGCGCTGTTCTGTAGTCCCGGGTTCGCTTCGCGGCTTCGCAGTAGCCGGTCTGGTAAGAGGCGGAACCGGCTAAAGCCGGGACTACAATACAAAGAACCAGATGCGATGCGGCAGCGAAGCGACTTGTCACTTGAAACTTTAAACCTGAAACGACGCGCCTTGATCGAGGACCCATTTTTCGCACTACGCGCTACGAAGGGCAAGCTGAGTAGGAGTAAGAGGACGAGGACGAGGACGATTCCGCTGCGCTCGCGCCTACTCCGCACCGCACAGCCGCACCATCTTGATCTCCACGGTGCGGTCCCCTTCCCCGACAAACAGCACGCCTTCCTGCAGGGTGATCGTGAGGTCCATGGAGCGCTGCGCGAGCTCGCCGAGGGCCTCGCTTTCGGCGGCGGGGATCTGCCACACGGTGAGGTTGTTCACGCGGGTGAATTTCCCGGCAAGCCCGGCCCACCAAATGGCGGCGTTGCTGGCAAAGCTGTACACGGTCACCTTCTTGGACCGGCCGCACACGCGCACGAGTTTCTTCTCATCGGGCTGGCCGAGCTCGATCCAGTGCATGAGCAGGCCGGTGAGGTCGTGCTGCGCCAGCGCGGGCTCGTCGGCCTCCCACATGTCCTTGCCGAATTCGAGCTTGCCGAGGTCGTTGTTCTCCGGCGCGTTGAGCACAAAGGCGAGCAGGCGGATCATCATGCGCTCCTCCGTCTCCGACGGATGCCGGGCGAGGGTGAGGGTGTGGTCGCTGTAGACGTTGCGGTCCAGATCCGAGAAGGAGACGCACGCTTTGTGGATGATTGCCTTGAGAGCCATGGACGGGTTTAGACGGGAATGCGTGTGGTGGCAAGGAATGGCGTGTGACGGCGTGGTCGCGCAAGCCCACCGCAGGTGATCCTCCTCGTCCTCGTTCTTGATCCTCCAGCGCCGCAGCCGCCGGATGCGGGCGCATTGGAAAAGGGGGAGAGCGCTGTATCACTCGCACGTGCCGGGAAGAAGGATTCCACGGACGCGCACAGCGCATCCCTACCCGCCCTGCACGGCGCATCGGGATGGTAGGGACCCGCTGTGTCGGGTCCGTGATTCCGGGTCTGTGCTGCCCGCAGGCGATGAAAAAGGTGCGCCGTCCTTGGGGTGCTCGACAGCGGAAGGCGGAGGTGCTTGGAAAGGGGGAGAGCGATGAATCACTCGCACGTGCCGGGACGAAGGATTCCACGGACGCGCACAACGCGTCCCTACCCGCCCTGCACGGCGCATCGGGCTGGTAGGGACCCGCTGTGTCGGGTCCGTGATTCCGGGTCTGTCGCGTCGCAGGCGATGAAAAAGGTGCGCCGTCCTTGGGGTGCTCGACAGCGGAAGCGGAGGTGCTTGGAAAGGGGGAGAGCGATGAATCACTCGCACGTGCCGGGACGAAGGATTCCACGGACGCGCACAGCGCATCCCTACCATCCCTGCGCGGCGCATCGGGATGGTAGGGACCCGCTGTGTCGGGTCCGTGATTCCGGGTCTGTCGCGTCGCAGGCGATGAAAAAGCTGCGCCGTCCTTGGGGTGCTCGACAGCGGAAGCGGAGGTGCTTGGAAAAGGGGAGAGCGATGAATCACTCGCACGTGCCGGGACGAAGGATTCCACGGACGCGCACAGCGCATCCCTACCCGCCCTGCACGGCGCATCGGGCTGGTAGGGAACCGCTGCGCCGGGTCCGTGATTCCGGGTCTATAATGCCGCAGGCGATCAAAAAGGTTCGCCGTCCTTGGGGCATTCGACAGCGGAAGCGGAGGCGTTTGGAAAGGGGGAGAGCGATGAATCGGCACCCCGCGCTGGGACGAAGGATTCCACGGACACGCACAGCGCATCCCCATCCGCCCTGCGGCGTTTTCGGGATGGCATGCCCCCCCCCCCGCTGTGCGGGATCCGTCTCCCTGCCCGTGCTCGGAGGTGCATGCAAACCTACCACTCCCTACCACGTTTGCAGTACCACCCCACATGCCCGTTTCGCACTTTTTCGCACCTGTTTTTTAAAAGTTCGTTGACTTTCGAAAAACGGACCCAAGTAGATTATATCTTCACGAATCGATCGCAGGTCTCTGCGGGGGGTCCGGGAAGATGCCAGAAACTGCTCTTACCCACCATGACACTGAACACGATCTCCGATCCGCCCGTATCTCCGGGCCCTGCCCCCACCCCACACACCGCGCTGCCTTCCACGGCTGCTGCAGCGCCGCCGCAACCGGCCCTGCTCACCTCAGGCCAGCTCATGGCGGCGCTGGGCCTGACCCGCCGCATGCTGAAGAAGTGGAACCGCCACGGCGTCATCCCCTCCACCGGCAGGGGCCGTGCACGGCGCTATGAGCTGAAGCAGGTGATGGCGGCCCTGTGGGCGCACGGGAAGCCGGACACGGCGGCGGCTTCCGCCTCCGCCTCTTCTTCCTCCACACCCGGCATGGGCGGCCCCGCCGTGCTGGCGGCTGACTGCTAATACCACTTTCTACCACGTTGGAGCACCCTGCCAGCGCCCACCACACTCTGATTTCGTCATTCGGTTTTACTCATTCGTCATTTTCACACTTATGACTACCACAGCACCCACCCACAACGCACCCACGCGCCGGGAACACCACGACATACCAGCCCTGAAAGAGCGCCTGCTCATCCCCGAAGTCTGGCAAAAACTGAACCTGGAGGGGCAGCCGGGGGCCTCGTGCCGCTCGCCTTTTCGCCCGGACAAGAACCCCTCCTTTTCCATCACCAAGAACGGGCAGCGGTGGAAGGACTTCGGCACGGGCCAGGGCGGGGACGTGATCGACTTCATCGCCATGGCGCGGCAGATCAGCACCGCGCAGGCGCTGCGGGTGTTTCTGGAGCTGGCCGGGGTGCCCATGAAGGCGCCCGGCCATGCGCCGCGCGCGGCTTCCTCACGGCGCACTTCCTTCAAGGAGAAGGTCACCGCGCTGCTGCCACCGCAGGAGCCGCCGAAGCCGGAGGGCCTGTGCGTGCCGCTGCAGAATGGCACGGAGGCGGAGCGGCGGCTGGTGGCGGAGTCCCGCCGCATCACGCCGGAGGCTGTTTCGCTGGCGCTGGCGCTGCGCACGCTCACCTTTTCCATCGTGCAGGGCTTCCGCTGCTGGCTGCTGGTGGATGCGGAGGAGCGCGTGGTGGAGGCGCGGCGGCTGGATGGCATGCCCTTCACGGCGTGCGGCACACTGGGCCGGCGCAAGGCGCACACGCTGCGCGGCTCCCGCAAAAACTGGCCGCTGGGCGCGGCGGTGCTGCGGCGCATCCCGCAGTTCCGCACGCTGCTGCTGGTGGAAGGCGGGCCGGACTACCTGGCGGCGCTGCACTTTGCGCATGAGCTGGAACGCTGGGACGTGCTGCCCGTGGCCATGCTGGGACGTGCTGCCCGTGGCCATGCTGGGGCGCGGCACGGGCGCGCGGATCGACCCCGTGGCGCTGGAGCTCATGCGCGGCCGCCGCGTGCGAATCTACCCGCATGCCGATGCGGACGGCGGCGGTGTCAAAAGCGCCCGCCAGTGGGCCAACCAGCTCGATGAAGTGGGCTGCGTGGTGGACTTATTCGATTTTGGCGATCTGCACCGCAGCGACGGCAGGCCGCTCAAGGACCTCAACGACTGCACCACGGGCCTCGATGAAGACTCCACCACCAAGCTGTGCCGCACTCTCTTCCCCAAGCCCGACCTGGAGGTGCATCCGCCGTTTTAGTTCAGCTCCTGCTCAAGACCGCCACCCAATACCATGTCCTACCACTTCACCTCCCCGACCTCCCGCTGTCGAACGCCCCAAGGACGGCGCACCTTTTCATCGCCTGCCACGCCACAGACCCGAATCCACGGACCCGGCGCAGCGGTTCCCTACCATCCGGAAAACGCCGCGCAGGGCCGGTAGGGACGCGCTGTGTCGCGTCCGTGGAATCCTTCGCCTCAGCGCCAGCTGCCGCCCACCGCTCTCCCCCTTTTCCAATCGCCTCCGCCTCTCAGTCATCCACCTTCGCTCTGCGAGCCACGCAGGACAAGCCGCAAACCATCTCGTGAATACCATCACCTACCAAACCCAAGCACACAGACCATGATCACACCCTTCATACCCACCCCCGAAGAACTCGCCGAGCGCGAGCGCAGGCGCGCACGCAGCACTCTGCCCGCAGGCAGCGCCACGCCCCCGCCCACGGCAGCCGCCGGGAGCCACACGCAGAGCACCGCCGCCCCTGCCCCGCACGCTTTCCCCGGCACCGCTTTGGCCGCACCCGGCCAGCCGCCGCCACGGCCGCCGCTGGATGAATGCCTCATCACCTCCGCCGAGCTGGCCCATCTGAAAATCCCGGTCCGGCCCGCGCTGCTGGACCGCTGGCTGTGCGAGGGGGATCTCGGCTTCATCTTCGCCCCGCGCGGCGTGGGCAAGACGTGGATGGCCATGGCCCTGCCCGGCGCCATCTCACGCGGCCACGCCCTCGGCCTCTGGAATGCAGGCACCGGCACCGCCGAAAGCGAGGGCGCTGCCACCGACGCCGACCCGGAAACGCCGCGCGAATTCACGCCCGTGCCCATCCTCTACGTCGATGGCGAGATGGCGCTCAAGCTCACCCAGTACCGCAATGGCGGCCTGCAGCTCGACGTCTCCCACGTCACCTACCTGCATCACGAGCACATGTTCGAAATCCAGACCCGCTGCCTCAACATCGGCGAAGCCGAGGACCGCCAGCGCCTCACCGACGTCATCGTCCGGCGCGGCTACAAAGTCCTCATCCTGGACAATCTCAGCTCCCTGGCCTCCGGCGTGGATGAAAACAAAGGCATGGACTACGAGCCCATCTCCCACTGGCTGCTGGAGCTGCGGCGGCGGAAGATCACCGTCATCGTCGTGCATCACGCCGGCCGCAGCGGCGCCATGCGCGGCCACTCCAAGCGCGAAGACGCCTGCTCCTGGATCCTCGAACTCCGCGACGCCCGCCAGGAAACCGACCCCGGCGCGAAATTCGTCAGCCACTTCGCCAAACCCTCCCGCAACACCGGCGATCCCACGCCCGACCTCCTCTGGCACTTCACCACCGACAAGATGACCGGGATCACGGACATTCAGTGCGAGCTGGCCATCAACAGCGAATACGACCAGTTCGTCCAGCATGTGTGCGAAGGCGTCACCAGTCAGAAGGACATCGCGGAACTGATGAACCGGCACAAAGGCACGGTGAGCAAATGGGCGCGCAAGGCGCTGGAGGAGGGTCGCCTCAGCGGCAACACGCACAAGCTCATGCCGCCCCGGTCCACCGACAGCAAGTCCGTCAAAAGCCACTACGACCCCGACGAAGACGACAGCGATGACGACGAGGACGACGACCTCTTCTAAGCCCCGCGCCGCCCGCCTACGGCCAAGTTGCCGAGTTTCCACGCCTAAGCACGGCAACTCGGCAACTTGCCATTCCGAGCTCCGGGAGGAGGAGCAAGAGGTGGTATGATGTGGCATCCAGTGACAAACCATGGCGTATTTGTGAAGATCAGACGCAAAACCCATGGCAACTCAGAGGGGGTGTCTGGTTGCTGTTTGGAAACCGGTTTCCACCACCCCGACATCGCCAGTTGGAAATCAATCCTGCTGCGCTTTCACCACAGGCTGCTCAGGAAACTCCACCCCCGGCGCAAGCCTGCCTGCAAACGCCACGGCATCCGCATAGCGGTCGAAGTCTTTGATGTGCTCGACCAGCCCCTCGGCATTCACGCCATAGAGGGCGAGGATGGAGGGCTCGTATTCGGGATCGGAGGGATCATCGCCATAGATCATGGGTTCAAAGCTGTCGTCGCCACTCAGGCAGCGAATGGATTGAATGCGCCAGTGAGTGAAGGGAGATGAGGGAACAGGATTGATGGCCTTCACATCCAGCGGCAGACGCGGCGCATCCTGATAAAGCATTGGCAGCAGGAGTTTCATGGCCACAACCGGGCAGTCTTCGGCATCGAAGCCGCTCAGATCCTCCACACTCATGCGCTGCAGGCAGGCGGCTCCAAACCTGTCCTCCAGCAGGTAGGGCCAGACATCACACATCTCATCAAAAGCCACTCGCGAGCAGGCCCATTCTTCGAACAAGGCGGCAATGCGCATGGCCTCGCGGTAGAACTGATCCACGCCCTGAAAGAGGTCGCTGATATTGAGGTTGTTGAGTTTGGCGGCTTGCTTGCAGGCATCGCGCAGGGAGACGGCACAGGCAAAGACAGCAGCGGGATCGAGAGCGTCGTTTTTAAAAATCATGACTTCCCAGCAACGCACGGGGGTTTTAGTTTCCTGGAATGCCTGCACGAAAAAACTGGACTCGTCGTGAGCTGCTCATTCTTTTGAATGTGTACCACAAGCTGCGGTTTGGGCAGATGCATGAGCGGCAGCCGACGGTGATCACGCTGGCGAAGAAGCTGGAGCGCACGGCGGGGAGTGTGGCGATGAAGCTGTGCAATCTGGCTTCGCTGGATCCGGCGCTGAAGCTGCGCGGCATCAAGGGGCTGGATGGCGCGAGCAAGCTGGATGCGACGATGTGGCAGGAGTTTCACGCGAACCTCGAAGAGTGCGTGCCAGCCAGCGAGGCGGCGCTGCGTGAGCTGATGAAGGCGGGGCCGGAGGCGGAGATGGAGGTGCTGCCGAAACAGGGCATCCGGGTCATCAAATTGCCGCCCACGGGGCCGACGACGACCACCAGCACGGTGAATGTGCGGCTGGGGCAGGATTACTTCCGCAATGCGGTTTTAAACAACTTTGGCGGCAGATGTGGCGTGACGCAGCTGGGCCTGCGTGATCTGCTGATCGCCTCGCACATTCTGCCCTGGGGCACGCATGCCAGCGAGCGGCTCAATGTGCGCAACGGGCTCTGCCTCTCACGCCTGCATGATGCGGCGTTTGACCGGCATTTGATCTCCTTTGATGATGACATGCGCCTGCTGCTTTCCAAGCGCCTGCGTGCTGAACTGCCGCAGCGTGCGGTGCTAGAAAACTTCGCGGCGTATGAGGGGCAGGCTTTGGAACTGCCGGAGGATTCCGTGCTGCCGGATCTTGCGTTCATGGCGGAGCATCGGGAGAGGTTTTTGAAGATGTAGGTGGGGCATCATCACCTCCATGCGGTGGACCACGCGGAGGTTTGTGTCACCGCTACGCGGTTCGACGGAATGACATGGGCATGCGGGGCCTGTTTCCGTGGGTTGGCACCCACGGCTACCTTTGTGCCAGCGCTACGCGCTTCGATGAAGCTGCAGGGCCACCCAGCGCGAGTTGCCGAGTTGCCGTGCTTAGGCGTGGAAACTCGGCAACTTGCGAAAACGGAGACCCGAAGAGGCTGGCAAAGCCGTTGCAAGAAGTGGCAGGGAAGCGAAGGCGGCGGCATGAGGAGGAACGCGGTGGAAGGCGCGTGAGACGATGCGGCGGCGAAAGGATGGCAACCGGAGGTGAGGCTGAGTTGCCGGGTTTTTGGGGTGGCTGGAAGGAGCGAAGGCTTCTTCGGAGCGCGGACTTCAGTCCGCAGCAGGTCGCATGCGCACAGCGGGGGGAGTTGCATGCGTCGCGGCGCAATCACGCTGACTCTCGGTGTGTCGGGGCCGCAGGGAGGAGTGCGGAGCGCCGTTTGCTGCGGGGTGCTGCGGACTGAAGTCCGCGCTCCACAGAGCCCAAAGCCCGCCGCAGCCTGCCCATCGTGCGGGCCTGCTGCTTGAAGGTGAGGGCGCATTCCCAGAGGCGGAGGACGGTCCAGCCGGTCTGGCGGAGGGCGCGGGTGACGTGGCGGTCGCGCTGGCGGTTGCGGGTGATTTTGTCGTCCCAGAATTGGCGGTTCTGCCGGGGGCGGGTGGCGTGGCGGGGGCAGCCGTGCCAGAAGCAGCCGTCCACAAAGACGGCGAGGCGCTGCTGGCGAAAGACGAAGTCGGGGCGCACGCGGGGCTTGCGCGGTTTCTTCTCTCCAACCCTGGCTTTGGCCTTGGGAGGCGGCAGGGGCAGGGAGAGGTGCCGCCGCCAGCCGGTGATCTTCTGGGCGCGCAGGAGGGCCATGAGGCGCAGCTCCGTGGCGGCGTTGCCGGTGGAGCGGATGAGGCTCATCACCGCGCTGCGCTTGGCTGGGGTGAAGACGTCGGGCATGGGGCGGGAGCGGTGGGCGGGAAGAGAGGGATGAGGAACTGAAAAATGAAAACTGAGAACGGTAAAATGCAAATTGCCGGAGGGCGGCAGGTGGGCGCGGAGGGGCGAGGCTTGAAGCGGAGTTTTTTAACCGCTGATAAGACGCTAATAAAACGCTGATAAATACCAATCAGAAATTGATTCGCTTCGCTCCCCCTTCGGGCTCCCTGCGGTCGTCTGTCTCGCTTCGCTCGGCTCCGGATTCTGGATTCAGGACTCAGTATGAGCGTCATGTCAGCGTCACATCAGCGGTTGGAATCTGGGCGTTTTCACCCATGGTGCCCGGCCCACCCCAGCATGGAGGCGTTTGGAAAAGGGGGAAAACGATGAGGCAGACGCGTGAGCTGGGACGAAGGATTCTTCGGACGCGGCGCAGCGCGTCCCTACCATCGCTTCGCGGCGCATCGGGATGGTAGGGAACCGCTGTGCCGGGTCCGTAATTTCGGGTCTGTACTGCCCGCAGGCGATGACAAAGGTGCGCCGTCCTTGAGGCGTCCGGCAGCGGAAGGAGAGGGCGTTTGGGCGCCGCAGTCCAAAACGCTGTCGCGGCTCGCGAACTCCGCTGGCATCAGGCGTGCCGAACGCCGGCCACGTTTTGGAGTGCGCCGGTCCTCCGGCGCTTTCGGGTGTCTCCTCGCCTGCGGAAAGCTCCAGAGGACTGGAGCATTGATTCGCTCCGCTCACCCTCCGGGCAGCCTGCGGCTGTCTATCTGCGCTGCGCTCCGGTTCCAAGACGCTTCGCGCACTCGGATGCTGGGGGCTCACAGCACGACGTGGCTTCTTGATACTTTAAACCTGAAACTTTAAACCTGAAACTCGGCTCCTTCAGGGCTTCGGCGGCGCTTTCCAGAGCGAGCTAAAGCTCGCGAGTACTTTTTTTCCTCACGGCCTTCTCGCCTGCTGCAGGGCTTCTTCCTTGAGCTTCTGGATCTGCTCATCCGCCTTGGCGATGAGGGGGTCGAACATGGGGATTTCCTTGGCGTTCTGGCCCTGCTCGTGTTTGCGGAAGCCGAAGAGGTAGGTCTCGTTGTGCGGACGCCAGCGGTTGAAGAAGAGGGTGTCTTTGGCGATGACGGCGCGGCGCAGGCTCTCCAGCGCGGGGGCGGGCGCGTCGGGCATCTTGAGGCCGAGACCTTCGATGAGCCTGGCGCTGAGGATCTCATACCCGGCGCGGGTGTAGTGCACGCCGTTTTCGGTGAGGGGCTTGCGGATGACGCCGGGCTTGGGGAGGCCGCCCATGAGCTCGAACCAGTCGATAAAATACGCGTTCTGCGTGAGGGCAAATTTGTGCAGGGCATCGCGCAGGCTGGAGAGGTTGCGGTTGGCGGCGGAGAGGTCCGGCAGCGGCGGTGGCAGGGTCTCCAGCGGCGGCGGGGTGGCGATGATGACGCGCACGCCGGGGGACTTCGAACGGATGAGGTCGATGAGCTTGCGGTAGCCGGTGAGGAACTCGGGCAGGGAGCCGAGGCGCTCAAAGGCGAGCTCGGAGCCGTAGCAGAGGATGACGACGGTGGGCTTGAGCATTTCCAGGTGCACGGAGAGGCGCTGCAGGCCCTCCTCAGGCGGACCGAAGTAGGAGCGCGCATGGCCAAAGACGGTGTCGCCGCTCCAGGCGAGATTGCGCACGGTGACTTTGTCTTCGCCGAGGGCGAGTGCGAGCCGGGGCTCAAAGGAGCCGTAGTCGTGCTCACGCTCCAGCACGGTGTTGCCGATGAGCACGAGGCGGTCGCCGTCCTTGAACTGGAAGGAGGACTGCGCCGACGCGGGCAGGACCACCTGCTCAGGGGTTTGAGCGGATGCGAAGGAGGCGCACAGGAGCGCCACGAGGCCGGCCAGGGATGTCAAATTCATGCGGGCGCTATTGGAGCGGAGAGGTCGGGGGTTGTCTAGGGGGAGGTTTGGGGGAGGAGGGAGTTGTTGGGGGGGATGGTAGGGACGCGCTGCGCCGCGTCCGTGGTTTCGGGTCTGTGCTGCACGCAGGCGATGAAAAATGGTGCGCCGTCCTTGATGCGTTCGACAGCGGTGGGGGAGGGCGTTTGGAAAAAGGGGGATGCTTTGGGTCAGCAGCCCGCGCTGGGACGAAGGATTCTACGGACGCGGCACAGCGCGTCCCTACCCGCCCTGCGCGCTCGCTATTCGTCTTCTTGGACGCTGGGCGTGACGGAGCGCGATGGCCGAGGACGAACCGACCACCGCCAACCTCCTTTCCCCTTCCCCCCTCAATTCCTCACCACCTTCACGCGCATGAACCGGCGGGGGCCGCTGCTCATGGGCTGGGAATCGCGGACGATGAGGCGGGTGGCGATGTCCTGCTCGGTGACGAGGCCGCTGCTGCTCCAGCTGGAGGGATTGTTGAGGTCGCTGGTGGCTTCGATGATGAAGGTCACATCGGTGGCGGCGGTGTTTTTGGGCACGGAGATGCGCAGGTACTTTTCCGTGCTGACGGTGGCGGCGTCGAAGACCAGGGGGGAGGCGCTGGCGGCGAGGGGCGCGGTGCCAAAGGCGTACTCGAGGAGGTTGGCCTGGCCGTCAAAGTCGGGGTCGAACAGCTGCCCGGCATTGGGATCGCTGAGGCCGCCGGTGGCGGTCCAGGTCTGCGCCTGCCAGGCTTCAAAGGCCTTGGCATAGCCGGTGAAGGTGAGGTCCCTGAAGCTCTGCACGCCGCCGTCATTCGCGGCGAGGCGCAGGACGTAGCTGCCGGCCTGGCCCAGCGTGGCCGTGGTGTCTGCCAGGGTGGCGGCGCTGAAGGCCACGCTGCCGGGGCCGCTGCGCTGGCTCCAGAGGCTGCTGAGGCTGGCGGGCGTGGGCTGGCCATCGTCGGTGATGGTGCCATCCAGGGGGACGGGGCTCAGCGGCCAGGTGGCCACGCTGGCGATGTCCACCACCGGGGCTTTATTGACCGGGGCGATGCTGAGACTGCTGAAGGTGCAGGTGTTCATGCCCACACCGCTGGAGTTGTTGACGTAGAAGCCCACCCACACAGGCGTGGCCATGATGATGGTCTGCGGCTGGCCGATCTGAATCCAGGTGCCGGGGCTGCCGGAGGCGTCCGGGGCGCGATAGGCGGTGATGCTGGTGCCTTTGCGCACAAAGCGGATCCAGTTCCCGGCGGCGATGCCGCTGGGCACGCCGCCACTGGCGCCTCCGGCCAGGGAGGTCCAGTAGTAGCCATTGTAGGCGGAGGTGGGGAGGCGGCCGAGATGGAGCTGCCCGCCCACCTCCATGCTCTCCGCCACGCGGATGCCGCCGCTGGCGCTGCCTGCGCCGGAGCTGAAGGTGGCCAGCCGCGCCGTCACCACCATGTCGCCATAGTATTGCCAGCCGTGGTAGTAGCCGGTGGAGCTGCCCACGATGGTGTAGGTGCCGCTGCTTTCGCTGCCGCTGCCCGCAGCCGCCGGGGTGACGGTGGCGTCTTCACTGAGCAAGGCGGGGCCGCTCTGCGCGGGGGTGAGGCTCACGTGGTCAAAGAGGCCCGTGGCCGTGCTGGCGGTGCTGTTGCTGGTGGTGGTGAGGCCGTACTGCGCGGCGGCATCCATGGTGATGGCGGTGGTGGTGCCGAGCTGCACCCAGGAGCCGGGCGCACCGCTGCTGTCTGCGGCGTAGCTGGCGGTGATGCCCCCGGTGGTGGCATTGCGCTCCAGCTTGAGCCAGAGCGGCAGCGCGGGCGCGGCGATGCTGGCCGCCAGGGTGTCGGTGCTGCTGACGCTGGTGCGGGTGCGGAACTGCAGCCCGCTGCCGGGCACCAGCCCCAGCACAGCGCGGCGGGTGCCCCGCAGCATGGCATCGCGGATGCTGACGCCGGAGAGCGCTGTGGCGGAGCTGAGACTGGTCAGCCGTGCCACCACGGCCCCGTCTCCGCTGATCTGCCGCATCATGACGTGCGCCTGATCGCTGGTGGTGGAGGCATAGCCTGAGCCCGTGCCAGTGACGGTGTACTGGCCGCCGTAGTCGATGCTCTGCCCGCGCCGGGCGGAGAAGGGTTGCAGGTCCTGGGTGATCCAGTCTGCCGCGACGAGGGCCGAGCCCACGACGACGGTGACCTGGTCACTCACGGTGAACTGCGTGTCCGTGGCGGTGATGCGCAGGATGTAGGTGCCGGGTGCGGAGAAGGTGACGCCGGTGATGGCCGCCGTGGGGGTGTCTATCGTGGCGGTGCCCGGGCCGCTGATCTGCGCCCAGGTCTGCGTCACAGCAGCGGGCGAGCCATCATCCGTGATGGTGGCGCTGACGATGACGCCATTGCCATTGGCGATCAGTGTCCCCTGCGCGCCGGGGCTGTCGATGAAGAGGGTGGGCGGGCTGTCGTTGTCGGTGATGGTCACACTGGCAAAGGAGGGATCGCCAATGTCATACGAGCCCGTGTTGAGGGAGAGGGTCACGACTTCGTCCCCTTCGGTGAGGCCGTCGTCGATGGGCAGGATGTTCACCGTGCGGGTGGCCTGCCCGGCGGTGAAGGTGAAGGAGCTGCTCAGCGTGGTGTAGTCGGTGCCGTTGGTGGCCGTGCCAGCGATGGTGAGGCCCACGGTCAAGGTGCCGGTGGTGGGCGCGGTGCGGGTGAAGGTGAACTGCCCGGGATTCCCCGGCGTCTCCGAGGCGCCGGGGTCACTGGCCACCAGCGTCACCGTGCTGCGGTCATCATCCAGGATGCTGACCGTGGCGGTGGCGGGTGTGCCGATGGAGTAGCCGCTGCCGCTGGTCACGGTGAGGATCACCGTCTCCGTGCCCTCATTGGTGGAGTCATCCAGCGGGGTCACATTCACCAGCAGGCTGGCAGCGCCGGCGGGGATGGTCTGCGTGGTGGAGATGGTGGTGTAATCTGTGCCGCTGGTGGCGGTGCCGCTGCGGGTCAGGGTCACCGTCAGGGAGGCGGCGGTGCTGCCGGTGCGGGAGAGGGTGAACTGCCCCGGGTCCAGCCCCGCCTCGGAGGCCGTGGCATCATTCGCCGTGATGCTGACCACCGGCAGGTCATCATCGGTGATGGTCACGGTGTGCGCCGAGATGCTGCCGAGCTGGAGTCCCACGGGACTGGCAAGGGTGATGATGATCGTCTCATTGGCATCAATGACCGCATCATCCACGATCGTGAGCGGGATGGTCTGCACCGTTTCCCCGGCGGCAAAGGTCAGCGTGCCAGCGGCCAGAGTGTAGTCCGTGCCGTCCCCGGTGGCGGTGCCGCCGGTGACGGAGTAATTCACCGTCACACTACTGGTCGGGGCGGAGGAGAGGCTCACGGCCAGATCCACCGTGCCGTCGCTTTCCAGCACGGTGCTGCTGGCGGCGGCAAAGCCCACGTAGGGGCTGGAGGGCGGGCTGTCGTCATCCAGGATGGTGTAGCTGTAGTAGTTGCTGAGGAGGTTGACGTTGGCACCGTTGGCATTGGAAAGCAGGATCGTCACCTGGTTGTCCGGCTCGTCCACGGTGTCATCCACCACGGTGAGAGGCACGTACTGCACCGTCTCTCCGGGTGCAAAGGTCAGCACGCCGGGCGTCAGCGAAAAGTCCACGCCGCTGCCAAAGGCGGAGGTGGCGCTGTAAATGCGCTGCCCCTGGCCGACGGCGGGGCTCTTGATCCAGCGCGCCACCATCGTCTTGGAGTAGCTGTCCCGCGTCTGGCGCATCAGGATGCCCGCCTGGGAGGCGGCAGCCCCGCCTGTGAGGGAGGTCACGCGTGCGACGAAAGTGAAATCTCCGGTGACGTTGGCGGCAGCAAAGTGCCCCTCGTCATTCAGATTGGTGCCGCTGCCATTGAGCGTCCACACTCCGCCGCTGGAGCTGTCGCTTCCCTGCTCGTTCACAAAGCCGATGGTGCGGCCCTCCAGGCCTGCGGCAGTGACGGGGCTGCCGTTGAGCGAGACGTTGTCAAAGGTGCCGGCAGCCACGAGACCGTCCGAGGCGGCAGAGACGCCGAGTCCCACCAGAACGGTGGGGCTCACGGAGATGGTCTGAGCGGTGCCGCCGCTGGAGATGGCCCAGTTGACGCCATCCTTCGAATTGGAAGCGGTGAAGACATCTCCCACGCGCGTCAGTTGGAACCACTGCGGCAGCACGGGCGTGGAAAGGGCGCTGGGTGCATTGGAGGCGCCGTTGAGCGTCAGGCGGTTCAGCGTGTAGAGAGCGCTGGTGGCGGCGGGCGTGCCCACCGTGGCGGCATACACAGCACCGCCGGCGGTGCTGGCGCGCAGCATCACCCCCACGCGTGCACTGGTGCTGGTGGTCCCCATCGATACCAGACGCGCGGTGACGGTGCAGTCTGCCGAGTTGGTAATGGTTGAGCTGACAAAGCAGAAGTTGTCCGAGGTGGCGGAAAGGCCAACGCCCAAGCCCGGAGTACTGAAGGTGTACACTCCGTTGCTCACCGAATGCGTGGCTCCCGTAGCCGTGCCGACGATGGAGCGCGTCTCCGCCCCGGCCGAGCCCCCGTCGGACAGGCCGCTGATGGAGAAATGATCAATCACCGCCGAAGTGGCGGTGGTGCTGCCTGCGGCGGCGAGGATGCCCGCCAAGTAGCTGGTGTTTCCAAGCCCGGTGGCAACGAAGCTGCTGCCGCGCTGTGTCCATATGGTGCCATCATTGGATTCGAAATGCGTGATGGTGTTGCCGCTCTTCACCACACGCACCCAGTAGGGCAGCCCGCGCACGATGCTGGTGCTGCTGGTGTTTTGAATGGTGCCGCTCACCGCGTACTCCACGGTCACAGGCGTGGCCTGCGCGGGGCTGAGGGTCACGGGGATGTTCACCGTGGTCACGCTCTCCAGTCCGGTCGAGCCGGGAGAGGGAAAGCCGGCGGTGGCCGTGGCCGTGTCATTGTCCGTGAGGTACATCACCGTGCCGGGGCTGCGGGAGTAGGAGCCGGGGGCGAAGTCGAAGGCGATCTGTTCCGTCCCTTCAAAATCCGTGTCATCGAGGATGCGCAGGTTGACATCCGCGCCCAGAGCGCCTGCCGGGATGGTGACGGAGCCGCTCAGGGCTGCGCCGGAATCCCAGTTCCAGCTCACGATGGTGCCAGCGCTGCCCACGGCCCAGACCTGGCCGCTCGGAGCACGCCAGATGCCGTTGTATGTCGCGGTGCCGGGCAGCAGATGGGGCGTCCACTGCGTGCCGCCCACGGCGGTGTTCAGCGCCTGACTGGTGGCCATGGAGATGTACATGTTCAAGCTGTCGCTGCCGGTGATGGACGTCAGCGAGGAGGTGCCGCCTTTGATCTGCTGAGCGGTCCAGGTGGTGCCGTTCCACTGTGCCGCGATGCCACCACTGCCCACCGCCCAGAGGTTGGATGAAGAGGTGCCCCACAGGGCGTTCCAAACGGTGGTGCCGGTGAGCTGGGACGCCCACGTAGTGCCATTCCAGAAGCGGATCAGGCCGCCGGAAGCGGCCGCCCACACATTGCTGGCATCCACCACCCACACCGCGTTCACGGAGTTGGTGAGACCAAAGGTCTGCGCGGTCCAGGCGCTGCCGTTCCATTTCAAAACAGTGCCGGAGTTTCCGCCAGCCCACACGTTGGAGGCGCTGCTGCCATGTACGCTGCGCAGGATGTTGGTGGTGCCGGAGGTCTGCGCGGACCAGGTGCTGCCGTCCCATTTGCGGATGGTGCCGCCGGAGCCCACGGCCCACACATTGGACGCATCCGCACCCCACACCCGCAGGAGGTTGGCCGTGGTGCCGGAGGTCTGGGTGGCCCAGACGCTGCCGTTCCACTTCAAGATCACGCCCCCGTCCCCCACGGCCCAGATGTTGGAAGTGTCCGTGCCCCACACATCCCGCAGGGTGGTGGTCACGCCGCTGGCAGGCGTGGCATAGGTGATGCCGGCGTCGTAGTCCGCCCCGTTCGTGGCGCTGCCGCCCAGCGTGAAATTAAGCGTGAGCGGGGAGGTGGTGCTGCCCGTGCGGGCGACGTAAAACTTCACCGGCAGCAGGATATTGCCCTCGGCCACGCTGTTGGCTCCGGCGGTGCCCACCTGGGTGTCCACGGTGACCGTGTTGGTGAAATCGTTGTCCTTCAGCCACAGGGTGGCCTGCTGGGTCTGCGCATAGCCCTGGTAACCGGCGCTGCTGGCGAGGGTGAGCGTGAGGCTTTCCACGTCCTCCTGCAGGGCGTCGTCCACGGCGGTCACGACAACATTCTTGGTCACGGTCGCGCCATTGTTGAGGGTGATGGAGGTGCCGGAAGTGGTGTTGCCCGTGCCGCTGATGCTGAAATCTCCCGCCGAAGCCGTGCCGGTGAAACCGTAGCTCACCGCCAGCGCGCCGGTGCCGGTGCCGCCACGCACCGTGATGCGGAAGGTGGCGGTGCTGCCCCCCTCGGTGGCGCTGCCGATGTTGGCCACGTCCACGGAAGGCAGGTCGGAAGGACTGTCTGTGATGGTGACCATGGCGGTGGTGCTGCCGCTGAGAACGTAGTTGGACGAGTTCCCACCGAGGTACAGGACGACGAGTTCAGGCCCTTCGCCAATGCCATCATAGCGCGGCAGGATGGTGATGCTGGCCTGGGTCTGCCCAGCGGGGATGACCACAAAGCCGGGCATCGCCTCAAAATCCACCCCATGCAGAGCCAGGACGCCGCTGCTATACACGCCGGCAAACGCATAGTACACTGCAAGCGGAGCGGTGGTGTCCCCGCTGCGCGTGACGACAAACGTGCCGGTGTCCGCCACAGCCCCCGGCTGCGTGAGATCGACCTCCTGGGCCGTGGCATCCGTGACGGTCACGGTCACGGTTTGCGTGTCATCATCGTACAGGGTGGCCGTGGCGCTGCTGGCGGTGGAATCCACCAGGTAGGTGGCATCCGCGCTCAAGGTGAGCACGATCGTCTCCACCTTTTCAGAGAGGGCATCATTCACCGGGGAGATTTCCACCACCGCCGAGGCCGCGCCGTCAGCGAGGGTGACGCTGCCGGTCAGGGGCGTGTAATCACTGCCGCTGGTGGCGGTGCCGCCCACCGCATAATACACCGTCAGCGGGCCCGTGGGAGTGCCCGTGCGAGCCACGCTGAGCACCATGGGCGTGCCGCTGTTTTCCGTGGTGTCCGCCACGACCGTGCTGAGGGAGACCTTGGGAAGCGTGGTGTCATCATCCGCAATGACGACGGTGGCCACCGAGGGCATCTCCACCACATAGCCAATGCCCGGGCCGAGCTGCAGGATCACGGTCTCCGGACCTTCCGCCAGCGCATCCGCCACGGGAGTGACCGTGACGTCCAGATAGTCCGCATCCGCCGGAATGGTGAAGGTGCTGAAGCCCAGCGTGCCGGTGACGTAGTCCGGCGTGAAGGTGTAGTCCGTGGTCTTGGTGGCGCTGCCCAGGGCGCTGTTCACATTCACCACCAAAGGCTGGCTGGTCTCTCCCGTGCGGCTGAGGCGGAAACTGCCGGCGGTGACCGGCGCGAGTTCACCGGCCGTGGGCAGCGGCGCGGAGATCGTGACGGTGGACTGCTGGGTGGCCTCAAAATTGGCGCCACTGAAGTTCGGCCCCACCGTGATGCTGTTGTTGAAGAGCTCGCCGAACGAGTAGCCATAGAGCAGCGGGGTGAGCGTGTACGTGTTGGCCGACAGGTTCGGGACGACAAAGTAACCGTCGGCGTCAGTCACGACGCCGTTGACCCCGTTGGCCGTGACCACCACATCCTGCAGGCCCACGCCGAGCAGCGTCACCCGTCCGCTGATCGTCCAGGTGCTGGAGGAGCCCACGGTGATGAGCTTGTTGCGCGTGACCGTGCCGCCCTTCATGTCGCTCACGATGCAGGTCACCACATAGGTGCCTGCCGTGGTGAACTGACGGGTGATGACGGGCGCGTTTGGCGAAACAATCTTGATGCTGGAACTGCCAAAATGCTGCCAGGCGTAGGCCAGCGTGTCGCCATCTGGATCAGTGGCCGTGGCGGTGAAGGTCACCGTGGCGTTCAGCGGCACCACATCTACGGAGGAGGCCAGCGTCATCACCGGGGGCTGGTTGTCGGGGAAAGTGCCGAAGTTCACCTGCACATCCATGTAGCGGGGGCTGTCATTGGCGGCCACAGTGGTCATGTGGATGCCGCTTTCGGTGTCGGAGAAAGTGTTGCCGAGGGAGATGGGGGCGTCTTCCTTGGCAAAGGGGGAGCCGTTGGTGGCGTCGATGAGCTGCAAGTTGCTGCCGCCACCATTGGGGAAACGCCAGCCGAGGAGCATGCCGTTTTTGGCCCAAGGATTGGTGTCGAACAGAGTCCGCACCTCCCCCCAATAAGTGCGCTGGGAGTCTTTCACGATGGTCATCGCATAGCGGCGGGAGGGATCCAGCAGGCCCTGGTCAAATGCGTAGATGCGGTACAGGCCGCTGCTGGAAACAGGCAGCAGGAACTCCCTGGGCAGCCATTTGATCTGGTTCTTGGCCTGGACGTTGTAATGCCCCGCCGGGAAGCTGCCGCTTGATCCCATGATGTCATAGGAGTCGCCATACTCGGCGTTGGCCCCGTTGCCGATGCTGCTGGTGCCGGCGGTGTCCCAAAAGTTCGCATGCAGCAGGCTGAAGGAATGGCCGATCTCATGCGCCCAGGTGCCGGCCGAATCCGTGCGCACCCACACGGTGCTGCCCGGCACGGTGGCCAGTCCGCCGTAGGAGCCGGGACCGCCGTTATGCCGCACCACGATGCTGTCGAACTCATTGGTGTCGAAGCCCAGCTTCCGCGCCTCGTCACGGGAATGCAAATGCTCCAGGCTCGTGCCGCTGATGTCACCGCCGTTGGAGCTGTCGCGGTTCACGTACCACGCCTCATTGTGCGGCAGCTTGACCGCAGGGCACACGGTGCCGATGAGGGTGAGCTTGCCATAGGAGGCCTTGGAGTAGAACTCGCTCACATCCCGCAGCGTGGAGTACAGCGTGGCCTCGGTGGCGGGGATGGAGTTCTGATCCGCATAGGTCATCGGGATGGCCAGCACCTTCACCACGCCCAGCGCGGGCGTGGGGGCGGCGGGCAGGATGCCGGTGAAGCCGAAGGCACCGCCGGTGCCCCCTTCCGCGAGGAGCAGCGCCTCGTTGTAGTTCAAGGTATGCGCTCCATCGCAAAAGTACACGATCTGGGTCGCCGTCTCCACACCGGGCGTGGCTTCGGACACAGGCTCTCCCGGCTCCAGATTCTCGGCTTCCGTCACCAGGCCTGACACAGGGCACACGGCCACCGCAGGCTTGTCTGCGGGCGGGACCTCCCCCACCTCCAAAGTGCGGGAGGGCGTCTCATTCACCGCGAAGGCCCCATCCAGCGCCACGCCATTGAGGGAGGCGCCGTTCACGCTTTCGGTCTTCAGCGCGCGCGCTCCATACACATAAGCGCTGTAAGTTTTGCCGGACTCAAACTCGGCCTCGCGAAACATCACCGGCGCAGAGGGCAGCGGCTCGCCCGGCATGGGTGTGCCCATCTTGACCCACAGCGCGCCCACTTGATTCACCCGCTTCTCCAGCAGCGCAACGACCTCCGCAGGCAGCTTCTGCCGGGCCACCATGGAGACCGCGTTTTCCAGGGCGGCTTTCGGGTCATCCTTGATGAGCTGCTTGAAGACAGGACGCCGAGCGCGCGCCAGATCCACCCCGGGCTGGATCATTTTGGCGCGCTCCTCAGGCGTGGCGGCCAGGTAGTTCGCTGTCCAGTCGGCAAACGCACCCATCACATCTGTCGGGAGGGCGGCCTCTGCGGCGGCGGCTGGCTGGGTGAGCACCGTGGCGGCCACTCTGGGCGCTTCCCCCGCAGGCTCCAGGGTTTGACCGTGGCGCTGAGGTGTAGAAACAGAACGCTGAGGCGGCTTCACCTCCGGCGCTTCAGGCCAAAAACAGGTTAAAATCAGGCATGCCACGATGCAAATAGCGGCGACAATGCCAGTGGCTCTTTGGTTGCGCATAAATCGGTTGGTGGCGGGGAGGGGCTGGCGTGCTATTCCCAAACGAAGGCGCTTCTATATTATTAGAACACCCTCCGATATTTCGGAACTACCCGTCAGGAATAATGCTACTCGGAAAAGGATTCAGCGGTCAATCCAGATATTCCCGACTACCCCCTCATTTTTTCCGCAGCACCAGCAGCACATCGGCGTAGCTGTCGTCAAACCAGCGTGGCTCGCTGAGGTCATAGGTGAAGTCGTAGCATTCGAGGTACTCCAGCTCGGGCACTTTGCGCAGGAGGGCCTTCAATTGCGCGGCGCTGTAGGTGCGGAACTGCCAGCGCGTCATCTGCGTGTGCGTGCGGTCGGTGTCGGTGATTTTGAGCCGCGTGCGCAGGTCCTCGATGCGCGTTTTGCGGTTGGCGGGCCAGGTGTGGGTGTTGCACACCACGGAGACCTCCCCGCGCTGCGCCACCCAGCGTTCGTGCTCGGCGCTGGTGCGGCTGTAATCCGTGAGGTGCAGGCCGAGGAAGAACACGCCGCCGGGGCGCAGGGCCTCCGCGACGCGCCGCAGGCAGTCGGCGGCATCCTTTTCCGTGAGCAGGTACTTGAAGGTGCTGACGAGGCAGTGGGCCATGTCAAAGCCGCCCTTCACGCCCTTGGGCAGGGTGAAGCTCTGCAGCCAGTCCTGCCACAGGCGGGCCTTCAGCCCTGCCGTGGCGAGCCGCTCGCGCGCAAACTCGATCATGTGCGCGTTGCCATCGAATCCGCTGACCGCCCAGCCGCGCCGGGCGAGCTCCAGCGCCAGACGGCCGCTGCCGCAGGCGGGCTCCAGCAGGCGGCGGCCTTTGGCAGGCAGGGCGTATTTCGCGAATGCCGCCTCCAGAAAGTCCGCCTCCATCACGGTGCCGTCGTCAAAGACGATGTCGTAGTAGAGGGGCGTGTCGTACCAGTCGCGCTGTTCGGTGGCCATGGGGGGGAAGGTGGCGCGTTTGGGGCATTTGGCCAGTGTGGAGGCGGAGGAGAATGAGAAGGCGAACCGCGGATCCAATGACGAATGAGTAAATCCGAATGTCTAAATAATGCCGAAACTCGAATGCCGAAATTTTGCATCTCGCGGGTGGATGCATTTGCCAGGGTGCAAAAGCCCCTCCCCTGCGGCGCGGGGTGGCCCCTTCCTTCGAGCTTCGGCATTCGGATTTATTTAGGCATTAGGATTTACTCATTGATTCGCTTCGCTCACCCTCCGGGCTCCCTTCGGTCGTCTGTCTCGCTTCGCTCGGCTCGTCATTTGGATCCCCACTCCTCAAACCCTCCCTTTCCCCCCCAAGTAGCGCCCAGCTCCACATGCCGATTAAAAATCCCTCCCCGGCTGGCACCCGAAATGCTGCTTGATTGTTGGTGACTGGTGGAGATTGATTGAGCCCCTGTGCCCTGTTTCCTCTTCCCTATATGATTGTGTGGGATAATTTCTTCTGGTTTACCAGCTATATCCTTGTTTTCACCGCTCTGTCCGCCTTTGGCGCGCACAGAATCAAGGTGTTATACCACTTCTGGAAACACCGCATGGACGTGCCGGTGCCGCAGTACGAGTTCGCGGAGCTGCCCGTGATCACCGTGCAGCTTCCTATTTTCAACGAGCTCCACGTCGTGGAAAACCTCCTGCGCACCGTCAGCGCGCTGGACTACCCGCGCGACCGCCTGCAAATCCAGGTGCTGGACGATTCCACGGACGAAACCGCCGCGCACGCCGAGCAGCTCTCTGCGAATCTGAAGGCCCAGGGCTACGACATCGAGTATCGCCACCGCACGAACCGTGATGGCTTCAAGGCCGGCGCGCTGGACGAAGGCATGGCCACCGCCAAGGGCGAGTTCATCTGCATTTTCGACGCCGACTTCCAGCCGGCCCCGGACTACCTCAAGCAGGTGATCCATCACTTCTCCGACGAGAAAGTCGGCATGGTGCAAGCGCGCTGGGGGCACCTGAACAAGAATTTCTCCCTCCTCACCAAGCTGCAGGCGCTGTTTCTGGACGGCCACCTCGTGCTGGAGCAGACGGCCCGCAGCCGCCACGGCGAATTCCTGAACTTCAACGGCACCGCCGGCATCTGGCGCCGAGCCGCCATCGAAACCGGCGGCGGCTGGCAGCACGACACCCTCACGGAAGATCTGGACCTCAGCTACCGCGCGCAGCTCAAAGGCTGGAAATTCATCTACCTCAAGGACGTCGTCGTCCCCGCCGAACTCCCGCCGGACATGGACGGCTTCAAGAGCCAGCAGCACCGCTGGACGAAGGGCTCCATCCAGGTGTGCAAAAAGACCCTCGGCAACGTGTGGCGCAGCGACATCCCGCTGAGCCTGAAGATCGAGGCCACCTCCCACCTCACGTCGAACTTCGCCTACCTGCTCACGCTTTGCACCCTGGTGCTGATGTACCCCGCGAATTTCGTGATGGGCAGCAGCTGGCACAAGGCGGTGTTTGTGGATGTGCCCGTGTTCTTCTTCGCCTCCCTCAGCGTCATCGTGTTTTACATGACCGCGCAAGGGGCGCAGGGCCGCTGGGGCTGGATCAAGGCGCTGCCTTATGTGCCCATGCTGCTCGCGCTCGGCATCGGCATGAGCATCAACAACGGCAAGGCCGTGCTGGAAGCGCTGCTCAATCAATCTTCCGAATTCGTCCGCACGCCGAAATACGGCATGGAAAACAAAGCGCAGGCCAGCAAGCAGCGCTCGCGCTACAAGGCCGGCAAGTCCATCGCCCTGTGGATCGAAGTCATCCTCACCGGCTACTTCGGCTGGATGATCGGCCTCGCCGCCCAGCGCGGCCAGTGGGGCAGCATTCCCTTCCTGCTGCTGTTCTTCTTCGGCTTCGGCTACGTCGCGGCGGGCTCGCTGATGAAGCGCTTTTCGATGGCTGCCTGGCAGGCCCCGCAGCCGGTGCCGGTGGAGGTGTGAGGAAAGTTGCCCGGTTGCGCCGCAACTGGACACCCGGCGTGACGCAGCATGGGGAAACACACCTCACTTGCTGGCGAAACGCAATGTGATGTGTCACCGCTACGCGGTTCCACGGATTGGAAACGATGGTTGATGCGCTTACCGTGGGTTGGCACCCACGGCTACCGTTATGCCAGCGCTACGCGCTTCCTGAACATGCTGATCCTCGACGTGCGCGGGCTGCGCTTGGAACTCGGCGCGCCGCTTTCTGCGGAGTGCTGCGGAATAAATTCCGCGCTCCACAGCCTGCATCTCCCGCGTAACTTTTCCCCGTACTCCGTGTTATGCTTCCCCACATGAAATTGCTCCGCTGCGCCTTCGCTTCCGCCCTCACGCTCGCTCTTGCCACGCCTTCCCTTCTCACCGCCGCTGGCAATGACTGGCCGCGTTTTCTGGGGCCCACGGGGGCGGCCATGGTCGTGGACTCCAAGGTGCCGCTGACGTGGAGCGACACGGAAAACCTGCTCTGGAAAGTGGACATGCCAGGACCTGGTGCCTCCAGCCCGATCGTGCTTGGCGACAAGGTCTTCGTCACCTGCTGGACCGGTTACGGCGACAAGCCGGGCGCGAACGACATGGGCCAGCTCGTGCGGCATCTCGTCTGCCTCAGCCGCGCCGATGGCAAGCTGCTGTGGGATGCGCTGGTGCCCAGCGCTGCGGCGGAAGATCCGTTCAAGGGCTTCATCACCGAGCACGGCTACGCGACCAACACCCCTGTGACCGATGGCGAGCGCGTCTATGTGTTCTTCGGCAAAAGCGGCGCGCTGGCCTTTGACCTGCAAGGCAGGCAGCTCTGGCAGACCTCCTGCGGCACCAGCTCCGGCGAGCGGCGCTGGGGCTCGGCCGCCAGTCCCATCGTGCATGGAAACCTGCTCATCGTGAACGCCAACGAAGAGAGCCAGACGATCTTCGGCCTCGACAAAGCCACCGGTAAAATCGTGTGGAAGGCCGAGGGCAATTTCGGCATGGCCTACGGCACGCCGAACATCCTCAAGCGCGAAGGCATGGACGATCTCGTCATCGCCGTGCCGCAGGAGCTCTGGGGCATGAATCCTGACACCGGCAAGCTGCGCTGGCACGCCGCGCACGGCCTCACCGAAAACGTTTCCCCCTGCCTCGTCCCCGGTGGCGACACCGTCTATGTCTTCGGCGGCTTCCCCGCCACGCGCAGCGCTGCGATCAAGCTCGGCGGCAAGGGCGACCTCGGTCCCGGTGCCATTCTCTGGGACAGCAGCTCCAGCTCCTACGTGCCCACGCCCATCCTCAAAGACGGCCACCTCTACGTCATCAACGACCAGGGCTTCGCGCTCTGCATCGATGCCAAAACTGGCGAAGAAGTCTATCGCGAGCGCGCCACCATGGGCTCACGCGGCGGCGGCAAGCCCTTCTACGCCTCCCCCGTGCTCATCGGCGACAAGCTCGTCTGCGTCTCCCGCCGCAACGGTGCGCTCGTCCTCGCGGCGAAGCCGACGTACGAACTGCTCAGCACCAACGAATTCGCCAGCGACACCACCCACTTCAACGGCAGCCCGGCAGTGAGCGGGGACTTGCTCATCCTGCGCAGCAACAAGGCGGTGTATTGTGTGGGCGTGAGGTAGGAGGCTGAGGCCAGAATCATTGGCCGCAAAGAGGCGCAAAAAAGCGCAAAAAAATGAGTCCCTGAAGCAGCCTCTTCCGCAGAAGTCGAACCTCCAATGAATGGGTCCGTTCAGACCGAACAAACAGGTCTGCCCGCCCTCCACAACCACAGCTCCTTCTCCTTTTTGCGTTTTTTTGCGCCTCTTTGCGGCCAACCTCTGCGACCCTCTCCTTTTCGCACCTGTTTCAGTCCTTTTGTGCTGCATAAGCGCGGTTTCTCCCACGCAGCACGTTTCGCAGTCAAACCCCGCCGAAAGGCCGCACCCCGCGCCACGTAGTTCTCGCCCATGATTCGCACCCTGCTCTTTGTCGTCGGCGCCTCCGCGCTGCTTTCCCTCCAAGCCAGCGCCCAGCACATCCGCGCCGGCATCATCGGTCTCGACACGTCGCACGTGCTGGCTTTCACCAAGACGCTGAACGCCACGCCGCAGAAGCCAGAGGTCATGGGCGTGCATCTCGTCGCCGCGTATGCGCAGGGCTCGAAGGACATCCCGTCCAGCACGGAGCGCGTGCCGGAGTACACCGAGAAGGTCAAGGCCATGGGCGTGGAGATCGTTCCCAGCATCCATGAACTGCTCGACAAGGTGGACGTCGTCTTCCTCGAATCCAATGACGGCCGCGTGCATCTGGAGCAGGTGCTGCCGTGCATCGAGGCGCACAAACCCGTCTTCATCGACAAGCCCATCGCGGGCACCTTGGTCGATGTGATCAAGATTCTCGATGCCTCCAAGAAGGCCAGCATTCCCGTGTTCTCCTCCTCCTCGCTGCGCTTTGGCAAAGGCACGCAGGCGGTGCGCGGCGGCAGCATCGGCAAGGTGACTTCAGCCAGCACCTCCAGCCCCGCCAGTTTGGAAGAGCACCACCCGGATCTGTTCTGGTACGGCATTCACGGCGTGGAGTCCCTCTTCACCGTCATGGGCACCGGCTGCCAGAGCGTGAAGCGTGGCACCATCACCGAGGAAGTCACCACCGTGGACAAGGTCACCAAAAAGTCCACCACGAGCAACGTCAGCCGCATCACCGTCACCGGCACCTGGGCAGGTAGACGCACCGGCACCTTCACCGAGTCCAAAGGCTACGGCGGCAAAGCCATCGGTGAGAAAGGCGAGGCCGCCATCGGCACCTACGACGGCTACGATCCGCTGCTCTACTCCATCGTGCACTTCTTCCGCACCGGCGTGGCTCCGGTCGAAGCGGCTGAAACGCTGGAAATCTACGCCTTCATGGAGGCTGCGGACGAGAGCAAACGCCGCGGCGGCGCCGAAGTCACACTGAAGGAAGTGATGGACAAGGCCCTCGCGGAAGCGCGCAAATAGGCGCTCCTCAGGGCGCGAGCGTCGTAGTACAGGACAGGTGAAAACGTCACCGCAACGGCTCTTGGTATTGGTGGTTTCAGATGTGAAAGAGTCCCTTTCTTTCGCTCAAATATGTTCAACATTCCTACGGTCACGACGTCTGATAGACATGCACTCCCACGGAGCCGCTGAAAAATCCCAACCCCAACGCACTCACATGAAGACTCAACCACGCCTCTGCATCGCGTTCACCTGCGCCGGCATGCTGGCCTCAGTGCTGCCCAGCCTCCAGGCGCAGCAGCCTGCCGCACTGCCGCCAGGAGCACTCCCTCCTGCCGCACCGCAGCAGCCCGTGACGCCGCCGACCCTGATGCCCCCTTCGGATTTGAAGGAGCCTCTGACGGCGAATTTCACCGCGAAGATCCTGCGTGACACCAATCCGCTGACCAACAACGGCCAGCTGCAGATGAGCTATGCCACCGTGGTCGATAAAATCCTGCCCAGCGTCGTCACCATCCATTCCTCCGCCCCCATCAAGGCTCCGGA
Organism: Prosthecobacter sp.; assembly: GCA_021733925.1. Classification (GTDB taxonomy): domain Bacteria; phylum Verrucomicrobiota; class Verrucomicrobiia; order Verrucomicrobiales; family Verrucomicrobiaceae; genus Prosthecobacter. Next base: position 12,089 of record JAIPJY010000002.1, on the reverse strand, counting down.
TGTGGATCAGATCCCGCCGCAGCTGCGCCCCTTCTTTTACCGCTTCTTCGGCGCCCCCGGCGGAGAAGATGGCTTCGGCGGCATGAACGAAGACGATGAGCCACCACCGAACCCACGCCGCCGCGGCGGCCAGCAGCAGCCCCAGCGCCCGCAGCAGCCGCCCCCCGAGGATGAGGCCCATCAGTCGCAGGGTGTCGGCTCCGGCATGATCATCACGACTGACGGCTACATCATCACCAACAACCACGTCGTGGCAGATGCCAAAAAGATCGACGTGGATGTGGATGCCAATGGCTCCACCAAAACCTACCGCGCGAAGGTGATCGGCACGGATCCTCTCACTGATGTTGCCCTCATCAAGATCGACGCCACCGGCCTCGTTCCCGCCACGCTGGGAGACAGCTCGAAGCTCCGCGTCGGCGACATTGTGCTCGCGGCAGGTGCGCCGATGGAGCTCAGCCGCTCCGTCTCCATGGGCATCGTCAGCGCCCTGGGCCGCAGCAATGAAGGCATCGTCGGCAGGGGCAACGGCCGAGGCGACCGCGTGCAGGGCTACGAAGACTTCATCCAGACCGACGCCTCGATCAATCCCGGCAACTCCGGCGGACCGCTGGTGGATGCCATGGGCCGCGTCGTCGGCATCAGCACCGCCATCCTCTCCCGCACCGGCATGAATGCCGGCATCGGCTTTGCCATCCCGATCAACATGGCGCTTCACATTGTCGAAGACCTGCTGGACGACGGCACCGTGCAGCGCGGCTTCCTCGGCGTGCAGATCACCGACCTCGATGGCGCACTGGCGGATCGCCTGGGCTTTAAAGAGCATGGTGGCGCAGTCGTCATGATGGTCGGCGCAGGCTCCCCCGCCGAGAAGGCCGGCATCCAGCTGGAAGACATCATCGTCGCCATCAACAGCCAGCGCGTGGACAGCAGCAGCCGTCTGCGCCTCATCGTCAGCGGCACCAAGCCCGGCAGCCAGATCCCCATCGATGTCATGCGCGGCGGCAAACGCATCACCATGAACGCCACCCTCGAAGCCCTGCCCGAGGAGGCCCTGTCTGAACTCAGCGGCGGCGGACTGCGTGGCATTCCACGCCCCGGTGCGGGCGGCCAGGCCAAGGACAATGTCAGCGAACTCGTCTCCGGCGTCACCGTCCAGACCCTCACCCCGGCCCTGCGTGAGCGCCACGACATCCCCAACGAAGTGAACGGCGTCATCGTCACCAAAGTGGATGCCGACAGCCGCGCCGCCGCCATGGGCGTGGAAGAAAACGACGTCATCTCCCACGTGAACCGCAAGCCCGTGGCCAACGCCGCCGAAGCCCGCACCCTGGCCAAAAACAGCGACAAAACCGTGCTCCTCCGCGTCTGGCGCAAAGGCGACACGATGCTGCTCATGATTGGAAATAATTGATCCACGAATGATTCCACTGCCCGCGTATGCCACCAGCATGCGCGGGCTTTTTTGTGCCTTCACAAATCATAAATCATAAATCGTAAATCATAAATTCGCTCCGTGCTCTACGACGCCCACAATCACCTCCAGGACGAGCGCCTCGACCCGTGGCGTGAGCAGATCATCCCCATGCTGCCGCAGACCGGGCTCGCGGAGATGATCGTGAACGGCTCCAGCGAGGAAGACTGGCCCGCCGTGGCGGAACTCGCGCGCGAGCACGCCTTCATTCGCCCCGCCTTCGGCCTGCACCCCTGGTATGTCAAAGAACGCAGCAGCCAGTGGTCCGACACGCTGCGGCAGCTTCTGATGGAGCATCCGCACGCCGTCGTCGGCGAGATCGGTCTCGACCGCTGGATTGAAAACCCCGACATCGACGCCCAGCTCGAATGCCTGCGCACGCAGCTCGCCCTCGCCGTGGAGCTGGACCGCCCCGCCACCCTCCACTGCCTGCGCGCCTTCGGGCTGCTGGAGGAAACGCTGCGCAAAGCCACGCTGCCACGGCGCGGCTTCCTGCTGCACTCCTATGGCGGCCCTGCCGAGATGATCCCTGGCTTCGTCAAACTCGGCGCCTACTTCTCCCTCAGCCCCTACTTCGGCCATCCGCGCAAAGCCGCCCAGCTCGCCGTCTTCAAAGACGTGCCGCTGGACCGCCTGCTCGCTGAAACCGACGCCCCGGACATGTGGCCGCCGGAGGAGCTGAACCCCCACCCGCTGCATTCCGCCGATGGCAAAGCGATCAATCATCCCGCCAATCTGCGCGTGAGCTACGACCTCCTCGCGCAGGTGCGCGGGATGGAAGTGGCGGAGCTGGAGAAGGTCATCGCCACGAATTACAACGCACTCTTTGGCACGGCCCGTTGAAGTGCTGATAGCGCGCGCAGCTCTGATATGGAGTGCGGTCGCGGAGGGAGGAACGACCGCAGCTACCGCTTTCGCAGGCCGGACGACAGGCGCGAGCCTCAGCCTCCAACGAACACAGCGCCACCCAGCGCGCCCCCCACCACATCGAGCCCACGTGAGCCACGAGACGCGCGAAAGCGGTAGCTCCGATGCAGGCTTGCGCCTCGCATCTGCGCGACCGCACTCCAAACAGGCGCTGTGCCGTCACGTCCCCGCCCGTTCCAACAACGTCACCACGTTCCACACGCCTCAATAACTCTTGCGCGGCAGCAAGACAGAGCCAACGCTGGCCCGCCACCTGCTCTCCACATGCCAAACATGCGCAAAACCAAAATCCTCTGCACTCTCGGCCCTGCCACGGAGAGTCCTGAAGTCCTTGCCAGTCTCATCGCCAAAGGTGCCGACATCATTCGTCTGAACATGAGCCATGCCTCCCATGACTGGGTGCGTGCCGTCTATGCCCGCGTCCGTGATGCCGCTGCGGCCTCCAACCGCGAAATCGCCGTCCTCATGGACCTCACCGGCCCCAGCATCCGCACCGGGGATGTCGAGCAGCCCTGGCAGCTTCAGGTGGGAGACGTCGTCGAATTTCGCTGCAAAGCCGAGGTGCCTTCGACCACGCAGTATTCCGTCAGCGTGAACTACCCGGAGCTGGGCAAGGACCTCAAAGTCGGCGACACCATCATGGTGGACGGCGGCATGATTCAGGTGAAGGCCACCGAGGTCTCCACCCTCCGCGTCATCGGCACCGTCATGACCAAGGGCGAGATGAAATCCCGCCGCCACATCAATCTCCCCGGCGTGCCCGTGCGCCTGCCGCCCCTCACCCAAAAGGACTACGCCGATCTCGATCTCGGCGTCGAGCTGGGCGTGGATTTCTTCGCCCTCAGCTTCGCCCGTGAGCCCGGCCACCTGCAGCACCTGCAGCTTCTCCTGGAGCAGAAGCAGAGCAAGGCGCGCGTCATTGCCAAAATCGAAAACCAGCAGGCCATCGACAACATCGACGCCCTCGTGGAGGCCTCCGGCGGCATCATGATCGCCCGTGGTGATCTCGGCAGCGAGTGCCCCATCGAGGACCTGCCGCTCATCCAGCGCCAGATCGTCGAGCGCTGCTCCTACCATGGCCGCAAGGTCATCGTGGCCACGCAGATGCTGGAAAGCATGATCGAAAACCCCGTGCCCACGCGTGCCGAAGTCACCGACATCTTCAATGCCGTCATCGAGCAGGTGGACTGCGTGATGCTCAGCGGAGAAACCAGCGTGGGCCGCTACCCGGAGAAATGCGTCGAGGTGCTCGACACCGTCATCAGCCGCATTGAGCAGAAGTACCCCTCAGGCCGCTTCGCCAGCGATGCCCCGCTCAAGACCAACAAGCACAAGACCGTCAAGGCCGCCATCCTGCTGGCCAACAGCATCCCCGGCAGCAAGCTGCTCGTCTTCACCATCCGAGGCGTCATGGCGCATCTGCTTGCGCATCAGCGCCCGGAATTCGCCCCCATCTTTGCCTTCACGCCCAATCTGCACGTCAGCCGCACGCTGGTCACCGCCCGTGGCGTGAACCCCTTCGTGCTGAAGTTCACCGAGGGAGATCCCGAGGCGGCCATCCGCAACGCCCTGGAACTGCTGCGCAGAGAAAAGCTCATCAAGCACGGCGATCCGCTCGTCATTCTCAGTGACGCGCTCTATGATGGCATCAATGTCGATGCCATTCTGCTGCGCGAGGCTTGAAAGCGTGCAGTGCCTCCGCAATGAATGCCGGAGCCAGCCGTATTCCTGACCATGCGATCCGTCCGCCTGCTTTTTCTGTCCTTCCTCATCGCCCCCATGGCGCTGGCGGACCCCCGTGTGTTTGTCAGTCTCGCGGGCTCGCTGCTGGAGGCGGAGATCACCGCCGTGTCTGGCGACAATGTGACCTTGAAGCGCGCCAGCGATCAGCAGCCCCTCGTCGTCAACCGCAAGACCCTCTGCAAGGAGGACAACGCCTACATCGCAAGCTGGGTGGCGCAGCATCCGGACCAGGCCACAGCCCCCGCCCCGGCGCCTGCCACCGTGGGCACCTCAGCGCCAGCACAAAAATACCGCCTGGTCTGCCAGACCCTGCCAGCCAAGAGCAACCGCGGCCCTCCCGACAGCGACCACCGTGTTTTCGAGTACACCTACAACTTCAACCTCAGCAATCAGGAGGTAAGCCGCGATCTGCAGAATGCCCGCGGACTGGCCCTCACCCTGGGCAAAAGTGTCCTCGAGCCCAACGGCGACCTGATCGTCCTGCAAAAAGAGGAATTTGATGTCAACATCCGCCCGCAGTCCAAAATGGTGCATACCACCCAGCCGATGCGCCTCACCTACAGTCAGGATCCGGACTCGCCCTATGGGGTGAAAAGCTACGGCTACGTCCTCATCATTCGTGATGCCGCAGGGAACATCCTCCTGGTGGAGGCCAGCCCTGACGCCAGCGCGAAGTTCACCAAAGAGATCCTCGCCCTCCCCGACGCCCCCTGCATGGTGGACCGGGAGTTCAAGCTCAAGTCCAAAACGGAAGTGCCGCTGGGATACATCAGTTTCTGAGGCGGCGCGGCCATCTCAGCCCTAAGCGACGGGATCTCCGACCCCGTTTCATTCCCCCCGCTTTTGCCAAGCCACTCAAGCGCGCACCGCAGTCAAACCCAGACCGGGGGTCAGAGCCCCCCGCGCCTTGGCTGAAGTCCTCCTCGCCCAGATCACCTCCCCATCAGCAGCAGCACACCTGCCACGATGGCAAGAATGGGCACCAAGATGCTGAGCGCGCCGAGGCTGACGTTAAAAGCGCCGATAATACCGACGATGATGAGATAGATGGCGAGCACGAGCAGGCCGCGATTTTTAGGGATGTTCATAGGTTTGTCCGGTTTGAGTTGCTGTCCAAATGCTGCGCTCACGGCTCAATGCTCACCGGCGTGCCCACCTTCACGGAACGGTAAAAGGCGGCGGCCATGAAGCCTGGCATGCGGATGCAGCCGTGGGAGGCCGGATAGCCGGGCAGGTAGCCCTCATGCATGCCGGTGCCGCCGACGATGCGCATGAAATACGGCATCCGGGCTCCGTCATAAATCGCCCCTTTGGGCTTGGGGTCCTTGCTGGTGTCCACATCCTTTTGGATCACGTTGCCATTCGCATCCACATAATCACCAAACAGCGAGGAAACATGGTCGATGTCCTTTTCCATGATGTGAAAATTTCCCGTTATCGTGTCGAGCCCTTCGCGGCCCGATGAAATGCGCGACACCCCCGCAAGCTGGCCGTCTTTGTAGAAAAAGGCGCGCTGCTGCGAGAGGCTGATGCGGATGGAAGGACTGCCCGTCATGTAGTCACCATCCCAAAAGGACTCCTCGACGGCCACGGGTGGCGGGAGTGGATCGACACAGCCAGCCAGCAGAGAGATGAGAGCGGCGGAGAGCACGCAGGAACAGCAGCGGATGAAGTTGAGGGTCATGGCTCGTCGATTTTAGAGGTTGAGGGCTTGTCGTCCCGCTGGGGTCTTCGCCCCATTGAACGCAGCATGTGCATCTGTTGTATTAACGCATGAAACTCACATACAGCCGCCCCTTCCGGCATCTCCCTCAATTACGCCGCGATCCGCACTCACTCTCAGCAGGGCTGATGCCTCCTCTCCCGCACAAGTTCATGCCACTCTCCATCCAGCCATGAGCATCCTCCTCATCCTTCTTATTCTGTTGCTTATTGGCGGCGGTGGCTACGGGTTTCGCTCCGGCAATCATTACGTCGGTGGCGGTGCCAGTCTCCTCGTCATCATCTTGATCGTACTGCTCCTCACCGGGCGGATTTAAGCAACGCCCCATCCCTTTCGCGGCCGATCATCCGCTCAACCCAACCCGCCATCGAACCTCATGAAACTCAATCCCTGCCGCCTCCTCATTCCTGCCATTGCTCTGCTGACCATCTCTTCCTGTGTGGATCCGATGATGGGCGGCGGCTATTCGAACAACGGCGGCGGCTATAACAGAGGCTTCAACACCTACTCGACCCTTCCGCAGAATTACTCTGGCAACGCCTACCTCTACCAGGGCCGCTATTATTCCGGCGGTCAGTATCAAACCGGCAACTACAGCTATCAGGGCCGGCAGTACACGAACCGCTACTCCCACAACGGGCAGTATTATTACGGCGGTCAGCATCAGAACCACTCGACGAACAGCCGCCCAAGCAGCTACCCTTCGAGCAGCCACTCGTCGAACACTTACCCATCGAACAGCCACCCGTCGGGCGGCCACTCGTCGAGCAACCACCAGTCAGGCAGCCGCCCGTCGAGCAGTCACTCGTCAGGCAACCGCCCCTCCGGCAGCCACTCGTCGGACAAATATCAGTCGGACCGTCATCAGGACTCGAACAGGTCTTCGGGCCGCCGCTAACAGCGGTTCAGACATAGCTCTGGGTGGGGAAGTGTCACCGCTTCTCCACCCTTCCAGTGAAGGTGGAATGACGGCAAAGACCGCTTCGGTCAGGTGAAGCAGGCCTGGAGCCTCACTCCTTCGTCACCGCCTCATCCAGATTCATCAGCATGAGGCAGAGGCTTGTCCACGTGGCGTGTTCGACGGCATCAATGGATTCATCACGCTTCGACTCCCCTACGGCGAGCAGCTTGAGCGCCTCCGCAGAATCCGACTGCTGCGTCTTCAATTTACCAAGCTGTGCCTTCAGAAGCGCTGCTTCCGCCTTGGAAGGCTCACGACACGTGACCAAACGAAACGCCTGCACGAGCGCCGCATCTTCCTGCCCACGATTCGCCAGCAGCACGCGCTGCGCCAGCACACGGGCGGCTTCAACGTAGGTCACATCGTTCAGCGTCACCAGCGCCTGCAGCGGCGTGTTCGTACGCGTGGCTTTGATCACGCAGGTCTGCCGCGCGGAATTGTCGAACAGCATCGTGGGGCCCACGATGCGCCGCCAGAAAATGTACAAGGTGCGACGGTAAAGCGCATCGCCGTGATCCTGCACGTAGCTCTTTTTGCCAAAGGTCGCCTCCTCCCAGATGCCCTCGGGCTGGTAGGGCTTCACTGAGGGTCCACCAAGCTTGTCCTGCAGCAGACCCGCAACAAACAGGGCCTGATCCCGCAGCATCCACGACGGCATGCGAAAACGCGGCCCACGCGCGAGAAAGCGGTTCTCAGGATCGATCTGCGCGTCGGTGATTTTTGAGGATTGCTGATACGTCTCGCTCGTCACGATCAAGCGCATCAGCGCCTTCACATCCCAGCCGCTGTCGATGAACTCGGACGCCAGCCAGTCGAGCAGTTCGCGCTGCGGTGGCTCCTCGCCCTGCAAACCAAAATCCTCCGCCGTCTTCACCAGCCCCACACCAAAGAACGCCTGCCAGAAGCGGTTCACCGTCACGCGAGCCGTGAGCGGGTTGTTGCGGCTCACGATCCATTCCGCGAGGCCAAGACGGTTGCGCGGGGCGTCAGGTTTCATCGCTGGAAGACTCGCCGGAACGTTGAAGCGCACCTGGATCGCGCTGGCTTTGTCATACGCGCCCTTTTCCAGCACAAAGGTCTCCCGTGCCTTTGGCAGCGTGTCCATGACCATCACCTTGGTGACGGCGTTGGTGGCTGAAACGCGTGCTCGTACTGCGGCAAGGAGCTTTTGCAGCAGCTTCGCGTAGTCGGCGTCCTTCTCTGTAAAATAGTTCACCGCCTCCAGCAGCGGATCCACGCCCCGGTTCTTCGGCTCCGTCTTGGCGATGTAGCTCGGCAGGTTTCCGGGCAGCTTGATCGCATCGGATTCCGTCAGTGGTTTGCCTGCCGGCCGCGGCCATTTTTTTAACTCAAACGCTTCCAGTTCCAGAGCGATGGCCTTTACTTTTTCCGTCGTCGTCTTCACGAGTTCGAGCTCTGCAGGCGTCGAAATGTCCATGGCCGGAGCCGCCTGCCCGCTGCGGGCTTTGCCGTCCTCGCTCGTTTGGTTGAAGACATCGTAGAGGCCGTAATAATCGCGCATCGTCAGCGGATCGAATTTGTGATCGTGGCACTTCGTGCAGCTCATCGTCAGCCCCAGCCACACGGTGCTGGTTGTCTCCACACGGTCCATCACATTCTCCACGCGAGTCTCTTCGGCGATGCGTCCGCCTTCGCCGTTGATCATGTGGTTGCGGTTGAAGCCCGTGGCCAGCTTTTGCTCCGGCGTTGCTTCAGGAAGCAAATCGCCACCGAGTTGCCAGATCGTGAACTGGTCATAGGGCATGTTTTCGTTGATGGCCTTCACCACCCAGTCACGCCACGGCCACATGGTGCGCTCGGGATCGCCCTGGTAGCCATTCGTGTCCGCATAGCGTGCCGCATCCAGCCAGTCCCAGGCCCAGCGCTCGCCGAAGCGCGGCGAATCCAGCAGGCGCTCCACTCTCTTCGCATAGTTGTCCTTTACTTCATCCAGGGTCGGCGGCAGACCGGTCAGATCCAGCGACACACGACGCAGCAGTGTCACCGCATCCGCCTTGGGCGCAGGCTTCATCCCCTTCTCCGCCAGCTTGGCACGCACAAAGGCATCGATGGGATGCTTCGCACCCACGTTCGGCACCTTGGGTCGTTCGATCCGCTTGAAGGCCCAGTGCGTTCCCCACTTCGCCCCTTCGTCGATCCACTGCTTCAGCAGCTTCTTCTGCGCATCCGTCAGCGTGCGATTGCTCTTCGGCGTGGGCATCACCTCATCCGGGTCCGTGCTGAGGATGCGTTCGATCAGGGTGCTCTCATGACTCTTGCCTGGAAGAATGGCCGCCACGCCGTCCTTCACCGCCTTCGCCTCTTGCTCCACATCCAGCCGCAGGTCGCCTTTGCGCTCCTTGGCATCCGGACCGTGGCAGAAGTAGCATTTGTCCGAAAGGATCGGCTGGATGTCGCGCGAGAAATCAATCGGCGCCGCAGGAAGAGCGGAGACGAGGCTGAGGAGGACACAAAAGAGGCGCATGGTTGGATTGAATGAGCATACGATGGCCGCAGGTTCAGTATTGCCAAACACACATGGCAGATCCTAGCATGTGGAAATGCACATCCCGACCCTCATTGAGCACAAACGCGACGGCGGCGTGCTCACGTCCGAGGAGATCCACTACGTCATCACCGCCTACACCCGCGGAGACATGCCGGACTACCAGATGAGCGCCCTCGCGATGGCGATCTTCTTCCGCGACATGACCACGGAGGAAACCGCCGCGCTCACCGAGGCCATGCTGCACAGCGGCACCATGCTGCTGTGGAACGACCACGACCCCCTGCGCGTGGACAAACACAGCACCGGCGGCATTGGCGACAAAACCTCCCTCATTCTCGCGCCCCTGCTCGCCTGCGACAACCTGTGGGTGCCGATGATCTCAGGCCGTGGCTTGGGAATCACCGGCGGCACCTTGGACAAGCTCGAAAGCATCCCCGGCTTCCGCACCCAGCTCAATGAGGTCGAGATTCACCAGGTCATCGACCGCATCGGCTGCGTCATGGTGGGCCAGACCGCCGGCATCTGCCCGGCGGACAAAAAGCTCTACGCCCTGCGCGATGTCACCGGCACCGTGCCGAGCGTGCCGCTCATCACCGCGAGCATCATGAGCAAGAAACTCGCCGAAGGTCTGAACCGCCTCGTGCTGGATGTGAAGTGGGGCTCCGGCGCCTTCATGAAAACTCAGGAGGAGGCGCATCGACTCGCAGACAGTCTGGTCACCGTCGGAGAAGCCATGGGCGTACGCTCCAGCGTGCGTCTGAGTGAGATGAACGAGCCTACGGGAGAGTCCGCCGGCAATGCGCTGGAAGTCGCCGAATGCGTGCGCTGCCTCCAAGGCCAAGGCCCGCAGGATCTGGAGGACATCGTGCTCGATCTCGCCTCCGCCGTCTCCATTTCAACCCGCTCCGATCTCGCCACCAAGCTGCACAGCGGTGAAGCCTGGCGGAAGTTTCAACAAATGGTCGAAGCGCAGGGCGGCAACGTGAGCGTGCTGGAAAAGATGGCCACCGTGCATCGCGCTCCATTCATTGGTGAACTCAAAGCCACCGCCAGCGGCAGGCTGATGCGCATGGATGCCGGCGGCATCGGCCAGGCCGTCCTCGAACTCGGCGCCGGTCGCTCCAAGGCGGCTGATGCCATCGACTACGCGGTGGGCTGCGATCAAATCGCCAAGACCGGCACCGAAGTGCAAACCGGCGATGTGCTGCTGCGCGTGCATGCCCGCACCAAGGGCGCGCTGTTTCGCACGCTCGACTTTTTGCCGGAGTACATCGACATCGTCTGAGGAGTCGCTGAGGCGAAGCAAAGTACTCAGGAACTTTAGTTCGTTCTGGAATGGGCGAAGGCTCCCAGAGTGAGCTAAAGCTCACGAGTACTTTGCGCTCTGCGGCGATTCAGCCGCTGCGGTATAAATCAGTGTTTTCCTGACGTTTGCTTTGTCCCCATCATGAACCGCCGCCGCTTTCTCCAGACCACCGCCGCCTCCGCACTGCTGCATGAATCCGTTCAGGCCGCACCGCCTGCGACGCGCATCATCGACACGCACACGCATTTCTATGATCCCTCACGCCCCGGTGGCGTGCCGTGGCCGAAGCAAGGCTCGCCGCTGTACCGCACCGTGCTGCCTGCAGACTGGCTCGCCGTGGCTGCACCTCACGGCGTCAAGGAAACTGTCGTCGTCGAAGCCAGCCTGCTTGTGGAGGACAACCAGTGGATTCTCGATCTCGCCGCCAAGGAGAAGTGCATCGTGGGATTCGTCGGTCATCTTGATCCGGGCGATGCCTTTGCAGGCCACCTGCAACGCTTCGCCGCGAATCCCATCTTTCGCGGTGTGCGCTGGAGCGCTGCATTTCTACAAGATGCTGCGAAACACGACGCCGTGATCGCCGGAGCCAAGCTGCTGGCCAAGCACGGTCTGGAGCTCGATTTGAACGGTGGCCCCGGTTATCTGCCTCACGCTGCGCAACTCGCCGCCGATGTGCCTGAACTGCGCGTCCTCATCAACCACCTCGGTGCCTCCGGCGATCCCCAGTCCCTACGCCCCGAATGGAAGGACCACATCCGCGCCGTGGCGAAGCAGCCGAACACCTTCATGAAAGTCTCCGCCCTCGTCGAGCAGGTGAAATGCGAGTACGGCCAGGCCCCGCGCGACACTGCCTACTACCTCCCCATCCTCGATCACCTCTGGGAAACCTTCGGCCCCGACCGCCTCATCTACGGCAGCGACTGGCCCGTCTCCGACAGGGGCGCGCCGTATGATGTCGTCTTTAAAATCGTGGATGAGTACTTCCGCGCCAAAGGCAAGGAAGCCTGCGAAAAGTACTTCTGGAAGAATTCGAAGGCGGCCTATCGGTGGGTGGAACGCGAGTAAGGATGACGTTTCTATGCAGCTTGACGATGACGGGCCATGCTCCAACCCTATGATCTAAATGAAGGCATCCCAAGAATTGATTGATTTTGTCGCTGATCTCCAAAAGGAAGTGGCCACTGTGGGACGCACTACGTCGCGTATAAATGGATACGATAAAGTTGACAGCGGAAAACTTGCCGGACTGGTTTCGGGATGCCGCTTATTAATCACCAAACTCGGTCCATTCGGGAAGGTGTGGGATGAAATGGCCATTCAAACATTTCCGTGTGATGCGGAGTGACGAAAAGAGAACCAAGTAGCCAGAATGGACACAAAAGCATGGGAAGAGTTGTTGGGTGTAGCCGCGCCTTGGAGGGTAGTGGGCATGGAAATCAATGTCGC
>JAIPJY010000038.1 GCA_021733925.1 Prosthecobacter sp. | reverse complement strand
GGTGTTTTCCGCCCTGAGGGAGGCACGGAGGTGGAGGGCAAACGTGACCGCTGGATGATCCTGCACTTTGTCGCCATGGCGTTTGCCATGCTGACCAAGGGGCCTGTCGGCCTGCTGGTGCCCACGATTGGGTCCATCGGTTACATCTGGCTCTCGGGCAAACGCTCCCCCTGGCGCGGCAAAGGTCTGTGGCTTGGCATTCTGGCCTTGCTGGCGATCGCCGGGCCATGGTATGCGGTCATGTTTCAGAAGTATGGCATGGAGTACTGGCACCGCTTCTTCGTGCATGAAAACTGGGAGCGCCTCACCAGCGCGGAGCACAAGCACAGCAACCACTGGTACTACTACCTCATGATCCTCGTCGCGGGTTCGCTGCCCTGGATTCCCCTGGTGATCGCCGCTGTGGTGCGCACGGTGAAAGGGCTCAAAACAGACAACCGCATGCTGTTCATGGCGTGCTGGTTTGTGCCCAACCTGATCTTCTTCACCATCTGCAACAGCAAGCTGCCGACCTACACGTTCTTCTTTTTTGTGACCATCGCGCTGCTGATGGGCCACACGCTGGATCAATGGATTAGCAACGGTTTCCGCAGCAAGGGTGAGCGCATTCTGGCTTCCTCCCTGGCGGTTCTGCAGACGGTGCTGGTGCTGGGCGCGGCTGCCGTGGTGTCCTTGATCCTGCCGCCGAAGGAGAGCAATGTCTTCATCAAGGACCTCGTGCCTGTCATCTACACGCTGGCCGCTTTCATCAGCGTCCCGATGGTGCTCCTGCTGATGCGCCGCACGGTAGCCTGGGCGGGCTCCACCGTACTGGTGACTGCGGTCATCGTGATTGTGATGCAGTACGGTGTGGATGACAAGATCCCGATCTACACCTCCACACGGGACATCGCCGCCGAGGCGGTGAAAGTGCGCAAGCCCGGCGAACCGCTCGTCACTTCGAGCTTCATTGCCCGTGCAGTGACCTACTACACCGGCAAGATGCCTGAAGGCGTCATTTTCTTTCCGTCCACCCCGGAGCATGTGCAGCCCTACTTCACCCCGCATCCTCCGCTCAAAATGGTGCGCGGCACCGATGGGCTGAACGAACTGGCCGGCAAGCACACCAGTGTGCTTTGCATCCTCCTGTCCCACGATCTGGCTCACCTGGAGATTCCCACCTCCCCGCTCTCTGGCCGCATTGAGAAACTGCACACGCAAGGCTCGCGGATTTTGGTGCGGATCAAGGGAGGGATTTGATGGAGCGGTCAGGAAGCCGGGGCTGAAATGCAGTCTCCAGGCCGGTCGTCGGAGAAGCATGAAGCGTCTAGGCGCTGGCCCCATGGGCTGTGGCTGCCAGTGCCACAGCCCCGCATTTCTCCACTTCACATCTCGACAAGGAGGCGTGGTTGCGGTGTAATTCCGTTATTCCGACCTCCTTCATGCAGTCCAAGTCACGTACAGCGCCCGATATCCGCGATCACGAGACCCTACGTCTCATTGGCCATGGGGCTTTTGGCGAGGTGTGGCTGGCGCGGAGCGTCACCGGAGTTCTGCGGGCGGTGAAGGTGGTGTGGCGGGAGGACTACGACCGACCGGATTCCTTTGAGCGCGAGTTTGAAGCGATCAAGATGTTCGAACCCATCTCGCGCCGCCATGAGGCGCTGGTGCCGATCCTGCAGGTGGGGCGCAACGACCTTGAGGGCTTCTATTACTACGTGATGGAGCTGGCGGATGATCTGGAGACCGGCCGCGAAATCCATGCGGACACCTACAAGCCCCACACGCTGGGGCTGCAGATGAAGCGGGACAAATGCGTCTCAGCGGAACTGTGCATCAAGCTGGGCGTTACCATCGCAGAGGGGCTGGACTACCTGCACCGCAATCAGCTGATTCATCGCGACGTCAAACCGTCGAATCTCATCTTCATCGACGGCATCTGCCGGCTGGCGGACATTGGCCTGGTGGCCTTGCTGGGGCAGCGCAGTTTTGTGGGCACCGAGGGATTTGTGGCTCCCGAAGGACCGGGCACGGCGGCTTCCGACATTTTTTCTCTGGGCATGGTTCTCTATGAAGCGAGCACCGGAAAGGACCGGCTGGATTTCCCCGACCTGCCATCCTGCGCGGATACGGGTTCGAGCCTGGAGGTCTGGCGCAGGCTGCAGGATGTGGTCTGCACCGCCTGCGCACCCAAGGCGAAGGGGCGTTTTGTCAATGCACGCGAGATGGCGCTGGCGCTGCGTGGCGAGCCTCTGCCCTCCTCCCGGCGGCTGATGTGGACATGGATCGCCGTCGGCTCGGTGGCGCTCCTGCTGGCGGTGGGATTTGGCATGTGGCTGGCGCAAACCCATCGCACGCGCACGCTGATGGCGATGAACAACTCGGTGCCGCGGCTGAAGATTGTGACGACACCTCCGGGAGCGGTGGTGTTTGCCGGAGAAGATCAGCTTGGTGAGACGCCGCTGGAACTGAACCCTGCTGAAGGTGTGCCGGTGATTTATCAACTGCGCCTGCCGGGCTACAAGCAGATCGAAATTGATCACATCGCGCTGGATGAAAAGCCGGCGGTGTTTGACCTGAAACTGGAAGCCTCAAAGCTGCCGCAAAAAGGCGAGCGCTGGGTGAACAACCTCGGCATGGTGTTCAAGCCCGGACCGGGCGGGCACATCAGCGCAGAGCCGGTGGAGATGAAATTTTTCCGGCGCTTTCTGGAGGCCACCGGCAGGTCGTTTGAAGGCAAGGTGGTACGGTTTCAGCGCGGCAAGGACCAGGAGTCGGCCTACCTGGTCGTCGTTCCAGACGGCGATGCGGAAGCTTTTCGCTACTGGTTGACCGACCGTGACCGCAGCGAGGCGTATCTGAGCCAGGAACACCGCTATGAGGTGGAGCCATTCTACTTTGTGGAAAGCGGGCAGGCCGCCAGCGATGACATGCCGGATGGCCGGGAGACCGACAAAGGCGAACAGACTGAGGACAAGAACTGGCGTGCGTTTCACCTGCGTGTGGAGCGGCAGACCTACGGCAGCGTGGTCGTGAACAGCCAGCCGGAAAAGGTGCGGGTCTTCCAGCATGATCAGTTCCTGGGCGAGACGCCGCTGGAACTGCCCCGTGTGCGCACCGGGCCGGTGGAGTTTGAACTGCGCGAGGAAGGCTTCGCTGATGTGGTGCTGGAAAGCGAAGTGCGGGAAGGGGAGCAGGCGGAGCTTTTTGCCGACATGCAGACGCGCAAGGCGGTCACCTTTGGCCGCCAGTGGAAGGCGAACAGCCTCGGGATGAATCTGGTGCCGCTGGGTGACGTGATGTTCTCTGCGTGGGAAACCCGTCATCGCGACTATATGGAATTTTGCAAAAGCACCCAGGCGCGCCGTCCGGGGCGGGTGGACGGCACCAACAAAGGCGGCGGAACCCTGCCGGTGGTGGCCGTGGACCGCGAGGAGGCGAGGGCTTTTTGCGCATGGCTGACGGAGCGTGAGCGCAACGCCGGGCTGATTGGCGCGAAGGATTCGTACCGTCTGCCCACCGATGAAGAATGGAGCCGTGCGGTTGGGCTGCCGCTGGAGCGCGGCTCGACCCCCGAGGAACGCAATGGCCGCATCCGTGGCATCTATCCCTGGGGCTTTGAATGGCCACCGCCGCAAGACGTGGACAATCTCGCCGACCTCAGTGGCGCACGCAAAGCCAGCCTCGACAGCGCGATTCCCGGCTACGATGACAAATTTCCCTTCCTCGCTCCCGTGACCGCACTGCCACCGAATGACCGAGGCATCACGGGGCTGTCGGGCAATGTGTCCGAATGGGTGGACACGGGTTACTCGCCGGTTGTTCCCTCCAAACCCGGTGAGCCGGCGAAACCCGTCCTTGGCGCGACTCGCGGCGGCAACTGGCGCTCAGCCTCCCAAGATGAACTCCTGGCCTCAGCGCGCATGCCCGTGCCGCCGGAAACGCGGCGGAACACCATCGGCTTCCGCGTGGTGCTGGCCCGTGGGAAATGAGGGCGCTGTGAATCTTTTTGCCAATCCCGCGATCAGTGCACTTCATCGCGTGCCCACGGACGCCCGGCATTTATAGCATTTTCCGAAACTGATTTCCGGAAAGCGAGCGTGGAGACGCTCGGCGGCGGCTTGAGGACAAGCCGCCCTACCTCGCGCTGGGCGCTCGCATGCCCAGCGTTGGTAGGGCTGGTTGTCCTCAACCAGCCGCCGTCGAAGCCCATGATCTTCGAGAAAGAAGCAGCCCGCTAAACGGAATTGAGTTTTGCGAACCGCTATATTCCCAAGGAGCTGAGGGACGGACGGCTCGCAGGCGCCTCATGGTCGCGTCACCTTCAGTCTCAGGAAGCGCTGCGGATGGGCGGGATCCGTCATCAGATATAGATCGCCCACCGCCACGGCGCGGGTGTTGCCCGTGCCGGTTTCATTCACACTTGCGCCGGAGGCCAGCACGGTTAAGGCCGCGCCGTTGATGCTTTGGGCAAGGTCGGTCCACGTGGCCGTCAGCGAGTCCACTCCCTGAACGGTGAGCGTGATATCGTTGCGATCCAGGTAGCGTGTGAAGGCCAGTTGCAGATGATTCGTTCCGTTCGCGGAGGCTGTGGGCAGGATGCCGGTGCCAGCGGTGCTGCCCGTTGGATCGCCGTTGAGCGCGTACTCGATCAAGTTGACAATGCCGTTGCCGTTTGGGTCGGCGCTGTCTGCGGCGTTGCCGGTGTTGCTGGTGGTGTTGAACTTGCTCTGCCGCCATGAGTCGGCTGCCGTCAGGCCCGTCCCGATGAGGGCGATGTCAAACGGGTTCTTCGCCCCGAGCAAATTGCTGGCGATGTGGATCGCGGCATTTCGAGTTCCAATGCCGCCCGGAGTGAAGGTGACGGTGAAGGTGACGCTGCCGGAGCCGGCAGGGATGCTGGTGCCGCTCAGAGAGCTGACGGAGAAGTCGCCTGCGTTCGTGCCGTCTTTGGAGAGGACGAGGCCGGCAAGAGAGAGGGTGCCGGGATTGGTGATGGTGAAGGTCCTGGCAGTGCTGCTGTCGCCAAGCTTCACGTTGCCAATGTCCACGCTGCCTGCGGCGTCAGAGAGCGCGATGGTCTGCGTCACCACGATGTCGGGCAAGGGGATCTCATCCGCACCGATCACCGGCGAGGTGGCGCTGCGAGTGTCGCCGTCGAAATCCGTGGTCAGCCCTGGGACGGGCGTGGCCGCGCCATTCACCAAAGCGTTGCCGCCGGCGGCGAGATGCAGGTCTGAGGTGGCGGGGGCGGCGAACATCGCGCTGGAGTAGCTGCCGCCGGGATTGCCGGCGCTGGAGTGGGTGTCGCCGGGGAGGTTGGTCTGCCACTGCGCGTAGCTGATCGGGATGTCGGAGGCATTGCCGCCATCACCGGCGTCGAAGAAGTTCTCAGCGGTGCTCAGTCCGGTTCCGGCATAGACATTGGAGTCGATGGCCAGCGTGCCAGTGCTGGCCGTCGAAAAGTTCGCCGCATAATGGTTGCTGCCACCGGTGCGCAGGTTCAGGAAGATGTTGTTCTTCACCGTCGCGGTGGAGTTGCCGTCGTAGCTGAAGGCCCAGGTGTCTCGAAACGTGCCGCCGCTGCCGGTGAGGAGCACGCTGTTGTACGCGATGAGGGTCGTGCTGCCGGCCGTGCCGTTGTCATAAATGCCGCGCAGGATCTGCGCCGTGGTGCCGGAAGAACCGAACACGATCATGTTGTTCACCACCGTGACGCTCTGCCCTGAGGTATGCTGGCAGAGGATGCCGTAGGCCAGGTTGGTGCTGCCGGCCGTGTTGCCGATATTCCAAAGGCGGTTGCCTGACACGGTGGTGCTGCCGGATTCGGTGCCCAGCGTGATGCCGGTGGTGGCGCCGCTTGAGGTGAGGTCGTGGAGGGTGTTGTCGAGCACCGCGTTGGTCCCCAGGCTGTTGACAACGATGCCGTTGAGCGTGGTGGTGCGCGCGGTGGTCTGGTAGAGCGTGTTGCCCGTGATGGTCCACGAACTGTTGCCGCTAAAGATGCCGATGCCCGTGCCGGTGAAGTTGAACATGTCATTGTTGGATACGGTGTTGCTGCTGTTCGCCACCCAGTCCGAGCTGCCGAGCGAGTTGACCAGATAGGCGGGCACACCCGCGGCATCGCTGCGGTCGCGGATTTGATTTCCGGTGATCGTGTTGTTGTCATTGCCGGTGACTGCTCCCGCCCGGAAAGCCACCACACCATAGCTGGTGGCCACGCCTTCGAGCACGCAGTTGCGCACGGTGTTGTTGCTGGCGTCGTTGATGAAGAGAACAGTGCTCGATGAACTGTTGGTGCTGGTGTTGCGGAACGTCAGGTAGCGTCCGCTGCCGCCGAAGCTGCCATCCAAAATCACGCGCTGCGCTCCATCGAGACGGATCAAGCCGCTCGTGCCGGAGCCGGTGATGGTGCGCATCGTCGCGCTGTCGGGCTGGATCGTCACGGTGAAGGCATTGGGATAGACGTTCGAACTGGGCGCGTTGAGCACCACGCTGCCGTCCTCCGTGGTGTCGCCGGTAATGTTCACGGTGAGGTTGCTGGTGAGGGCGCCGTTGTTAATGGCCGCGAAGAGTCCGCCCGCGCCGCTCAGGCTGGAATAGCTGCCGCCAGGGCCGACGGTGACGGTGCCACCCAGCGTGTCCAGGATGGTGTAGCTGTACACGCCGGTGGCGGGCTTGGCGCTGATGTGCTGCACCGGAGGATTGGCTGAGGCGGAGGCGGCGGCGGGCCATGAGCTGAGGTTGTTGGAAGCATCCTGCGCGACGACGAAGTACTGGATGGTCTGGCCCGGGGTCACGACGCCGCCGATGATGAGGGAGTAATCAATCGTGAAGCTGTATTTGCCACCGCCGCTGTCAGTGCCGGTGACGTATTTCCAGCCATTGTTTGCCGACGTATTGCCGATGAAGGCATCGGCGTCCGTGGCCTTCTTGTAGTAGAGCCGCGGAGCACTGGCGCCGCCAGAGACTGCGCCGCCGTCGTCGATGATGGTGGCCCACCCGGTGAGAACGCGGTTCGCCATGGTGCCGCTGGAGAGCAACGGGTAGCTGATGGCGGGGGCTGGGTCGTAGGTGAAGCTGCCCGCGTCAGCGCCGATATCGACCGGAGACAGGCTGCTGCGCGTCTGACCGTCCAAATCAGTGGTGACGGAGGCGATGAGCACTCCGTGGCCCTCGGCGGGATTGCTGGACTGCAGGTGCAGATCCACCGCTGCCGCAGCGCCTGTGGCATTGACAAAGCGCGGGTCCCCCACGGTGCTGGAGGCATCCTGCCCGGTTGCGGCCTGCCATTCGGCGAGGGTGCTGCAGTCCTGCCCATTGAACAGGCCGAGCACGCCGCCGATGCCGCTGGCGTAGATGATGTTGAAGTCCGAAGTCAGGCCCGGGGGCGGGGAGGCGACGCTGCCGTTCGTCATCGCGTAATGTTTGCCGGTGCCGCCGCTGTTGCTGCGGGCATTGACGAAGATGTTGTTGCGGATGTCGCGGGAATTGTTCTGGCTGGAGCTGCTGTAAGCATAGGTTTTGGCCGAGCCGGAAGTGGCCGTGCCGCCCACATACACGGAGTTGTGGATGAAGTTTCTCGGATAGTTCGCGCCGTTGTCATTGTCATGAAAACCCCGCACGGTGGCGCCTGTGGCGGTGCTGGCGCCGCTGGCGTCCAGGCCCACGCGCACCATGTTGTTCTGCGCGGTGAAGGTGCAGCCGGAGCCGAAGAGCATGCCGTTCAGCTCCGCTGAAGAGTTAAGGGAGTCCAGATAGAGGCTGTGCACGAAGTTGCGCTCGATGATGTTGGTGCCGCTGATGCCGCCGCCGTAATAGATCCCGGCGACCACCACAGCCACGTTTTGCGCGGGGTACATCGCTGCGTTGGAGGTGTTGAACAGCGAATGCACGACGTTTTGAGAAAGGGTCTGGCCGCTGGCAGTCGAGGCATGCCAGATGCCCACCACCGCAGGGCCGGTGCTCATGCTGGGCGCGGTCAGATGGTGGACGGTGTTGCCGGAGATGGTGCTGACCCCCGCCGCGGACACGATGCCGCGCATCAGGCAGCTCGTCCGCGTGCTCTTGTTGAGGAGATTGGCCACGGTGTTGTCCGTGATGGCGCAGTTGATGGTGCCGCTGTTGGCGCAATCAATCCCCGCCACCACCTGCGCAGCCCCGCTGAAGGACACGCTGGTGGAGGCGTTCAGGCTGTTGGCGGTGGTGGTGCTGCCGATGAGATTGCCCGAGATGGTGTTCGTGCCCTTGGTGGTCTGAATGCCCGTGATGGAGGCGCCCACGCCCGTGGTCGTGCCGCCCGCAGTGATGGAACCGACCGTGTTGTTGCTGATGTCCACCGAACCGCTGCTCTCCGAGCAGATGCCGAAGGTCATGCCGCCATCCCCCGAGGTGGTGATGGAAATCGAACCTGTGCCGGTGCCGCTGCCGATGGTGTTGCCCGTGACCGTGCCAATGTCCACCGCGCCCGTCTCCACATAAATGCCAGTCCACAGACCTGGCTGCGTCTTGTCATTGCTGGAGGTGGACCATGAGAAATTCTTGATGACGTTGCCCTGCACGCTGGTGGCGGTGCTGTTGGTCACCCGCAGCCAGATGCCGACAAAGGTGTACGCCGCCGTGGTGCCGGTGCTCGTCCAGGCGCTGCCGCCCGCATTGGGCGCGCTGCCGCCGATGAAGTTTCCGGTGACAATATGGCTGTTGATCGAAGTGTTGCTGAGATAGATGGCCCGCACCAAGGCGGCAACCCCCACGCGGCTGGCGGTCTGATAAAAGCTGTTGCCGGAGATGGTCCAGTTCGTGTTGCCGCTCGTAAGGGAGAGGCCGCTTGTGTTCACCGCATTGCTTCGGTAGAAGTTGAAGATGTTGCAGTTGGTGATGAGGTTGTCACTGTTGTTGCTGGCCGTGGTGGTGCCGGTGCCCTGGGCGTAAATGCCATTGGTCGGCGTGGTGGCACCATCGCGGATGTCGCAGGTGTCCAGCGTGTTGTTGTCGTTGCCGTTCGCGCCCGTGGTGGTGCTGAAGACGACGGTGCCGCTGTAGGCGTTGGTATTCACGCCCTGGATGGTAAGGTAGCGCAGGGTGTTGTTGCTGCCTTCATTGATGAAGCGCAGCGCCACACCTGAGGTGCTGGTGTTGGCGAGGGTGAGCTGCTTCGCCGTCCCGGTGCCGCCGGGACGCCCGTCGATCGTGACAAACTGCGCGCCATTCAAATCCACCGTCGCCGCGTTGGTGTTCGAGCTGGAGATGGAGAGGCCCGTGGCACCCGACTGCGGGCGAAGCGTGAGAGTATTCGTGGCGCTGGCGCCATTCAGCGCCGGGACGGTGAGGGGAAAGGTCTCGACCGTGCTCACATAGGCTGCCTGCAACTCCAGCACGAGCGCTCCGCCCAACGTCTGCGCCTGCACATCCGCGATGGCGGCGGTCACGGAGGCATAATCACCAGTCGGGCCGATGGTCTTGGTGCCGGAGAGTGGTGCGGCGTGTGCAGGAATGGCAATCGCCAAAGCCACCACGGTGAAAAGGATAATGTGAAATGCTTTCATGGTCGGGCGGCCTTAGGTTTAACAGCCGGGGGGGTAGATTGTCACCAATGAGTGGGATTACTCAAGGTCAATGATGGAGGCTGGCCCGTCACCTTCATAGGCGATATGCCATAATCTTATTCATAAAAACCTTTAGCCCTGCATTGTCGGGCCACAGGGGCATGATGCTGCGCACCCATGAGCCGGCCACCGAAGAGCTGGAAGAAGACGGGTGTGAGGTGACGTGCCAGCAAACCGGCGTCTATCTCCTGGCCCATTCGGCATTAAATCTCCGCTTTTGTCGTGGCGCGGGAAGTTTTGCTCGTAGAACTTCGTCCGGCACTCGTTATTCTTTCATCCCCATCATGCAAACCGCGCTCGAAACACCTGCCCATGAAAAAAAGGTCGAACAGACCGAGGCCGGAAACTACTTTGTCTCCAATTATCCGCCATTCTCCTTCTGGAAGCCTGACCAGGTTCCCGTGGTGGAGGAAGTGCTGAAGCAGCCCGCCCCGGCCAACATCCCGCTGGGCGTTTATTTCCACATCCCGTTCTGCCGCAAACGCTGCCACTTCTGCTATTTCAAAGTCTATACGGACAAGAATGCGCAGGAGGTGAAGGCCTACATCGATGCCGGAATGCGCGAGATGGAGCGCTTCACCAGCCAGCCTTACTTGAAGGGACGCAAGGCGCACTTCGTGTACTTCGGCGGCGGCACCCCCAGCTACCTTTCCGTGCCGCAGCTCAAGGATCTGACCAACCGCATGAAGGACATGATCCCATGGGACGAGGCGGAAGAAGTCGCCTTCGAGGCCGAACCCGGCACGCTCAATGAAGTCAAGCTCACCGGCATCCGCGATATTGGTGTCACGCGTCTGAGCCTCGGCGTGGAAAATTTCGACGATCACATTCTCGAAACGAATGGCCGCGCGCACCGCAGCGGCGAGATCGAAAAGGCCTACCGCTTTGCCCGCACGCTCGGCTTTGAGCACATCAACATCGACCTCATTGCAGGCATGATGAACGAGACCTGGGAGAACTGGAAGGACACCGTGAGGAAAGCCATCGCCCTGCAGCCGGATGCCGTGACGATTTACCAAATGGAGGTGCCCTTCAACACCACCATGTATCAGCAGATGAAGGCCGAAGGCAAAGTCACCGCCCCGGTGGCCGACTGGCAGACCAAGCGCGACTGGGTCAGCTACGCCTTCGATGAATTCCAAAAAGACGGCTACACCGTGACCAGCGCCTACACCGTGGTGAAAGACACCAAGCGCATCAAATTCGTCTATCGCGACTCCCTCTGGGAAGGCGCAGATCTCCTGAGCTGCGGCGTGGCCTCCTTCGGCCATCTCGGCGGCGTGCATTATCAAAACCAGTCCGATGTGGGCCCCTACATGCAGGCCGTGGATGCCGGCCAGCTGCCGATCTTCCGCGCCTACCAAACCACGGCGGAAGACCGCTTTGTGCGCGAGT
The DNA here is from genome assembly GCA_021733925.1 of Prosthecobacter sp. GTDB lineage: Bacteria > Verrucomicrobiota > Verrucomicrobiia > Verrucomicrobiales > Verrucomicrobiaceae > Prosthecobacter. The sequence continues at coordinate 56,861 of JAIPJY010000038.1, read as the reverse complement.
TCATTCTCAAGCTCAAGCTTGGCCGCAGCGAGTTCGACTACTACGTCAAAAAATTCGGTGAAGACCCGCGCAAGCACTTCGCTCCGCAGCTCGACTACCTCGCGAAAGAAGGCTTTGCCACGCTGGATGACAAAGGCATCACGCTCTCCCGCGACGGCCTGCTCCAGGTGGACCGCCTGCTGCACGATTTCTTCCTGCCCCAGCACCGCCAATACGCCCGCTATACCTGAAGCCAAACGACGACGGCGATGAATGAGGCCCCCCGGCAGGACGAGGACATCCTGGCACCTTTGATTTTCTTCTACGGCATCGGCAGCGTGCGCCCGCGCGTCACCTTTGTCGATCCCCTGGAAATGGCCGAGCAGGAGCGCGGCCTCCTCGTCCATGACAAGGACATGACCCCGCGCCTGCGCGAGTTTCATGGCAGCGAGATCGATCTCGACGTCGCCGCGCATGCCCGCATCGGCAACTACCTCGTGCGCGCCTCCGTGCTGCACCGTCACACCGACGGCATGCCCGTCGAGTTTGGTGCCATCGGCATCCACCTCGACATCCTGCCTGAGGAGGCGCAGAAACTCGTCCTCGAAGGCCTCGTCCCCTTCGGGGCCATTTTGGAACGCTACCAGGTCCCCCACTCCAGCCATCCGCGCGGCTACTTCCGCATTTCGGTGGATCAACGCCTCGCGGATTTGCTCGGCGCGACCAGCGGCCAGATGCTCTTTGGCCGCTGCAACGAACTGCGGCACGGCTGCGGGAGAGTGCTGGCGGATGTGGTCGAGGTGCTGCCGAGGATGGGGTAGGGTTTCAGCAGGCTTGCGCGAGGTGCGGCAAACACCACGGCGTACGCACGTCCTGCGTAGGATGGGCGTGGCGATAGCCCGCCCGTCCATGAGCGCGTGGCAAACACCACGGCGTGCGAGAGCCCTCGCAGTCGGGCGGTTTGGCGGAGTAGCTCATGGAGCATCCGAACTCCTTCGACGCCAAACACGCCCAACCTACTTACGGACCTGCTTGCATTGCATCGTTGAGTATCCAATCCTTCCTTCATGCCGTGGACGATTCCCACCGTCATTCCTTTGCCGCGTGATTTTAAGGGGTTTGATCCCCTCAGTTCCATGCCGTCTGGCGATTTCAGCACCTATGCGCGCCATCTCCCGCACTGGAGGCTGCCCGGCGCTGCTTATTTCATTACGTTTCGACTGAATGATTCGATTCCTAGTGCCATCCTGGCAGAGATGCAGCGTGACGCTGAATCATGGCGGCAACGATTGGCGGATCACGCACGCCCGATGTTCGAAAGTGAACGAACTCAATGGCAGGAGTTTCAACGTGCACGCCTGCGCAAATTGGAACGACTGCTCGATGAAAATCACGGAGAGTGCCTGCTGCGCGAAGCACGGCATCGACAGGTGGTGGCAGACGCTCTGCATCACTTCGAAGGCCAGCGCTGCGAAATGCTGTCCTATGTGGTGATGCCCAACCACGTCCATGCCTTGTGTCGTTTGCTGGGTGACTATCGCATGGAGGACCTGTGCCATTCTTGGAAGGGGTTCACGGCTCAGCGCATCCAGCGCAGCATTGGCAGAAAAGGACCTCTCTGGCAGGACGAAAGCTTTGACCGTATCATTCGGGACGGGACCCACTACCAGGCCTGCGTTCGTTACATCGCCAAGAATCCCCTCAAAGCCAAACTGCAGGCCCATGAGGCCTCCACGTGGTTCTGCCAGTCGATTTTAGAAGCCAACCAGCGCCCTGCGTAGGATTGACGCCACGTCTTGTCGTAGGATGGGCGTGGCGACAGCCCGCCCGTCCATGAGCGTGCTGCAAACACAATGGCGTACGAATGCCCTCGCAGTCGGGCGGTTTGGCGGAGGGGCTAGGTGGCGTTGCCAAGGCTTCGACGCCAAACACGCCCAACCTACGGCCCGAGCTCGATGTCTTGTCGTAGGATGGGCGTGGCGACAGCCCGCCCGTCCATGAGCGTGTGGCAAACACCACGGCGTACGCACGTCCTCGCAGTCGGGCGGTTTGGCGGAGGGGCTAGGTGGCGTTGCCAAGGCTTCGACGCCAAACACGCCCAACCTACGGCACACTAGCCCACGCTCCTCGTTTCCCATTTCCATCCCAGGGGACTCAAAAATGGAAACGAATCCAAGCGGAATCTCCCGCCTCTGCCGACGGTGCAAATTGTTGCAAAATGCGTTTGCGTTGTGAATGGGTTAGGTGATTATCACCCGCCTACCTGAGCGGTCTTGCTACAAGACCGGAAAGGTGGGACGGGCACAGTGTTTCGCGTGGTTTTGCGTGCAAGACGCAGGGCCGCAGGGATGCGGTGCCACGCGGCTCCCATGGCCTGCCAGATGATCTCCCAACACACACCGGGTTCTGCGGAACCTGCTGCCGGAGGGATGACCGGGCCGGCGCATGGTGTGGCCTGCAGCCAGAAAAACCTTTGCGCCTGCCGGGCGGTGTTCTCCGCCGGCCTGCTTTCACGGATACCATAAACAAGCTCCTACTACCATGTCATGACATCCATCGTGCCTGTTGTTTCATCCGCCGCCGCGACTGCCAGCCACCCCATGCACCACCCATGAAAACCACCGTCGAGCGTGCCAGCGCCTACCTGGCCAAAATGCCCGTGTCCGTCCAGGGCGGGGAAGGGGCGACCTTTGCCGCCGCCCAGGCGCTGGTGAAGGGCTTCAGCCTCAGTGTGGAGGAGGCGCTGCCGCTGCTGCTAGCCTGGAACCACGGCTGCCAGCCGCCGTGGTCGGAGGCCGATCTGAGGTGCAAGCTGCACAGTGCCGCCAGCACCTCCAGCAAGGCGGAGGGTTATCTGCTGGCAGACCGCCCCGCAGCCGCCCGTGACCGCACGTCGGCTGATTTTCCAAACGAGGCGGAACGGCGGGCCTGGCAGCGCCGCCAGTGGCCTGAGCTGCGCCGCCTTAGCCGGGAGGAGCTCCTGCCCATCGCCCGGCTGCGGGGCATCCCGTGGGGTGGTCTGCACATCGCACGCAGCTACGGACTCATCAAAGGGTGTCAGTTGGATGGCCACGACTGCTATGCGGTGGGTGAAGACCGGTTTGTCCAGGTGCGCCGCTGTGATGGCCTGCCGTTCACGAATGCGGAGGGCAGGGCCATCAATGCCAAAAATCTGCCTGGCAGCGAAGGGGCCTTCGTGGGGCGTGGCCTGCTGTTTGCGGCACCGCATGTGCTGCTGGTGGAGGGGGCCGTGGGCCTGCTGGAGGCGCTCACCGCGTATGCGCTGGTGGACATGCAGCCGTCCTGGACGGCGCTGGCGGCCACCAGCACGTCTTCCCGCCTGGAGCGCGATCCAACCCTGCTCAAGGCCTTGGCGGGCCGCCACGTCCGCATCGTGCCCCATGTGGATGCCGCCGGCCTGAACGCCGCCGCCTCATGGCTGGCTGAACTGCAGAAGGTCGGAGCCACGGTGGACATCCAGGAGCTGCCCTCCGGGTGCAAGGACCTTGGCGCACTGCTCACCAAAGCCGAAGCCCACCAAGACGAACTCAACAGCCTTTTCCAAATCCTATGAAAGACATCACCGAACTCGTGGCGCAGCTCGCTGCTTACAAATCCAACCTCACCCCCACCACCGCTCCCGGCACCCCGCCACCGCCGGACTTCGCCCGCTCCCTGCTCACGCCGGAGCAGCTGCGCCACACCCAGAGCACGCCCCGCCCCCGCCTGCTGGGGGAATGGCTGCGGGAGGGGGATCTCGGCTACCTCTTTGCCCCGCGCGGCGGTGGGAAGACCTGGCTGGCCATGCTCATTGGCAATGCCCTGGCGGAGGGCTGCCTCCTCGGTGCCTGGCAGGCCGGGGAGGCCCCGCGCAGGGTCTTCTACTTCGATGCCGAGATGAACGTGCCGGACGTCAGGGAGCGCGCGGAGAAGCTGGGCATCACCTCGCTCAACTTCCGCTGGCTGAGCAATGAACACCTCTACATGGACCAGGGACTCAGTGTGAACATCGCCCAGCCTCTGCACCAGACGGGCCTCTCCTCCATGCTGCCGGACAGCTCCGTCCTCATCATTGACAATCTCAGCGCCAGCCAGATCGGCATGCGTGAAAATGAGAACGACGACTTCGACAAGCTCAAAGAATGGCTGCTGAGCCTGCGCCGCCGCAGCGTCACCGTCATCATCATTCACCACGCCGGGCGCAATGGCGAGATGCGCGGGGCCTCCCGGCGTGAGGACATGGCCCACTGGATCCTCAGCCTGAAGGACACCACGGAGGACGAGTCCCGCTTCAAGGAGTTCATCACCCGCTTCTCGAAATGCCGCAACTGCCAGGGGCGTGATGCCATGCCCCTGCGCTGGGCCCTGAAGGACGAGGGCAGCCAGATCACCGTGAGCTGCGAGGCCCATGGCAACCTCGACGCCCTCCTGGCCCACATCCGCGAAGGCGTTGTCAACGCCACTGAACTGGCCGAGATGCTCGGCGTCCAGTGCGGCACCATCAGCAAATGGGCCCGCAAGCTCATGAACGCCGGGCTCGTGCGCAAAAAAGGGCGTGAATACGAGGCGGTGGAGGAGCGGCCGAGGGTGGGCGGCATGGATTGAGGGCGGGGTTTGGGCATGCGCGTGCCCAGCGCGAGAAGGTAGGGCGGTTGGTCCTCCAACCGCCGCCGAGAGCGGGAAGAACGTACGAAAGACGACTGGCAGCAGCGGAGCCCAGAGGGACTCGCAGCGGAGCCGGGAGTGACCTACCCTTGTGCAATCACCGCGCTGGGCCACGGCGGCTTGGGGACAAGCCGCCCTACCTGCGCTGGGCGCGCGTGCGCGCAGCGCGAGGAGGTAGGGAGGGTTGTCCTCAACCCTCCGCCGAGAGCGGGAAGAACGTACGAAAGACGACTGGTGGCAGCGGAGCCCAGGGACAGTCGGCAGCAGCGGGGTCGGGAGTGACCTACCCCTGTGCAATCACCGCGCTGGGCCACGGCGGCTTGGGGACAAGCCGCCCTACCTGCGCTGGGCGCGCAGCGCGAGGAGGTAGGGAGGGTTGTCCTCCAACCGCCGCCGAGAGCGGGAAGAACGTACGAAAGACCACTGGCGGCAGCGGAGCCCAGGGACAGTCGGCAGCAGCGGGGTCGGGAAGGACCTACCCGTGTGCATGCCGAGTGACAGACCACGGCGGCTTGAGGGCAAGCCGCCCTACCTGTGCTGGGCGCGCGCTTCCGCCACCAATCGATTCTTGCAAGCCTCTGCCTTCGCAGGCATTTTCATGGCATGCAGCGTGCTGATCTGCCGGACCGGAAGAAACTCCACCATGACGTGCCTCATTGGGTCGAAGACGGCTCGTTGTTTTTCGTGACCCTCAACTGCTTGGAACGTGGGCGTGATCAGCTCACACCCAAAGCCGTCGCTGAGGGATTGCTGAATGCCGCGCGGTTCTATCACGATCAGAAAAAGTGGCATGTCACGCACTGGCTTCTGATGCCAGATCATCTCCATGCGTTGCTGAGTTTTCCACGGGAGGCGGTGATGGAAGATTTGTTCAAAAGCTGGAAGCGATACACGGCGCGGCAGCTGGGCATTGCGTGGCAGGATGGCTTCTTTGATCATCGGCTGCGCAGTGCCGAGGAAGAGAGTGCCAAGCATCACTACATCCGGCATAATCCAGTGCGGAAAGGCTTGTGCGGCAGTCCCGAAGAATGGCCGCATCAGCTGCGATGGTCCGGAAATGCCTTGATCGTGGGAGGGTGAGAGCTGGGCATGCGTGTGCCCAGCAGCGGGTGGTCTCGCGCGTAGCGCGAGGAGGTAGGGCGGTTGGTCCTCCAACCGCCGCCGAGAGCGGGAAGAACGTACGAAAGACCACTGGCGGCAGCGGAGCCCACAGGGACTCGCAACGGAGCCGAGAATGGCCTACCCGTGTGCATGCCGAGTGACAGACCCCGGCGGCTTGGGGACAAGCCGCCCTACCTGCGCTGGGCATGCGTGCGTCTTGCGCTGGGCATGCAATCCCCCCCGCCGTCGTTTCCACCACGAGGGCCTCTAGGAGCGGAAACGGGAAACGAGGCGCGGCCTACCGCTTTTCCCCCAAGCATGCAGGCCCGGTGCGATCTGGAGCTGGAAATGAGGCTGGAAATGGAGCGGGGCCTGCGGAGAGCGCTCTGCATGGAGCCCCCTCCAGGCTCTTCCGTTTTCTCCGCCCTTCGTCTCCTCGGCGAAAAGACGTGAGCTTCGTACGGTTGATGGTCAAACCATTTGCGATTTAAGGGTAATGGGGTTTGAGTTGACCTGACCCAATTTGCGCTCTTATCCCCGGTTATTTTTTGTCATGAAACGCTCCCTGTTCATTCGCCCCACCCTGACTGCCGCTTTGTTACTGGCTGGCATTCTGCCTCTCACCGCTGCTCCTCAGGGCACCAAGGGGGTCGAGGAATTCGACCCGCTCGCTTTCCCCGGCAAGGTCGTGGACGACGTCATCGTCCCGGTCCCGAGCGAGGTTTTCTCCGTGCTCGACAAACTCGGCGAGCCCAACTGGAATGCGGAACTGCGCAAGGAGACCATCCCGAACACCAGCGATCGCACCAAGCTCTCCCTCCTCTTTGGCTACACCGTGGCCGAGGGCTTTGTGGCCGTGCAGGCCCAGGACAAGGAAGCCGTGAAGGACATCGGCCATGACGTCATCTCCCTTTCTAAGAGCCTTGGCCTCAGCAAATCCGTGCTGCCACACGCCCAGGCCATCCTGGATGCGGCGGACAAAGGCAACTGGAGCGCCATCCGCAAGGAGTTTGACCAGACGCAGAAGACCGTGCGCGACACGATGGAGCAGATGAAGGACATTGACCTCTCGCAGTGCGTCAGCCTCGGCGGCTGGCTGCGCGGCACGGCCTCCGTGACTTCCGTGGTGAAGAAGAGTTTCTCTGCCGACCGTGCGGAACTGCTGAACCAGCCCATGCTGGTGGAGCACTTCGTGAGCAGCATCGCCAAGATGCCTGGCAGCACCCGCGACCATGATGTGGTGAAATCGATTCAAAAAGGGCTCGCCTCCGTGCTCCAGCAGATGGAAGGCGCCGTGGACGGTTTCTCCAAGGATGCGGTCTCAGACATCGGCAAAACCTGTGACAACCTGCTGACGGAAATCCTCGCGAAAAAGTAATCGGTGCCCTTCACCCGCATGATCTCCTCCATGGAAAGATACCCCAAAATGAACCGACTCTGGTCCCGTTTACAAGTTCTCGCCGCCTGCTTGCTGGTGCTAGGTGCCACGTGCGTTTATGCAACCGTGGACGAGTCCCATGATTTTGCGATGGAGGCCGCCACACCCTTTGTGGAACAGGGGTTCATCGTTCGTGAAGACTACTGGAACGGTGAGGTGAAAAGCGGGCAGAAGCTCCAGATCACCCACCAGCTCTTCAAGGGCAATGAATATGCCTTCTGGCTCGGTACGAGCCAGGAAGGAGTCACGCTCGACATGAAGGTCTACGATGAGAAGAACCAGCCGGTGCAGATCGACACCAAGACCGACAAGTATTTCATGAGCGTGCGTGTCAATCCGCCGAAGACCGGCACTTACAAGATCGTCTTCGAACTGAAATCGAAGACGGATGTCGGCGTACTTTGGGCGCTGGCTTATGGCTACCGCTGATGCCCGTCGAAACGCTCAGTTACGAGACGCCGCAGTTCCTGCAAAAGCTGATCGGCAATGACCTCGGCAGTCTGCGGCTGATCGGTGAGTCGTTTGGCATGAACGTGACCAGCCGTGAAGGCTGGGTGCGGCTGGAAGGGGAGGCGGACAAGCTCTCTGCGGCTCGTGAAGTGTTCACCCAGCTGGAAAAAGTGCGGCGCAACGGTGGCGATGTGTCCTTTGCCATGGTGCGTCTGGTGATCGACAGCGTGCAGCGCGAGGCCGGTGATGCCCCGGCGGATGCCATCATGCAGCTCAAGCTGCTCGGCTCAGGCAAGCGTTCCCCCGTGCTGGCCAAGACGCGCGGGCAGATCGCCTACGTTCAGGCCATGCGGGAATGCGAGGTCGTCTTTGGTGTGGGGCCTGCAGGAACCGGCAAGACCTATCTCGCGATGGCGCAAGGCCTTCACTACCTGAAAGAAAAAGTCGTGCAGCGGCTGGTGCTCACCCGTCCTGCGGTCGAAGCCGGCGAGGCGCTGGGCTTTTTGCCGGGAGATTTGAAGGAGAAGATTTTCCCCTACCTGCGCCCACTGTATGACGCGCTCTATGACATGCTGGAGCCGGAAGAGGCAGAGCGCCTCATCGAGCGTGGCAGCATTGAGATCGCTCCGCTGGCCTACATGCGTGGGCGAACGCTGAAAAACGCCTTCATCATCCTCGATGAGGCGCAAAACACGACCGCCGAGCAGATGCTGATGTTCCTGACCCGCCTGGGTGAGGGCGCGCGATGCGTGGTCACTGGCGACCCTTCGCAGATCGACTTGCGTCGCCATGTAAAGTCGGGTTTGAAGGAGGCGGTTGAGCTGCTGCAAGATGTCGAAGGGGTGCGTTTCGTGGCCTTTGCCCCCAAAGACATTGTTCGTTTGCCGGTCGTACAGCGTATCATTGAAGCCTATCAATCTGGGCGCAGTCGTAAGAATGAGACACAATGGCTCAAACAGGATGAGGCTGAGGGGAAAGATTCTTGTTTGAGCCCCGATGTATGATAGTCTCATAGCCACTCCCCCCAATTTTTTAACACATGTTCGAGTCCATTCGTCGTGCCCGCTTGCAACGCGAAGGGCTTTCCTGCGGTAAAACCCGCCGAAAGCACCAGGAAGGGGATCTGCTTGACGAGATGCGCACGCATCCGGCGGGCACGGTTGGTGCCTACGTGCTGTTTTTCATTGGCGTCGGCATTCTGATGCGCCTCGGCACTCAGGTGGAGGCAGGCTTGCCTGCCGTCACCTGGCTGCATCTTCTCTATGCTGGAGCCATTGGTTTTGCCATGGTGGTGCATGAGCGCGTAGTGCTCCGGCAGGAGATCTGTGACAACGGCGTGCTCCTGCTCGTGCTTGGCACCATTTTTACTCACCTTGCCCTCGTGGTGCTCATGCTGGACCTGTCCTTCAGCCAGAGCTGGGGCAAGACGCTCAAGGCCATCGTGCTGCCGCATGCGTTTGGCCCTGTGGTGCTGTCTGTGATTCTGGGGCGGCGCATCGGCCTGTTTGGGGCGATCTACGCCACCTTGCTCGGTGTGCTGGTCTGCATTTCCATTTCTGCTCCGACGTACATGGCCACTTCGGCCCTGCTCGGCTTCACCGGCGTTCTGCTCACGAAGCGTGTTCGTCGTCGCAACCGGCTCTTCATGGCGGGGCTCTACGTCGGACTGGTGGCCATGGCTTATTCGCTGCTGCTGCATGAGGCTGCAGGCGTGATCATGGAGGAAAAATTCGGCCGCATGGTGGGCCTGCCTCTGCTCATCGGCATCGTCACCGGCATGGCGGTGGGCGGCTTGCTGCCGGTTCTGGAAAGCGTCTTTGGCGTCACCACGGATGTGTCCTGGCTGGAACTCGGAGATTTGAACCACCCGCTCATGCGCCGCCTCAGCATCGAGGCACCCGGCACCTACCATCACAGCCTTGTTGTTGCGAATCTTGCAGAGGCTGCGGCCGAAACCATCGGCGCAAGCGCCAGCATGTGCCGTGTGTGCGCCTACTTCCATGACATCGGCAAGCTCAGCAAGCCGGACTACTTCATCGAGAACATGGACCCCTCGGCCAATCCGCATGAGGATCTCACCCCGCGCATGAGCGCGCTGGTCATCATCGCGCACGTCAAAGACGGCGTCGATCTCGCCATCAAGCACAACCTCAACTCGCGCATCATTGACGTCATTGAGCAGCATCATGGCAATTCGCTGGCCTGGTATTTCTATCGTCAGGCGCTCGATCAGAAAGCCGAGGTGGAGCGTCTCGTGAAGCAGGCCAAGGCCAAGGAGGACGATGTGCCGCAGGTCAGCGAGGAAACCTTCCGCTACCCGGGCCCGCGTCCGCAGTTCAAGGAGTCTGCCATCATCTCGCTGGCAGATGCCGTGGAGAGCGCCTCACGCACGCTCGAAAAGCCCAATGCCTCACGCATTGAGACCATGATCAAAGACATCGTGCAGTCACGCATGATGGATGGCCAGTTGGATGAATGTGATCTCACCATCGCAGAACTTGCCAAGATCAAGGCCAGCTTTGCCAAGACTTTGCTCAGCATGATGCATGGCCGCATCAAGTATCAGAAGGCCATTGAGGCCAAGCCATCACAGCACGCCCCCGCACGGGAGGAAACCCGGCCCGTGCTTGTGGGCGATGAGGAGAGCGCGGCCTCTGCATCGGAAAAAATCGTCGAGGCCTCCTTCACCGGTCCCGCCACAGAGGCGGCCGCCAAGAAGACCCGCAGCCGCAAATCGCCTCCTGCCTCCGCCGCCTGATGCCGCTGCCCAAGCTTCGCATTTACAACCGGCAGAAGGCTCACGCCATCCCGCTGCCATGGCTGCGGCGCATCGGCAAAGCCGCGCTGCCAGGCTGTCTGGCCGCCTTGAAATCACCGGACGCTCCGCTGGCCATGCTGCCAGAGATTGAGATCACGATTGTCGATGATGCCGACATCGCCCGCGTACATGGCGATTTCCTCGAAGATCCCACACCCACGGACGTCATCACCTTCCATCACGGTGAGATCCTCATCAGCGCCGACACCGCGCTGCGGCAGGCCGGTGAACACGGCCAGTCCCTCGACCACGAAGTCGCACTCTACCTGGTGCATGGCCTCATGCATCTGGCGGGGTGGGACGATCATGAGCCTGAGGAGGCGCGCGAGATGGCGCAGCGCCAGGAGGCTATTTTGAAGGAAGCATTGGCCGCAAAGAGCCACAAAAAGGCACAAAAAAACTGATCAAGATCAGATCTGTTTTTTGCGAATTCTTGCGTCTTTTTGCGGCCAACGAATGCCTTACTGCTCCAGCACCTTCAGTGCATTGCGCAGCAGAGTGAGTCCGGCTTCCTGGCTTTTTTCCGGGTGGAACTGCACGGCTACGAGGTTCTTTTTGGCGATGCCGCTGATGAAGGTCACATCGTAGTCGGTGCGGCAGAGGGCGAGGGACTCATCCTGCACATCCGGGTAGTAGGAGTGCACGAAGTAGACGTAGGTCGGGTTCGGCAATCCGGACCACACGGCAGATTGCTCTGGAGCCCACTGGGCGACGTTCCAGCCCATGTGGGGGATCTTGAGGCCGCTGGTGGGGTCGAACTTGCGGACCTTGCCGGGGACGGCGCAGAGGCCTTCCACGCCAGGGGATTCTTCGCTGCTTTCAAACAGGAGCTGGTAGCCCAGGCAGATGCCGAGGTAGGGCTTTTCTGCTTTCAACCAAGTGCGAAGGGGCTCCCATAGGCCGGTCTCCTTGAGGATGCGGATGGAGTCGCCGAAGGCTCCCTGACCGGGAAACACGAGCACGTCGATGTTGTCGAAGTCTTCCGGCTTCGTGACGAGATTGGCATGCGCTCCGATGGCTTCGAAGGCATTCAACACGCTGCGCAGATTCCCTGCGCCATAATCCAGCACACCGAGTTTCATCACAAGACGTCCTTTGTGCTGGGGATGCCGGTGACGCGGGGGTCATGCTTGGTGGCGGCGTCCAATGCGCGGGCGAGACCTTTGAAGATGGCTTCAGCCATGTGATGGGCATCGCGACCACGGCGGATTTCGACGTGAAGAGTTGCGAGCAGGCTGGAGGAGAAGGCGCGTAGGAATTCCTCCACGAGCTGATAGCTGAAGCGGTTCACGCCGCCGATGGCTTCGACACCTTCAGGCGCGTGATAGCTGAGGAAGGAACGGCCGCTGAGGTCGAGCGCGACTTCGGCGAGGGTCTCGTCCATGGGAAGAAGCCAGAAGCCGTAGCGCACGATGCCCGTCTTGGTGCCGAGGGCTTCGCGGAAGCAGTTGCCGAGCACGATGCCGGTGTCTTCGACGGTGTGGTGGTAGTCCACCTCGATATCGCCCACGCATTTCACCTTGAGGTCAAAGAGGCCGTGCTTGGTGAACAGCGTCAGCATGTGGTCAAAGAACGGCACTCCGGTGTCGATCTGCGCTTTGCCGGACCCATCGACATTGAGTTCGATCTCAATGTCGGTCTCGGCGGTTTTGCGGTGCTGCTTGGCGGTTCTGGCTTGGCTCATTTTGGGAGGGGTAATGAACACGCGTTTCCCCGTAGTGCAACCGTCTCGGTTGCATCACTGATGGTCTGCTATTGAGCTCGGCGTAGCTCGACGGGTGATTGGGCCTTCATTCTTTCCTTGTTCGCAAACGCTTCTAAATGCAAAACGATCGAAGTGAGCAGCAGTAGAAAACTGATGCCTGATATCATTACCATCAATAGTGCGATGAATGGATGGCTGGTTCTGCGCAGCATCCAAGCGATGGCTAATCCGCCCAGTGCCAGCATCCAGCCATAGTCATGAATCAAGACCAAGATGACCATGATCAACCAGCCAAGAGCCTGCCCTGATTCAGCCGCAAGAATTGCTGTTGATATGGGACTGACGGTCATCCGTCATTTTGCATTCGTCACTTCTTCGGGTCAAGCCAGCAGGCCCTTCACGACTTTGCCCGCTACATCCGTCAAGCGGTAGCGCCGGCCTTGGAATTTGTAGGTCAGGCGTTCGTGGTCGATGCCGAGGAGGTGCATGAGGGTGGCGTGGAAGTCGTGGATGTGGAGGCCGTCTTTGACGGTGTTGTAGCCGAAGTCGTCGGTCTCGCCATAGACGGAGCCTGCCTTGATTCCGCCGCCGGCGAACCAGGCGCTGAAGCAGCGCGGGTGGTGATCGCGACCGAAGTTGGTGCTGATCTTGCCCTGGCAGTAGGCGGTGCGGCCGAACTCGCCGCCCCAGACGACGAGGGTATCATCCAGCATGCCGCGCTGTTTGAGGTCTTTGATTAACGCGGCTGCGGGTTGGTCGGTTTCTTTGCAGAGTTTTGGTAATGCGCCGGGCAGGCCGCCGTGATGGTCCCAGTCCTGGTGGTAAAGCTGAATGAAGCGCACGCCTTTTTCGGCGAGGCGGCGTGCCTGCAGGCAGTTCGCGGCAAAGGTGCCGGGTGTTTTCACATCGGGTCCGTAGCTGTCGAGGATGTGCTGCGGCTCATCGCTGAGATCGGTGACTTCGGGAATGCTGGTCTGCATGCGGAAGGCCATCTCGTAGTGGTCGATGCGGTTCTGGATTTCGGTGTCGGGCGTGCCGGCAAACTGGTGCTCGTGGAGTTCTTTTAAACGATCGAGCATGAGCCTGCGGCTGTCGGCGCTGACGCCTGCGGGATTGCCGAGGTAGAGCACTGGGTCCTTGGCGGCGCGGAAGAGTACGCCTTGATGTTTGGTGGGCAGGAAGCCGCTGCCCCAGAGGTGCGAGCCGAGCGGTTGGCCGCCTTTGCCTTTGGTGATGAGGACGGTGAACGAAGGCAGGTTCGCGTTATCCGCGCCGAGGCCGTAGCCCAGCCATGAGCCGAAGCTTGGGCGTCCGGCGATTTGTGAGCCGGTTTGGAAAAAGGTGACGCCGGGGCCGTGATTGATCGACTCGGTGAACATGGAGCGTGCCACGCAGATATCGTCGGCGATGCTGGCGGTGTGAGGCAGCAGTTCGCTGAACCAGCCGCCTGCCTGACCATGCTGGGTGAACTTGAAGGGGGAGCCCACCATGGGGATGGACGACTGATTGCCGGACATGCCGGTGAGGCGCTGGGTGCCGCGCACGGAGTCGGGGAGTTGCTCGCCGTTGCGTTTGTTGAGCAGGGGCTTGTAGTCAAACAGGTCGAGGTGGGAGGGTCCACCGGACATGAAGAGGTAGATGATGCGCTTGGCCTTGGGAGCGAAGTGAGTGCCGCCGAGGACGCCGTGGTCGGCAGGCTCGGAGCCTTGGGCCAGCAGCTCATTCAAAGCGATGCCGCCGAGGCCCATGCCGAAGCGATTGAGGAGAGTGCGTCGGTTGATAACTCCTGAATGATCAGAGTTTGGAACCACTGACTGACACTGACTGGCACTGATGGGATTCATGATCGGGCGAAATTTTGAGTTAAAGAACGAAGCGCCGCCATTCAGCGCGCTTGAGCGGGGCGAAATTGATGAGGTAGCCGACACTCTTGCCGGTCAGGCGCATGTAATTGAAAAGCTGGGCTTCATGCTCCGGCAGCAGGTGCGACACGGCCTTCAACTCGACCACCATGCCGTCATGCACATAAAGATCCGGAACGTAGCAGCGCTTCAATTCACGGCCTTTGTAGAAGATGGTGAGCTCCTGTTTTGCGATGAATGGAATGCCTCGCAGCGACAATTCAATTTCCAGGCTTTCCTGATAGACTTCTTCCGCAAGACCGCCTCCCACTTCGTTGTGCATTGCAAACACCGCTGCCATCAGGTCAAACCCTTCCTGTTGGAAGGGTCCGTCTTCACGCATCTCGATCTTGGTCCGTTTTTTAATGATGGGCATGGGAGCGGTTGGAGTTAAGAGGGGAAGGGAACCACTAATCGGACACTAATAAAACACTAATGATGATACAGAAAGAGCAGGTGGGATGGCTGGGTGATTTGCAGGTGAGGATGGCTGGAAGAAATGAAAATGAAGAAGGGTGCCCGATATTCTCTATCTCGATCTTGGATTGGTCATTATTAGTGTTGGATTAGTGTCCGATTAGTGGTTCAAAATCTTACCGCTTCACCACACAGGCGTCGTGGTTCAACAATGCCTGCGCCAGCACGGCAGCAGCGGCGGCTTCTGGAAGGGGGATGGCGGGATTGTGTTTGGCGTTGCCTGTTTTGAGCAGCTCTTCCGCTTCTTTAGGAACGGCTTTGAAGTGGGCGAGCTGTTCCTGGTAGAGCTGGGTGCAGATTCGAATTTCCTTGGCATCAGGCTTTCGGCTGAGGCAGCGGAGGAAGGCGAGTTCGATCATTTGGGGGAGGTCGCCTTTGGTTTCGAGGTGGAGCTTTTCGCCGAGGACGCGGGCGGCTTCGACGTATTGAATACCGTTGAGGAGGATGAGGGCCTGAAGGGGGGAGTCGGTGCGTTCGCGTTTGGAGATGCAGACGGCGCGGCGGGGGGCGTCAAAGGCGACCATGGCAGGTGGGGGGCTGGTGCGGCGCCAGTTGGTGTAGAGGCTGCGGCGGTAAACGGCATCGCCTGCGCTGGGGCCCATGGGCTTGAAGGCTTCGGTCATTTCATAGGGATAGACAGGTGCGCCGCCCATGGTGAGCTTGAGCAGGCCGGCAGTAGCGAGTGCGTTGTCGCGGATCATCTCGGCAGGCAGGCGAAAATGGGGGCCGCGTGCGAGCCATTGATTCTCGGGATCGTCCGCCATGGTCTTGGCATCGGCGATGCTCTTCTGAAGATAGACCTGGCTGGTGACGATCTCCTGAATCAGGGACTTCACATTCCAGCCGCTTTGAATGAACTTGAGCGCGAGGTGGTCGAGCAGTTCGGGATACAAGGGGCGCTCGCCCTGGCTGCCGAAGTCTTCGGAGGTCTTCACAAGGCCGCGTCCGAAGAGGCTCTGCCAGAGGCGATTGACGGTGACGCGGGCGGTGAGGGGATGATCCGGTGCGGTGAGCCACTGCGCGTAGCCGAGGCGGTTTTTAGGGGCGTCTTTTGGGAAGGGGGAGAGGAAGGTGGGAGTGACGGGGCCGACTTCTTCGGCGCGTTTGTCGTACTCACCGCGTGTGAGGATGTAGGCCTTCTTGGGCTGCGGGAGTTCCTGCATGACCATGATTTCTTTCTGCGCATCGGCCAAGGCGGTGACTTCGGCACGGGCGGCTTGCAGTTCGGCGAGCAGTGGAGCGAGCTTGGCATTGAACGGCATGGAGAGGTCGCGATTGAAGATGCGAAGGTCATCGACGAGGCCGTTTTTGAAGCCGCGATCGCGCATGCGTTCGCCGAGGCTGATTTCGTCATGACCACCGCCGGTGATGTTTTTTGTGAGGTGGTCTTTGATGATGTCCACGGCGGCGAGTTTGCCATTGATGAAGATCTTCAAACCGGAGGCGCGGCTGCTGCCGTCATTGGTGACGATGACTTGAGTCCATTCATTCAGCGGCACCTTGGACTGAGTGCGGATGGAGATGGCGTTGCCGGGCCAGAAGTTAATCAGGGACCATTTGATGCGGCCTTCTTCGATGAGGAGTTCATAGCCACGGCTTGCTGCGTCCGTCCATGCATGGGAGCGATGCAGCACTACGGCGCGCGCCTTCTCATCTGGTGTTTGCAGCCAGAGGGAGATGCTGAAGGGCTCATGGCGTTGGAAATTTCCGAGGGGAGTGTCCAGGGCGTCATCGCCGGTGAACTGGATTGCGTTGCCGATTTTTCCGGGGACGAGTTTGTTCTCGCCCTTGAGGATGGCTTCGGGGCCGGGTGGGGGAGCTTTGGCTTCTTTCTTCTTCTGGGCAGATGTGGGGTCTTTGGCGGCGACTTTTGGCTCTGCGGGTGTTGGTGGCGGGGCGGGATGGAGAGAGTCGGCGAGCTTGTTGCCTTTGAGTTCGTCGAAGGTGAAATGGGCGAGCAGGCCTTCGAGGGAGGCGGGTGCGTCGTTCTGAAGATCGAGCGTGGTGAGGACATCGGGGCTGGTGGCGCGGAGCTTCTTTTCCAGTGCGGCAACTTTGGCATTCAGCGCGGCCATCTTTTCCTTGGCCGGTGCGTCCATCATCATCAGTGCTGGCGTCGGTGCGGAAGGGGTGAAGAAGGAGTACAGTCCGGCTTCGTCGATGTTTTGGAGCATCGAGAACAGGCCGTAGTAGTCCTTTTGCGTGATGGGATCGAACTTGTGATCGTGGCAGCGGGAGCACTCGAAGGTGAGGCCGAGGAAGGCGGTGGCGACGGTCTGCACGCGGTCGGCGATGTACTCGACGCGGTACTCCTCCTCCACGCTGCCGCCTTCGCTTTCCTGCTGGTGCAGGCGGTTGAAGGCAGTGGCGAGGATTTGCTCGTCGGTGGGTTTGGGCAGGAGATCGCCTGCGAGCTGCCAGGTGATGAACTGGTTGAAGGGGAGGTTCTCGTTGTAGGCTTTAATCACCCAGTCGCGCCAAGGCCAGACTTCGCGTTCGCGATCCACCTGGAAGCCGTAGCTGTCGGCATAGCGGGCTTGATCGAGCCAGTCCACGGCCATGCGTTCGCCATAGTGCGGCGAGGCGAGGAGGCGGGTGACGAGATGCTGGATGCTGGATGCTGGATCGAACTGATGCTCGGCGACGAAGCCGCTTATTTCTTCGGGAGAGGGAGGAAGGCCGGTGAGGTCGAAGCTGAGGCGGCGGATGAGGGTTTCGGGGGTGGCTTCGGGTTGGAGTTTCAGGCCGCGTGCTGCGAGTTCGGCACTGACGATTTGGTCGATGCTCTGCGAGTTGGCGGCGTCGGGCTTGAGTGGGATGAAAGCCCAGTGTGATTCATACTCTGCGCCTTCGTTGATCCATTGCTTCAGGATGGCGATCTCAGCGGGAGTCAAGGCGCTGAGCTTTGATTCGGCTGGAGGCATGTGATCGTCGGCGTCGGTGGTGAGGATGCGCTGGATCAGCTCGCTCATTTCCGCGTTTCCGGGGAGGAAGGCTTTGGCCTCGATGGCGGCATCTCGCACATCCAGGCGCAGATCGGCTTCACGTTTCTTCGGATCTGGCCCGTGACAGAAGAAGCACTTGTCCGAGAGGATGGGACGTATATCGCGATTGAACTTCACCTTGGCGGGTGCTGCCGCGAGGAGGGCGGGGAAGGTGAGGAGGATGAGGAGAAGCCGGTGCATGGGGACAAGAAGACAATGAGACGATCAGACTTGGAGATGGGGAGACAATCAGACGGGGGAGAGAGGGCGATGGTCTGAGCCGGGTGGAATGAGGCTGACAGAACAAACGCTGGCTGCCTATGCCTCTTTATGGATGATTTATGTCTTATTATGCTGATGATTGGACGAAAAGCTGGTGAATTTCGTGTGTGATTGCGTATCTGATTCCAAATATTGCATGCCGAGACGACGCAAATACCTCAACTACACCACGCCGTGGGGCGTGGATCTTGCGCGTGTGGCGCAGTCGGGCTGGACGCCGTTTTTGATCCACGAAAGCGGCTATCAGCCCGCGTTGGAGGATTGGAATCATGAGGGGGTGGATTCGCCGTTCTGGCGCTTCTACTACAATCCAAAACCGGGCTGCCATCTGCTGTTTGAAGGACGCAAGATGCCGCTGGGGCCGAAGTGCGCTGTGCTGATTCCTGCGGACACGGTCTTTGACTGCTGCGGTCCGGTGAAGGCGAGCCACTTCTGGCTGCATTTCACGACCGCAAGACCGGGGGTGTCGGTGCCTGCGGCTCCCATCGTCATTGAGGTGGATGACATGTTGAGCGCGATGCTGGGCCAGATGATCGCCACGCATCGAGAGCCGCCTGCGGAGTTGCGGGATCATCGGCTGCATCATTTGAGCGCGGCGTTGCTGCATACGGTTTTTGCGGTCTTGGAAACGGGGGCACCTCCGGTGATGCCTGAGCGGCTTGTTGAAGTGCTGGCGCTGATTGCGCGGGCACCGCATGGAAAGCTGACGAATCCTTTTCTGGCAGAGCGTGCAGGGATGAGTGTGGAGCGGTTCATTCGTGCCTTTCGTGAGCACACGGGGCAGACGCCGGCGGCGTATGTGCTGGGTACGCGGGTGCGATTAGCAGGGGAGGCGCTGGCGCTGACGGACAAGACGATTGATCAAATCGCCGTGGGGTTTGGGTTTCCGAATCGTCACTATTTCAGCCGCATGTTTGCGCGGCAGGTGGGGTGTGGCCCCGGTGAGTTTCGGGCGCGGCAGAGGGACAGGAAGGACCGGTGATGGGCGGGGGCGACCGGAAATTTGAACCACTAATCGGACACTAATAAAACACTAATATCAGATCCAGAGATGGGATTTTCAGGCTCTTTATTAGTGTCCGATTAGTGGTTGATAATCTGCGCAACGCATGGGTACGGAGTCCGAATGTTTTTTAAACTTTGATTCCGATGAAGACGCCGTGGTTGTACATCACTTTTACGCCGGGCTTATCGCCCATTCGGCATCGTTGCAGTGTCGATATTACGCATTCAGGCACCTTTTGCCAAACCTTGGCGGAACGGAGAGCTGGAGAGTGGGTATCGATCTTGCCAGGTCATGAATTTCAATTGAGTGCGGTTGATCTTGCTGCGCTGGAAACCGCCGTTACCAGCATCGATTTTGCGGGACTTTCCGCACGCCTCACGCCTGCGCGTGGTGCGAGCAAGCTCGCCATCGACGTGCACGCCCTGGATGGGACCCATAGCAGAGTGGATGGTCGTATTCTTTCCTATGACCGTGGTTATCATGACTTCCACCGCATCTTTGAGCCAGCTCAGCGGCTTTGGAAACTGGTGCATGCGCTGCTGCCCCAAAAGGAGTTTTAAGAGCGGACAATTTTAGGTGGGACTTCGGAGATTTCTTCGCTGTGAAAGCTTCCGGGAGGAGGAGTATGAGCAGGAGGAAGAGGAGGATTGCTTTATGTCAGCACGCCCTTCACCACATTCCCGGCGATACCGGTGAGGCGCATGTCGAGGCCCTGGAACTTGTAGTTGAGGCGTTCGTGATTGATGCCGAGGAGGTGCATGAGGGTGGCATTGAGGTCGTGCACGTGGACGGGGTCGCGGACGATGTTGTAGCTGTAGTCGTCGGTTTCGCCGTAGGTGGTGCCTTTTTTGATGCCGCCTCCGGCCATGAAGAGGGAGTAGCAGCGGGGATGGTGGTCGCGGCCGTAGTTCGTTGCGGTGAGGGTGCCTTGAGAGTAGATGGTGCGGCCGAATTCGCCGCCCCAGACGATGAGGGTGTCGTCGAGCAGGCCGCGCTGTTTCAAATCTTTGATAAGGGCGGTGGTGGGCTGGTCGGTGTCGCGGCATTGGCCACGGATGGCATTGGGCAGGCCGCCGTGATGGTCCCAGCCCATGTGGAAGAGCTGGATGCAGCGCACATCGCGCTCGGCGAGGCGGCGTGCGAGCAGGCAGTTGGCAGCGAAGGTGCCCGGCTTTTGGACATCGGGGCCGTAGCTGTCGAGGATGTGCTGAGGCTCCTTGGATGTGTCCACGAGATCGGGCACGCTCATCTGCATACGAAATGCCATTTCATACTGGGAGATGCGGGTGGCGGTTTCAGGATCGCCGAAGGATTCGAAGTCGCGCTGATTGAGCGCGGCGATTTCATCCAGCATCTGGCGGCGCATGGGACGGTCCACACCTGCGGGATTGGAGAGGTACAGAACGGGATCGCCAGCATTGCGGAAGCGCACGCCCTGATGCTGGGTGGGCAGGAAGCCGCTGCCCCACAGGCGGTCATAGAGCGGCTGGTCATCGCGACGACCGGTGCCGAAGGAGGTCATGACAACATACGCGGGCAGATCGCGATTGGCGCTGCCGAGACCGTAGCTGAGCCAGGAGCCGATGCTGGGGCGTCCGGCGAGCTGGGAACCGGTCTGGCAGAAGGTGATGGCGGGATCGTGATTGATCGCCTCGGTGAACATGGAGCGGATGACGCACATCTCATCGGCCACGGTGGAGAGATGCGGGAAGAGTTCGCTCAACCAGACGCCGCCCTGGCCATGCTGCGCGAATTTGAAGATCGAGGGCGCGACGGGGAAGGCCTTCTGGCCCGAAGTCATGGTGGTGAGCCGCTGTCCTTTACGGATGCTGGCGGGCAGATCCTCGGCGCGATGTTTCTCCATCTGCGGCTTGGGATCGAAGAGATCGAGTTGAGAAGGCGCACCGGACTGGAACAAATAGATGATGCGTTTCGCCTTGGGAGCGAAGTTGGGAAAGTAGCGCGCTGGTGATGCAGCGGCTGCTTCGTCCTGCAGGAGTGAACCGAGCGCGGCTGCTCCGATGGCACTGGAGCTTTGCTTGAGGAAGATGCGGCGGTTGAGCCGGTCTTGAACATTGAACATTGAACGTTCAACATTGAACATTGAATGGGGGAGGCGCGAGGTCATGGCGGGGAAGGGGGAGAACATTGAACATTGAACTCTCAACATTGAACATTGAATGAAGAAGGGGCTGGGAGTGTGAGGAAGATTGGTGGTGAAAAGAGGGTCAGGGGTCGCGGGGACGGAGAGAGTTGGATTTGGCGGTGCGGATGCTGGCGACGAAGATTCGAATGAGCTGTTCGGTTTCGTCGAGAACGGGCAGGGCGGTGTCTGTGTTTTTTACCAGAGGGACACGGACGGAGAGCTTGAGCCAGCGAAGTGATTCACGCAGTTCTTTGAGTCCGACCTTCATTTTGTGGATGAAGTCTTTGGGCGATTCGGCTGACACGGCTTCGCCTTGATGACCAAGCGGAGCGGTGCCAGATCGTAACAACTGGCCGGCAATGTGACGGCCTGCTTCGGTCTTGAGCATTCCCTCGGTGAACAGGATGATCGAAGCCGCATAGTCCAGCAGCCGCTCTTCCAAATCATACTTGGGTTTCCTGCTCTCTTTCGCGTTCATGCTGTCCTCCGTTTCTTCATTCAATGTTCATTGTTGCGTGTTCAATGTTCAACGTTCCCTCTCAGTCTCGGGTGATCACGCGGTCGAGGTTGAGGAGGACGGCGGCGGTGGTGGTGTAGGCGGCGAGTTCGGCGGGAGGGAGCGTGGCGTCGGCCTTGGTGGCACCTTGAGAGATGAGCGCGGTGGCTTCGGCGGGCTTGGATCGGAACTCGGTGATGCGTTGATTTAGGCCGGTGGTGAGTTGCTTGAGGGCGGCGGGTTCGATGGTGCGGGAGGTGGCACGCAGGAAGCCGTAGGCGATGCGCTGCTCAGGCGTGGTGCCACCGTGCTGCATCATCTGCTGCGCGAGGCCGCGTGCGGCTTCAACGAAGGTGACTTCATTAAGCAGTGAGAGGGCCTGCAGGGGAGTGTTGGTGCGGCTGCGCTTCACGGTGCAGATTTCACGCGTGGGGGCATCGAAGAGCAGCATGGTGGGCGGTGCGGCGGTGCGTTTCCAAATGGTGTAGAAGCTGCGGCGGTAGAGACCTTCGCCGGTGTCGGCCTTGTAGCCGCGCAGGTCGCCGTACTTGCTGGTGTCGTCCCAGACTCCTTCGGGCATGTAGGGTTTCACGCTGGGGCCGCCGACCTTTGGCACCAGCAGTCCTGCCAGGGCCAGCGCCTGATCACGCACGACCTCACCCGAGAGACGGAAGCGTGGGCCGCGTGCGAGCAGGCGGTTTTCAGGATCTTTTTCGAGCAGTGCAGGTGTGAGCTTGGACGACTGACGATAGGTGGCGCTCATGACGATGAGCTTTTGCATGGCCTTCATGTCCCAGCCGCAGCGGATGAACTCCGTGGCCAGCCAGTCGAACAACTCAGGATGCACGGGATACTCCGACTGCGTGCCGAGGTTCTCGGTGGATTTGGACAAGCCGTAGCCAAAGAATTTTTCCCACGCACGATTCACCCACACGCGGGCGGTGAGAGGATTTTCAGGCGAGACGATCCACTGCGCGAGTCCGAGGCGGTTGTCGGGCGCATTCTTCGGCATGGGAGGAAGCACGGCGGGCGTGACCATGCTGACCTTGTCTCCGGGCTTGTCATACTCGCCGCGTTTGAGGATGAAGGCATCGCGCACGGGGCCTTCTTTCATGACCATGACGGAAGGGACGATGCGCTCGTATTTCTCCAGCTCTGCTTTGGCTGCGGCAAGAGCGTAGTCGGCATCGCGCAGGGGGCTGTCCACACTGGCGCGGTAGTATTTTTCAAGCTCGCTGCGCTGCTGTGGCGTGCGGTTTTCGGTGGGCGTTTTCATCACCGCCAGCACAGTGGCTGGCGGACCGCCGGTGCCATCGATGCTGGCCAGTGCAGGCTCGGCATCGGTGGTGGAAAGGCGGAAGCGGCCCACATTGTGCCCGGCAAAGGTGGACTGATGCAGCATGCGCACGGTGAGCGTGGCACCGGCGGGCACGTGCACGGCTTTGTCCACGATGAACATGGCATTGCGCTCCACGCGTTTCTTGGGGTCGTTGCCGTCGATGGCCCAGCCGTTCTTCGGATTGTTGTCGAGCAGCAGCTTCACATCGTAGCCTTTTTGGGCGTAGTCGGCCTCGGCTCGGGTGAAGGTGATTTTGACTGGCTTCTTCAAACTTGGAGCGCTGATCTCGCCCTCAAAGCCGGTGAGCACGAAGTTGCCATTGGAGGCGCGGCCCAGGCTTTGACTGGGCAGTGTGGGATCTGGCAAAGCCTCCAGCAGCAGGCCGGTGAAGCTGCCTTCAGCAAGCGGTGCTGTGATGGTGTAGATGTCAAAGTCGGGATTGCGGCCGACGGCGATCCATGAGGCATCCGGCAGCTTGCGCAGCGCGGCTCCGCCTTGGGACTTGGCTTCACTTAGCGGAAGGACTTCCCACATGGGCTTTTTGGCGGCTTCGGGATTCTCCATGTCCGCTTCCCAACTGGCGACGAGGTTGGGAAGTTGGAGCTGGGTCTCAGTGACTTTGGCCTGGGCGGTGTCGATCTTTTTGCGAAGCAGGGCGAGCTGCTGCTCTTCCTCTTTGTCCGGCACTTGGATCACCGGATCAGAGTTGCCACCGCTGCGATTGGAGCTGCCCTGAATGGTGCCACTCTCGGCGATGTTGTTGAAGAAGGCGAAGAGCGAGTAGAAGTCCTTTTGGGTGAAGGGATCATACTTGTGATCGTGGCAGCGGCAGCAGTTCAGCGTGAGGCCGAGCCAGGTGAAGCTGGTGGTTTCCACACGGTCGATAATGTTCTCAATGCGCCACTCCTCGGCGATGATGCCGCCTTCGCCGTTGAGGCGGTGATTGCGATTGAAGCCGGTGGCGACGATTTGATCGCGCGTGGCATTGGGCAGGAGATCGCCGCCGATCTGTTCCAGAGTGAACTGATCGAAGGGCTTGTTGTCGTTGAAGGCTTTGATGACCCAGTCGCGCCAGGGCCACATGGAGCGGCTGCTGTCTGTCTGGAAGCCATGGCTGTCGGCGAAGCGGGCGAAGTCGAGCCACTGCATGGCCATGCGTTCGCCGTAGTGGTCGGATTTGAGCAGGCGATCTACGACGGCTTCATAGGCCTTGGGGCTGGTGTCTTTTTCGAAGGCGGCGATTTCTTCCAGAGTGGGGGGCAGGCCGGTGAGATCGAGCGACACACGGCGCAGGAGCGTGGCGAGATCTGCCTCGGGTGATGGGGTGAGTTTTTCTTCCTGAAGGCGCTCAGCGATGAACGAGTCGATCTCATTGCGGATGGTGAATTTCGGATCGGTGATCTTCGGCACGAGGGAGCGCTCGGGTTTGAGGAAGGCCCAGTGGCCCTGATACTCCGCGCCTTCGCTGATCCACTGGCGGAGGGTGGCTTTCTCTTCCGCAGTCAAAGGCTTGCCATCTTTGTCGGGCGG
Organism: Prosthecobacter sp.; assembly: GCA_021733925.1. GTDB lineage: Bacteria > Verrucomicrobiota > Verrucomicrobiia > Verrucomicrobiales > Verrucomicrobiaceae > Prosthecobacter. Next base: position 32,544 of record JAIPJY010000038.1, on the reverse strand, counting down.
CATCACGTCGTCATTGTCGTGGGGTAGTTCCACACGCGCGATGAGCTGGCTCAGTTCGGGCTTGCCGGGAACGAGGGCGATGTCGCCGGACTTTGCGGGCTTGATTGCCTGATCGCGCAGATCCAGCCGCAGGTCGCCTTTGCGATGGCCGGCATCCGTGCCGTGGCAATGAAAGCACTTTTCATTGAGGATGGGCCGCACATCGCGGTTGTATTTCAGTTTGGCGGACTCCGCCGCGAGAAGGGCGGGGAAGGCCAGGAGGATGAGAAGGGCTTGGCGCATGGGTTGGACGTTGTGATGGTAACGTCTCTCGGACCCTGCCTTTTCGTGGGATTGTGATGCACTATCTTGCTCAGTCGGCCATCTGATCCGCGATTTCCTCGGCTGGGTAGGTCCAGATCTCGCTCAGTGTGGGATGGTAATGCGGGATGGCCATGAACTGCTGCACGGTGGCGCGGAAGTGCATGGCGATGACGACTTCATGGATCAGTTCGGTGGCTTCGGGGCCGACGACGCAGGCACCGAGGATCTCGCCGGTTTTCATGTGCGTGAGCATCTTCACAAAGCCGGCGGTTTCGCCCATGACCATGGATTTGCCGTGGTCGTTGAAGGGGTAGCTGGCTTCGAGGAACGGGATGTTGTGGGCTTTGAGCTTTTCGGTGGTGGCACCGACGACGGCGACCTGCGGGTGTGAGAACACACCGAAGAGGGTGAGGCGGTAGTCGATGGTTTCATCGGCCGGTTTGCCCTGAATGAGTTTCGCGGCATTGCGTGCGGCGATTTCGCCCTGCTGGATGGCGATGTGAACGACATCGAGCGGGCTGCAGACATCACCAGCGGCAAAGATGTGCGGCTGGGAGGTCTGCATGTGGTCATTGACGATGACCTTGGATTTGTGCAGGGCGACTTTGGCGGCGTCCAAAGCGAGGCTCTTCGTGGCGGGGATGCGGCCCATGGCGAGGAGGATTTCATCGACGAGGATCGCGTGGGTGTGGCCGTCTTGGGTGAAGGCGATGCGCTTGCGGCCTTCGTGCTTGGAGACGGAGTTCAGGTGAGTGCCGAGATGAACCGCCATGCCGCGCTCGGTGTAGGCTTTGGCGATGACATCGCTGCATTCGCGGTCGAGGCCGGTGAGTAGCTGGGTGTTGCGCTGGAGGAGCGTTACGTGGCAGCCCATGGCTTCGAGGTAATGGGCCATTTCGAGGGCGATGGCACCGCCGCCGAGGACGGCGATGGTCTTTGGCAATGAGTCGGCATCGAGAACGTCATCGCTGGTCCAATAGCCGGTTTCGGCGAGGCCTGGGACATGGGGGACCATGACTTCAGAACCGGTGGCGATGCAGAAGGTGCGAGAGGTGGCGCGGAAAGAGGCGGAGCCATCGCGTGGCAGGACTTCGACTGTGTGGGCGTCGATGAAGCGGGCGTGGCCGCGATAGAGGGCGAAGCGGCCGTCTTCGAGCTGGCCCTGGCGGTAGCTGGCGAAGTCGGCGATGAGGGTGCGCTTGCGGTCGCGGATGGTGCGCACATCCACGCCGTGGGAGGTGGCCTTGAGACCGAACTCCGCTGCGTGGCGGATGTGAAGCTGGCGGTTGGCGGATTCGATGAGCGTCTTGCTGGGCATGCAGCCGCGCAGGATGCAGAGGCCGCCGAGTTCGGAGGCGCCGTCGATGACTGCGACACGAAGGCCGGCGCTGTGGGCGGTGCGGGCTGCTGCGTAGCCGCCGCTGCCGCCGCCGATGACGATGAAGTCGAATGAGTGTTCTGCCATGGGGAGAAGTGCAGGGGAGATACGGTTTGCGCAAGGCCCTGGCTCCATTTGTCTGATTTCGCCCAAACTTTGTCCTTCAAAACACAGGGGCGGATTTAGTAGCATTCAGGAACCAACACTTTTCAACCACCATGAAGACTCGTCGTTCCTTTCTGTCTCAGATCATCGCCACCGGTGTCGCGCCGGTGTTTATTCCGGCGCATGTGCTGCGCTCGCAGACGGCGCCGTCGAACAAGATTACGGTGGGGGTCATTGGGGTGGGCTCTCAGGGAACGCATGACATGAAGGCCTTTTTGAATCATGACGATGTTCGCGTGACGGCGGTCTGCGACTTGAATAAAAAGAACATCGAGCGTGCGCAGCAGGCGGTGGTGGAACGCTACGGCAGTGCGGACGTGAAGGTGATGCGTGATTTTCGTGAGCTGAACCGCGACAAGTCGATCGATGCGGTGCTGATGGCGTTGCCGGTGCACTGGCACAGCATCCCGGCCACGGATGCGATTTTGAATGGCAAGCACATCTACCATGAGAAGCCGATGGGGATGTCCATGCAGGAGTCCAAGCATGTGCGCGCAGCGGTGAAGAAGACGGGGGTGGTGTTTCAGTTCGGCACGCAGCAGCGCAGTGATTTGAAGTTCCGTTGGGCTTGTGAACTCGCGCGTAATGGGCGTCTCGGCAAACTGAAGGAGATTCAGGTGGGCGTGCCGGGAGGAAAGATCGGGCCTGATTTTCCGGAGCAGCCGGTGCCGGAGCATGTGGACTGGGAGCGATGGGTGGGGCCCGCGCCGATGACTTCGTTCAACGTGGAGAAGCTCAAGCGCGACAACCACGAGAACATCACGAATTTTTCACTCGGCATGATCTCATGCTGGGGGATTCATCATCTCGACATCGCCCAATGGGGCAACGGCACGGATGAGACGGGGCCGATCAGCATCGAAGGCAAGGCGACCTATCCTGACAAAGGCGGCTGCGATGCCGTGCTGACGTGGAAGATGCGCATGGAGTATGCGAATGCTGCACCGATCACGTTTGTGAATGAGAAGAACATGGGCGTCGGCCATGGCACGCGGTTCATCGGTGAAAACGGCTGGGTGCATGTGCTGCGGGGCAACATCAAGGCGAGTGATGATGCGATCCTGCGCGATCCCGCGAACAAAGAGGGGACGATGCCGATCAAGCTCATCGCCAGCATCGAGCACACGCGCAATTTTGTGGATGCGATCAAGAACAAGCAGCGGGCGATTTGTGATATTGAAACGGCGGTGCGTTCGGACACGCTGCCGCAGCTCACGGCGATGGCGCTGAAGGCGAAGCGCAAGCTGCTGTGGGACCCGAAGTCAGAGACTTTTACCAATGACGAGGCGGCGAATGCGCTCATGAATGCGCGGCCGTTCCGTGGGGAGTGGAAGCTGCCGGAGATTGGGTGAGGCTATCGGCGCTGCCTGACCGCTTCAAACAAGATCGCGGCTCCGGCGGCGGCGACGTTGAGGGATTCCACGGGGGAGTGGAGGGGGATGCGGACGCGGGCATCACAGGCGGCCATGATCTCGGGGCTCGCGCCCCGGCCTTCGTTGCCGAGGATGAGGAGGGTGGGCTGGCGCCAGTCGTAGTCGTAGTGGAGCAGGTCGGCTTCGCCGGTGGCGACGACGGTTTTAAGGCCACGGCTGCGGCAGGTCTCGATGGTGCCGAGGCCGGAGACATCGGGCAGGATGGGCAGGCGGAAGGCGGAGCCCATGGAGCTACGGAGGGTCTTGGGAGAGAAGGCGTCTGCGGAGCCTGCGAAGGAGAAAAGGCCGCTCACGCCGGCGGATTCGGCGGTGCGCACGAGGGTACCGAGATTGCCGGGATCCTGGACGCGGTCGAGGCCGAGAATGAGGGGATCAGGGCTGGCAAAGAGGGCATCCAGTGCAGGCCACGGGCGCTCCGCGATGACGATGATGCCCTGGGTGGAGGTGGTGTCGCTCAAGGATTCGAGCACGGACTCCGAGAGCTGGAAAACCGGGCAGGAGATGCGCGCCAGCAGAGCCAGCTGGGATGCGGAAGGCACGGCGGCGGTGAAGCAGGCCTGCAGTGGGAGGCCGGAGGAGACGCACTCAGCCACGAGGCGTTCGCCTTCGATGAAGATCAGGTCGCGCTCACGGCCTTCGCGGACTCTGCGGGCGTGTTTGATGCGTTCGTTGGAGGAGCTGGTGATGAGCATGCGGGGAGGGGACCATCTATCGGCTAATCCTGTTGTAAATCCATTTGCCGAATGAACTCGGGCGTTTATTATCACTGCTCCTCACGAATGTGCCTGCATAGCTCAGTGGTAGAGCAGCGGTTTTGTAAACCGCAGGTCGTCGGTTCGACCCCGACTGCTGGCTCCATCGTGAAAGTGTATAAGTCACTCAACATGAGTCATTTATTGATGTCATAAAACTGACGGGTCAATCGGCTAAAGTTGTGACAAACTGTCTGGAATTGCATCGAAATGCACAAAAAACCATTATAAATCCGTTACGGAATTGCAGGGGCCAACCGGCATGTTGAGCGGTTTCGACTTTGATGAGACCTGATCCAGCGGAGGACAGACCCTTGAATTGTCGGTGGTGTCCCGATGTCGTGGCCACAGAGCCTATTGAATTGCCGCCGTGCCCCAAACGGACAGCGGCAGCGAGACCGAGCTTTATTACGCCATCGCCAAACTCCCTCCCGAGGAAAGGTGTGACCTGATGGACATGTTCACGTTCGGGCTTCCGTGCGTTCGGTCCTACAACTTCGCCCGGAATCCTGCAGCCAACGCCAACCTTCACCATCTGGCCGGCTACCTCTCCAGCACAAAGTTGCTCCATGCGTCTCTTTCAAAGGGGCTCCACCGCTACAAGAATCATTCCTGAGCTGGATACAAGTTCAGCACAGAAGCTCTTTCCAATTGCACTGATGGGGTTGGAGGAGGGACGCATCCGGGTTGGCAAAGTGAATATCGGGGACGTGATGGAAACCTCAGGTTGTCGTCAGTGTTCACCTGCCTTTCAAAGGCATCACCTTCACGCCCATCGCCTCCAGCAGCACGATGCCCATCTGGCGGGTCTTTTCGTCGATGGGTTTGGGCGGTAGCAAACCGGCGAATCGTCCTTCAAAGCTGTCTGCGGGGATGTCTTCAGCATCACCCAGGTTCCGGAATTTGCCGTTCCCGAGACGATGAATGGGCAGGAGGTGTGTGATGTTGCCCTGCGGAGATTGACCGGCATCGAAGCCCTCCGTCTCCGGCTCGTCCCTCGCCTCCGACTCCGATCTTCATGCCTCCGCTCCGCTTACCTGGATGGAACTAGGGCGGGGCGGACGCCCAGGCGGCGGTTGCGGTAGTATGGCACAACTCTGCCCCGGAGGGCCGCGCGGCAGCCGGCGGCGTAGCTGAACCACGAGCCGCCGCGATCCACGCGGTAGACACCCGACTCAGGCCCCTTGGGATCCACTCCACCTTGCAACTTGAAATCATGCCAGTCGGCACACCACTCCGACACATTCCCATGCATGTCATGCAGCCCCCAGGCATTCGGCTTCTTTTGGCCTACATCGTGGGTTTTGCTTCCGCTGTTGCCATCATACCATCCAACCTCATCCAAGCTACCGCCGGAATACGGACCTGTCTCCCCAGCACGGCAGGAGTATTCCCACTGCGCTTCACTCGGCAAGGCATAGCGGTAGCCAGGATGGTCACTTTGTCCGACATTCAACTTGGTGCAAAATTCCTGAGCATCATCCCATCTCACTTTCTCCACAGGCAGATCCTTGCCGCCTCCAAATACGCTCGGGTTGCTCCCCATCAGCGCCTGCCACTGTCCTTGAGTCACCGGTGTGCGAGCCATCCAAAACCCTTGGCTGATCTGCACTTGGACTTGGTTTTCGTCTTCATCATGCCCTTCTTCATCCTCCGGGCTGCCCATGAGGAACTTACCAGGCGGGCACCAGAGCATCTGCATGCCAAGGCTGTTGATAATGCTGGCAGGCACAATTGCTTTCGCGGCATCGGCCTCGGCCAGCAAGCGACCGACCAGCTCCAATTGCTGATCCATCCGCCGCACCAATGCCTGCGGCGAGCTGACCTGGAGTTCGAGCTTGGGCTGCTTGGAGTCACTCATGGCTTTGATCCCTCAATGGCATCAGCTAGCCTTTTGATTTCCTGATCGAGCTTCGTGGCCTGGCTCTGGAAGTAAGCGTCCCAGTCGGGCTGCTGAGACATGACACGGCAGGCGGCGGACTGCTGCACAGCTGCCAGATCGGCACGGGCTTTTTCCAACGCCGCTCGTACGGCCTGAACACGTGCCTGAAGGCTGGCCTTTTGATCTTCCGCTGTCGCCTTATCCGACGTGGTGAAGATGCCCGCCTCTGCCTGCGAGGCGATCTGCTGCACACGCACCAAGTCCCCCTTCTCGTAGGCTTCGCTCAAGTCACGGAACATAGCCGCGGCGGCGGCTTGATGATCCGGTGGCACGACATCGGGGTGGCATTTCTTGGAGGCTTTTCGGAACAGACGTTTCAACTCCTGCTGCTCATCTTCGGACAGCTCCCACTTAGTGCGGGCATCCTCATCCTCACGAAAGGCGCTGTCCTGTTGAAAGCTGTCGTAGTCTTGCTGTGCCTGAGCGTAGTCAGCGGTCTTCGCCGGGTCTGCCGCAGCCTCACGCTCGCGCAGCACTATACGGAGACGTAGCAGCTTCTCCAGCCGCGCTCCGAGAGTCTGATGATGCGCCGCATGAAAGCGGGCGATCTGATGCGCCAGCTCCGCCTGCTCGGCCTCAGCCTCTGCCAAATCGGAGGAGAGCCGTTCCAATTCGGCCTCCAGCAACATGATCTCAGGATCTGTCCAGCGCACCAGCCTGGTGCCTTCGCTAAGCACAGTGGTAATGAGCCTGCCTGCCTCCGTATAGCGGTGTGCGCTGAAATAATCGGTGATCTGCGCGATGCTGCTAATCTCCCGATGCGCCTGAAGTCTGGAAGCAGCAGATGAGGCCAATTCAACATCACCAAGATCAAGCAATGCCTTCAATGCCTGTAGGCGTGACGTAAGTTCTGGGGGGAGGGTCATTGGAAATTTGTGATGCACTGAATCACCCGCATGAAATACGGTGTTGCTGGGTCAATAAGGCGCTGAGTAGAGGTCGCTGCTGAATTGGCTGCAAGTTTGTTTTCACCGACATTCCCAGCCTGCCAACGCGGCGGTGTGTGACCCGTTGCAATTTTGCGGTAGTTGTTGAGGACACGCAGGGCGTCTTATTCCATCTCCTGTCCGGCTAAGATTTTCTTGGCGGTGTCGGCGAATTTCAGGCCCGAATGAACACCTTTGCCATGCACATCGGCACCGAGTTCGTAGTTGGTCAGCAGCAGGCGGCGTTTGGGACTGGTGGTGGTGGCGCAGAAATCGAGAAACCAGGTGGGTGTGCATGGCGCTGATCAAGCACAAACTGCATCCACTCCATGCTGACAACGCCAGCGTTTGGATTTGGTCCTCATATTGGCATTCTGGTCGGGTTCACTCCAATCCAGTACGGGCAGCGCCCATGCCTCTTGTTTGTATTTTGCAGGCCCTGTGAGAATCATAAGTTCGTCATCACCGCAATGCAGGCGGACCAATGATCCCCATGGAGTCTCTGCCCAATTTGCGAGCGAGTGTAGGCTGGAAATAGGCACCAGCTTGCGACCTCGACGCACCGATTTCAATGTTTCAAGAGATGCCGCCATGTCGAAGCGGTTGCCGCCACCGCCGGGCCACTCAACCACCTCCAAAGCGATTCCTCTAGCCCTCGCGCATTTGATCAACAGGCTTAAGACAGTGGAGCGGTGGCAAGCGTAAAACTCACCATCATTGTTCACATTGCCGTTGGGAAATGCGCAGGCACAGAAATAGATCACATGCCTATTCTGCTTTTTCAGCTCAACTGCCCTATCCAGCAAGAGATCGGCAGCCGTTGGATCATGAATGACAATCTTGCGCTTGGAGTGCGGCAGGCGTTTCCTGCCATCATCTAGATAATGCTCGTTGCCAAGGGCGTCCATGGTTTCATACCGCGCCGGGCCGACCACCTGCCCGAAAGCCTTTCCACGGAATACCGCAGGACGGGCCGTCCTCTTCATGCGAATATCTACAAATACTGGCGGTCTGAATCCGCGCTTTCGCTCAACGGCATCAACGGCTTTGACGAGTTCTGGCGCGGCGTTGCCCCAGCCCCAGTATCCCCACATGTAAATCGTGATCTTCCTCATCTTTTTTGGTATCGAGCCAGGTTTAAATGCGACGGCCGCCTCAGACCTTGAGATAAGTGATTTCTGCCCCGCGTGTTAGGCGTGCTTCCTGCATGGCTTGCGCGAGCGAGAATGGGCCTGTCTCATAACGCTGGAAGATGTCCATGCCACGATCAATGGTGATCTTCCAGCCAGTGTCAGTCGTGATGTTTCGGGCGTGGAAGTTGGGGCTGTGGTCAAACTCCCAACTGAAAGCAACTCGTGAGCCAGTAAATGAGTGGACGAGTTGGTTGAGATTTTCTTCCTGTTTCACGCAGGAATCCATATCTGACTGTGTCTTCAGATGCACGGCGACTTCATCACCTTCTGGCACCAAATCATGAACCATTTGCAGGAACTCCATGAGGTTTCTCGCCTGGAAGAACATCCGAATGTAAGGGTCGCAAATGGTGATACTGCGTGCGCCGGTGAGGTGCTTGGCGAACAGACGACGGTAGCTCCAGCCCTTGGTGTTCTCGGGGATCACGACATGTCCAGGCTGCGGTTCATCTGCGACAGCGGTTGTTGGCGTTGCAGGAGACGGCTCAGCCGCAGGAGGAATGTCTTCATGGGCCTCAGGACCTGGCTCACCATTGACGGCTTGCTGAGTTCGCGGCCCAGCAAAGGTTGGATACTGAATTTCTTCAGGGGTCAGCACCGTTACTGGCGCACCTCCACTGAGAGGTCTGTAGATAAAGTCGTGGCGCTTGAAGGTGTCGTCGATGCGCAGGATGTGTTCACGCACACGCCGACGAGATTCCATAGAGAAAGCCAGCAGTTCCTCAGTCTCCACGGGAGTGCATTTGCCATCCGGGAAGAGGATCTTCATCAGCCCGGAGAAAGTCTTTTCAAAGCCGGTCTGATCGCGTGTGGAGACTTCAGAGGTGACCTCAAAGTGCTGTTTGTAAGCCCCTGTGAAATCTTCCGTTCGCAGGTGCTTCAACACCTCGGCGATAAAATCAACGACAAAGCCATATCCGTTGGTGAAGAGGTCATGCCGGATTGGTGCGACTTCCCAGCCTGGGTTGTAGGCGTGGATGCGGTCAAGGAAGGCGGAGTCGATATACTTGTCAGGCAGCGGCTCGAAGAAATGGGAATGCTTGAGCATGTAGGCCACGGACTTCTTGGTGTTGCCCATGAACACCATCGAAGCTTCGGCTGTGAGCTGCTCGATCCCCCGTGAGAAAGTGCGGTTGGCCATGTAATTCTTCATGATGTCCACCAGCGCCTTGTCCACCTTCTTGTCCTTGCCGGCGAACTCGTCGAAGCAAACGCAATCCCAATAGCCGACGAGTCCGATCTTGCCGCTTGAGTTGCTCACGAAGAGCTTGGGAGCGGTCACTTCAGAGCCGGAAATGAGCATCCCGTGAGGCGAGAACTCCGCGTAGATGTGGGATTTCCCAGTGCCCTTCGGCCCGAGTTCGAGAAGGTTGTAATTGCGCTCACAATACGGAATGAGGCGAATCAAAGTCAGGAGTTTGGCACGCCGCCCGAACATCTCAGGATTAAAGCCCATGCTCTGCATCAGCACGTCCATCCACTCCTCTGTAGTGAACTGTGCCCGAGCTTTCAAAAACTGCTCATAGTCCACGCTGGCTACCTGAATTGGCTTCAGGGTGTCGATCTGCCATGGACTTGCCTTGGGGTCTTCGGCGACTTCATAGGTCACATCGGTGATACACCAGATGCCACCCACCAGCAGCTTCGGATACCTGCGGACAAAATCGTCAGACACTGGCACTTTCTTGAGGCCCAAGTTGGTGAACTCGGCTTCGTAAAATCCGCCCTTATCGTTCAGTTCAACGGTCAGCTTGTCGATGACCTTGTGCCGCCCCTTTTCCTTGATCGTGGACTTCACCAGTTGCGCCTGGTTTCGATGCACATAGTGCTTGGCCAGGATCTTCTGAACGGATTCCAGGCCCGCCTTGATCACTTCATTGTCATCGGTGGCGCAGTGCTGACCCAGCAGGTATTCCAGCACGTAAGTGGGGACCACCGCGTTCTGTTTCAGCCCTTTTGTCAGGTCTTTACGCACTACCAATCCAGGGAAGTGCTGGAGGATTTTTTGATCCAGCGGGCTCAGTTGACGGGGCTCAGCAACAAATGGCTCCTGCTCTTCACTGGCTGCGGGGTCGGGTGTGGATTCAGAGTTCATCGAAGTCGCTGGTGAAGGGTTTCTGGAGTTTGAGGCTGTGCGTCTTGTAAGTCACGATCTGGTTCGTGCCGGAGACGGTTTCTTCGAGGCGCAGATCCACTTCACGGTTGTTGAATGTATCGGCAGCGGCGGAAAGCACCAAGAGCATGGTCGTCTCCCTCTGGCGTGCTTCTTGTTCCTTGGAATCAAAGGTCTGCGTCTTGATCTCAGAGAGACTGGTGCCGTCTTTGGCAAAGATGCCCACGCGGAGCGTGCGGGGCAGCACCTTGCCTTGAGCGGGCCGGTCCTGGAAGAGCGCGATGGAAAGTTGACCCGTAGTGATCTTGGCGGGCACACGCAGCAGCTCGATCTCTACTTTGCCCGTGTCATCAGAGCGGGCCTTGTGAATCTTGACCACGGGCACCACCACCTCTTGCAGACTGCTGCCGCCGTGGACGTAGCGCATCCCAGAGCCTTGAAGCGGAAAGCGCCCGAGCGAGAGAGGAAATGCGGCTGACCAGTCTCCACCAAGTCCCAGGGCGGTGCTGTCAAAGATCTTCACCTTGGCGTTCGGTGAGATGTCTCGTCCGAGGGCAAAACGCCGGTTTTTGAAAGTCCATTCGCCGGCGGTTGGCAGGGGCGTGGCATCGTCTTTAGCCACATCGTCCTGTTGGAAGAGGAAGCCGTGATCCGCCGTGAGCAGCATGTTGCTGCCGTTGATGTTCGCCACTTTCTTGATGATCAGATCTAGCTCCGCGAAGGCTTGCTCCACGGCATCGAAAGTTTTCGCCTCCGTGCCAGCCGCATCGCCGGTCTTGTCGATGACGTTGTGGAAGATGTAAATGACCTCGTGATCGCGCATCAGCGCACGGCCCTCGGTCTTCGTGTTCAGTTCCAGGAACTCTTCTGCTTGAATGGCTGTCGCCTTTCCATCACAGGCGAGGCTCAGGATCTCGCGGCGATTGGCCGTGCCCGTAGCGCTGCGTCCATCCACGGTCACTGTTGCTGTTATTGCGTCCACGGTCAGTTGCTGACCGGGCAGCAGAGCCGCCATCCCGAGCTGGGTGTAGGATGGCAGGGAGCCAAAAAGCGCCTCCACCTCAGCGGTCCAGCGATTGGCGGAGCGCAGCCGCTGCGCAAAATCAGATGCCGCTTCATAGCGAAGGGCATCGGAGATGATCACGAACACCTTCTGCCCCTTTATCAAGAATGGCTGCACATAGTGGCTGAAGAAACGCCGCTGGGCGATCACTTCGGAGCACCCCCACGTTTCCATGCCGCGCACTTGATCGCTCCAGCGGTCGGCCAGCGGGAGGAGGAAATTATTCACATAAGACTTCTCCACCCATTGCGTGATCTGCTCCATCACCTGCACCTGACCGTAGCGGCGCAAGTTCCACGTGCAGAGACGGTAGGCCATGTCGATACGCCACCAAGTGGTCACATAACGACTCACGCCACTGGTGACGGAATCCATCGTCAACTCGGCCCCGGCCAGCAATTCACGCAACTCCACGGCCTGCTCCACGGCAGCGTAGCCAGGCTCGTGCTGCGGCCACCAAATGGAACCACGCCGTTGCTGCACCACTGCACGGAGGTCCACGGCTGCGGCCCCGTTGGCAAACGACTGGCACAGCCGGTGCAGAGTGAACTTCTCGAAAATCTCAAACGTGTCGCAATCGCCGAGCGTTTTCCGCTCGTCCAGCCCGCCAAGTGCGGCGGCGATTTGCAGTTCCTTCTCCATTTGGTGTGCCCAGTCGCGAAACCAGAGGCTGTGTGTTTGGCTGTCCTTCCACCGTTGCAGGAAGACTTTCGCGTGCGGATGCAGTGCCGCCTGAGTGTCCAGCGGATTGGCTCCGCGAAACAGTGACACGGCGAAGTCCCGCAGTGAGGGGACTGCCGCCGTGTAGCCAAACAGGCGCTCCACTTCCTGCCAAAACGATTCCGCCAAGGCCGCCGCCCCGAGGCACTCGTCCACTCGATCCGTTGCGATTAAATCCGCTTCCGGATCCGTGCGGAGGAAGCGCAGCAGCATGGCATCCACCTCCACGTCGGTGTCCGCGAGCACCGCCATCATCTTGAGCCGGATCTCCCGGCTCTGGTCGTCCTTGCCGATCATTTCCTTCAGGGATTGGACGCGCTTCGCGCTGTGGAAATATTTGCCATGCGCTTCTGCGAGATGGAGAAATTCGTGCGGTAGGCCGACTTCCTGGAGCGCCAGCGAGGCCTTGTCCGCCTTGTATTCATAGCCTTGCAGCAGGAGGTCCAGCAGCCAGTTGTCCGCATCTGCCGGGCGGGCTGTGGGCAAATAAATCAGGAAGTTGGCATCGGGGTTCGGATCACGGACGATGCGCACCTTGGTGCCAAACTCATTGCCTGCCACCGTGAGCTTGACCACGCTTTCATCCGGGTAGGTGTTGAAGGCCTCAGCCCACTCGCATGTCGGATCATACCAAAAGACCAAGCGGTGGCGCTGGAACACATGCTGGAGACTGTCATGGATTCGTTTCATGCGAAATAGGTGTTCATACAGCCGAAGCGATCATGGCCGCAGGCTCCGTTGCGATTGAGTTGTTTTCTTCATGGGTGGTCACCAGGTTCTCAACGCCGACAGCTTCATACCACGTTCGGTAGATCCGCAGAAGGCGTCTCCTGCAGTTGACTACAAATGATCGAGCGGCGGCTTCGTCGCGACGTGCCTTGTCACCTCCAGAAAATGCCAGCTCTTCATCGGTTGTTAAAAAGCTGTCTTCCAGACGACTAGGATCCCCTTTGATCTTTTTCGCTGCTTCCTCAGCTTGGTCGGAACGGTTGTCCTCGAACGGCCAGGCGCGGAGGTTGCCGATGGTGTAGCCCCACTGACCGCAGATGCCACGGAAGTCGCTCCCATCTTTGCGGTTGTGGAAGTAATATGAGGCCAAAATGTGGTCGAAATCCCAGGGGCGATTGTGAGCTTCCCAAAGATCCTTGCGGGCGGGATCATAGTCCCGAAACCGCCGGGCGAGATAGCCACGCTGGGCATAAAGCAGCAGTCCACGGTTGTTGCGGAAGTTCAGGAAAACCTCCCAAACTCTACGACGCTGTTGGATCCCCTCTGCTGTGCCATCTCCGTGGATGGGCTGCCACCAGTTCCAGTCCTTGAGGCCACTCTCTGGGAGCCGAATGAAATCCTCAACCGCTTTGGGCGCATGGATCGTTTGGATCTCTCCCGCAGTGTGTGCCTCCAGCAACGCCGTGCGGATGTTATCGAGACTCATTCCATCACGACAGCGGACATACACACGATTGGCAACCTTGGCTTTCTCCGGTGCGAACCAATGGATCATCGTCGCCATTGCCTGCATGGCCTTGGTCCAGCCCGCCGGGGCAGCATGACCTTCCAACAGCCGATTGGCGAAATGAAGCAGGAGTAGGTAAACCTCACGCGAACTCATCGCTATGCTGGTGATATGCACCGGCAGCAATCCGCTTGGATTCGTCTGCGCATCGTATTTCAACCACTGGCCGACCATTTCGCAGGCGTTACCCAGGTCTTGGGTGATGAAGCTTTGAATGATCGCCTTTTTGTCCTTCTCACTCCGGGCGATGACTCGCAAGGCGCTCACCGTCGGTGGTCCTGGCAGGTTGTGCTTTGCTTCTGTGGCCAGTGCGGCACGGACTCCCAGGGATACCATTCTCGCCTGCGGCATCCGCCCCTCGGACACATCGTTGATCGGCTTCTCCAGGTCTGGCCAGTGAGCCTTGATCATGGAATAAGCGAGTTCCTCGCCATCGAGTTTGGTCCCTTGCCTGTTCAGTCTCTGGAAGAGCTGCTCAATGTTGCTGACATCTTCCCGGTCACTGCCGCCAGACTTTTCCTGTTCCGAACCTTCCAGCAATTCGTCAGGTGTCTCCAACGCGATCAGCTTCGCTGCATGCGCCCTTTTGATGGCCTTGAAGATGCGGGGCTTGTTCTCAGCGGCGTCGTCGGTCACGCAAAAATCACGGATTCTTGCCGCCCACGGAAATCTGGTGGCCTCCTTAGCCCTAGTCCCTAGCTTGGTCCAGAAGGTGCTCTCATCCTCCACGGGCAATTGCAGGAGCCATGACAACGGGACAGGTATTTTTGCTGCCGCATCACAGGGCCAGAGGTCCATCGGCGAAGGGCGCCTGTACTCCGGTTTGGCAGCATCCAGCCCCAACGGCTTGAGTGCCTCGCGGATCGCCCAGGCAGTCAGCGGGGTGGCAGCGTCATCCTTGCGATACCCCCAAGGATGGGCGGTGGTCGTAGCGCGAACCCAGAAGTTGCGCGTGCTGTTTCGCTCCGGTGTTGGATTCAGGTCCAGCCAAAGGATGGACTCCACTTTGTCATTGTCGGAAGTTTCCTTGGCGACAAACGGATCAGAAAAGCCGAGGGCGATGGCGTGACAACGCTGTTGCCCGTCCAAGAGATGATAGGTGATGCTTTCGTCCGCCGCCTCAGCCGTCTTCTTCAGTTTGTCGGACCACCTGGTTACTACGACCGCACCAATGGGGAAGCCCCGAAGAATCGAGTCCCACAGCAATTCATTTTGTTGGGGCGTCCACACAAGTCCGCGCTGCAGCGCTGGAATGCTGGCGCGAATCTTCGTCTTTACTTCCCGAAACACGCCTGGCGTCCAAGAGGCGATCTCCCTGAGAGAGAAAGAAGGCGGCGTCGGTTCTGAATGATCGGATCCCATCGTGTGAAATTTAATCCTCCCCCTTCTTTGCCGGTCCGAGCGTGAGAAAGACGACGTAAACCGTATCGGGATCGTAGCTCACCACGCCTTCAGCCAGTTCCACTTTTCGTCCGGCATGAGCCTTTCGGAATGTCTCCATCCATTTACTAACAGCCGCACGAACACGAGCTGAATCGAAAACGCCCAAGAATTTCATGGCGCTGCCGAGGTTTGGACGATGAATTTTCGATCTGACAGACATCCTCTCAGCGAATTTTCCATTGGGTGGCAAGCCGAACATCTGGCGCACATCATCCGTCAGCCCTTTGACTTGAGCCGCTTCAAAAGCTGAGCCTCCCTTCACGGGAATGTTGCCTTTGACCTCAGCCACCAAGTTCGGATCACTGCTGTCGATGTCGAATCCCGAAACAAAGGGCTTGGTCGCATCAGCCGCGTCATTGAGGGCACGCGCTTGCTCAGGTTTGACGTTCAAATGAATTTGCAGCCAGTCCACCAGGGCGAACGTCAGCTTGAGCGTGATCACGGCATGAATATTGGAGGTAATGGCCTTGAGATCCATGAGACCATCAAGACTCAAACGCCCAAGATAATCAGCCGGCTTCAGATCGAGTGCCCGCGCAATGATCGCGTTGAAATTATCATGGAGATATTCCTTTCGAGAAAAGTCAGAATTGGCGGATCTTTGCTGGACTAGGTCACTATTTTCAGATGGTTCCGTATCACCCAATATGTCATCGACTTTAGGGATAGCACCTGCCTCATCGCTTGCCCTAACAGTGACTTCCAATTCGTCCTCATGCGTGTCTCCGCCACTCTGCCGTGGAAGAAAGCGGAGGATCTTGTGCTCTTTTCGACATTGTCCTTCGCAGGGCTGGTCATCGCACTCGCTGATCAGGTGAGAATTCTCACGGCAGAGGCGGTTGACCGTCTGCCTTGGTGCCACGCCGGACTCGCTAGAGAGGCAGTCATCGCAGAGATGCCGGTGCTCGGAAAGACAGTTGATGATGCGCTTTAGATTTGTGATTCGTGCAGACATCGTGACGAGGCTAGTATCTTTGTGATCTGACATTGCCATTATGGGGTGATCGGTCGGTACTGTTCATGTGGATGTTTTGGGACTCGGGTTCCTGCGAGCTAATCAAGAATCGTCATGAGTGCCGCGAACGATGCGCACCTTGGTGCCAAACTCATTGCCTGCCACGCGGAGCTTCGTCACGTTCGTGTCAGGGTAGGCATCGAAGGTCTCCGCCCACTCGCAGGTGGAGTCATACCAAAAGACTAGGCGATGGCGCTGAAACACATGCTGGAGACTGTAGTGGATTCGTTTCATTTGGCTGTCGGTGGGGGGGCGGCTTGAATGGGTTCTAAACCCGCCCAATCCTCCGGAACCAGAGCGGGTGGTTTTGTCCACGGATCTTCCACAAGCGATGTCTGAAACCACTCGTCGCGCAGGTTTGCGTGCTCAGTGGCGATGATTTGGAAACCCGGACACTCCTCTGCTGCAAAGCGATGAAGCATCCAGAAGAGCTTCCGCACCTTCTCTAGATCGGAATCCCTTTCCGTTTCTTCCACTGAGCCAGTGGCAGCCTTGTAAACTTGCTCCGATGGGAAATATACCTGCGTAGGCTGGTCGATGAACAAGAAGGACGGCATCGGCTTCTTGTTATTGGAAGTGAACTGATGCAACGCCAGCATTGCGCCCAAGTGGTAGGCCAAATGATTGGCACCACCGCCTGTCTTGTTCATCGGAACTGGTCTTTCAGGTCTGTCCGCAACGACGGTCAGATGGCTGAGGTCGAGTCTGAACGGAAACTCTGAGAACTCGGCTTCAAGTTCCTGAACGTATCGACTAATTCGATTCGAGATGATGTTAAGGATCGATATCAGACGCTCCTCGCTATCGTCTGCACCGGAGTCGCGTTCGAGCTGAGCAACCAGCTTTTGCAATTCACCTACCCGCGCTTTCAATGCCGCCAAGTCATCGTCTGGGCGATAAGTCTCTAAGAAAAGGCTGATGCGTCCGACCGTTCTCGCGGCGGCGGCGTTACGGTTGCCCATCTCCGCGATGGCAGCATTCGCAGCTATTGCCGCTGCCAGTTCCTCTTCTTTGCTTCGCAGCCTCTGATTCAGGTCTCCTATTTGTTGTTCGACCTTTTGCGTGAATTCCACCAAGTATGGCCGCTCTCCCACGACGGCATCCAATTCTTGATTGAGTGACTGAAGCTCGCTAATCAGAGACGCAGCAATGGGCGTTTCGAGTCCAAGGTTTTCAGGTGCGAACGGCCATTGCCATTCTCCTGATTCCGGGTGCATCGGCAGAGCATGAATGGATTCAAGGCGACTTTTTTGCTCCTCTGCTTCAGTTGTGAACCCGTCTTCCTTCTCCGCGAACATTTTAGTCGCCCGGAGCGTCTCGTTGGCCGCCATTCGTTCTTTTCGGATGGCTGCGATGTTGTCTTCCAATTCAGCAATACGGCGTGTGTCTTCGTCGGGAATGCGAGCGGGCTTCCAAGTGGTGATCCCGGACAATGTAGCCAATGCTGCGGCGGTTGTTTCAGGAGCCGGACTGCGGGCGAGAATTCCCACCTGTTGCGCCTCGGTCAACAGACCCAAAGCCCGCACATTAAGCTGCTCGCTGAACTGAGTAGCCTCCGTGAGTTGCTTCTGGGTAATCTTTAGATCGCGCTTGGCAGCCCGAAGTTTGAAATCGAGTTCCAATCGATCATCCGGCGCAACTCCAAGGAGGATCGGCAAGGTGTCCCTGATGGCCTGCGGCATGAACTGTTCGTTTTGCCGGTAGAACAACTGCTCCTTATTGGCGATCAGACCCTGCTTTTGGAAAAGGTAGAAGTAGGTGTGCTTAATCGTCGCAGCGAATGAATCCCGACTTTGCTCTTGAGAAACCTGCGTTCGATTTGCGGGGATTCCGAGGAGGCCAGAAAGCAGTGAAACCACCGTTTCGTCGTCCGCGTTTTGACGGAGCTCGGCGAACGGAGGCGGTTCGACGGTTGCTCCCCTTCTGATCATAGCCCTGGAGCAGCTTGCCGCATTGGCTGCCGGGGCTGGCTTGGCGATTAAGACCTGTTCGCCCGGAAATTGGTAGATGACCGCATACCACGCCACCTTGTCCCGGATCGGACCTTCCGGGATATTAAAGTCACTCTGCCCCATGCAATACTCCACGATGTCTGAGAGCGCCGACTTTCCTGTGGAAGAGCGTCCGGTGACAATGTTCAGCCCGGCAACCTTAAAGGAAATCCGCCGCGATTCTCCTCCGTGGCTATAAATGATGATGTCTCGGATGTTCATGGTCGGATTCCTAGCGTCGTGTAAATGGTCGCCCTGTCATTGATCAACGCCAGCTTTCTCCCCAGAGAGCGAGCTACGGTTTGGCAGTCCTTGCTATCTTGCGAGCCTGTGATTGTTTTCCTCACAGTGTTGTTCCGGATCGCAACGCATCCAGCGTCATCCACTTCTATGACTCCACACGCCATCAGGTAGCCAAACGCTTCCATGGTGTATGGCACGAGGCTGCGTGCGCGTTTGGCCAAATCCACACGGATTTCCGGATGCTCCTGCAGAATCGTCGTGAAGTAGGCGCGATTCGCTTCCTTGATTTGCTCCCTGGTCCGTTTGTGTAGACACAGCGGCAGGATCAACAGCGTCAGCGAAAAGGGCATGGGGCGGCTGACCTGTTCGGTGAAACCCTCCACCCCGCGTGCCAGGACAAGCCCGCAGAATGCGGGATTGAAAAGGTTTCGGATTTCGCGAGGTCTCTGATGCCAGAGTTTCATGAATCCCTCCCACGAAGAATTTTCTCAACCCGCTTCTCAAAACGCGGATGCCAATGCACTCGCGGCTCTTCATCATTTGCCAGCATGTGGTAGCTTCCCATGGTGACAAATGTGGCCCTGACCTGCGGACGAATGCGAAGGTTGGAATGGTCGCTTGTTGTGAGCCTATTGAGCAGTTCTCTGCCAGTCTTTTGCAGAAGTTCCTCTGGAGCGTCGTCTTTCAATTCCTCGAATACGATCTCTCGAAGCCGAGCCCATTCATCGACGAGGCGGTCATCGTAAGTTTCCAACTCTCCGGAAAGATCGGCCATCTCGCGCAGCCAGGAGTTGCGCTGCTGAAAAGAACGGTAGTAGTCGAGGATTGCCCGTCTAATCCGTTCCGACTTCAAACCGATCCCTCGCAATTGCCTCACGAAGTAGCGGTCGTCTGTTTCGGGCGACACTCCATTCTTTGGCTCGGCATCCTCGAAGTCGATTGGAAGACTGTCGTCACGAAACTCCTGCGCGAGGGCGGCCAGCTTTTCCGAGACCTCGAAGCCTCGCATTGGTTCAACCCGCTTGTTGGTGAGAAGATCGATGCAGGCGTTGTTCCACCAGCCTTCGAGGCGCTCATATACCGGCAATCGGAACTGATCGCGAATCGGTCGGAAGCGTTCGTTCATGATCAGCTTCGGGATGTCTTGAATTCGCTCCTGGGAATCGAAAATCGTGATGCGGCGGAAAAAGTCCGCCCACTTGTCGTCGGGAAGTTTTGCGAGGAGGTCGGTGGTTTTCTTGATCAGCCTGGAATCTGATCCCGCGAGGACATTGCGAACCCGGTTCGGCAACGCATCGTCCTTTTCTCCCTTGGGGAGGAACACCTCCAAAAGCGAACCGACAACCACCTGTCCCGTCGTAAACAGAAAGAACGAAACGGGGTCAGTGGAAATGTCGTTCTTGAGGTAGTAATCCAACCAAATCCGCACCGATTTCCAGAAGTCGGGTGAGAGGTCGGTCAACGCATCGCCGGGCGCTTTGTGTTTCAGAGACGCCAAAATCCGCCCCTCCTCGGGGTCGGAAAAATCAATGTCATCGTCTTTCTCGATGAAGCAGACGGTTTTCTCCGGCAGTCGCAGTGTCTGAAGCAGCGCATATCGGAATTGGTAGAGGTAACCAAGGGCTTGCTTGCCTGCCGAAAATGGATTGTCGGAAGAAGGCATGGGCTATTCCTCCTCCTTCGCCGCCAGCCCGGCGATGGGGGCGAGGGCTTCGCCGAGTTTTAGGTAGTTGGTTTTTACGCCTTCATCGAGGTCGAGTTCGATGCGGGCTTGGGCGAGGGGGAGGACGGTTTGGCGTTCCCACTCGTCGCATTCGTGAATCGTCTTGGTGATTTTGTCGGCTTCTTTTCGGGCTTCGGTTTTCTCGCGGGCGGTGGGGGCGGTGGCTTGGACCTGGGTGAGGTGGGCGAGGCGGTTGCGGAGCTTCACCTGGTAGTCGCGGAGGTAGCGGTTCAGAACGAGGTTCATCGTGTCCCGGGTGTAGCGGTGCAGGTAGAGGAGGACGCTGAAGCCTTTCTTCGGACTTTGGACCAGCCAGTAGATGGGGCGCTTCTTGTAGGTCTGGAGGTGGTCTTTGTAGAAGTCGTTCAGGAAATACTTCCGCAGGTCCTTGCCGAGGGAGTCTTCGATGAAGCGGAGGTTTTCCCGCAGCGTGGCTTCGCCGAAGGTGGCGCGGAGGAAATCGCGGGTGCGGGCCACGATGTCGTCCTCGAACCACTCGCCATCGAGCACGGGGATGATGCCGTCCTCGTCGGGGGCGAAGGTGAGTTCGGCCAGGGGCTTTCCCACTTTTCCCAAAAACTCACGCAGGGTGTCGCCGGCGTTGGCGAGGACGAGGCCGGGGTGGTCGGGGGAATAGCGGCCCATCATGCAGCCGACGGCATAGGAGAGGAAGGCGGCGATGTCGCGGCGGGCCTCGGCGCGCGCGAGGGTGATTTGCTCCTCGGGCACTTCGGGCTGCAACTCGCCGTCGAGGCCGTAGGCGGCGATGAAGAGCCGGTTGTTCTCCGTCTCCAGCTCCTGCATCCGGCGGATAGCGGCGGTGCTCTGCGCCTCCCAATTCCGCCAGCTCGCCTCCAGCGTCGCGCTCTTCAGCCCCGGCCGCAGCAACGGCTGGTCGCGGAAGTCCCACGAGGTCTCGAAGTTGTCCCAGTCGGCGCGGGCGATGGAAATGGAGTATTCAACCAGCTTCGTGACAGCCGTTTGAAGTGGCTTATCAAATACCTTTTTAGCCAAAGGCAGCTTTGACAAGTCGCCAGTCTGAAACTCAACAGTTGGATTCAATGCACCGAGGCAGAAACTGGTGAGTCGAGTCGCGAGGAAACCAAGCACCCAGAAATGATCGCTACTACTCGCGAAACAGGACGCGCCTTTCGCGTCGAACATGAAGCCTTCATCCGAATGCCTTGCTCCGAAAAAAGATCCAGTGGCCGAATATGTAATTGAGCGATGAAAGTAGTAGTCGCGGCTGCGAGGGGTTGCGCGTCCAGTCGCCAGAATCTCCTGCCCGTCATTCTGCCAGTTCACGACAAAGTATGCGTTGCCATACCACTTCCTGAACTCGCCACCTTTGTTATACGGGAACCACTTTCGCTTTGAAGCCTTCGCGGCTTCTCGGTCTTTCAATCGCAACCCCACCTTTTCCGTAGAGACCTCATGCCACAAACGAAGGAACTGCTCGTTGTTGCCTGTCGTCATCCCGCCAGTGGGATTGGCGATGTCCTTTAGCGCTTTGCCTGTTCTGAATGCTTCGCGGATGATCGGAGTTAGCCAATAGGCGATAGGCTCCGATTGGATGGCTTCAAAATCGGCACGGCTGGCGGTGAAGCGAAGCGGGTCAGTTGAGCTTCCGATAGCACGCAACAGCAGTTTCTCTTTCTCGGTTTCGTTCGCACCAGCAATGAGTCGAAGGAAGAGCCCCGGCGCAGCTCCTGAAACTCCAGATTGAAGAACGAATGCGGACACTTGCACGATTTCGCCGGCAATGGAATCGAAGGCATGAGGCCCCAAATGGGCCATCGTCGAAACGCGATGGTTTGCGACGATCTTTTTGCGGAGCGCCTCGAACGAACCCAAGAACATCCAACTCTGCATGGTGACCAACGCCGCGAATCCTCGCTTTTGAACTAGCAACAATGCCTGCTCGATGAACATCGCAAATGTGTCCGCTTTAGCATCGGGATACCTCTCTTGGCCGAACACCTTTAGCTGCGGTGCCATTTGTTTCGTTCCCATATACGGCGGATTGGCCACGACGACGTGATACCGCTGGTTGAGCGCCTCGGCTTGATCGAGCACGCGAAGGACTTTGAGGTGCGTGTCGCGCAGGAAAAGCTGGCCGCCGAGGTCCTTCGCCTCGATGGCGCGGCGGACGTCGGCGATGGCCCGTTCGTCGAGGCACGGCTGGATGAGCGAGCCGAAGTTCTTTGCCTCCTCGAACTGGTGGAGCAGCTTGAGCATGGGCTGATTGAAGAGCTCTCCCAGCCCGAGAGCTTGGATGTAGTCGCGCAGCTCGTTTTCCTCGAACCTCACATCGCGCAGCTCTATGATGTGGGGCCGGACGAGGTGTTCCGCCTGGAAGAAGCGCCGGGCCTTTTCCCGGGCCTTGAAGACGAGGGCCAACTCGGCGAGCTGGGCGGCGCGGGGGCAGATCTCCAGCCCGTGCAGATTATGCCGAAGGATGAGGCCGGGAATCTCGGTGGGTGCATGGCCTTCCTCCTCGTAAATCTTCACCAACAGATCGAAGGCGTAGGTGAGCATGTGCCCGCTGCCGACAGCGGGATCGCACAGGCGGATTTCCTCGGGTTTGGTGATCTTCAGGAAGTCAGTCTCCGGTTCGCCCTCGATGTAGTAGGGCATGTGCTCACGCAGCCGGGAGCCGGGGCGATTAAGCAGCCAGAGCCGACCAAGGGAGTTTTCGACGAGGTAGCGGACGATCCAGTGCGGGGTGAAGAGCTGGGTGACGGCGGGAATGTCCTCGGTGGGTACGGCGCTCTTGCGGGCCATGACCTGGTCCTTCCGCTCGGAGATGTAGAACTGGTAGAGCCAGCCGAGGATCTCGACATTGGCCCGCTGCCCGTCGCCGCAGTCCTCGTCGCTGATTTCGGTGCGGAAGCCGTGGACGACGGAGTGCTCGGTGAGGAGGTCATCGGGCAGGAGCAGCTCGGTTTCGTCGTCGAGTTTCTCGAAGAGGCTCGGCAGCAGGGCGTGGTAGAAACGGCAGGCGGCGAGGACGAGGTGGCGATAGACTTCGCCCTGCGAATCAGGCGACGGGATGCGGCCATCGAGGAGGTCATTGAGCCTGGCTGGATCCGTGTGGGCCTTCAGGTCTTCGGGCAAGGCTCCGGCGCGGGTGAGCTTGAGCAGCTCTGGCTGTGTCTCGTCCACCGTGGCTGGCGTGAGAACACGGGCGCGGAACGGATGCCATCCCCGGGCATCCATGAAGCGGAGTGCAGCGAGGCGGTTGAACCAGGTGTACGCCACGCGGTCGATAAGTCCTGCACGATCCGTCTGGGCAAGCTTCCGCAGCGCCGCCACCTGCGGAGCGAATGTGGTGAGGTAGTCGGGCGTCTTGGCGCTGAGAGCAAAGTCGAGCTTGCGTGTGACGGCCTCCATGAGCTGGCGGCGGACGGCGGGGGCGAAGGTCTTGAGGGCGGAGGTGTTCATGCGGCAGGAAGACGGAAATATATTTGGATGGCGGTGCGCAAGGTTTCAGGATTAGCTCTGATACCGAGGGTGGAACGCAAGGATGCGAGAATGGCAGGCCAATCCGTCGAGTTTATGGGGAAGGCACGGAGGAAAGCCTCGAGCTCCTGTACGACGGAATCAGGCAGTTCAGGCCCGGCTGCTCCAGGTAGGGTGGCGGCAAGGCCGAAGACGTCGGCGCGGTGCTTTTTGATATTCCCTGAATCCACCGTTTCACCGGCAGCCTTGGCTTTGGTCAGATTCAGCCAAGCATGGGCTTTCAGCGGAATCAGAGAGCTGGCATTGGCGACCCAGAGACCATCGCGTTCGTCGTGGTGGGTCTGGATGAGTCCGAAGTAGGCGTCATCGAGCAAGATGGCAGAAAGGCTGTGCCTGCCAAGCTCTGGGAACACGGGGATGGATTTCTGCCCGTCCCTGAGTTCAAAACCTTCGGGCTTTCTGCTGCTCAACTCCAGTTTGGAAGGGAAATCTTCCCGCGTAGGATTGGCAAAGCGGTAAAGGATGGGAACACCGTCACTTCGCTCACTGGTTTGATACCCGCCTTCCTGGATAAAGGCGCGCATCGCATCTAGGAATGTCTGCTCGACCTGATCCATCATGATCACGAGGTCTAGATCATTGGTAGCGCGAAAATTCATGCCGTTGGTGCCAAACCACTCATCACAGGCGGCACCGCCGATGAGGGTCATGGCACCTTCAAAGGCACGAAAGTGATCACGGAAAATGTTGATGCCTTTCACCATGAGACTTGGTCGATGAGTCTTTCGAGCTGCTGTTGGATGCGGTCATCCGGCGAGTCACGCAGGCTGAGGTAGAGGGAGAGTGGATCGACCTTCTTGTCATCGCCGAAGAGCTGAGGATTGTAACTCCAGCTCTCCATGCGCAGATTTGCCTCCTCCGGCCCCTGGCATCCCCGGTAGAGACCGCGCTCGAGATTGGCTTGGAAAGTGGCGGAGGGCAGCGCGTAGGTGGGCAGACGATCATCCGAGATGTCCGTGCGATGACTCAGTGCGGTGAGACCTGCGGCAAGGGCCGGATAGCCAGGCTGCTCCCAACGCAGCCAGTGGGCCTTTTTCACCGGGCTGGAGAGGAGAGGCTGCACCCGCTCCCACAACTGCCTGCCATGCACCTTGAATGCGAGAGTGATGGAACGGCCCTGGCGCGACGTGCCGCAGAGGTCTGCCGCTTCCAGTTCATCCTTCACCTTGGTGAGCATGATGGGTGAATAGCCGATCTTTTCGGCAATGATCCGCAGGGGCAAATCCTCCAAAGAATGGCGCTGAAGATGGTAAAGCACGAGACACTGGGCGGCTGGTGTGAGACGTTTCCCACGCTCCGGCTTGGGCTGGGAGAAGCGCTCGCGCAGGTCAATCATCGCCGTGGGCAGGAATAACTGGCTGCCTGGAACGATGAAGGGGATGCCCAAGCGAACCATGCGATTGCGGGCATGGGAGGGCAGCATGGGCAGCACGAGCACCACCGTTTCGCCAAGTTGGGTTCTCAGTGTCTCGGCCTGATTCTCGTATTCGCCGGGGGAACCGGCATCCCAGTCGCTTTTCTCCATAGCGAGCAGGAACCTTCGGCCAAACAGGTGAAGGCTCTGGATCTGGTAGCGCTCCCGCAGGAACAGCGGCAGCCCGGCGGCCTTTTCGGCCACCAGATGAGGACGCTCCCCCGAAACGGTTTCGAGGTAGTCGAGCAGACGCTGTGTGAGGGGAATCATGGTTGAATACACTATTTATGCACGATACACATGGCAAGTGTATCGTGCATTATTTGTGTATCGTTGGGGGCTGCTGGGCGCGGGAAGCATCGTATTCGGATAGCAGCTTGGTGGCTTCCTCCTTCCCGAAATGGGCCTGGATTTTCTCCCGGAAATGGGTGTCGGCGGTGATGGTCTCGTAATTCACCCCCTTGAAAATGCAGGCGACCTTGGGTTCGAAGGCCTCCTCCACTTTCTCAAAAGCACGGTCCACCTCTTCTTCAAGCCGCTGCTGGAGGGCCTGATCACTGAGTTTCCCGTCCACGGATCGACGCAACCAACTGGCCGGAGGTGCTGCTTTTACTCTCGGGAAAAGCGCTTTGATGAGATCATCCCGCGTCTCGGCGATCTTGGCCTTGATGGAGGAGACAACTTCCTTCGCGTAGGCTTCCACAATCTTTTTCAGTCGCTCTACCTCGGCTTCGAACTCCGGCTTGAGGCGTTTGAGGATCAGGTTTCCATAGGCAGCAGAGCCGAGGGGAATGAAGTATTTCTTGCGAAGCCGGTCAGCTTCCTTGCTCAGCCATTCTTCAGTGACGACGATGTCGGGTTCTGGCTGCGGCTCGTCTAGCAATCCCTCAGGAGGTGGCGGGCATGGGTCGGGGATTTTGAACTCGAATGGCGAGCCACTCTCGAAAACACGGAAGGTGTTTCGGATACGGTCCTGAAGGTTCTTTTCCGCCAAACCCAGCAGCTCAGGAGGCAACGGTACGGAGCGGGTTTTGAGCTTGTAGTGCTCAACGGAGAACTCAACGAACTCCAAGCGATAATTGAAGACGCGTTCCAAGCGAACCAAGTTGAATGGCCGAGGCGGCACTTCTTTGAGGTCCTGCTTCACAGCGGCTAGCTTCCGATCATCGACGAAATCAAGCCCAAGCTCCTGATTCACCAGGACTTCCAGTTCAGGACCTGCACCACATGCGCTGGCGATGTCGATAGCGGCAGCCTTGGTAATGCGGATGGCATTGGGGGTGTTATCGGACGTGGAGCCAGCCTCTATCAACCGAGGCGTGGGGCTGAAAACCAGGATCTCCTCATCAGCCACGATTAGGCCGATGCGAACACCCACCTGGGTTTGCAGAGACGAACCTTTGGCGGCGAGAGCGGCACGAACGATGTCGATGGCTTCGATTTCGCCATAACCCAGACGGCAGACCTCTGGGTCGATGTCCACAATCACGGCGAGCACAGGCGGCCCACCATCATGAGCAATACGCCCGGCAATAGCCGTGGCGAGTTGCTTGGAGAGGCCGGGAGCAACGATCACAAGCCGCTCCCGCGCCATGGAAACGAGATGACACAACGTATCATCTGAAGCGGAAGTGAAGACTCGTGACATGAGGTGATTTAGAGGCTGATGCGGTTGCCTTTTTCCAACTCTGCCTGGGCCGCCGTGCGGAGAGCTGCGAGCCACTGATCAAGGTCAGACTCGCTGGCGATGTAGGGGAGGTTGCACTGAGGGCGCAGGCTGGTGGCGGAGGTGTAGCGGACTGGCGGTGGGGACGGAGGTGTTTTGTCACCCGGCTTTGCTGGAGGTGTCGGTATTGGAGCCGCGAGCCGCGAAGCCAGCGCAAGCTGGGCCGGATAATCCTGCGTGAGGTAGCGCTGGAGCCGATCACGGATGCCGGTGACGAAGCGGGCGGATTGAATCGCTTCACGTGCTGCATGGGTAAGTGCCAGAACTTGGGTGCGACCGGACTCATCAAGAGCGGTGAAATCTTCGACGGCCTGGAGACGTGCCTGCTGCGTGTCCAAGGTGGCCAGGGCTTGCTCACGCTCGGCCTTGAGCAGGTCCGCTAGAATACCGCGCAACTTGGTCACCGCAGCCTTGGCTGAGGGAACGCCGTTCCCCCGGTAAGGGTGAAGGGAGGCAGCGAGGTCGCGCAGGGGCTGCACTTCAGCGGCGGGCACTTCGGCGAAGTTGGCCTCCTCTTCACGCAGGAAGGTGATGGCCTCATCAAAAGCATTGCGCTGCGGGCCATGCATGAACGCTTTGATCGGAGAAAGGAAATCGTCCTTTGCCGAGAGGAGGTCGTCCTGAAAGTCGGCCAGATGGTTGAGCAGGTAGGTGTAGTCCTTTTCAGCCAGCGTGGTGAGACGTGCGACGATGGGGCGCAGAGGTTCAAGGAAGGGATAGCGTGCGGCTTGATCGAACAGCACGGTGAGATCGCGAATTTCGGCGACGAGGGCTTCGGCAGTAAACTGGCCGGCGGAACGGGCATCCGTGCCGCTATTGGAGCGGTCAAAGAAATCGTGATGGAAGGTCTTGAGAGCGTTGACCTTGGTGGCGTCAAACTGCTCCTGCAGCCGCACCTTCACGCTGCCGTGCTGGCGAGTGTTTTTGAGGTGATCAAAGGCACTGCGGGCATCGAGAAGCTCTGCTGCACGCAACTCAACCTTGCCCATGCGGAAGAGGCGGCTGACGAGGGTGAGCACCGCCATGGGATACCAACCGTAGGGACGCTTGCCGAAGTTCCGAACAATCTCCTCGATGGACGTGCGTGTGCCATCATTCTGGTTCCGCATGACGTAGGTGAGAATTTCCTGCTCGGCTTCTGACGGCGTCTGAGTGCCACTGGTGAGCAGATCATCTTGTGAGAGCAAAGCCTGTGACAGGGTGGCCTCGTCGTAAGCCCCCTTCAACATGCGCAGGCTGGGGAAGGAGAAGGAGATGAGTTCCTGACAGGCTTTGGAGAAGCGGTTGCGGGCGTCGCCTGCTCCAACGCTGTCGAGCCGGGAGCCATTGAGGTAGAGTGGGGCCTTGCTCAGGAACTCACTGGCCATGTCCCGCATGGTGGTGGCGCGGAGGCCGTTCTGCTGACTGCGCTGGTCGAGAATGGCTTTGCGAGTATCGTCTCCGCCACCGGTGTTCTGCTGGACGTATTTTTTGGTCTTGAGATAAAGCCGGGCTTGATCAGTCAGACGTGTGTCAGCGGGGAGAACAGTCAGGAGTTCCGCTTTCCCCGTATTCTGAGCAGCCAGGGTGGTGGCGTCGGTGTGATTGGGGTGTTCGGGAGTGATGATGTTGAGAGCAATGTCCGCCTCTCTGCCGATCAGGGCATCATCCAGCTTCCGCGCATAGGAGTAGTCCTGACCGTTGCCTTCATAACGGATCTTCGGATCACGCAAGACGTCTGAAAACAGCACCGTGGCGAGCAGATCTGCCACCTGTGATTCGTCGATCTCAGTATTTTTGATCTCGACCTCGATGTCCTTTTCCGTGTCGGTGAGGAACTCGAACAGATCGCCATTGCGTTGCAGATAAGACTGACTTTCCAGCTCAGCCAATGCCTTGAGAACCGCCTTCTCATGAGCACGAATGTCGGGATCAGACCGGTCAATCAATAAAATGGCGACATTGCGCGGAGAGGCTTTGAATTCACGCACCCATTTGAGCAGGAAGAGCGATTTGAGAATACGGATGGGGATTCCTTCTCCCAACTGCCGTTCTGCCATTTTGATCGTGGTCTGCATATCACCACGGATCGAGGCGGAGATGCCATCATACATGAGGTCGAAGGTGGCGAGATGACCCACATCCTGATTGCGCACTGTCTTGGCAACCTCCTGGAAAACCGCGAGCATGGAGCGTTCGCCTACCGAGAGATATTTGCCAGTGAACACGCCATGCTTGGAGAGTTGCTGGATAGCAAGCTGGAACAGGTCGAACTGATAGGTATGAAAGGGGTAGAAGCCGCAGAACTCATCACTGCCACGCCAGCCTTGCAGGTTGATCGAGTTGTCGCCAAAACGGAAAAGTGTCTGCAGGTTGTCCTTCTCCTCGTCATAGATGTCAGTGAGCACTTCGGGTTCTGCCTCCTGCTTGGCTAAGAGCCGCTTTTGGATGACCTCGCGAACATCCGCACTGGCAAGCGTCAGCTGTGTCTTGAACCGCCCCATGATCTTCGTGATGTCCTGGGCCGCCATGCCTTTGAACGAACCGAGAACGCCTTCGAGATCGGCTTGAGAGGTGACGAAGACCCAGGCGCGACCATTACAAACCGTGCCCAGCGTTTCCGCCACGGTCTGAAGATTGAGCATGAGCTTCGAGTCCTGGCCAATGAACTGCCCCACTTCATCGACAAAGAAGTTCAGTCGGAATCCGGCAGGCTGGCGGGCGATGTAGTCCTTCACCATCTGCGCGAAGCTCTCAATCGAGACGCGGTAGTCTTCACGAACCTGCCGCATGAGGGATGAGGCTTCGGTCTCGGCCACACCAAAATGCGTTGCGTAAGCCTTGGCAAAGGCGGCTTTCCGCGCCGTGGCGATGGCCTCGCGATCCTTCTCCCAGGTGGCACCATTGATCTTGAGGTAGGTCTCTTTGAAAGGGACGAAGTCACCCCGAATGTCGAGATCATGCTCAAAGCGGGCGATGTAGCCCTGTTTGCCATAATAGCCTTGCAGCTCGTTCAAGACCTTGACGAAGACCTCGAGAATGGGTGCAGAATGATCGCCGCCGATGCCATCAAATTTCTGGTCAATGTTGAACAAGATACTGCGCGATGGGATGGCCGTGGCCTTGCGCAAATTGGCCTTCACGATCTCGTCTTCGATTTTGGGCAGCACAATATCGGCTGGGCGCACTCCATTGGAAAGGGGCTGGCCATCAAGAATGAGGGACAGGATTTTCAACAGATGTGATTTGCCCGAGCCAAAGAAGCCGGAGATCCAGACGCCATTGGCCGTTAGTTCCGTGAGGTAGCGGTCGGTGAAAACACCAAGCCCCCGGGCGACATCGCGTGTAACCACATACTCCTCCAATTCGGTCTGGAGATTGCGATCGTCGTCGGCCTTGATAACGCCATCAATGGGGCGCTCAACGGGTTTGAGGAAAAGCTCGTGGATTTTCATGAAAGTCAGAGACGATAGTGATCGAGATTTGTGGCGCGGTAGTAAGGGTTGTTGATCCGAGGGCTCGGGATCGAACCAAAAAGACGCAGGTGAGAACCACCGGCAGGATCCTGGGCGTATTCGCCGGGAAAAAAGATCACCACCGGATGCCTGAGCATGGCAGGCTGAAGAGATTCCAAGATGGTGTGGGTTCGCAGGAAAGGGAAGATCCGACCCGGTCCAGTGATGAGAGTCAACTGCACGCCATCGTCCCCGATTTCTCGAATCAATCGCGGGATCAGGTGAGTCTTGGGGTCAGAATAGTTCTGAAGCGTCTCCAAAATTTCCACCTTTTCAGAGTCTGCCTCACCCTTCAAAAGGTCATCCAGGATGTCGTGCTCTTCCAATTCCTCTAAAACCAGGCTGAACAGGTCGAGAGATTTTAAGTTAATGCCGGTATTCCGCATTCGGCCCACGAGGCCATCGACCATCCGTCTGATGGCATCCTCCTGAGATGGCTCATACGTCTGAATGAATATAGGCACCTCGTTGGCGAGCCCTTTCATGGCGAGGAAGTTCGGATGACCGAGGATTTTGAAAAGGCGCTCGGCCAGATCGTTTATGTCCATGGAATTCAGCGGCTTGGAATTTCAATGTCTGGAACCAAGAATCCGGCCAGCCAACTCGGGCTGTCTGTGTTGATGACGTGCAAAACTGCCGGCGAGAGGGCTGGTCGCTGAATGGTCCCAAGCGAGGTCCCTTTTACAAGCAAGCCTGCCTCGGTTAGCATCCGCAGGAGGACTTGTCGGATTTTGTTCTTCGATGAGGTCGTCAAGCGAACAAACTCCGGGTGAGACAATCCTTTGGTCTCCGCATAAGCCTCATAATCGGAATGACGCAGGACTGGATCGTGAGCTGAGAGCTTGTCCCTCAACACCTCCGCTGCAAATTCGAAGGCAAAGCGGATGTGTTTACACGCAGCTAGCCAGGCGATAGCGGTGCGGTCTTCTGTAGTGGCTTGGGCGAGAAAGGTGATCTGATCATTAGTCAATGTCTCCAACCTCTGACGCAGCTCCCTCTCAAGACGTATCGCGCTGCTTGCGCTCCGACATTGGAGAGCGTTCATCGAGAGAGTGCGGTCTTTCGCGAGATCCCAATTGCCTGTCTCCAAATAGTATTCCGCAACGATCCTCGCCAATTCAGGGCGCAATGATGCGGCGGTGAAACTGAGGTTGTATTCATGTGGTTTGGTGGTGGGCATTCAGTGAAACTCTTATGACAGGATGGCATCTAAGCGGGGGATGACCCCAAGGGCAAGGAATGGTGCTCAGTTCTTCCCAGGAATCTGGTGACCCGTAACATCAGGTTCCTATGCCTTAATCCACTCATTCACATCGAACCCTTCATTCTTGATCTGCCGCGCCCTCTCCTTGAGCCAGTGGCCTGATCGTTTCTCGATTGTGTCCCGAGTCTTCTAAAAATGAGTGCTTTCAGGAGATCGGGCGGCGATATTGGCAGTGTACAGGAGGTCTTGAACGGAGGTTTGGTGTTTCATGGGGTTCAAGTTGGCAGGTCATGATGGTTACGGAACTGGCAGGTCAAGCTGCCAGTGCTGGAGGCGGCAAGCACCAGCGAGACCACCATGCATCCTGAAAGTAGCGCGATGAGGCTGCCGAGGAAAGTGATGGCGGACATGAGGCTCAATGGAGATGGCGTCATGATTGACATGAATGGGGCACGGCGTGTCACTCTGCGGAAGAGACGTTCGTGCCTCGGGCGGCGGCGGTTGGTCATGCGATCCTCCCTTCATTGTTCACATCCCAGGTGGACATCAGCTCATCCGGGAGCACGATCTCGGACCGCTTCGCGTGGATGAAGGCGAGCGCCTGACGCAGATCCCAGGAGTTTTGACGCACCAGATGACTTGCCACCACCATGACGGAACGGCTTCTGCCAGCATGGCAGTGGACCAGAAGCTTGGGATGCTTCGATGCGTATTCCCCGACAATCTTTACGGCACGCTCAAATAACCAAGGGTCGTTGCCCGGACCATCCCGAAAATTGAAACAGGTCAAAGCCTCCACCCCGCAGTCCGCTGGCTTACAGTCATAGAAGTGTCCGTTGAGGCAAAGAATCGAGCGTATTCCTGCGGCATCCCTTGCTGCACGGTTCTCAGCATCCACAAAATTGCCAATGGCGATGGTGTCGGTGATGAAGGTCATGTGGTTCAATCTGGCTTCTGTTCTTCCTCTCTGACGATTTGGTCCATGGGCTTGGCATCGTCTTCCATGGCCTGGGCATCCATTGTGCCGCTGCTTTTCATGCGCATGGCCCTGACCTTACGCGACATGGCACTGCCGGTGGAGGTCACGCCTTTGGCACTGTAGGTGACGTTGCCGCTGGATCGGGCGTCCATGTGCATGGCTGTAGCACTGGCGATGGCATCCTGATTGGCGGCCAGGAAGAGGAATTCCCAGCTTTTTTCATCGCGATAGAGGCGGATCAGATCACTGATGTGCTTCACGGTGTAATCGCTGGAAGCGTTCTCCA
>JAIPJY010000037.1 GCA_021733925.1 Prosthecobacter sp. | reverse complement strand
TGGGCTGATCACGCCATCAGACCTCGCCTCGCGGGACAAGCCCCGCAAAGTTGCCAACCGCCGGATGCGGAAAACCGCACGTCCGGTGGTGTGGGAGCCCTGACGGGTGCAAATCCCGTCAGGGCGACCCGATCAAAACGTAGGCTGGGTTTGCGATGTCGTGGTGAGGAGAAGAGGGCCATTTGCCCAGAGCACCTGAACGCAAGGCTGCTTGAGGAGGCCTTTTGCAGAATCAAGCGGACTTGCCAGGATGAGAACGCAACAACTCAATGAGCTCAATGAGTTCGTCTTCGCTGATGTCCACAAAAGAGTCGCGGGATCGAATGGCAGCGATGATGTCTTCGTGCGTGGGCAATGATTCATCCTCCAGCGGGGCGGGGTGAGGCCGTTGGGTGCGGCGGTTGAGGGCATTGGGGTAGCGCCGCCAGGGGAAGGCATGGTTGATGAGCACAGCCAGGAGGACCATGACGACGGCATTGGTGAGCACCGGAAACAGCACGAAGCCAAAGCCGAGCTGATGGATGGCGCTGCCGCCCATCACCGCGGTGAAGGCGGTGGCACCGCCGGGTGGGTGAATGCACTTGAGCTGCTGCATGGCCCCGATGGCGAGGCCGACCGCACAGGCGGCTGCGATGGCGGGGTGATGGATAAACTGCGCGCAGGCGACGCCAATGACTGCGGAGATGCCATGCCCGGCGATGACCGGCCAGGGTTGTGATAGCTGGCCATGCGGGACGCCAAAGAGGAGCACTGCGCTGGCGCCCATGGAGGCGATGAGGGCGGTGGCACCGGTTGTGGGGAGGGCGTACGTGGAAATGGCAATCAATGCCAGGATGGCGAGTCCGCCGCCCAGAGTTGAGACCGCTTTTTCGGTGACACTGACTTCGATCAGCTCAATGCCGAGCCATTGGCGCAGAGAGGGGATGGGCACGGCTTCGAAGCGGTTATTTGGCGGTGCCGTCAACATCGGAAAATTCGGCAAGGTAGCAGGGCGGACTGGAGTAGCGCAGGGGCTCCTCTTCCATGTCTTCGGCCTTCGCCAGCAGGGGCAGCCACGCAAACAGCGCATCCTCGCCAACGCCGTCGTGCGCGTCTTTTGCAGAAGTGATGGCTGTGGACGAGTGCTTTGGCATTGGGGAAAGGGGCGGTTGAGGACGGCCCAAGTTCATGGAGTGCAAAACTTATGACATCAGGCTGGTTGTGGTGATTAAATATCGCCATGCGATATAAGTCAAACTGGCATGGCCCCGAAAATGCTACGTAAAATAAGATGTCCAGGCGCAAACCGATCTCCAAATCACAGTATGAAAACCTTGCGGCGTTTCGGTTCGCGTTGCGGAAATTCCTGCGTTTCAGCGAAAATGCGGCGGGTGTGACAGGCATCACGCCGCAGCAGCATCAGGCGCTGCTGGCCATCAAAGGATTTCCTGGCCGCGACCATGTATCAGTCGGGGAGCTGGCGGAACGCCTGCAGATCAAACATCACAGTACTGTCGGTTTGATCGACCGACTGGTGCTGGAGAATTTGGTGCAACGTGATGCCTCTGCGGAGGATCGGCGTCAGGTGCACATTCGTCTCACTTCACGTGGTGAGGGCATGCTGGAAGAGCTGTCTTCCTTGCATCGGGAGCAACTGCGTCTCATTGGTCCCGAGTTGAGCACCCTGCTCCAGCGCCTGGGGCAGGGGTAAGTCTGAAGGATGACGGGCATCGAAAAGGATGCTGTCTGACTTCCACAGATTGGCTGAATCTGCGGGAAACACTTCCTGCGGTGCCTACTTCCAAAACTTCTCAATCGCTGCGACGAGTCCGGGGATGCTGTTTTCCTTGGCTTCGACATCGACTTTGAGGCCGCGGGCTTTGATGGCGGCACTGGTGACGGGGCCGATGCTGGCAATTTTGATGCCTTCGGGCAGGGCGACCTTGAGATTGAGGAAGTGCTCGACGGTGGAGGCGCTGGTGAAGGTGATCATGTCGGCACCTTCTTCTTTGAGGCGGGCGAGGGCTTCGAGGTTGTCCTCGGTCTCGGCGATGGTGCGGTAGGCTTCGCATTCATCGACGATGGCGCCCATGCCGCTGAGTTCGTTGGCGATGACTTCGCGTGCTTCCTGAGCGCGGACCCAGAGCACCTTCACGTTGTCCATGTCCTGATGGTCTTTGAAGGCTTTGACGAGGCCTTCGGCGACGTAGTGCTTTTTGTCGGGCATGAGATCCACGGCGAGGTGGCGGGCCTTCACCTTTTCGGCGGTGCCGGGTCCGATGCAGGCGATGCGCACGCCGCCGATGCTGCGGGCGTCGTTGTAGAGCTTGTCGAACATGGTGAAGAAGGCGTCCACGCCGTTCGGGCTGGTGAAGATGATCCAGTCGTAGGTGTGGCAGTCCTGCACGAGCTCGCCGAAGGAAAGCTGATCTTCCACGGGGGCGATGCGGATGGTGGGCATTTCGATGACGTTGGCACCGAGCACGGAGAGCTGCTTGCTGAGCACGCTGGCCTGCGCGCGGGTGCGGGTGACGACGATCCTTTTGCCAAAGAGCGGACGGTCTTCAAACCAGTTCAACTTCGGGCGCTCGGTGACGACGTCGCCGACGATGGCCACTGCGGGGGCTTTGAAGCCTGCGGCTTTCACCTTGGCGGCGATGTCGCTCAGGGTGCCGACGAGGGTCTGCTGGTGGCTGTGGGTGGCCCAGCGCACGAGGGCGACGGGTGTTTCGGGCTTGGCACCGTGCTTGAGGAATTCGCGGGTGATTTCCTCAATGCGCTCCACGCCCATGAGGAAGACCTTGGTGCCGTCTGCCTGCGCGAGTTTTTCATAATTGAGCGAGGTGTCGGGCTTGGTGGGGTCTTCGTGGCCGGTGAAGATGGTGAGCTGGGAGGCGTGCGAGCGGTGCGTGACGGGTATGCCGGCGTAGGCTGGGCCGGCGATGGCGGAGGTGATGCCGGGGACGATTTCAAACTTCACTCCGGCTTCGTAGAGCTCGGCGGCTTCTTCGGCGCCACGGCCGAAGAGCACGGGATCTCCGCCCTTCAGGCGCGTGACGGTTTTGCCTTCGGTGGTGAGCTTGACGATGAGCTTGTTGATTTCCTCCTGCGACAGCGTGTGGTCACCCGCCTTCTTGCCAACGTAGATGCTTGCGGCACCGTCCTTGGCGTAGCGGAGGTGCTCGGGGTTGCAGAGGTAGTCGTAAACGAGGACGTCAGCGGCTTCGATGCATTCCTTGCCCTTGAGCGTGAGGAGTCCGGGATCGCCGGGACCGGCGCCGACGAGGTAACAAATGCCAGGGGTGATTTTCTTGGTGGCCATGGTGGGAAAGGGGGCGCTCAAGGTGTCGAAACCACGGCTTACTGCAAGGATGGATGACGGATTCCCTTTTACTGATCGGTGGTCGAGGTTAAATCGTTAAGGATGCCAACCGTGCCTGCCATCCTCTTAAATCTGCCTGCTGCCTGTGATCCTGCCGAACCGGTGCTGCTGGCGATCTCGGGCGGGCGGGACTCGGTGGCACTGCTGCACCTGCTGCGGGAGGCGGGGTTCACCCAGCTCATTCTCTGCCATTTGAACCATGGTCTGCGCGGCAAGGAATCGATCGACGATGCGGCGTTTGTGCGGCGTCAGGCGAAGAAGCTGGGGCTGAAATGTGAGATCGAGACGGAGGATGTGGCGGCGCTGGCGGAGAAAAGCCGTGTTTCGACCGAGACGGCGGCGCGTGAGGCACGGCATGCGTTTTTCCTGCGCATGGCAGAGAAATACGACGTGTGGGTCGTGCTGCTGGCGCATCATGCGGAGGACCAGGCGGAGACGATTTTTGCCAATCTGTGCCGTGGCACGGGGCTGGCCGGGCTGGCGGGCATTCATGCGGTGCAGCGGCTGGACACGGGCCTGCATCTGGTGCGCCCGCTGCTGCAGGTGCGGCGCAGCGAGATCGATGCGTATCTCAAATCCAAGCGCTTCAAGTTTCGGGAAGATTCGAGCAACACCTCGCCGAAGCATCGTCGGAACAGATTGAGGCATGAGGCGCTGCCGCTGCTGAACGATATTTTTGCGCGTGACGTGGTGCCGCAGGTGCTGCGGCTGGGCTCGCTGGCGGAGCAGGATGATGACGCGCTGCAGCGTCAGGCCCTGGCGTTTCTGATGGCGGAGGGGCGGGTGAAGGAAGATCGCTCGCTGGTGATCACGCCGGAGCTGCTGGCGCTGCATCCGGCGGTGTCGTCACGGGTGTTTGCGCTGTGGCTGCGCGAGGCTTGGGAACTGCCGGGTATCGAGCATGATGTCATTGAAGCGGCCCTGGGCATGCTGGCGCCGGATGGAGGGGCGAAGATCAATCTGCCGGGGGACAAGCACCTGCGGCGGAAGGCGAAGCGGATGTGGGTGGAGTAGGGGCGTGAAAGTACTCACGAGCTTTAGCTCGTTCTGGATTCTGGGAAGAACGCACGCCATCCAGAGTGAGCTAAAGCTCACAAGTACTTTTCCGGAGCGAGCTGAAGCTCGCGAGTACATTGGAGAAGCTCAGCCCTCCAGCGTATGCACGAACAGGCCGCTGCGGAGCTTGGGCTCAAACCAGGTGCTCTTGGGGGGCATGATCTGGCCGACGTCGGAGATGGCCATGAGCTGATCGACGGTGGTCGGGAACATGGAGAAGGCGACGGTGTGTTCCTTGGCGTTCACCAATTTTTCCAACTCAGCGGGGCCGCGGATGCCGCCGATGAAGTCGATGCGCTTGCTGGTGCGAGGATCGTCGATGCCGAGGATCGGCTTGAGCAGGCGGTCCTGAAGGATGCTGACGTCGAGCTGGTCGATGGGGCTGGCGTCTTTGGCGGCTTCCCAGGTGAGCTCATACCACTGGTCCTTGAGGTACATGCAGCACTGGCCGCCCTTGGTGGGGGACTTGAGCGTGGTGGGCTTGAGAGTGAAAACTTCGCCGACCTTCTTGAGGAACTCCTCGCGGTCGTTGCAGTTGAGATCCTTCACCGCACGGTTGTAGGGCAGGATTTTGAGCTCGTTGCCGGGGAAGAGGACGCTGAGGAACCAGTTGTAGTTTTCCTCGCCGGTGTGGTTCGGATTGGCCTCGCGGCGGAGCTTGCTGACGCGGAAGGCGCTGGCGGCGCGGTGGTGACCGTCGGCGACGTAGGCGCAGGGGACCTGGCTTTCAAACAGGCCGGTCAGGGACACGCACAGGCCGAGCGAGATACGCCAGAGCTGATGACGCACGCCATCGGGGGCGGTGAAGTCATTGATGGGCTTCTCGTCCTTCATGAAGCTCTCGATGAGGGCGCTGATGCTGGGACGTTGGCGGTAGGTGAGGAAGATGGGGCCGGTGTTGGCGTTGAGCGCATCGACGAGGTTGGTGCGGTCGTCCTCTTTGTCCTGGCGGGTCTTTTCGTGCTTCTTGATGATGTCCTTCTCGTAGTCCTCGGTGTGGCAGACGGTGACGAGGCCGGTCTGGCTGTGGCCGGCGATGACCTGACGGTAGAGGTACATGCAGGGCTTGCCTTCGCGCACCAAGATGCCGTCCTTTTGCAGGCGGTCGAAGTTCTCGCGTGCCTTGGCATAGACGGGGGCGGAATAGGGGTCGATTTCAGGATCGAGGTCGATCTCCGCGCGGTCCACGTGCAGCAGGCTGAAGGGCTTGTCCTTGGCGAGGGCGGCGGCTTCCTCACGGTTCACCACGTCGTAAGGAACGGCGGCGACTTCGGGGGCATTTTTCGGGGTGGGGACGAGACCTTTGAATGAGCGGATGCGCATGGGGCGGGATAGAGCGCGGGGGGGCGGTTGTCAATCCACACTCTTGGGTGGATTTTGGTTCGGGATTCCGTAGTAAGCCGTCATGTCGTGTCAACAGGCTGGGATTCAGGAAAACCGCCGGATGGACCGGATTTGATGAACCACGGAATACACTGAATACACGGAAACCAGAGTCGAAGCTGCAGAGCTTGAGGCCTGAAGCTGCGTGGTGTATTAAAACTCCATGATTTCTCAGCCTGTCAGCGAAGCCAAAGTGCATGGCGACAAGCCGGTGGTGTGCATGCTGACTGCTGGGCATGCGTCAACGGGAGCCGAACTGGCCTGCCTCTGGAAGGACGTGCCGCGGCTGGGGATTGAGGAGGCGGATGAGTTCGCGGCGGACATCGCCGAAGGTCTCAGCAAGCTTCAGGCGGCAGCAGAGTAGCCCAGTTGCGCTGCAACTGGTTTGGGAAGAAGACTCCAGTTGCGGCGCAACTGGACAACTTAGGGACTGCGTCCCAAGTCACTGGAAAAAAGCCCCGTTTGAGCTATGAATGAGCCGTGGACGAAGACCTGACGCTTTCAGATTCCGAAAAGCCGCGCTACCTGCTGCCGGAGGGCTGCAGGGATCTGTATGACGTGATTCGGCTGGAGGAGAGGGAAGCTGAGATGCAAAAGCAGAGGGCTGCTCTTTCGGAGGCATTGACAAAGCAGGACTGCCTCACGATTCCCGATCCTGTGAAACTGACCGATCTGGCGGCCATGCTGCTTTTGAAGCCCTACCAACTGATCTCTGTTCTGATTAAGCTCAACATTTTCACCAACCCACAGGCGGAGATCAGTTTTGAAATCGCTTCGAAAATTTGCGCACGTTTAGGAGTGGAGACGAAAAGAGAAAACGTCTCCTGAATTGGAGAATACTCCAGTTGCGGCGCAACTGGACAACTTTCACTCCGCACTCTTCGCCGCATTCGCCTCATGATTCTCCCGCGCTACTTTGCGCGCTGCTGAGACAACGTGGGTGCAGGCTTCGATGCAGAGCAGGGGGATGGCGTTCGGGGCGTGGTTGGGGCTCGTTTTGGCAGCAGCGGCACCAGCCATGGGCTGGGTGGCGGTGAGGGGCCAGAGGATGCGGCGGAGGCACTGGGTGTTGGCGCAGGTCTTGCCGATCAGCGCGTGGGCCTGATCATCGGTGATGGTGCTGACGAAGCGGTACATGCCGGTCTGGCGACCAAGCAGGTCGCGCAGGGGCACGGCGGTGAGTTTTTCCTGCTCAAGGGCACGCGCCATGCCGATGGCGGCGGGATAGAAGAAATCGAGGGCGAGGCGCAGTTCGTCGAGGTCGGTGAGATCGAGCCGCCAGCCGCGATTCAAGGTGGGGGCGGAATGCAGGGGGCGGAAGGTGCCGCTGGCATCGTAGCGGGCGATGAAGAGGGCATCATGCGCTTCGTGGTGGAGCTGGAGATCCGCCTTGCCGCGATCCGCGATGTGGCAGAGCGAGTAGGAGCCGTCGTCCTTGGTGGTGATGAGGACCTCGCCGAGTTCATCGATGCCGGAGTTCAACCAGTAGGCGAGTGAGGATTTCACTTCGTCATTCGGCATGCCTTTTTTGTCGTTCACCTGATGCTTGGCATCGAAGTCGTGCACTTGATCGAGGATGACATCTGCCATGAGGGGCTCGGTGCCGATGGCGCCGCTGTAGTAGATGCTGCGGCCCTGGAGGGCGTGCGGGTTTTGATGGAAGACGCCGCTCTCGCTGAGTGCCGCACCGACTTCTTCGCGCATGCCGAGGAGCACGGGGATGTCCTGAAAGCTGTGCAGGCCATCGGCGATGAAGAAGGGCACGACGACGACATTGGGCGCGGTGGTGAGCTTGGCCCATTCGGCGACGAAGGGGGCCTCTTCCATGTAGGCATCGATGACTTCGGCGAAGCCGTAGTGGCCGCCGCGAATGAGGGCGACCTGATCCTGGATGGCCTTGGTGGAGTTTTCGTTGAGGCTGGTGCCATGGCCGACGATGACGAGGCTGGTCTGATCGCGCGGCACATGGGGGGCGACTTCATCGGCGCGTTGAAGCAGCAGACGCGTCATGTTGGGGTGGATGCCCACGGGATCGCAGTAATGGATCGTTTTGCCATCGCGATGCGTGGTGGGGCCGCTGAGCTGCAGTTCGCGTGGCAGCACCTGCTGGCAGAAGTAGCCCTCGCTGATGAAATTGGGCACGATGTAGATGACCTCGCTGTCCACCATTTCGTACACCTCACGCATGTTGGGCTCTTCCTTCCAGAAGCAGCAGACGACTTCGCGGAAAAGGCCCCGGCGGCGAATAGAGTCGGCGTGCAGGTGCGTCGGAGCGCTGGAGTCCGGGTTCGTGGTGGAACCGTGACCGACGATGATGAGGGCGGCTTGGGTGTGAGGAGTCAAAGGCGGGGGGAGATTTATGATTTACGATTTATGATTTATGATTTCAGAGAGGGAAGGTGTGGCTGCTTTTTTCTACGCCAGCGGCATGCGGGTTGGAAACAATTCGTCATGCGGCATGCCGACATTCGTCATTTTTTCCACTCACCCATGGCGGAAGCGCACGTCCTTGATCTTCGCATCTGGCAGTTTCTCCTGCAGGCGCTTGAGAATTTTCACTTTCTCCTGCATCAGCGCGTGGTGCGCGGTGGGCTGCATGAGGCGCACGGTCAGGATGCCGCGCTCAAAGGTGTCCGGGCGGGTCAGCTTGAAGAGAAATGCGCCGACGATCTCCTGCCATGCGGCGAGGATGTCCTCCAGCTTCACGCGGTTGGCCATGCCGGCCTTGGCCATGATCTGCGTGGCGATGTCACCCACCCTGAGCGTGGGCAGGTCCATGAGCGGCCCGTCCTCCACGCCGCGCCACGCGGAGATCAGGTTGTGGCGCCTGCGCATGGCGGCGGTGGGCTTGCG
The DNA here is from genome assembly GCA_021733925.1 of Prosthecobacter sp. Taxonomy (GTDB): domain Bacteria; phylum Verrucomicrobiota; class Verrucomicrobiia; order Verrucomicrobiales; family Verrucomicrobiaceae; genus Prosthecobacter. The sequence goes on along the minus strand of JAIPJY010000037.1, from coordinate 59,395 downwards.
TTTGTCCATGGGTGCATCCTAGACGGCAATTGGCGCGTGCTAAATCGCAAATTTCAAATCTCGCATTCCTTGCATCGCCCGCTAAGGGTTCCTTTTTCACGATCCTGCCATCATGTCCGCCGACCTTCTTCCCACCGACCACACCGACCCGATCAACGCGCAAATTCTCGCTGTGAGCGAGGACCGCATCAAAGGCTTCACGCCCACGCCGTTCCAGGACATCGCGCAGCTGTGCGGCCTGCCGCTGGAGACCGTGGTGGAGCGCATTCAGGCGATGCTGAAGGCCGGGGTGATCCGCCGCGTGCGGCAGACCCTGCTGGCCAACAAGCTGGCTGAAGGCGCTCTGGTGGCCTGGAAGGTGCCCACGGAAAAGCTCGAAGCCGCCTTTGAATTTCTCTTCAAGCAGGACCCCTTCAGCGGTCACGTCGTGCTGCGCTCCACGGACCGTGAGGTCAGCGGCAGTGACTACCGCCTCTGGACCACGCTGAAAGTCCCGCAGGGCTATGACATCAACCAGCATTGCGATGTGCTGGCGAAGCTGATCGGCGCGGAAAGCTACTACACCATGCAGGCGCATGGCATCTTCGCCCTCGGCGTCGGCCATGTGCGCCGCAAGACGATGGAGCCCGGCGAAAAGGCCGATGAGCCCGCCGTGATGATGACCACCAACATCGCGGAGCTGGATGCCGAAGAATGGAATGTCCTCCTGCATCTCAAAGGCGACCTCTCCATCGAGGAAGTCGGTCCGAATCCGTGGGAAGGCCGTGCCAAGGCTGCGGGTGTCTCGTTTGAAAAATTCTGCGAGGTGGCCAAGCGCCTCGATGAGAAGGGCGTCATTGGCCGCTTCTCGACTTTCCTGGAGCATGTGAAGCCCAGCGCCACGGGCGTGCGTGTCACGCGCTTCAATGCGCTCTTCCACTGGAAGGTGCCGAAGGGCATGGAAGCACGCGCCGGTGGCGAGGTGGGCCGTCATCCCATCATGACCCACGCCTACTGGCGTGAAGGCGGCGACCGCTTCGCCAACGTGAACATCATGGGCGTCATCCACGGCACCGACAAGGACACCGTCCTCGCCCACAAAGCCGCCATCGACAAGCACCTCGTCGAGTCCGGCATCCCGGTCGAATACACGAACGTGTTCTGGGGTGGTCGCAGCGAAATCAAGCCCAGCGAGATCTCACCGATCGTGTTCAAGGAATGGCACGCGAAGTGGAAGGATGTGGCGGGGCCGGTGGTGTGAGGGGGGCGGGTGCCGTTCATGACCGGCATCTTTCGCCCTCATGCAAGTTCACGAAGGCTCCGTCCACGCCGAGTTGCTTCACGTATGGCCTGGACCGCAATTCCCACACACAGCTTGCGACAACTTCATAGCCCCGCTGCTGCAGCGCTCTCACGAGCCAGCGTGACAGCACCACCTGATTGATCATGCAGCAGTCCCAAGGCTGCTGCTTCCACAGTGCCACAAGGGCTGGGAGGAGTCCAAAGCGAGCGAGGCGCGCCTTGGGCATCAACTGTCGCATTCTCTGCAGAACACTGGATCTGTGGGAGGCGAAGATCACCTTCTCCAAGGGGAGATGCGGTGCCAGGTACTCGGCCACGCGCAGGAGATCTGCCCCGGCATAGTCGCCCTTCAAATGAGCGACGAGGCCCATGCCCGCGCCGAGTTCCGTCAGGCAATCGCGCAGATCGGACTTCGAGTTCCACCCAAGGTGTGCGCAGTGGAATTCGCCGTGCGCGCCACGGACTACGTCGAGCTCGACATAGTCTGCTTGATGACGCACGGCCAAGCGCACCCCGGCGGGGGTGTTCTGCATTCCCTTTCCCATGCCTCCCCGGTGTGCGATGGTTTTCATGGCTTTGGCTGGCAGGCGGTGAAGTCGACACTTGCACCTTCCTCATTCCTCGGACGTGCGGGGGGCGCGATCAGCCGCTCGAGCCATGGATGAACGGAAGGATTCCGTCGTTTCCCGCGCCATCCGGAGGATCTCTGGATCGTACTTCTTTCGGTCTCGCACGGCCTGAAGCACCGCGCGTGCGATGGCGCGGTCATCGCAGCTTTCCGGGAGCAGGCGGTGCCAGAGAGAAGTGCGGCGGTCAAGCGAGAGCGGGAGAGTCTCCGTGGTCATCTTTCCATTCACATAGCCAGTGACAATGACATCGACGGGATTGGGCGCGGAGTGCGGGATGAGGCCCTGCGTGAGGAAGGTGGCAAAGAGGTCCATGCCGCACTGCGGCAGGTGCGCGAGATATTTCACTTCCGAAAGCGTGAATCCGTCCTCCGTGCGGCCGGTGATGTAGCAGGTCACCCGCGCCTCTTCGCTGCCATGCTTTGGCGTGTGCGGATGCTTCCACGACAGTCTGGGAGCGGAGAAATCACACGCGAGGCGCGTGGCGCATGAGGAAAGAAAGAGTGGCAGCAGCAGCGCAAGAGTGGCGATGGACGAGGAACGTGTCATGGCAGAAGGAGGAGGGCAGAGATGCGCTATGGTTTTAGATTTTGGCTGGATCATTGAGCCCGCCGGCAGAGCTGTGCCGCGAGAAAGCCGATGCCTGCAAGTGCGGAAAAGCCACCCGCCGCCGCCACACCCCTTTTCGACACATGCTCAAAAGTAGCGGGGCGTGAGAGTTTGGCAGATTCTGGGCGGGACACATCCATCTCCGTGTGATGAAAGATCATCTCCGTGCCAGTGAGCAAAAGGCAGAGTCCCAGAATGAGGATGCCGTATTCGAACCCGGTGAAGCATGGCATCGGTCAGTCGGGGCGGATTGGGTTTGTGTCGGCCTTCAACACCATGCCCTGTCGCATCTGCGGTTTCTCCCCGATGAAATACCACGCACAGCACGCGGCCAGGGCCAGGAGCACTACCAGGACGGACATGCAGCCGCCCTTTTTCTTCTGCGCCGGCCAGCCGGTGTCCGGGTGGCCGTGGATGGCGGAGATGGGCCCGATCCGCACCGCTTCGCCCGCGGGGTGAAAGTGGTCTGCAATGACGGAGAACAAGCGCTGACGCACAGAATCGATGTCGAGGGCACCATTGTAGCCTCCCTTGTTGAGATGGCTGGACGCTGTGAAGACGCCCAGCACCGGTGGTCCCATGCCTGAGGGGACGCCGCCGAGTTCGCCGCTGTCCATGCCCATTTTGGCCATCACTTTCGCATAGTCCATTTGCTCCAGTCCAACTACCAGGATGGGCTGGCTGGAGGGGCCGTGGGGATTCCGGTCCTTGCGATAGTAAACAGTCACTGCAAAGGGATAGTCGAGGTCTTTGTCGTCTTCGGCAGGTTTGCCGGTCATTTCGTTCATGATATCCAGCACCGTCTTGGGGTGGGTCTGCAGGACCAGCACGTAGTCGCCCCACACCCACGCCTCGCCGGGACTGGTGCTGCTAAGCGGGGCAGGCATGGAAGGAAACTGGGGGAGGGGGATCAGCGGATGCATGTCATCATTAGAAAATCAGCGGCTGCTGTGCACAAGCTTTTTTGTCGGGCTCCGGGTGTTCGGCTCATCTCAGGGCTGTGGGCGTGCCTTATGCAAATTCATGAAGACTCCGTCTGCGGCCAACTGCCTCACACTCGGATTTTGAGGCGACAACGGCGCGGTCTATCGCAGCCTTGGGCAACGCGATGGGAATGCTGGACGGAAAGCCCGAAGCCTGAGTGAGCTTGCTTGCAACTGCCCAGTGCGTGGACCTGCGGAAAGGCGAGTTCCGCGCGGCAATGGGGAGTGATCAGTCCTGCTCTAATGATCAGGAAACCAATGATTTACTCGTGAGTGTTCCAAAAAATGCCTGGCACCTTTTTACGAATGTAATTCGCCACCTTCGGCACGTTGGATTCGCTCACCGAGAACGCCCCGTATCCCGCCTGCCACGCAAAACCTGCCAGCGCAGGGCTCTGTGTCTTGATCCATTTGGAGGACGATTTCTTTACGTCTTCTACCGCCTGGGCCAGCGTGACCGTGCGGCCCATGTTGAACAGCAGATGCACGTGGTCCGCCACCGAGTTGATGAGCACCGCCGGGAGTTCAGATTCGCCAGCACCTTTACCAAGCACTAAGCAAAAATTGCTGTGGGTTGGAACTGATGTGGTCGCGAAAACGGGTCGTAACGATGTCATGTTCCTTGGGTTCTCGGCCGTGGCCAAGAAAAAATGCTGTAACAGCTTCCGGGGTTGTCGGATCGGCTATTGCGCACTCAACATGAGTGTAACGTGCAAGAATCTTGTCAATTGATGTGGCTCCAGTGATATCGAGAGCTGTATTGCCGAGCATCAGAAAAACATGCGCGAAACGATTGCCTGACGTGTTTGTGATGCGGTAGGTATGTGCGTCAGGATGGAACTCACGTAATACATCCGCCACGAGGTCACAGTAGCCCTGAGTTCCAAGGTTCTCGACGCTATCCTCATATAAGTCTGAATAAGCGTTGTTCATAACCAGGAATGCGAGTGACTTAAGTATGCATTCATCCAATTCTGTTACTCTTGCTGCGATTACATGGTTCGCATAGAAGTTGGATATTTCTAACGGTGTTCGCTCCTCCGCGTGACACAGGAATAATGTGATCAAACTCGAGGTTGTGAACGGAGCTGCACTGTGTGCAACGACCTTCATATCGCCGCCATACCTCATGCCTTACATTCTCGGAAATTGGTTGCCGCTCATATTTGAGATCCCCAGGAGGAGTGCTTTTACGGGCCACCAAATACTCAGCTCTGCGTTTCTGTTTCTTCAGATGATCCAGAAGAATAAGTTTTGCTTCCTCATTGTCATAAGGTCCAGTAACTGCGTAAAACGTATTCTGGTAAATTAGGATCTTCCCAGCGACTTTGCGGTTAAATAAGTTCTTTGTTCCTTCGTATGGAATATCAATCACTCCAGGAGAGGTTGTGGTTTGTGACCAGAATGCCCAATTATTGAGGATTGAGACATAACTGTCCCTGGCCGTTTTCAGGATATTTAAGGAATCGTAAAAATCGGGAGAAACTTTGAAACGTGATTTCTCAATGGGATCCATTCTTGAAAAAACTTCTCCCTTTGAAATCGGGTCACAAAGACTTCTGAAGCGTTGCTCTATAAGATTGTGAGCATCCGGATGGATAAGTCTTACGGACATGATGAAAAATGCGCCAAGCTGACACTTTTTGATAATACAAAAAGATTTTCTCGTATTAGCTAACTCAGCGTAAGGCGATTATTGAAGGCTCCCCCAAAAAAATAGGTTTATCATGGCAATGCATAAGTAACGAAAACGCCCTCTCCCAAACGGAAGAGGGCGTTGAATTTCAAGAGAGATTTGTTCTCTGCCGCAGCCCCTTAAGCCACAATCGGATGCAGATTGGTCTTGCACCACTCCCCATTCTGCATGGTCACACCATCCGGATCATCCACGGCCACGTGGGCTTCGTCTTCGCAGATGATCCAGCCGGAGTAGTCGCGGGCGACGAGCCATTCGGTGATCTTGTGGAAGTCGAGTTTGCCGGTGCCCATCTGGGCCCAAGGCTCGGCGCCGTTGCCGGAGAAGTCCTTGTAATGGATGTGGTTCACCAGGTGCTGCCACTTGTTGAGGGTGGCGATGACGTCCATGCCGCCACGGATGATGTGGCCGACGTCGGGAGTCCAGCCGGTGACTTTGGGGTCGAGGCTGCTGAGGACGACGTCGTAGTCTTCCTGAGTGCGGACGAGGGAGGCGGGCGGGGAGTTCGGGTGGTAGGAGCACTTGATGCCGAGGTCGGCAGCACGCTTGGAGACGGCGTTGACGTTCTTGGCGATGTTGAGGCGGCGGCTCTGGAGGTTGTCTTTGCGACCGCTGGGCAGCGTCACGGTGCCGAGCATGGAGCCGGGGAAGTGCTTGAGGAAGTTGAGGGTGAAGTCGGCTGCTTCCTTTTCGTTGGGGGCTTCGGTTTCGCCGTCCCAGGCGCAGACGAGGGCGAGTCCGGCGAGCTGCACGTTGTGCTGCTGCAGCACGTCCTTGAGCTTGATGGGATCGCAGAAGTCACCGAGCCAGTACTTGGAGCAGCCGAGGGCGCTCTGGGAGATTTCGAGCACCATCGGCTCAATGCCGGTGAAGCCTGCTTCTGCGGCGACCTTGATCATGTGGTCGAGCTTGTTGTCGTAGCCTTTGCCGGTGCCCTGCATGAACCAGGTGTAAACTTCGGAGCCGAATTGGATTTTGCCCATGGTGTGAGTGTGGTTGTGGGTTTGCGTTGATGGAAATCACGACGGCCACTGCGGCCGGTGGAGCGGCATTGGAGCGAACGAGCGTGAACTGTAAAGCGGCAAAATGCTGCGGGAGTCTACAGATCAGATCAACACCGCAGAGATGGGAACGCCGCAGAGTTCTTCAGAAACAACCTCTGCGGCGTTCCAGCCTCTGCGGTGTAAATCTCAATGTTTTCCAGGGAACTACGGCTTTTCCGGTGGCGGTGGCAGTCCTGCGGGAATGGTGGGCTTGTCCCGGTCCCGAATGTCATGCGCGATCTCGGCGATGACGTTGGTGCTTTCGCGGCGTTTGGTTTTGGTCAAAACGAGCGGGATGCGGAGGGGGCCGCGTGAGAGGCCGGTGCGGCGCATGATGACGACCTCGGCGTCCAGGACGATGTCGTGCTGCTTTTTGGCGTCGAGAGTGACGTAAGGGCCGAGGAGCAGGCTGGCACGGGTGCTGCCGGGAGTCTGGGTGGGCTTGAACTCGGCGCGACCGGTAAAGCCACGGGGTTCCATGGGGGCCTCGAACTGGTCGGCCCCGCTGAGGCGCATGCTTTTGACTTCAAACCACTGCTGGTCATTCGGCTGGCCAAAGGCGTGGAGACGCATCTGGTAGGGGCCGACTTCGGACACCAGGGCCCCGCCGACGACCATGGCGCTGAGGGCAACGCCGGATTCGGTGGCCTTGGGGATGAACTCCACCCGGAAGGCGCTGCCTGCTGCCGTGGGAGCCGGCGCGGTGGCCTGGTAGTCGTAATGCGTGGTGAAGATGTGAAGGCAGGAAGGCAGCCAGACGAGGGCAAGCAAGGAGAGCAGGGGACGCATGGGGGAGGGCAAAATGCAGGGGCAGGAGGCGGGAAGCGAGCCTGAAATGGGAAGGGCGTCATTTCACTTTAGGAAAACAATCACTTGTATTGACAATATCAGTAATATTAAATATAATTACAATAATATGCCAGTTTCTCGATTTCTCGCCTTGCTTGCTGTCCTCGCCCTGTCTCTCGGCTCGGTGCAGGCGCTGACATGGGACGAGACGCTTGATGGCGACCTGTCTGGCGATGGGGATTTTCCATCTCTGCTGGGCACCTTGTCTGAGGGGAGCAATTTGATTTCCGGTACAATGGGGTCTCTGGATGGCACCGGGCCGCTGGACGCGGACGTTTGGAATTTCACGATCGCCGCAGGCTATTATCTGACGGGGATCAATCTGGTGAGCTATTCGGCCACCAGCGGCAGCCCCAGCAACGACTCCTTCATGGCGATCGCCAATGGCGGCACGATCAACATGAGTGATCCATCGCTCCACCTGAGCAATGCGCTGTGGGGCTACGCGCAGGATGGCTTTGGCAATACCTACAACGACCTGCTGGCGCTGCTGGATGCGGGGCCGATTTTTGGGGGCATCGGTTTTGATGGGCCGCTACCTTCGGGGAACTACACCTTCTGGATCCAGGAGGGGTCCGACCAGATCAATTACGGCATCGATTTTGTGACAGCACCCGTGCCGGTGCCTGAGCCGGGCAGTCTGCTGCTGCTGGGAGTGGCGGGGTTGTGGTCGCTGCGCCGTCGGCGGCGGTGAATGGTTTGCAAATCATGGCGGCCGCAGCTAAGGCGGGCCGCACATGATTCGGAATCTCTTGTTCGACTGGTCCGGGACGCTGGTGGATGACCAGCCGGGCGTGATCTGTGCCGTGAATGGCATGCTGCGTGCCGCTGGTGCTGCGGAAATGACGCGGGAGGATTTCAAGGCCAGTTTTCGCCTGCCGTACACCGAGTTTTTCGCGGAGGTGCTGCCCGGCCTGCCGCTGGAGCGCCTGCAGGAGCTCTATTTGGAGCATTTCACTCATGCGCATGCCGACATCGAGATTTTGCCCCATGCGCGGGAGTTCATCCAGTTCGCTGCCGACACGGGGCGGCGGATGGTGGTGCTGAGCAGTGCGCCGCTGCCGCATGTGATGGCCCAGGCGGAGGCGCTGGGGCTGCGGGATGCGTTTGAAGTCATGCGCTGCGGGGTCCTCGACAAACGCACGGAGATTCATGGGCTGCTGGCGGAACTGGACATGGCGGCGGCAGAGACGGCCTTCATCGGCGACATGCGGCATGACATTGATGCGGGCCATGCCGCCGGGGTGGTGACCATCGCCACCTGCACGGGTTACGAGAGCGCCGAGACACTCATGACCGCCGCGCCGGACATGCTGGTGCCCGATCTGTCACGGCTGCCTGCTCTGCTGGGGCCGCTGAGCGGGGGGGATGGCGCGTACCCGGTGTCCACCGTCGGAGCTCTCATTTTAAACTCCAAGGACGAGATGCTCCTTATACGCACGCACAAATGGAGTCACCGCTGGGGCATCCCCGGGGGGAAAATCAAACGCGGCGAGACCTGTGAGGCAGCGCTCGTGCGTGAGATTTTGGAGGAAACCGCGCTCACGCTGCAGGACATCGAATTTGTGATGGTGCAGGACTGCATCGAGCCGGTGGAGTTTCAGCGTTCCGCGCACTTTCTTCTGCTGAACTACATCGCACGCTGTGCAGAGGAGCAGCCGCAGGTGGTGCTGAACGAGGAGGCGCAGGCTTTTCAATGGCTGCCGCTGGCCGAGGCCCTGCGCATGGATTTGAACATTCCCACCCGAATCCTGCTCGACGAATGCATGCGGCGGGGGCTGCTGGGGGGAATGACGAAGGATGTGCCTGCGGCGCAAAAGCCTGCGGGGACTTCGTCATTGTCAGATCCCATTCCCCGTCTAAAACCACCCGTCCTCATGCTCCCCCCTGACGAAATCCGCCTCTCTTCACTGCAGCTCACCACGCACATCGGCGTTCCTGAGGCCGAACGTGCCGGGAGCCAGGTGCTGGAGGCGGACGTCACCCTGCGCATCCGCAGGCGTTTCGAGGCGATGAATGATGACATTGCTGCCACGATCGACTACGCCGCTGTCGCTGTGCGGCTCCAGCAAATTGCTGCCGAGCGGCCGCGCCGGTTGATCGAAACCCTTGCGTCCGAAATGGCGGCCTGCGTGCTGGAGGAGTTTCAAGCCATTGGTGTTACCGTAGAATTGCGTAAACGCATTCTGCCGGAAACCGACCATGTGGCCGTTCGACTGGTGCGGGGAGAGTGAACGGAATGGCTGGGGCGGAGTCCAAGACCTGGGTTGATCGTGCCCTGCTAGGAATTCCATTCTGCCAAACCATGAAAACACTGTGCTTTTTCGTTGCCGCTTTGCTGTCCACCACTTTTCTGAACTCGTGCACGGAGCCTGTCGATGTCCGCCAGCCCACGGTGTCCGAGCAGGATGCCTATGACATGAGCTGGGGGCTGGCCCCCCGCAAAGTGCGTGGCAACCCGAAGATGCGCTATCAATACAATTCCAGGGCTGAGCAGGCTGCGGTGCCATGAGATTGGACAGGGGCTGGCATTGAACTGCGCAAACGCATCCTGTACGGCACGGATCATGAGGATGTGCGTATAGTGAACAGAATGGATGGTTGCAGCGTCCAAGACTTCGATCTTGCCAGCTAGAGCGAGCCCGCCTAGTATCGTGACCCGTTAAGAATTCAATTCTGCCAAACAATGACATCTCTGCGCTTCATCTTTGCCGCTCTGCTTGCCTCGACCCTTCTCATCTCCTGCGGTTCCTTTGAGCATGTTGACTCCCGCCATCCCACGGTGGCGCAGCAGGATGCCTACGATGTGAGCTGGGGGCTGCCCCCACGAAAATCACGTGGCAATCCGAAGATGCGCTATCAGTACAATGCCCGGGCCGAACAGTCCGCTGCACCCATGAGTCTTGAGCCGGCAGCCCCAGCCGCTCCGGCACTGGCCCCCGCGCCAGCGCCTGCGCCAAGCCGCGCCGCACCAAGCAGCCCAACGATCCCATCCAATCTGCGCTAGGCGCGGCATGGCTTTTGCTTTTCCTGTTTTTTAAAACCGCACGACACGTGAAGACCCCTCTTCTGACCTGCCTGCTGGCCTTTGGCTGCCATGCTGCATTGACCGCCCAGCAGTTGAAGGCCCCGGATTCCCTCCGGTCCAGCACAGCTCCGGTATTGCCGGCAGCCCCCAAGACCCAGTCCACCGAGGAGATCGACAAACTGGCTGAAGAAGCACAGAAGGCTCTCTTTAATTCTGTGGACAAGGCCGGTGGCGGAGCTGCAACCAGCGGCAAAACGGACAGCACGAAATACACCCCCTACGCCTCCTCCACCCCGAGGCGTCTGCTGGCGCAGAAGATGGAAGACCCTGGGCTGTGGGCCAAGGATTCCGTGCGCAAACTCGCGGTCATGGAAGTGGCTTTCGGCGGCGCACGTGAAACGGTCATGATCGAGCTGTTTCCGAATGCCGCGCCTCAAACGGTGAACAATTTCATCGACCACTGTGACAGCGGCGTCTACAACGGTCTGGCCTTCCACCGTGCCATCGAAGGCTTTCTGGTGCAGACCGGTGATCCGCTGACCTCGGATGAGTCCGCACGCATCATGTGGGGCACAGGGGGCGGGGACAAAACGATTCCTGCCGAGATCAAGCTGCCGCACCGTGTCGGTGCCGTGGCGATGGCACGCCTTTCGGACAAGGTCAATCCTGAGCGCCGCTCGAATGGTTCGCAGTTTTACGTGACCTTGGGCAATTACGGCGCGCTTGAAGGCAAGTACACCGTCTTTGGCCAGGTGGTGTCCGGCTTGGAAACCATTCAGCGCATCTCCATCATGCCGGTGGATGCCAACGACTGCCCCGTGGCCCGGATCGAGATCAAATCCATCAAAGTCATCACCCAGAAAGGGCCCATGCAACTGCCCGCGATGTCTGCTGGCGAAGGCCGACGCTTCATCAAGCCGGATGCGGCGCGCGGCATGGTGGGCCGCTTCTTCCACCATATTTGGTGAGTGCCGGCGGACGTGAAGTCCGCCGCATCGCATCACTTGGCGGGCAGTTCAAAGCAGACCGCTTCACGGTCATTGCGCAGCAGCAGCCAGCGCCCTGCCAGAGTCGGTGGGTTCCATGTCTTGGCGTTCAGGGCTTCGAGACGTGACACTTCCTCCAGCCGTTCCGGATTGGCTTTGACGAGGGCGACGTAGCCTTTTTCCGCCTGCACGAGCATCCATTGATCCCCAAGGCGTATCTGCTGGCCGAAGCCATAGCGCCCCTCGCGCCATCCGCGCTCGCCGGTGGTCAGGTCCACGCTGCAGAGTGTGCCTTCATCCAAGGCGTAAGCATGGGTGCCGAATACACTGGCGCTGCTGAATTTCGTGCGCGGTGCGCTGGCAGCCCAGAGGGATGACGCGGTCATGCTGCCGTCTGCGGCAGCGGGCTTGATCTCCAGCAGATTGCTTTTCAGACCGTAGCTGGTGGTGATCAGGATGCGTTCCGGCGTCACCTGCACGGGCTGGCACACTTTGGGAAACATGCCCGGCCAGTCAAACTTCCACAGCACGGCGCCGCTGGCGGGATCATGCCCGGTCACGGAGTTGCTGTTCACGCTCAGGATCTGCTCACGCCCGGCCAGTGTCATGAGAACCGGGGAACTGTAGCTGCCGCCATCATCTCCCGCCTTCCACACAAGTTGTCCGTCACTGGTTTTATAGGCAATCAGTGAGGCACCGTCTTCCCCGCCGCTGCACACAATGGTGTCACCGACGATCAAGGGGGCGGAGCTCTTGCCCCATTGCGGAGATTTGGTCGCGCCGCCGTCCTTGAGGACATTTTTGCTCCAGCGGACTTTCCCGGTGGTCAGGTCCAGGCAGTTCAGCAAGCCCTTCGAACCCATCGTGAAAACCATGTTCTGGGCCACATCCACCGTGGGTGTGGAGCGCGGGCCGATGCCGCCCATGGCCTCATCAAAGCGTGTATCGTCGGCGTGCGCCCACAGGAGCTTGCCCGTGGCGAGGTCATAGCAGGTCACGTATTCCTCCTCACCGCGCTGCTCCTGAGTGAACGTCCGGCCGCCTGCTACGGCAAAGCCCGCCCAGCCTTCACCGACTTTGATGCGCCACACCTCGCGCGGCGGATGCGCTTTCCAATCGGTCTGCCAGTCCGGCTCCGGCAGGACGCCGTCGCCTTTGGCACCGAGGAAGCGCGGCATGTCCGCCACTCCCGGTGGTGTGGGGGATGGAACTGCAGCGGTGTCTGCTCCGCTGTGGAGGTCCGGCAGCACCTCCGCCTGCTGCCAGCGCCAAGCGAGACTCGGAAAGGCCGAGCCGTCAGCGGAGCCGTCGTAGCGGATCAGGTACTTAAACGCAGCCATGACGGCCATGACCCCAACAATGAACAGCCCGAGCCGCTTCAGCCGCACCCCGCGTTTGTGCAGCGCCCACCAGAGACCGAAGAGGATCAGCCACAGCGGGATGAGAATCATCAGGCCGCCTGAGCGAAAGACGTGATCTGTGGCCCAGAGCCAGGCCAGCAGGCCGCCAAATAGCAGGGTGAGGAAAAGAGGGAATTTGGGGATCATGGGGGTGGGGGCCGCGTCTTTTTACGTCTGTCGTGCGGCAAAGGAAATGGCTGGCGTTATTTTGACGTATGTCTCATCCTTCGCCAGTTCCCACCAACCCAAATGAAACAGTTTTTCCTCTCTTTGCTTGCCGCGTCCGGCCTGATGGCCTCCGACCACGTTGTGTATGAACCCGCCGGTAAGGCCAATGGAAAGCACATCGTGCTCCTTTCAGGCGACGAGGAGTATCGCAGTGAAGAGTCCATGCCCATGCTCGGCAAGATCCTCAGTCAGCATCACGGCTTCAAATGCACGGTGCTCTTCAGCCTCGGTGCCGATGGCACGATCGTTCCCACCAACGGCGCCAGCCTGAGCCATCCTGAGGCGCTGGATTCCGCCGATGCCATCGTCATGCTGCTGCGCTTCCGCCACTGGGATGAGGCCACCACCAAGAAGTTCGAGGCTGCTGTGAATCGTGGCGTGCCGATCATCGCTCTGCGCACCAGCACTCATGCCTTCAGCGGCTATGCCAAGGACAGCCCCTTTGCCGCGTGGAACTGGAACAACGCCACGGGCGGCTGGGGCAAAAAATTCCTCGGTGAGACCTGGGTCAGCCACTGGGGCAAGCATAAGTTTGAAGCCACCAAGGGCATCATCGAAGCCGCGAATGCCAATCACCCCGTGCTGCGCGGCGTGAGCGATCTCTTCGCCAACACGGACGTTTATGAAGCCGCTCCGCCTGCCGACGCTGTCATTCTGGTGCGGGGTCAGATTCTGCAAGGCATGACTGCCGACACACCACCGGCCAGCTACACGAAGGCCACCGCAGGCAAGGTCGAACAGGATGTGAACACGCCCATGATGCCGGTGGCCTGGCTGCGCGTGGTGAAGAACGATGCCGGAACCGAGAACAAAATCCTCGCCACCACCATGGGAGCCGCCACCGACCTCACCAACGAAGGACTGCGCCGTCTCGTCGTGAACGGTGTCTTCTGGGGCCTCGGGCAGGACGTGCCGGAGAAGGCGGATGTGAGCATCATCGGTGAATACAAGCCCACGATGTATGGTTTCGGCGAATTCCAGAAGGGACTGAAGCCGGAGGGCTTCGAACTGGCGAAGTAACTGTGGCGCAAAGTACTCGCGGGCTTTAGCTCGCATTGGAAACCTCGCACGTTCTCCAGAGTGAGCTAAAGCTCACGAGTACTTTTTCACTTCAGCTCAAACACTAAGGGCAGGCCCTGTGCCGTCATCATGGCTTGCTCCTTGGCCATGTAGCGTTCGGCCAGTTTGGTGAAACTGCCGTCCTTGCGCATGCGGGCGAGGACTTCGTTGACCTTGTTCTTCAGTTCCTCATTGCCCTTCTTCAGGCCCACGGCCCAGACTTCCTCACGCAGCGGTGCGAGCAGGGCGCGCGTTTTTTCGGGATGCTTGGCGTGATGGTTCATGACGGAGACCTGATCGTAGATCCATGCATCGACGCTCGCGTTCACCACTTCCATGACGCAGGACACATCCGCATCCAGGGCGATGATCTTGGCATCCTTGAGGTTTGCCCGCGCCCAGCTTTCTCCCGTGGTGCCAAGGCGTACAACGATCTTGCGCCCCGGTGTCTTCAAATCGGCGGCGCTCTGAACGGTGGAGTCTTTGGCGGCCAAAATTGACAGCCCGGTCTTCACATACGGATCGGAAAAGTCGATGGATTGACTTCGCTCCGGGTTGACAGACAACGCCGAGATGACGAGGTCGATGGAACCCGTGCGCAGTGCGGTGATGAGGCCGTCGAAGTTGATGTTGCGGAACTCCACCTCGCGACCGAGCGCCTTGCCGATCTCGCGTCCCACCTCGATGTCCACGCCGGTGATCTGACCTTTTTCATCGACGAACTCAAACGGCGGGTAAGTTGCATCGGTGCCGATGATGAGCTTGTTGCTGCGCGAACAGGCGCAGAGCGTGAACAGAACGAGGAGAGAGATGAGATGCTTCATGAGAGACAGATTTTTGAACCACTAATGGGCACTAATGGGCACTAATGGAACACTAATGTCTGAACCAGAATTATTAGTGCCTGATTAGTGGGTATTAGTGGTTCGTTAGTTGCTTTTTTCACCCCAGATCACCGGCATAATCGCTCGGCATGCGCCAGTCGCCACGCGGGGAGAGGGCGACGGAGCCGACCTTGGGGCCGTCGGGTACGCTGGAACGCTTGAACTGGTTTTGGGCGAAGCGTTTGAAGAAGAGCGCGAGCCATTTGGCGATGGTTTCATCATCGTATTTGCCCGCAAAAGCCTGCGCAGCCAGCCAGCGGATTTTTTCGGCATTGCAGCCATGCCGCACGAAGTGAAAGAGGAAGAAGTCATGCAACTCATACGGCCCGATGGTGTCCTCGGTCTTCTGCTGCAGCGATTCATCCGCCGCGAGTGGCAGCAGTTCGGGAGTGATCGGCGTGTCGGCGATGTCCAGCAGGATGGCACCCGCTTTGTCGGCAAAGGGGCCGGCGGCGCACCACTCGATGAGGTAGCGCACGAGCGTCTTAGGCACGCCGGAGTTCACGTGATACATGGACATGTGGTCGCCATTGAAGGTGCACCAGCCCAGCGCGGCTTCGGAGAGATCGCCCGTGCCGACGACGATGCCGCCGGTCTTGTTGGCGAGGTCCATGAGGATCTGCGTGCGCTCGCGGGCCTGCGAGTTTTCGTAAGTCGCGTCGTGCTGAGTTGCCGAATGACCGATGTCGGCGAAGTGCTGATGCACGGCGTCATTGATGGAAATGGTGCGCAGTTCGATGTTCAGAGCCTCGGCGAGTTTTTCGGAATTGCCCTTCGTGCGCGAGGTGGTGCCGAATCCCGGCATCGTGACCGTCAGCGCGGCGGTCAACGGCATGCCCGCACGTTTCAAGGCCTCCAGCATCACCAGCAGGGCGAGGGTGGAATCGAGCCCACCGGAGAGACCGAGCACGGCGGTCTTGGCGCGTGCTTGCTTCATTCGGCGGGCGAGGCCCGTGGCCTGAATGGCGAAAATTTCCTCGCACACCGCCGCACGATCTACTTTGGCCGAGGGCACAAAAGGATGCGCGGAAATGGAGCGCAGCAGGTTGTCAGCGCCACCGAGGGCAGCGCCAAGACTGAAGGCGACGCGGCGGAAGCCGATGCTGCCGGCCTCATCACGGAAGGCGGAACTCTTCAGGCGGTCATGGGACAGATGGTGCAGATCGACATCCGTGACCACGGCGCGCGTCTCGAACGAGAAGCGTTCGGTTTCACCGAGGAGGATGCCGTTTTCGGCCACCATGCAGTGTCCCGAATAAACCACATCCGTGGTCGATTCACCTGGGCCTGCTCCGGCATACACATAGGCTGCCAGACAGCGTGCTGCCTGCTGCGCCACGAGATGACGGCGATAAGGGGCCTTGCCGAGGACTTCCGTGCTGGCCGATGGATTGGCCAGCAGCGTGGCTCCGGCGAGCGAGAGATGGCAGGATGGCGGAATCACCGTCCACAAGTCTTCGCAAATCTCCACACCGAGCACGAAACCCGGCACATCGAGCACTTCAAACAGCAGCTCCGCTCCGATAGCGACATCCTGGTCGTTCAGGCGCAGCGTTGAAATGTTCAGCGTGTGCGAGGGAGAGAACCAGCGGCGCTCGTAGAACTCCGAGGAGTTCGGCAGGAAGGTCTTCGGCACCAGTCCGAGCAGGCGGCCCTTGGCCAGCACCGCCGCCATGTTGTAGAGGCGGTCTTGAACTCGCAGCGGGAGACCCACGACGATCACGCAGGGCAGATCTTTTGTTTCTTGCACCAGTTCGGCCAGGCCTTTCACGCTCGCATCAAGCAGGGCGGTGGTGTGAAACAGATCCGCGCAGGAGTAGCCGGTGAGACTCAGCTCCGGGAACACCACCAGCCGGCTGCCGCGCTGTGCCAGAGTGCGTGCTTCACGGGCGAGGATTGCGATATTCTTCGCCACGTCTCCGAGCACCAGTTCCGGGGACACGGCGGCGACACGCACAAAGCCAAGTCGTTCGCGGGTGGAGGTCGGAGTGGGGGATGCTTGAGGCATGGGGGAACCTAGCACGCAGGGTTTGGGGTGCGCGAGGAGTAAGTTCATGGGGGCCGGGTGTTGCGCAGGCGCCCATCGTATGATTCCAGCATGCGTACCTTCAGCTCTGGCGTGGGCATCATGCAGGACTCATCCTTGCCGAACCAGCGGTAGCGGTTGCGGGCGATGAAGTAGTAAACGGCATCGCGCAGGGCACGGGGCAGGGGTTTGAATACGAGGGCGATCTTCCAAACTCCGCCGAGCGTGCGGGCGATTTCGAGGGCGGCGTCGCTGGCTTTGAATGCGCCGCGCGGGGTGATGAAAAGCATGGTGTTGGGCGCTGCGGGATCGAGGCCGTGCTGCGTGTAGAGCTGGCTGCCCAGGGGGCTTTGGATCGGCGCGAATTTGATCTTGCCCGCTGGATCACGCTTCACAATGAAACGCACGCCAGCATCGCAGAGATGGCAGATGCCATCGAAGAGAAGCAGATGGTCGCGGCTGGGATCGTAGTGGGGCACGGCTAGTCGATCTTACGACTGTCCTGTGCCGTTGGCACGGCCGAAAACCAGAAGAGATAGGCGAAGATGAGCAGGGTGCCGAAGCCAAGGGTGAAGCCCCAGGTACGGGTGTGGGCGAGGGGATCGAGAACGTAGGAGGCGATGCGGCTGAGCAGGGAAACGGGCCGGTGCAGGAGGTCCCAGCTGTTCCAGCGGTCAAAGCGGCCGAGGTAAACGCCGAAGCCGCTCAGGCCGAGCGTGCCCACGGTGACACACCAGGCGGTGGGGTGGGAAAATTTCCTCACAAACCAATGCTGAACGATGTGCAGGGACTGAAAGCCGAACCAGAGCGAGACGAAGGCAAACGAGAGCAGCATGAGGAGATCGAGCCACATGGGGACATGGGCGTTGTGCTCCTTGAGATGCATCAGGTCGGTGAGGACGTAGGGAGCATTGGGAAAGAACAGCAGCCAGACGGCCAGCAACGGCAGCGCCAGCACGAAGCGATTGACCTGGCGCAGGCCAAGGCTGAGGCCGAGCGGGATGGCGGCCAAAAAGAGATTCCACAGCAAGAAGGCGTAGTAATTGTGTCCGGCGAGGTGACAGCGCAGGTTCAGCATGATGCCACACCACAGGCAGGCGAGGAGATTCAGCAGAAAGACGCGATTGGACATGGCTGGCGCAACGATACGCCTCATTCCGCCGTTACGGCAAGTAGCGGTCGATTTATGAAGATGAATTCACGTGGGGTTCACCTGGGGTTCATCCAATGCACGCGGATTCATTCTCGGTCGTACTGCGGAGGATGAGGTCGAGGGGGCGTCCAGAACGAGCTAAAGCTCGGGAGTACTTTCTCAAGCAGCCTTGCGTCGGGCGCTTTTCGCGGCCTTGAGCTGGCCGCAGCCTGCGGCCACGTCGATGCCACGGCGCTGGCGGATGGTGCAGGGGAAGCCGGCGTCCTGGAGGATGCGGTGGAAGGTGTCGGCGGAGGAGTCGCTGCTTTCGGTGCCGGCGTAGCCGTCGGTTTGATTGAGCGGGATGAGATTGATATGGGCGTCCAGACCGTGGAGCAGGTCGGCGATCCGCTGCGCGTGCAGCGGGGTATCGTTGACGCCTTCGATCAAGGTCCAGGCGAAGAAGATGCGGCGGCCGGTCTGCGCATTGTAGCTGCGGCAGGCGGCGATGAGATCGGCCAGCGGCCAGCGCTGGTTGGCGGGGATCAGCTTGGCCCGCTCTTCCTCGGTGGCGGCGTGAAGGCTGACGGCGAGGTTGTAGGGGCGGTTTTCCGCCGCCATGCGCAGGATGCCGGGCACGACGCCGACGGTGGAGATGCTGATCTTGCTGGGGCCGATGTTCAGACCTCGGGTGTCGCAGATGATGTCGAGGGCGGTCATCACGGCGTCGTAGTTATGGAGCGGTTCGCCCATTCCCATGAAGACGAGATTGCGCAGGCCTTTGCCACCCTTGGCGCGCACGCTGCGCTGCGCATGCAGCACCTGGGCCACGATTTCGCCGGGGCGCAGGTGACGTACGAAACCCATCTGGCCGGTGGCGCAGAAGACGCAGCCCATGGCGCAGCCCGCCTGGGTGCTGACGCACGCGGTATGGCGGCCGGTGTAGCCCATGATGACGGTCTCGATCTCCTGCGCGTCGGCCATGCGGAGGAGGAATTTGTGCGTCAAACCATCGCTGCTTGCGGTGTCCAAAGAGACAGGGGGGACGTCGAGCATCCATGAGCCGTCGCTGAGCACCTGAGTGAGCCATTTGCGCAGGGGCGGGAGGAGATCCTCGCGGGCGAGGGGATCCGCCATCGCCTTGAAGTGCAGGGTGTTCCAGAGCGTGCCCGCATGCGCCGGACGCAGACCTGCGGACACGATCACCTCGCGCAGCTGGTCAAAGGTCAGGTCATGGAGAGAGCGGGGCATCAGGTGAGGTAGGGGTTTTCAAGCTTCTCACGGCCAATGGTGGTGTCGTCGCCATGGCCGGGGAATACGCGGGTGGCATCAGGCAGGACGAAGAGCTTTTTGATAATGCCGCTGAGCAACAGCTCGGGGCCGCCGTTGGGGAAGTCGGTGCGGCCGACGCTGTCCAAAAAGAGGACATCGCCGCCGAAGAGCAGATTTTGCGAAGGGAGGTGGAAGCAGAGGCTGTCCGGCGAATGGCCGGGCACGTGGTAGAGCTTCCAAGCTTCGCCGAGGACTTCGATCTGGCTTTGTCCTTCGAGAACTTCATCCACCGCAAATGGGGGGACTGAGAAGGGGCTGCCCGTCACGGCACCGTAGAGGATCTCCAGCGTCAGCTCGCGCGAGAAGGGTGCGAAGGAGTAAACCCGGCAGCCGTACTCGGCTTTCACTGCGGCGGCATCCAGGACGTGGTCAAAGTGCTGGTGGGTGAGGAAGAGGACGTCCACCTTCACGTTTTGCTTCTTGAGCCACGCGGCAATGCCATCCGGCGCATCCACCAGAAGGGTGCCGCCGGGCAGGGTGAGCAGATAGCCGTTTGTGGCGGCGATACCGCCGGTGTAGGTGGAGATTTCAGGCATGGAGAAGGCGAAAGACGGGAAAGAGGTGGACATTTCAACTTAGAAAAGGCAAAATCTGAACGCAAAACGCACCGCGAGGTTCGTTATAGATCTGGACGACCCCCACCATGACTCGCTTTTTACTCACCCCCGTCGCGGCTGCGGCTTCCGCCCTCGCGCTCCTTATTCCCTCGGCGCAAGCGGAGACCAACTTTGGCCAGGTGGCCATGCACGTCGCCTACATGCTGCAAAACCACCATTACTCGAAGCAGGACTTCGACGACAAGGTGTCCGGCGAGATGCTGCACAACTACCTGAACATGCTCGACTTCAAGCACATCTTCTTCACCGAGCAGGATGTCGCGGGCTTCAAGGACAAGTATGAGACCACCCTCGACGACCATGTGCTGATGCGGAACATCAGCCCCGCCATCGAGATCTACGACATTTACAAGGAACGCGTGAAGGAGCGCGTGGACTTCCTCAAGAAGGCTCTGGAGAACAACAAGTTCACCTTCGACTCAAAGGACACCATTGAGATCAAGCGCGACAAGGCACCCTGGCCGAAAGACAAGGCAGCCCAGGACAAGCTCTGGCTCGAAATCATCGAGGACAATCTGCTCGCAGAGCGCATCGCGGATGAAACCCGCGAGCGTGATGAGAAGAAGAAGGCTGAAAAGGCTGCCGCCAAGAAGACTGCCGCTGAGGTCAAGACTTCCGAAGCGGCCAAGGCCGAGGTGACACCACAAACCCAAAAGGTTGAGCCCCCTCAGGTTCCGAATCCCGACGCCCCCAAAATCGCCGACATTAAGAAGGAGAAGGACGAAAAGGATCTGACACCGAAGGAGCGCGTGCTCAAGGACTACCAGCGTCTGCTTGAGAGCATCGACGAGAACGACACCAAGGATGTGGTGAACTTCTTCCTTTCCAGTCTGGCCACTGCCTATGACCCGCACACCGAGTACATGAGCACGGATGAGAGCGACAACTTCAAAATCCACATGCAGCACAAGCTCGTCGGCATCGGCGCGCTGCTCGGCCAGAAGGAAGATGGCGCAGAAATTCAGGGCATCGTCGTCGGTGGTCCGGCAGACAAGCAGGGAGAGCTCAAGCTCAACGACCGCATCATCGCCGTCGCTCAGGGTGATGAAGAGTTCGTCGATGTGAAGTACCTCAAGCTGCAGAAGATCGTCGACATGATCCGTGGTGAGAAGAACACCACCGTCCGCATCAAGATCGTTCCTGCTGACGATCCGTCCGGCAACCGCATCATCGCCATCGTGCGTGATGAAGTTCCTCTCAAAGAGAAGCTCGCCAACGCGGAACTTCTCGTCACTCCTCCGGATCTCGGCAAGACACTCAAAGTCGGCTGGATCAACCTCTCCAATTTCTATGCTGACATGGAAAACAACACGGTCAGCACGAGTGTTGACGTGGAGCGCCTGCTGCGTCGCCTGATGAAGGAAAAAATCGACGGCCTCGTGCTTGATCTGCGCGACAACGGCGGTGGCTCCCTGGATGAAGCCATCAAGCTGACCGGTCTCTTCATTCCCGCTGGCCCCGTGGTTCAGGCCAAAGACTGGCGCGGCAGCATCACCTGGCGTGACTGCGAAAATGAAAAGCCTGTTTATGACGGCCCCATGATCGTCCTCATCAACAAGTCCAGCGCCTCTGCTTCTGAGATTTTGGCGGCAGCGCTGCAGGACTACCGCCGTGCGCTCATCGTCGGGGACAAGTCCTCCTTCGGCAAGGGCACCGTGCAGACCATCCTCCCGGTGGAGCGTTACATGCCCTTCTTCAGCGACAAAAAAGGCGCTGGCGACCTCAAGGTGACGATCCAGAAGTTCTACCGCATTGCCGGTGGTTCCACCCAGCTCAAAGGTGTCGAGTCCGACATCCCGCTGCCGTCGATCCGCGACGTGCTCGACATCGGTGAATCGGCCGCTGAAAATCCGCTGCCCTACGACACGATCCCGCCGCGTAAATACCCCCTCTTCCGCAAAGACGCGTTCCCGATCGATGAGATCAACGCACGTGTGAAGAGCCGCGTCGCCGCCAGTCCTGAGTTCCAAAACGTGGTCGAGGAGTCCAATCGCCTGAAGGAAAAGATCGACCGCAACACCGTCTCTTTGAACCTGCAGGAGCGTGAGAAAGAACGCCTCGACACCGAAGCACGCCGCGACAAGCAGGTCGATGAACGTGCTAAGCGTGCCAAGGATGTCGCTGAGCGCATCAAAGACAACGGCTTCAAGACCTACCACCTCACGCTGGACAACGTGGACAAGCCTGACCTGGTGCCCGAGTCTGCCTTCAGCAAGGAAATGAACTCTGGCATGCGCACGGCCTCCAAGGATGACGACAGTGGCAATGACCAGGCCAAGTTCCCCTACGGCATCGAGCCTGTGAAACTGGAAACCCTCCATGTCCTGCGTGATCTCCTTGAGCTTGACCACAAGCCCACCACGGCGGCCAAAGCCGAGGACAAACCACAGGTCGGCACCAAGCCTCAGGCTCAGTAGACCATCTGGTCGTCCTGGCTCCTCGCACATCCAAACTGGCAGCACACATTGTATGCAGGTCGGCATTATCACTGTCTCTGACCGTGCCAGTCAGGGCGTCTATGAGGATCTTGGCGGTCCGGCGTTGAAACTGGCGGCGGAAGGTTATGGCTGGGGGGTCGCTGCTGAGGCGATCATCCCGGATGATCTTCTGCGTATCCAGGAGGCGATTCGTTCCTTCTCGGCCCAGGGCTGCGCTCTGATCCTCACCACAGGTGGCACGGGCATTGCCGAGCGTGATGTCACACCCGAGGCCATTCGCGGCATCATGCGCGTGGAGATCCCCGGTTTTGGCGAGCTGATGCGCATGAAGTCGCTCGAACTGACGCCCAATGCCATTCTTTCTCGCAGCTTGGGTGCGGTGGTTGATCGCAGCCTCGTCATCGCCCTGCCCGGAAAACCGCAGGGGGCTGTGGATTGCCTCAGCTTTGTGATTGGGGCCATTCCGCACACCGTGAAACTCGCCCAGCGCGTGCCGACAAGTTGCTAGGATGTCGGGAGCGAAACTGCGTTTGGATGGACGCTCGGCCGCTTATTTGGACAGGATTAACAGGATTTCTAGATTTATAATCCTGCATAATTCTGTCATTTTGTTAATCCTGTCTTTCTCGCCGTCGCACAATATTTGATCTACATCCCTCCAAGACCCTCCTTGCATTTGCGGCTGGACTTGACGGTGGACTCTCGGTTAAAACTCATCAGCCAGCCAAATCACCCCTATGAAACGCATTCCTGTTTCCTCCCGCCGTCAGTTCCTCACGAAGTCTGCCGTCGCCATCGGCTTTCCCACCATCATTCCAGCCAGCGTGATTGGTCAGAATGCTCCCTCCAGCAAGATCACCATGGCCGTCTTTGGCTGGGGCATGATGGGGCCGAGCAACACCGGCAAATTCCTCCAGGAGCAGGACTGCCAGATTGTGGCTGCCTGTGACATCGACAAACGCAATCTGCAGAAGGCGCTGGACACCATCAACGGCGCTTACAAGAACCAGGACTGCAAGCCCTACCACGACTACCGCGAAGTCATGGCCCGCAAGGACATTGATGTCGTCATGCTGGCGGTTCCAGACAACTGGCATGCGCTCACCGCCATTGAAGCCGCGAAGAATGGCAAGGACATCTATGGAGAGAAGCCGCTGGCTCGCACCATCGCCGAGCAGCAGGCCATTGTGAAGGCTGTGCAGAAGCACGGGCGCATCTGGCAGACCGGCTCCTGGCAGCGCAGCGAGGACAATTTCCGCATCGGCGCTGAAATCGTCCGCAACGGCCTGATTGGAAAATTGAAGGAAGTACATGTGGGCCTGCCAAGCGGGCATAACGACTTTGCCAAGACCGGCGACAAACGCAGCGTGACGCCTCCGCCTGCCGAGCTCGATTACGAAATGTGGATCGGTCCGGCGACGATGCAGGACTACATCGAGTGCCGCGTGCACAAAAACTGGCGCTGGGATTACAACATCGGCGGCGGCCAGTTGCTCGACTGGGTCGGCCATCATTGCGACATCGCCCACTGGGGCATGAACATGGACAGCAGCGGCCCGATTGAAGTGAGCCCCATCCAGGTGGACATGCCCCCGCGCACTGACATCTGGAACACCGCCACCAAGTATCGCGCCGAAGCCAAGTATGCGGGCGGCATCACCATGACCATCGCAGGTGGCCACGATGACATCAAGATGGGCACGAAGTGGATCGGCACCGACGGCTGGGTTTATGTGAATCGGAGTGGTGCGTACGACTGCTCGAATCCAGCTCTGAAACAGCTGGTCAAAAAGCGGAAGGATGACAAGGATCCGAAGAGCGAGATCATCGAAGTCGCCAAAGCGCCGAAGCTGGGAGACGACGTCATCAAGACACGTCTCTACGAAACCAAGGGGCACCATCGCAATTTCCTCGACTGCGTGAAGAGCCGCCAGCCCACCGTCACCCCGGTGGAAACCGCGCACCGCAGCGCCACGCCTGGCCACCTCGCGCTGATTTCCTTCCTCACCAACCGTTCCATCAAATGGGATCCCGTGAAGGAAGAGATCATCGGTGATGCGGATGCGAGCAAGCTTCTTGGGCGTGAGTATCGCGGTCCGTGGAAACTGGAGGTGTAGCCCTCCTACGCGATCACATCGCGCAGCACATTCCCGTGCACATCGGTGAGCCGCAGGTCGCGGCCACTGAAGCGGTAGGTGAGTTGCTCGTGGTCGATGCCCATGAGGTGCAGGACGGTGGCCCACATGTCATAGACGGTGCAGGCATTCTCGATGGCGTGGTAGCCGAAGTCGTCCGTGGCACCGTAGATGTGGCCGGGTTTGACGCCGCCACCGGCCATCCAAATAGTGAAGCCGTAGGGATTGTGGTCGCGGCCATCGGTGCCTTGGGCGAAGGGCGTGCGGCCAAATTCACCGGCCCAGATGACGAGCGTGCTGTCGAGCAGGCCGCGTGATTTGAGGTCCTTGACCAGTGCGGCAATGGGCTGGTCCACCTGATACGCCATGTTGCCATGGCCCTTTTTGATCTGCCCGTGCTGATCCCATGGATTGGGACCTTGGCCGCCGCCGAGTGTTTGCGGCAGGCAACTCAGCTCCACAAAGCGGACGCCACGCTCCACCAGACGTCGCGCCAGCAGGCACTGCCGTGCATAGGCGGTGCGCGTGGAGTCGGGGCCGTCCATGCCGTAGAGCTTTTTCGTTGCCTCAGTCTCACCGGAGATGTCGCACAGCTCCGGCACGGCGGATTGCATGCGCCAGGCCATTTCGTAGTTCGCAATGGCCGCATCCACATGGACGTCATGTTGGGAGGTGCTGGCGAAGCGGTGATCCATCGCGCCAATGAAATCGAGCTGCTTGCGCTGCATGTGGCGTGGCTGGCTTGAGCGGATGTTTTGCACAGCCTCTTCCGCATCCGCCTGCACGATGCTGGCCTGATGCTGCGCGGGAAGGAAGCCGTTGCTGAACAAACCGACGCCACCATGTGGCACGGATGCGCCACCGCTTTGCAGCACGATGTAGCCGGGCAGATCAATTGACTCGGTGCCGAGGCCGTAGCTCGCCCAAGCCCCAGCGCTCGGGTAACCGAGGAAGGGAAAGCCGCTGTGCATGAAGAAATTTCCCTGCGCATGCTCGCTGAATTTCGCCGTCATGCTGCGGATGACGCAGATGTCATCCGCGAGTGTGGCCATGTGCGGAAAGAGCTCGCTCACCGGCATGCCGCTCTGACCGCGCTGATGAAACGCCCAATGCGCGGGTTGCACGGTGCCGTTGTTGTTGAACTGCGTTTTTTTCACCTCGACCGGCATGGGCTGTCCCGCGTATTTTTCCAGCAGCGGCTTCGGATCGAAGGAATCCAGGTGAGAGACGCCGCCGCTCATGTAGCAGAAGATCACACTGCGGGCCTTTGGCGCAAAGCGCTTGGCGCGATTCACCGGCGACTCCGCCTGCATCAGGCCTGCCAAGGTCGCCATGCCAAAGCCGGTGGAGGCATGGGCAAGAAACTGGCGGCGTGAAAGGTGCGGGTGCATCAGGTGATGATGTCTTTGAGTACATTCCCATGTACATCCGTGAGACGCAGATCTCGTCCGCTGAAGCGGTAGGTGAGCTGTTCGTGGTCGATGCCCATGAGGTGCAGCACGGTGGCCCACATGTCATAGACACTGCTGATGTTCTCGACGGCGTTGTAGCCGAAGTCATCGGTGGCACCGTGGACGTGACCGCCTTTGACGCCGCCGCCGGCCATCCAGACGGTGAAGCCGTAGGGATTGTGGTCGCGGCCATTAGAACCTTGAGCAAAGGGCGTGCGGCCGAATTCACCGGCCCAGACGACGAGTGTGCTGTCGAGCAGTCCGCGTGAGCGCAGGTCCTTGATGAGCGCGGCGATGGGCTGGTCGATCTGATTGGCCATCTTGCCGTGGCCTTCCTGGAGTGCGCTGTGGTGGTCCCAGGGATTGGCGCCGTTGCCGCCGCCGATGTTGTAAGCGAGCGTGCTTAGCTCGATGAAGCGCACGCCGCGTTCGACGAGGCGGCGGGCGAGCAGGCACTGGCGGGCGTAGGCGGCCTTTTTCGGCTCTGGATCGTCGAGGCCGTAGAGTTTTTTCGTCGCTTCGGTTTCGCCGCTGATGTCGCAGAGATCAGGTACAGCGGACTGCATGCGCCAGGCCATCTCGTAGTTTGAAATGGCGGCCTCGACGTGCATGTCGTGCTGTGTGGTGCTGACGAAGCGGCGGTCCATCGAGCCGATGAAATCGAGCTGTTTGCGCTGCATGTCCTGCGGCTGGTGTGGGCGGATATTGGCGACGGCTTCGGTTTCATCCGCCTTCACGATGCTGGCCTGATGCTGAGCCGGCAGGAAGCCGTTGCTGAACAAACCCACGCCGCCATGCGGAGTGGAGGCACCGCCGCTTTGCAGCACGATGTAGCCGGGCAGATCGCGCGACTCGGTGCCGAGGCCGTAGCTCGTCCACGCGCCGGCGCTGGGGAAGCCGAGGAAGGGAAAGCCTGTGTGCATGAAGAAGTTTCCCTGCGCATGCTCGCTGAACTTGGCCGTCATGCTGCGGATCATGCAGAGGTCATCCGCCACGCCGCCTACTTGAGGAAAAAGATCGCTTACCTCAAGGCCTGACTGCCCGTAGCGTTTAAAGTCCCAAACCGAGGGCTGCACGGTGCCGTTGTTATTGAACTGAGTCTTCTTCACCGCACCCGGCATCGGCTGGCCCGCAAACTTCTTGAGCATGGGCTTGTGATCGAACGAATCGACATGCGACACGCCGCCGCTCATGTACAGAAAAATCACGCTGCGTGCCTTCGGCGCGAATTTCTGCGCACGATGAAGAAGCAGCGTGTCTGCAAGCGCCTGCTCCTGCATGAGCCCGGCAAGTGCGGCCATGCCGAAGCCGGTGGAGGCGCGGGAGAGGAGCTGGCGGCGGGAAAGAGGCGAGTTCATGAAAATAAGAATGGTGTTGCACCGAATAGTTATGCCTGGCCGGAGCCAAACAACTGTCGCAGGTCTTCCAAATCTTTCGGGCGAGCGGCGGCGAGCTTGTTTTTGCGGAGGTGTTCGAGGTCAATGAATGGCACGCGAATGCCAGCAACACGGGCTGTCACGCGGTGCTCATGACAGGCGGCAAAGGTGACACCATCAATATGATTGGTTACCTCCACGCGCATGGGGGGAAAGCCGATGCGGACTATACGCTTCTCTTCCTGGAAGAGAGCAGCGTCGGGCGGTGGATTGTCGAAGCCGAAGTCCTTAAATACACGTTGGAGCGCCGTTGCGTTGCGCGCAGAGTTTTCGACAAAAAAATCAATGTCGCCTGTGTAACGGGCATAGCCATGATAGGCGACAGCGTAACCTCCTACTACGACATAGCGGACACGGTGGCGGTTAAGCAACCGTATAAAATCGCTGAAGTCTGTGGGTAGCGGGATCATACTGCGGATGGTTCAACTGCCGCATAGTTTCGACGGCACGCAGCCGATCTAAAGGACCCATAGCCCGCCACTCGGCACGTTCGCTCTCCTCCCTTTGCTCGTGGGAGGCAAAGATGGAGATGACTCGTTGAAGGCGAGGTTCGGCGGGCTGCATGACAAATGAAGATGCTGCAACCGCCAAGAAACGAAAGGTGAAAATTCATTGCAGATAGATGAACTCCTTCAGGTTGATGAGTGACTGCGCGAGGCTGGTCCAGGCTTGGAGGACGGGATCATCGCTTGCGGTGGCGCGTAGAGAATCGAGTTGCTTGGACTGCTCCTTGCGTTTGATGTTGAGCTTGGAGAGTTGAACGCGTTGCTCTGCCGTGAGGGTGGCAATGATGTCGGCTTCAGTGATGTTGCTGGATTCGATGCGGGCGGTTTGGGAGATTTCTTCGGGAGTCAAAGCGCGATCATAAAGGCGGGCACGGAAGATGCGGGCGCTCAGGCCTTTGTTGCCAGCGGGTGAGCCGTGGCGGCAACCGAGGAGGACCTGGGAGGACTCGGCTTCAAAGGTCGCCGCCGGAGCTTTGCGATAGGTGCGGCCGTAGGGTTTGCCATCGCGGTAGCCGCTGATGGTACCATCGGGCTGATACACAACGGCGACATGCACGGGGCGGCTGGTGGCTTCAGTTTCGGCGCTGCCTTCGAAGAGTTCGCTGCGGTCAAAAAAGTTGCTGCCGGCGACCCAATGCTGCGGGGTCTTTTCGGCAAAGACGATGGAGTCGAACTGGCCGCCGTCTTTGTGCTGCACGGTGAGCACGCCGCCGCCGCGCTGGGCGAGATTGTCCAGCATGACCCAGGCTTCGAGGGTTTTGGCTTTGAGCGGTTTCGGCAGGGAGCCGGATTTGGCCATCGACTTGCCATCGAGAATGAGCGCGCCTTTTTCAATGCGGGCGGTGCCGACGAGTTCGAGGTCCATGCGTCCCTTGGTATCTTTGGCATCTTTTTCGAAGGTCCACTCAGCCAGCGGTTCAGGAGTGTTGAGTGGGGCGGCGGGGAGTTTGCGCTCGGCTTGCAGCTTGATGCGTGCAGGATCGAGGATGGCAGTGATCTGGCGGTTCAAACCGGCAAGCTCCTGCTCTTGAAAGGCGAGTTCCTGAGCGCGTGCAGTGTTTTCTTTTTCCAAGGCTGCGAGGTAGGCGAGGCTTTGCTTCACTTCATCCGCCGTGGCTTCGCGTGCGAAGGCTTCTTGAAACATCTCCTTCACGCGCGGTTCGTCCGCGACCTTGCTGGAGCGCAGCGCCCATTCGCGGGACCAGCGGATGACGTTGCTGTCATTGAGCAGGGTGAGCGACTGCGCGGGTACGTTGGTGGTGTCACGCTTGCCACGAGTGCTGAAGGGCACGGGAGTGTCGAAGGTGGTGAGAAAGGGATCGAGCGAATTGCGGATGACTTTGACGTAGATGCTGCGGCGCGGCGTGTTGCTGGCGGTCGATTCGCCGTAGAGTTCGGGTTCGAGCCTGCCGGTCAAAGTGAGGATGGAATCGCGAATGGACTCGGCTTCGAGGCGATGAAGGCTCCAATGGCTCAGCAGCTTGTTTTCGGGGTCCTTCTGCATGGCGATGCCGGCGGCATGGGCGCTGCGCTGGAAGGCTTTGGAGCTCACGATGAGCTTCAGCATGGCTTTGATGGAGCCGCCGCTGTCGATGAAGCGCTGGGCGAGGAAGTCGAGCAGTTCGGGATGCGTGGGCAAGTCGCCGAGCTTGCCGAAGTTATCGACGCTGGCGACGAGGCCACGGCCGAAGACGTGATGCCAGAGACGGTTGACGATGACGCGTGCGGTGAGCGGGTTGTTCTTCAAATCCGCCATGTGCTCGGCGAGCTGTAAACGACCGCTGCCCTGGGTGTTGAAGGGCGTGGGATCGAGGGCATCGAGGAAGCGGCGCGGGACGAGATCGGAGGGTTGTTTGTGATCACCACGCACAAAGAGCGGTGCGTCTTTGGCGTCGGCCTCAATGACGCCGGGTACGCGCGTGGGTGCGGGCAGTTTCGCTTCGATTTCGCGGTAGCGCTTCAGCAATGCGGCGGCGCTTTGAGTGGCAAGTTTGCCGGATTGCACAAGTGCGTTGAGTGCCTCAGCCTGGGCGTCAGTGAGTGTGTTGTGCTGCCAGGCTGTGATGAGTTCATTCGGACCGGCGGCAGATGTCGCGGGCTTCGGCGGCGGCGTTTGATCCTGCGTGATCACAGCATCAGTGATCCCAAACCAAGAGGGACCGTTCGTGAATTCCGCCGGCATGTCGGCGGCGGTGACGAGTTGCAGGAATATTTCGTCGCCCTTCCAGAAAGCGAGATCGAGCGAATGCCAACCGAGCTCTTCATCCTTCGTGTCTTTGAGGATGTAGGCTTTGTGGATCGTGCCGGTGCGCGGGTAATTTTGCACCACGTACTTGGCCTTCACACCGCCGTTCCCAGCGATGCGGAACCACAGGGTGCCGCCGGGATTTTTAAAGCGGCTGCTGAACAGAACCGCCCGGTCCTTGGTGCTGGTGAGATCGGAAAAATAGCCGCTGGGGTGGATGCGGACACCAGTTTCGGTCACGGCGAATTCGCCTGCTTTCGTCTGGGCGAGACCCTGCGTGAACCATTGAAATTTGGACAGTCCCGGACGGTCTTTGTCCGCCTTGTCGGGCGCGGTCGCAGTCTTCGCGGTGGTCTTGAGCCAGCCGGTGATCAGCGCATCTTTGATCTGCCCTTTGAGCTTTCCGAGTTCTTCGCGCTCCGCCTTGCCGGTGCCGGGAGCATTGACGTCAATGACAGCAGGGTGGGTGCTGGTGAAGATGCCGTAGAGGGCGTAGAAGTCGGCCTGGGAGATGGCGTCAAACTTGTGATTGTGGCAGCGGGCGCAGCTCACGGTGAGGGACTGGAAGGCCTTGGTGATCGTGTCGATCTGGTTGTCCGTGAAGGTGACCATTTCATCGAGTGAATCGACGGGTGAGAAGCCGTGCAGCACCATGCGGAGCTGCGCGATGCCGATGGCGCTTTCGTTGAGGCCGTTCTTGATGCGTGGGTGAGCGAGGAGATCTCCAGCGATGGCCTCCTTGATCATCTGCGGATACGGCACGTCGTCGTTGAAGGCGCGGATGAGATAATCGCGGTACTGATAGGCGTAGGGAATGGCGGGATCGCCTTCGGAGCCGTAGCTTTCAGCGTAGCGCACCCAGTCCATGAAGTGACGTGCCCATTTTTCGCCAAAGTGGGGGGATGCCAGAAGGTCATCGACGCTCTGGTCGCCTGAGGGTGGAAGTCCGGTCAGGATGTAACTCATGCGGCGGCGCAGCGTCTGCACATTAGCGGGAGGAGCGGCAGAGATGCCCTGCTTGGAGAGTTCCGCGTCGATGTAGTCATCGATGGTTTTATTCGCGGGCTGCTTCGAGACGGGGACAAAGGCCCACCACTGCTTG
Organism: Prosthecobacter sp.; assembly: GCA_021733925.1. GTDB lineage: Bacteria > Verrucomicrobiota > Verrucomicrobiia > Verrucomicrobiales > Verrucomicrobiaceae > Prosthecobacter. The sequence continues at coordinate 28,303 of JAIPJY010000037.1, read as the reverse complement.
CGGCGTTCGATGATGCTCTTCCAGTCGGTCTCTTTGGCGATCTCTGCCTTGGAAGGTGCGGTGTCGCGTGGATCGGCTGCGCCTTCACGAATCCATTGCTCGAAGTCGGCGATGACTTTGTCATCGAGCTTCGCCCCGGCTTTGGGCATCTTGAGGTCTTCGTGCTGATGCTTGATGGATTGCACCAGCAGCGAGCCGGCGGGATCACCCGGCTTGATGACATCGCCGGATTCACCACCGGCCTGCCAGCCGGGACGGGAGTCGAGCACGAGACCGCCTTTTTTCTTGGTGCCGGTGCTGTGGCACTCATAGCACTCCTGCGCGAGGATGGGGCGGATCTTGGACTCGAAGAACTCAATCTGCGCCGGTGTGGGGGCCGCGAGAAGCCTGCCGCAAAACAGCGCGGTGGCGGAAAGTGTGAGGAGATGCTGCTTCATGCCAGGAGCCTCCGGGTGATGTTTGCCGCGGCTTCGAGGCAGAGCTTGCCGGCCTTGTCAAACTGGTCGCGTTTCAGTCGGAAGGAAGGGGACATGACGGTGATGGCGGCCACCGGGTAATGGTATTCATCCAGGATGGCTGCGGCGACGCAGTGGATGCCTTCGAGCCCTTCGGCGATGTCCGTGGCAAAGCCGCGCTTGCGTGTTTTGACGAGATCGGTTTCGAGCGACTCCGCCGTGGCGAGTGTGGTCGGCGTGTATTGTTTGAGCTGCACGGCGGCAAAGAATTTCTCAAGCTCCGCTGGTGGGAGATGGGCGAGCACCGCTTTGCCGGGAGCGCAGGAGTACATGGGCACCTGCAGGCCGACGGTGCTGCTGACCTTGATCGGCTGGGAGGAGATGCACTGCTCCAGCACGGTCATCTTGTGGTTCACGCTGGCGAGAATTTGAGTGGTCTCGCCGGTTTCATCGCGCAGCCATTTGAGGGATTCCAAGGCGCAGACGACGAGGCTTTTCTCGCGCACCACCGGGCGGGAGAGGTCGAAGAGCTTGTTGGTGAGCACGAAGCGCTTGTCGTCCTCGCGGCGCTGAAGGTAGCCACGGCTGTGCAGTGTCCCGGTGATGCGGAAGACGGAATTGACCGGCAGATCGAGCTCGCGGGCGATCTCCGTGAGGCTGAGTCCGGCGCGGTGGCGACCGAGGAGTTCGAGGATGGCGAGCGTGCGTTCCGTGCCGGGCGCGAGCGAGTCGTCAGTGAGTGGGATGGCGGCTTCTTTAAGCATTCTGCATCTAGAAACGCTCCCGCCTGTGGAAAACTATCACTCAGCCACCATCGGGGCGAAATGAGCCGCCGTATCCCGGCTCGTAGAGCGCAAAGCCGAGCACCGGGGCCATGGCCTCGAAGTGTTTGTCCTGCGCATACACGCGGCACAAGAGCCGTACGGCGATGGTGGCGATGAGGACATCATTGGCAGGGGCGGTGATGCCGGCATCACTCAGTTTCCAATTGTGGCGCACTGCTGCGGTGTAGTCCGCCTCCGTCACGCGAATGTAGGGCAGGCAGGAGAAATCGGCATTGAGCTGCTTGCGCTCCTCTTTGCGTGCACCGCCCAGGACTTCGAGCATCACGGGAGAGCAGAGCGTGGCCTCGTAGGCATCCAGCAGGCCTTCGATACCGACTTTGACCTCGAGACTGCCGGTGCGTCTGGAGGCCTCGATCCAGATGGATGAATCGACCAGGACCATGGGCTAGATGATCTCGAGGGCTTCGATTTCAGCGTTGGTGGTAGGGTAGTCGTAAAACCCTTCGCGCAGACGCTTGCCGAATTCCTTCGCCCGCATTCTCTTCACATACTGCTCCACGGCCTTGGCGATGGCGGGACTCTTATTCTTTTCCCCGGTCAACTCCATGGCATCGCTGATGATGGCATCTTCGATTTCAACGGTGATTCTCATGAAGCTTACTTTGAATGCTAATGATGAAAAATAAACGCGAAAATGATGAAAAAAGATGCTTGGAATTCAAATTAATGCAGATCGTTGCATTCTCCTCACTCTCCCGCATTCTGCGAAGACATGAGTCAGGAAAAAGACCTCACATTGCTCGGACGTTCTGAAAACCGCCTCCCCGCTTCGCCGGATGTGGCGGTGCTGGAGACGTTTCCAAATCGTACGCCGGGACGGAACTACCGCATTCACCTCAGCGCCCCGGAATTCAGCTCCATCTGCCCCGTGACCGGGCAGCCGGACTCGGCGCATCTTGAAATTCTCTACATCCCGGAGGCGACATGCGTGGAAACGAAGTCGCTGAAGTTCTATCTGGCCTCGTATCGCAATCATGCGTCCTTCAATGAGGCGATCGTGAACCGGGTGCTGGACGACATCGTGAAAGCGTGTGCACCGAAGCAGGTGGTGGTGCGTGGCAAGTTTGGCGCGCGGGGCGGCATCCAGCTCACCTGTGAGGCGCGCTATCCTGATCTGGAAGAAACCCTGAGGCTGCCGGAATGAAAACGATCGTGCTGCTTTCGGGTGGGATGGACTCGGTGACGGCGTTTCACTGGGCGCTGCGAGAGTGTGACGTCGTGGGGGCGGTGAGTTTTCACTACGGTGCGAAGCACAATCACCGCGAGATTCCGCTGGCGGCGTGGCATTGCGCGAAAGCCGGCGTGAAGCATGACATCATTCACCTGGATTTTGTGAACCAGCTGTTCGCCTCCGATCTGCTTCAATCAGGCGGCGAGATTCCCGAGGGGCACTATGCGGACGAGAACATGAAGAAGACCGTGGTGCCCTTTCGCAACGGCATCATGCTTTCCATCGCCTGCGGGCTGGCGGAAAGCTGCGGTGCCGAGGCGCTCGTTATTGCCGCGCATGCGGGGGACCACATGATCTACCCCGACTGCCGCGAGGACTTCATGCAGAGCATGGGGGCGGCGATGCGTGAGGGGACGTATGCACACATCGAGCTGCTGCGACCCTTTATTCATCGCGACAAAGCGGGCATTGCCAAGCTCGGTGAAACTCTTGGTGTGGACTACGGCAAGACGTGGTCGTGCTACAAAGGTGGAGATTTGCACTGTGGGAAGTGCGGCACGTGTGTGGAGCGCATCGAGGCGTTTGTGCTCGCCGGCCTCCATGACCCGACGATTTACGAGACCGGCATCTGAGGCGGCGTCGCGCCACGGCGGCGATGCGTGCGGACCATGTTGAGGTCCTTGAGCTTGCGCTGCAGCGTGCGGCGGCTCATGCCAAGCATTTCGGCGGCCACGGTACGGTTGTTGCCGCTGCGCTGGAGTGCGGTGAGGATGAGCTGGTGCTCGGCCTCGGTGATGTCGAGATCGCTCTTCGGCTTGATCGCAGGATCGGTGCTTTCTCCAGCGGGTGAGGCGGCTGCATCCTTGGCGGCGATCAATGACGGGGCGCGCAATCCGATGCCGAGGCCGTTCGGATTGAGCAGGTAGGATGGCAGGTGCTTGAGCATGACGCGGTTGCTGTTGCTCATGACCACGCCGTGCTCGATGGCGGAGCGCAGTTCGCGGATGTTGCCGGGCCAGTCGTAATTCATCATCGCGGGCAGGGCGTCTTCGCCGAGCGGCTTGTAGGTTTTGCCATTGGCCTTGGCGAGTTCCTTGAGGAAGTGATCCGCCAGCACGGAGATATCGCTCTTGCGGACGCGCAACGGGGGGAGCTGGATGGTGACGACGCGCAAGCGCCAGTAGAGATCCTCGCGGAAGGTGCCGGCCTCGACCATCTTGGCGAGGTCGCGATTTGTGGCAGCGATGACGCGGACGTCGATTGAAATGGGTTTGCTGCTGCCGACGCGTTCGATGGTCTGCTCGCCGAGGGCGCGCAGGAGCTTCACCTGAGTGCTGGCATCAATCTCGCCGATTTCATCCAGGAAGAGGGTGCCGCCATTGGCCTGCTCAAAGCGGCCGATGCGGCGCTCCTGCGCGCCGGTGAAGGCGCCTTTCTCGTGGCCGAAGAGTTCGCTTTCGAGGATTTGCGGTGAGAGCGCCGCGCAGTGCACGGAGACAATGTTGGCCTTGGGCCGGCCGCTGAGATTGTGAATCGCTCGCGCCACCAGCTCCTTGCCGGTGCCGCTCTCGCCTTCAATGAGCACCGTGGCACGGGAGGGGGCCACCTGTTGGATGGTGTCGATGATTGGCTTCATCACCTCCGCCTGGCCGAGGATGCCTTCGATGGAGAATTTGCGCTCGACCTGCTGTTTGAGCGCGACGTTTTCGTGCTCCAGCGTGCGGCTGCGGAGGGCACGTTTGATGAGGATCTCCACCTCGTCGAGGTTCAGCGGCTTGGTGACGAAATGGTAGGCACCGCGGCGCATGGCCTCCACGGCGGTATCGACGCTGCCGTAGGCGGTCATCATGATGCAGACGGGCGGCTTTGGCAGCGCCAGGGCTGTATCGAGCAGCTTCATGCCGTCGTCCTCGCCAAGGCGGAGGTCGGTGAGCATGACGTCGATGCGGTCGTGGTTGAGATATTCCATCGCCTCGGCGGCGTTTGAGGCCACATAACAGTCGAAGTCATCCTCCAGCGAGAGGCGCAGGCCATCGCGGGTATGCTTTTCGTCATCGACTATCAGAACTGTGGCTTGGTCGTTCATGAGTGAAGGAATGGCACACTATGGAAGGCGAAGGTGCTGGCGGCAATCAGGGAGGTGGAAAAATTGTTGACCGATCGTCTAGTTTGATTTAAGCCTGCGCCACCCTTACTCAAAAATACCCCATGGGACGCACCTCCACCGCCAAAGACCGCCTGATAGACGCCATGATCGAACTGATCTGGGCGGGCAGCTATGGCAGCACCTCGGTGGATCATATCTGCGAGAGGGCAGGGGTGAAGAAGGGCAGCTTTTACCACTTCTTTGAGTCCAAAACGGAACTGGCGCTCACCGCGATCGAACATGGCTGGACGGAGCACCGCAAGGAGCTGGACCAGATCTTTTCCCCCGTGGTGCCGCCATTGGAGCGCATCATGAACTGCTTCCGCAATTTCCGCCAGGAGCAGGAGGAACTGTTTGAAAAGCATGGCCGCGTGCTGGGCTGCCCGATTCATTCACTGGGGGCTGAGGTCAGCACGGTGGACGAGAAGTTGCGCGACAAACTGCAGGAGATCCTGAGCCAGTTCATCCGCTACTACGAGAGCGCCATTCGCGACGCGCAGGCGCAGGGCAGCATTGTCACGCATGATGCGATGGCTTTGGCACGGATCGTGTTTGCTTACAGCGAGGGGCTGCTGCTCCACGCCCGCATGTGGAATGACCTTGGCCGTCTGGATGAATTCGAGTCCGGAGCCAAGATTATCTTGGGCGTCAAAAGCTGATGTTGCTCATTCTTTTGCTTTCAAATTAACCAACTGGTCAACTTCCCACCCCAAAACCAACGCGCCTCGTGAAACTCCAAACCCTCCTCCCATTCGTCCTGCTCCTCGCTGCCTGTGGCAAACCGCCTGCGGGTGGCCACGGTGGCGGTCAGATGCCTCCGGCTCCGGTGACGCTCGCACCGGTTGAGCAGAAAGAACTCGTCGAGTGGGAGGAGTTCACGGGGCGCGTCGAGCCCATGGAGACGGTAGAGCTGAAGCCGCGCGTGTCCGGTTACATCACCGAAGTACATTTCCAAGCCGGGGCCTTGGTGAAGAAGGGTGAGGTGCTGTTCACCATCGACCAGCGTCCGTTTGAGACCCGGCTGCGTTCCACCGGTGCCGAGGTGGCGCGTGCCGAGGCGAACGCCATGGCGATGAAGCGTGAGTTTGACCGTGTGAAGACCTTGCTGGAAGCAAAAGCCATCGCCCCTGAGCAGGCGGAATCGCGCGAGTCGATGAATCTGCAGGCGGTGGCCGGACTAGAGGCTGCCAAAGCGGCGCAGCACAGTGCCGAGATCGAATTCGAGCACAGCTCGGTCAAGGCGCCGATCAGCGGGCGCATCAGCCGTGCGATCACGACCACGGGCAATTTCGTCACGGCGGGCACGACGTTGCTCACGACCATCGTGACGGTGGACCCTGTGTATGTGTATTCGGACATCGACGAAAACAGCCTGCTCAAGATCCAGGCCATGCAGCGTGACAAGAAGACCTTCACCAATGGTGACGGCCGCATGCCGGTGGAGCTCCAGCTTTCGAACGAGGAAGATTTTGCACACAAGGGGCATGTCGAATCCTTCGACAATCGCCTGGATGCCAGCACCGGAAGCATGGTGCTGCGGGCTGAGTTTTCGAACACGGACGGCATGCTCACGCCGGGTCTCTTTGCCCGCATCCGCATCCCCATGACCGGCAAATACAAGGCGCTGCTGGTCGATGAAAAAAGCATCCTCACCGATCAGGCGAACAAGTTTGTGCTTGGCATTGATGAGACTAAGACTCCCCCGATCTCGGTTTACAAAGCGGTGGTGATCGGCCCGACCATCGACGGCAAACGCATCATTCGCAGCGGCCTCGCTTTTGGCGACAAGATCATCGTGAACGGCATGGCCAGACTGCCGCAGCCGGGCATGCCCGTCGCGCCGTCGGCGCCTGCTTCGGCACCAGCCAAGGAAACGGCGGCCAAGTAATGGCCACGCGCACAACCCCTCACACGCTGCCATGAATTTTTCCCGTTTCTTCATTACCCGCCCCATTTTTGCGGGCGTGCTGTCGCTGCTGATCTTCATCCTCGGTGCGATCTCACTGTTCCAACTGCCGATCTCCGAATACCCGGAAGTCGCGCCGCCGACCGTCATCGTGACGGCGACCTATCCGGGTGCGAATCCGAAGACGATCGCTGAGACGGTGGCCTCGCCCTTGGAGCAGACGATCAACGGCATCGAAAACATGCTCTACATGTCTTCGCAGAGCACGGCCAACGGCGTGATGACGCTCACCGTCACGTTCAAGCTGGGCATCGACATCGACCTCGCGCAGGTGCAGGTGCAAAACCGTGTGTCGCAGGTGCTGCCCAAGCTGCCGGAGGAAGTACGCCGCTTTGGGGTCACCACGGTGAAGTCCTCCCCCAATCTCACGATGGTGGTGCATCTGCTTTCGCCGAACGACCGCTACGACCAGCTGTATCTGCGCAACTACGCCACGCTGAATGTGAAGGATGAACTCGCCCGGCTTCCAGGCGTCGGCCAGGTGCAGCTCTTTGGCGGTGGTGAGTATGCAATGCGTGTGTGGATCGATCCCGACAAGGCTGCCGCACGCGGCCTGACCTCGTCCGACATCGTCAATGCCATTCGCGAACAGAATGTGCAGGTCGCTGCCGGGGCCATCGGTCAGCAGCCGGTGAAAAACAACGTTGCGTTTGAGCTGACGGTGAATGCCAAGGGTCGTTTGCTGAGCGAGCAGGAGTTTGAGAACATCATTGTCAAAATCGGCGAGCATGGCGAGAAGCTGCGTCTCAAGGATGTGGCCCGTCTTGAAATGGGCTCCAGCGAGTATGCGCTGCGCAGCCTGCTGAACAACAAGCGTGCCGTCGGTATTCCCGTGTTTCAGCTGCCTGGAGCAAACGCCCTTGAACTGTCCAAGGCTGTGCGTTCGAAGATGGCGGAACTGAAGACCAAGTTTCCTGAAGGCATGGACTACGCCATCGCCTATGACCCGACGGTGTTCGTGGACAAGTCCATTGACGCCGTCATTCATACGCTGATTGAGGCGCTGCTGCTTGTGGTCCTCGTGGTGGTTATTTTCCTGCAGACCTGGCGTGCCTCGATCATTCCGCTGGCTGCGGTGCCGGTGTCTCTGGTTGGAACCTTTGCGGTGATGCATTTGCTGGGTTTCTCGATCAACAATCTCTCGCTCTTTGGTCTCGTTCTAGCCATCGGCATCGTGGTGGATGATGCCATTGTGGTGGTGGAAAACGTCGAGCGTAACATCCGCAACGGCTTGAGCCCGGTGGAAGCCACCAAGCAGGCGATGACTGAGGTTACGGGGCCGATTGTCGCCACGGCGCTGGTGCTCTGCGCGGTGTTTATTCCGACTGCGTTCATCAGCGGACTCAGCGGTCAGTTCTATAAACAGTTCGCGGTCACCATCGCCATCTCGACGGTGATCTCGGCCATCAATTCACTCACGCTCAGCCCCGCGCTTTCCGCGCTGCTGCTGAAGGAGCATCATGCAAAAAAGGACATCCTCTCACGAATCATTGATGTGCTGCTGGGCTGGTTTTTCCGTCCGTTCAACCGCTTCTTTGAGTGGTCCTCGAATGCCTATGTGGGCATCGTGAAGCGCATCATCCGCTTCAGCTTCGTCGCGGTCGTTATCTACTTCGGGCTTGTGTGGGCGACGTGGAAGGGCTTTGACATGGTGCCGACGGGTTTCGTGCCGGGGCAGGACAAGCAGTATCTGGTCGGCTTTGCGCAGCTGCCGGATGGTGCATCGCTGGACCGCACCGAAGAGGTGATGCGTAAAATGTCGGAGATTGCCTTGAACCATAAAGGCGTGAAAGACGCCATTGCCTTCCCAGGTTTGTCGATCCACGGCTTCAGCATCAGTCCGAACAGCGGCATCGTGTTTGTGGGCCTCGATGACTTTGAAGATCGCACAACGCCTGAGCTTTCAGGGGATGCCATCGCGGGTGCGCTGAATGGAAAATTCATGGCCATTCAAGACGCCATGGTGCTGGTGCTCTCGCCGCCACCCGTGAACGGCATCGGCACCACGGGCGGGTTCAAGCTGATGGTCCAGGATCGCGGGGATCAGGGTTACGCGGCACTGTATCAGGCCACTCAGGGGCTCATTGGCGCGGCCTATGGCAGCGGGAAGCTCATGCAGGTCTATTCCGGCTACACGGTGAATGTGCCGCAGCTGGAAGCCGACGTGGACCGTGAAAAAGCCAAGATGCAGGGCGTGCCGCTGGCGAATCTCTTTGAGACGCTGCAGATCAACCTCGGCAGTCTCTACGTGAACGACTTCAACCGCTTTGGCCGCACCTACCAGGTGGTGGCGCAGGCGGAGCCGCAGTTCCGCGATGACGTCAAAGACATCACCCGTTTGAAAACACGCAACCTGGCGGGTGAGATGGTACCCGTGGGCTCGCTGATCAAGGTGAACGAAAGCTTTGGTCCTGACCGCGTGACGCATTACAACGGCTACCTCGCGGCTGATCTCAATGGTGCCGCCGCACCGCCGCTCAGCTCGGGGCAGGGGGAGGCGGTGATCGCCGAACTCGCGAAATCGCTGCCACCCGGATTCGAGTTCCAATGGACCGAGCTCGTGTATCAGAAGATCATTGCCGGGAATACGGCGGTGTTTGTTTACCCGCTTTGCATCCTGCTCGTGTTCATGGTGCTCGCTGCGCAATACGAAAGTCTGCGCCTGCCGCTGGCCATCATTCTGATCGTGCCGCTGTGCCTGCTGTTTGCGCTGGCCGGTGTGATGATGACGGGAGGTGACAACAACATCTTCACGCAGATCGGTTTCATCGTGCTGATCGGTCTGGCCTGTAAAAACGCCATCCTCATCGTCGAGTTTGCCAAAGAGAGATTCGATCATGGCCTGAGTGCTTTTGATGCGGCCATCGAAGCCTGCCGTCTGCGTCTGCGCCCGATTTTGATGACCTCCATCGCCTTCATCGCCGGTGTCTATCCGCTCGTAGTCTCCACTGGCGCTGGTGCTGAAATGCGACGAGCCATGGGCACCGCCGTATTTGCCGGCATGATCGGGGTGACCTTCCTCGGTCTGTTCTTCACGCCCGTGTTTTATGTGCTGGTGATGACACTGGGCAAAAAGAAAAAAGCCGCCCCTGCCGCCGAGATTCCCGCCACTGCTCTTCCAGCCCCTCATTGATCCTGTTATGCGCCTCCTACTTATCCTTCTTCTCGCGACACCTGTTCTTGCTCAAGTCGGGCCGAATTATGAGCGTCCTGACACGGTGACGCCGCCGAACTACAAATCCGCCATTCATTGGCGTGAAACACGTCCGCTGGACTCTCTGCCCAAAGGTGACTGGTGGCGCGTATTCGGCGATGCCAAGCTGAACGACCTCATGGAGCGTGCCACGGCGCACAACCAGACGCTGAAGGCTGCGGTCGCACGCTTTGACCAGGCGCGTGCTGGAACTGGCATCGCCCGTGCCGCCTTCTTTCCAAGTGCGGACATCAACTCGGCTTTCACCACGCAGCGAACTTCACCCAACATGCCGAGCGCCTTTCCGCTGGGCGGCCTGCATTATGTGGGACCCAGCTACAATGTGCCGCTCGATTTCACCTGGGAGCTTGATCTGTGGGGCAAGATCCGCAGGCAGGTGGAAGGCGCACGTGCGGATGCCTCCGCCGCCGCCAGCCTGATGCAAAATGTGCTGCTCGGCATGCATGCAGATGTCGCTACGAATTACTTCCGCATCCGCGCTCTCGATGGCGAACTGCAGACCGTGCGGAAAGCCGTCGGCTGGCGCAGGCAGGCGCTGGACATCGCACAGGCGCGAGTCAAAGCCGGTGCTGGCAGTGAGCTGGAACAGGCGCAGGCGGAGACTGAAGTGGCCACTGCAGAGGCGGAAGTGAGTGCGCTGCAGAATCAGCGCGACCAGCTTGAAAACGGCATCGCTCTGCTAACGGGCACGAATCCCAGCGCTTTCAGATTTGGGGGCAACTCCAGCCTGCTGCCCACACCTCCGGGTATTCCCGTCGGAGTGCCCACCGACCTGCTGGAGCGCCGCCCTGATGTGGCTGCGGCCGAACGCACGCTCGCCTCCGCGACGGCGCAGATCGGTGTCGTGAAAGGAAACTTCTTTCCCAGCATCAAGCTGATCGGTCACGGCGGCTATCTCAGCGGTGATTCGGCCAATCTCTTCGAGGTCAGCAGCCTCAACTGGAACGTCGGGCCCAGCATCAGTGTGCCTTTGCTGTCCGGTGGCAAAAACCGGGCGGCCTCAGAGCGCAGCCGTGCCGCGCACGATGAGGCGCTGGCCAATTACCGTCAGTCCGTTCTTGTCGCCTTTAGCGATGTTGAAAACGCCCTTGCTGCGCTGCGCAATCTCAGCACGCAGATGGAGGCACAGCAGCGCGCACGTGACAGCGCGCAGAAGGCCGCTGAAATCGCGCATGCGCGCTACGAAGCGGGCACAAGCCCCTATCTGGATGTGATCGAGGCGAACCGTTCGCTGCTGGCCACGCAGCGTGCCTGCGCCATGCTCGCCGGACAGCGGTTGATCGCGAGTGTCAGCCTGATCAAGGCGCTCGGCGGTGGCTGGGATCAAAGCCTGCCTGTCACCGTTCCCGTCTCCACAGCTGACCCTGCCGCACGTGGTTCAACCGCCGAGAAGAAAGGCTTCTTCACGAAGGTGAAGGGCTGGTTCAAAAAAGGTTGAGCAGCGTCTGATCAGGACTACTTCGCCGGTTTCGGCTTGAAGATGTTGATTCCAGCAATTTGCAGCAGCGCGTTGTTGGTGATGTAGAAAACATCGGGGTCGTCTTTGATCTGGCCGAAGTAGAAGGCCGTGCTGGCATTGGGCTGGGTGGGCGAGAAGAGGATTTCGATCTCACGCACGGGGCCGTCGAGGCGGCCGGGTTCGCCGAGAACGACCTGAATGGTGAGGAAGGGGGTTTTCAAAGCCTGGAGCGCGTCGCTGCGGTCTGCGGCCCAGTCCTGCACGGTGAAGCGTGAGAGGCTGGCGGCGAGCTGGTCGGCTTTGACACGGTCGAGCTCGGCAGTGACATCATGGCCGCCGCGTGAGGCTTTCCATTCGGCGGTGACGGGATTGTAGTCGAGTACAATGGGCGCATAGGCACCTTGGGCCATGGAGATGCGGCGCAGGGCGAAGGTGGTGAAACGCAGGGCTCCGAGACCTTTCCATTTGATGCCGTCGGTGGGCAGGGAGGGGAGCAGAGAGGCATCAATGCGGTAGACGAAGGGCTCGTTCTCGTATTTGGCAAAGAACTGGGTGTTTTCCGGATTGTGGCCAAACATGAGCTTCACCGGCTTTTCGCGCTGCGGAGTCCAGGTGACGGTCTGGAAGGGATCGTCCAGGCCAAAGGGAGTCAGGTCTGCGGCGGAATCTGCGGCGAACTGGAGGATTTCGTAGCTGTTGAGTGCGTCGAGGCAGCGTCCCACGCGCTCGCCGTTGGCGGGGTCCCATTTGCCATGGCGCTGCAGGTACCAGGAGCCGCCTTCGTTGCGCAGATTGATCTCCGGGTGGGTCTTGCTGGTGATGGTGATGAAGTCGAGCCGCTCGCCGTCGATCTGCGCCAGCAGGTGGTCGCGCAGGGCATTGGGACTGACCCAAAGATTGAGGAGATTTTTGGCAACGACCGTGAAGGCGGGTTTGCGATAGGCGGTGGTGGCGGTGGTGACCGCCTGTTTTTCATCGGCAGGTTTCTTGACGGTGAATTCGTAGGATTTGCCGCGCGCTTTAGATTCGACGGTGACTTTGATTTCATCGGCGTGGGCGGTCTGCGCGTCTTCCTTGGTCGTGGCGGTGACGTCCTTGGCCTCGGTGATTTCGATGTTGAGAATGGTGGAGAGCAGTTCGGTGATGCGCTCTTTGCTGCCGCGTGTTTTGAGCGGTTTTTCGAGCAGCCATGGCGCGTGCTCGTTTTCACGGCTGAGGACGATCTGTCCGGAGGGCTGGCTCAAGGTGATGCTGGTGATGACCTCCGCCGGCAGGCGCAGGAGCTTGGGGTCGCGCCAGGAGGCGGCGGGAATCTGCAGGACCATGGGGGCTTCACTTTTGGCGAGGTACCAGGCGGTCTCATTGCTGCCGGCGTCTGGCATGCCGATGTACAGGCTGTTTTCAACCGCCGCAGGCGCGCCGAACCAGCATTCGTAGAGCGGTGCATCACCGGCGAGGAGGCGCACCTTGAAGCGTGGTTTGTCCAGTCCGGTTTTCTGCCATTCCGCCGCATCAAATTCCTCCTGGTGGACGCGTTGGATCCACTCGACTCCATGGAGGGTGATAATGAGCGCGGCGACTTTCTGCGGATCGGCCAGATCGTCATAGGGTGCCTCGATCTTCCAGGCGGTGCCTTCACGCACGAGGGTGAGCGGTACGTTTTCAGCGGTGAGGATTTCGATGCGGGTGACTTTTTCTCTTTCGAAACGGCTGGGGCCGCGTCTGACCTCACGCTGATCAATGGCGGAGGGAAAGTAACGCTCGATGCCGAGGATGATCACGCCCATGGCGGCCACGAGCAGAAACAGAAAAAGAGTGGTGCGTGCGCTCATGAGTCAAAGTCAGGGGTCATGCGGCCCGCCGGCTGGCCCAGACCATGAAGCCAAAGCCGAGAACGATGCCTGGCAGGGTGATGGATGTGATCCAGAAGATCAGCTCATGCTGCTTGGTGGTGAGCTGAATGCGGTAGGAGTGTTTGGACTTGGCAGGGATGCCGATGAAACTTTCGCGGTTCATCAGCCAGTTCAGGCCGGCGGCAGCAAAGTCACGGCTCACGGCGAGCATGGTTTGCTTGTCGAGCAGGGTGGAGTTGGAAACCACCACCATGCGCGAGGTGTCCGCCCGCTGGGTTTCATCACCCAAGGCACCGCGTTCGATGCTGGCGGCCACATAAATGGGCGGCAGAGTATCCTCTTCATCGACGATGGGCAGTTCCTCCAAGAATTGCTTTTCGCCCCAGTAGCGTGGCGCGGCAAGAATCAGCGGCTTGACGCTGATGGACTGCTCCTTGAGCGAGGTGTTCTCTTCGAGCAGTTCCAGGGATTCCGTCTGACCGGCGAGAGTGATGGCGGAAGAGGTCAGATGGTGAATGAAGGGCACTTCCTTGGTGAACTCGCCCAGCACGGAGAATTCTTTCTTGGGGCCGGTGCTGGTGCTTTCGGCCATCAAAACGCGGTCGCCACGGGGATGCACGCCATTGGCCGTGAGAAAGGCGTTGAGCCGTGCGGTTTCGCCGCCGGGATCCAGCATGATGAAAATGCCTGCCCGCTTGGACTGCCAGTAGTTGTTGAGCATGACGACCTCACGTTCGGTCAGGTCGTAGCGTGGGCCCAGAATGAGCAGGCCGTCGGTGTCCGTGGGAATGTGGGCGACTTCGGAGAGATTGACCTGAATGACTTCGAAGTTCTGCTGCCTGCCGAGATCAATGACGGCGTTGTAGGAATCACTCTCTCCCAAACCCGAGCGGCTGCCTTTGCCGACGACATAATAGAAACGCCGCACACGGCCTTCCACGACGGAGATGAGTGCGGATGAGATGGCATCTTCACCGCGAAATTCGATGATCTGCTTGTTGGTGCTGGTGCCCTTTTCCCTGACGACGAGCTCCTCCTCGGTGATGAAACGCCTGTTCACGCCGCAGCGAATCAGCACCCCGTTTTGCGCGAGGGAGAGGCCGGTGTCCGCCTTGAGCTGCTCGGCGCGCTCGATGTCATGCACGGGGTCGATGGAGCGTACCTTGATGCGCTGCCTGCCGTACAGGTTGTATTCCTCCAGGAGGGACTGCACTTCGCCATACACTTTGGAATCACGGGCAAAGACGATGTAGATCTGTACGTCACGCGAGAGGCTGTCGAGGTATTTCAGAGTGGCCGGGCTGAGCGTGTAGTCCTGGCTGGCACTGAGGTCCCAGCGCCAGTAATGGTAGTAGTTGAGGCGGTTGACTCCGACAAAGAGCGCGAACGCCAGAAGGAGTTGCAGGGCGACGTTCATGCCGATGCCGTAACGCTTCGGCATGGGCCTGGCTTCAGCGCTGGCAGGCGGGGTGTTCTGTTCGGAATCCGGCATGGTGGTGGATCAATCGGCTCACGGGCGCCAGCGGCGGAACTCGACCACGTGGTGGGTGAAGGAGAGGAAAAGCAGCGACATGCTGAGGTAATAGATGATGGGCCGGCTGTCGATGAGACCGGCGGTGAAGATGCGGATATGCTCGGTGGCGGCGAAGTAATTGACGACGTCCACGATGGTGTCGGAAATCTTGCGGCCCACGACCATGATGAAGATGCCCAGCAGGAAATGCATCAGGCTCAGGGTGAAGGAGATGATGGCGGCGACGATCTGATTGGACGTCAGAGACGAGGCAAAACAGCCGATGGCCAGATTGAACATGCCCATCACCACCAGGATGAGATACGCGCCTGCCATGGCTCCCGCAGGCAGCTCCACCTGACCGGCGGTGATCCAGTGGGCAAACTTGAAATTGAACAGGCTGGGCAGCCACAGAACGCAGTACACGATGACGGAGGCCAGATACTTGGCGCCGACCACCTGCCAGGCACGCACCGGGGCGGTGAAGAGTGTCTCCAGAGTGCCCATCTTTTTCTCCTCGGCAAAGAGGCGCATGGTCAGCAGGGGGAAGACGAAGAAGTAGGACAGCCAGAACCACATGGCGTGAAAGGTCCAGCTCACGATGGAGCCTTCGCTGGGTGCGCTTTCCAGTACGGAGAGGGCGGCACGAAAGGCAAAGCCATTGAGAATCATGACCAATGCCAGCACCACGTAGGCCACGGGGGAGACAAAGAAGGAGTGCAGTTCTTTCTTGAGCAGAATCCAGAATATCCTCATAGGACGTGGGTGGGAATGTCGGTGGGCGTGCCCGCGTTCATGGAAAGTTCGACGAAGACATCCTCCAGGGTGGGGAGCTGGCGGTGCATCTCGCGGATGCGCCATTTTTGTTTCATCGCGAGTTCCATCACCTCGTCTCGGACGTCGTGATCCGGTTCGACTCGAAGGGTGAAGCGCCGCCAGGGATGAACGAGCAAGCCTTCTTCCGTGGCCTTCCGCACGGCGGAAATCTCGGCGAGTTTTTCAGCCACTTTGCCGGTGCCGTCGATTTCCAGGTGCAGCAGCGTGGTGGAGCGCAGCTGACGCGTGAGGTTCGCCGGCGTGTCATTGGCGCGGATGCGTCCCTGATGGATCATGATCACACGATCGCAGGTCTGCTCGACTTCATTCAGGATGTGCGTGGAAAGCAGCACGGTGTGCTTGGATTTCAGACTGCGCAGCAGGTCGCGCACATGGCGGATCTGCACGGGGTCGAGGCCGTTGGTGGGCTCGTCGAGGATGAGGAGCTTGGGCTTGTGCACGAGCGCATCTGCCAGGGCGACGCGCTGGCGGTAGCCTTTGGAGAGATTGCCGATGAGGCGCTTGCGCATGTCGGTGACGCCGGTGAGCTCCATCACCTCGCCGATGCGACGGCGCATGGTCACGCCTGAGAGCCCTTTCAACTCGGCACGGAAACGCAGGTACTCCTTGACCCGCATGTCGGTGTAGAGCGGGGCATTTTCCGGCATGTAGCCCACCGACTGCCGCACCTGGATCGACTGATGGAAGACATCAAAACCAGCGACGTTGGCCCGCCCCGAGGTGGCGGGCATGTAGCCGCTGATGATGCGCATCGTGGTGGATTTCCCGGCTCCATTCGGACCCAGAAAGCCCACGATCTCACCTGGTTCCACCTTGAAGGAGATGTTGTTCACCGCAGTGCGCCCGGCATACTGCTTGGTGAGTTCCTGAACATCGATCATGACTGGGGGAGAAAGGGAGTGGCGGGGTTGAATAGGATGAGAATGATAAATTTAAGCCTATGCGCGCCTGAATGACAATTCGCAATCAGGCATTCGCAAAATTGATCCGGCGGAAGTACGCGCATCAATCGTTGTAGGCCGCTTCTCCGTGTTCCGCGAGGTCGAGTCCCTGATTCTCTTCCTCATGGGTAACGCGCAGGCCCATCGTGAGATCAATGACCTTCAAGATCACGTAACTGGCAACGCCCGAGAGCAGGATCGTCCAGAGCGAGGCCAGGCCTTGAGTCATGAGCTGTTTGCTGATGCTGAAGTCCCCCAGGCCACCGGCGAAACTCGTGGAGCCAAAGACCGCGACGAGGAGGGTGCCCACAAAGCCGCCCATGCCATGCACACCGAACACGTCCAGCGAATCATCGTAGCCAAACTTCTTCTTCAGCTTGGCGCAGGCCAGCCAGCAGAGCAGCGCTGAGAAGCTGCCGATGCAGAGCGCGCCGATGGGGCCCACCTTGCCGGCGGCCGGTGTGATGGCGGCGAGACCGGCGATGCAACCCGTGGCGATGCCCAGCGCGCTCGGCTTGCCATTGCGAATCCACTCGATGAGCATCCACACCACCGAGGCGGCGCAGGCGGAAAGATGGGTGACGACCAGGGTCATGGCCGCCGCGCCATTGGCAGCGAGATGGCTGCCCGCGTTGAAGCCAAACCAGCCCACCCACAGCATGCTGGCCCCCACGATGGTCAGCGGCAGGTTGTGCGGCATGAGCTGGGCGCTGGGGAAGTCTTTGCGGGGGCCCACCATCACGCAGGCCACCAGGGCGGCCACACCGGCGGTGATGTGGACGACAATGCCGCCAGCGAGATCGATCACACCCGTCAGGCCGAAAAACGCGCCTGCCTTGTGCCACACGCCGTAGCAGCAGGGGGCGTAGACGATCAGGCTCCAGGCAATGCTGAAGACGAGGATGGCCTTGAACTTCATGCGCTCTGCAAACGCACCGATGAACAGGCCCGGGGTGATGAGGAAAAACATCATCTGGTAGGCGAAGTGCAGCAGTTCCGGAATCGTCGGGCAGTCACTCCGCACGGTATCCGGCGTCACTCCCATGAGAAACGCCTTGCCAAAGCCGCCGATGAGCGAGCCGCCGTCTGAAAAGCACAACGAATAACCGCAGACCAGCCACACGAGGCTCATGACGGCGGTCAGCGCAAAGCATTGCATCAGGATGGAAAGCACGTTTTTGGCGCGGACCAGGCCGGCATAAAACAGCGCCAGCCCCGGAATCATCATGAAGAGCACCAGTGCCGTCGAGACCAGCAGCCAGGCGGTGTCCCCGCTGTCAATCGTGCTCGGTCCGCTGGCAGCATGAGCGGAGGTCGTGGCGAGTGCGAGCGCGGCCATCACGGAAAAGCTCCGCAAGGCTCCGCTCCCGCTGCGTTTCAGCAAGGGATGGGTCATGGTTGGTTGGTGGCTGGTTGGACGACTGGTTGGGTCTGGAGCCGCCGATGCTAGTCATGCCCGGGAATGTGACAACCTTAAATGCGGCATAGGCATGAAAGGTGCTGCAAAGTGATTCACTGCCTAGGGGATGGCCGCCCAGAGCCTGGAAGCATGTTTCGGGGGATCAAGATGCCCCGCCAGCACCTCTTTGCCCGCCTCGTCATTTCGATCCTGGTCGATGGCTCATGGCTCCACGCTGGAGGTCGTGGGCGTCAAGCTGTGGAATTGGATTTGGAATCCGGCGTGTCTGAGCTATGCTCCGGCAGGAAATCCACGTCATGACCATCACCAAAGAGATTCCTGCCGAACAGGTGCGCAGCCTTGATTTACATCAAGGTGACAGTCTGCGTATCGTGGCTGAAATGGGTTCCACCTTTCTGATTCAGATTGTGAAAGCTGCAGCGCAGCCCCCGAAGACGAACAAGGGTGGGGCGGGGGCTTGGGCACGCAAGTACGCGGGTTCGGCAAAAGGTCAGGATGCACAGACAACGGAAGAAGTGCGTATGGCGCATTTTCAGGAAAAGTACGGAGTCTAGGCGGTGTCTTCGCAAATGGAAGATGGCACTCTGGAGGAAAGATGCGGGGGTGATGGCAGGTCATGAGGGCGGGGATTTTTGAAAAGGGGGAGTGCAGAGGCAAGCAGCCCACGCTGGGACAAAGAATTCCAGGGACGCGCACAACGCGTCCCTACCAGCCCTTCGCGCGTGCGGAGCTTCAGGGAAGGTAGGGAACCGCTGTGCGGGTCCGTGATTTCGGGTCTGTTGCGTCGCAGGCGCCCAAAAAGCTGCGCCGTCCTTGCTGCGTTCAACAGCAGGCTTTGTCCCGACGGCATGGGACTCCTTTGATTTGCAAAGATACCGCCCAACCTGAAATCGAATGCGCGTTTTTTGTGGCCTGGCACGGGATTGCGACTGTTTTCTACATCACTGCCAGGAAGCGTGGTGAGGTTTATGCTTTGGAGATGATTCGTGATCTCCTCACCTGGGCTACTGTGGCCACAGTGGGGCAGGACGAGGCCCGGGAGGCTCTTGGCTATGGCATCACGGATTACGAAGATGCCTTGATTGCCGCTGCGGCATCGGCCAGCGGCGTGGACTGGCTGGTTACCCGGGATGAAGCCGGCTTTTTGAAAGGGCCAGTGCCTCCGATCAACCCCGGCGATTTTCTTCAAAAGCTATAGTTCGCTCCAGCGTCTCCTCTACTTCCCCGCCTCTCGCGTCCCGCTCCCTTTGGGCATCTTCATGAGGCTGTCGCCGAGTTCAGCGCGGATGGTTTCGGCGTGCTTTTGCAGGCGGGCCACTTCGGCTGGGTTTTGCGCGGCCAGGTTTTTGGATTCGCTGAGGTCGCCGTAGAGATCGTACAGTTCCGGCTGGGCGATCTTCACCTGCTTGTAGCCGACCGGCTTGCCGCCCGTGGCTTTGGGGGCGTCGGCGGGCAGGCTGCGGTAGGAATGGGGGAGCTGCAGCTTCCAGCGGCCGTCTCCGCTGCTGATGGCCTGGAGTTGATTTTGCTCGTAGTAGAAGGCGTAGAAGTCGTGCGGATTTTTGGCGTCGGGTTCTCCGGCGACGATGGGCCAGCAGTTGAGGCCGTCGATCTTGTGCTCGGGCAGCCTGGCCTCAATGACGTGGGCGATGGTGGGCAGGAGATCGATGGTCATCATCATGGTGTCGGTGGTGGTGCCAGCGGGGATTTTGCCCGGCCATTTCATGATGCCGCTCACGCGGGTGCCGCCCTCCCAGCAGGTGCCTTTGCCCTCGCGCAGGGGTCCGGCGCTGCCGGCATTGTCGCCGTAGCTGAGCCAGGGGCCGTTGTCGGAGGTGAAGATGACCCAGGTGTTGTCTTCGAGGCCGTTTTTCTTCAGCGTGTCCACGATCTGGCCTACGGACCAGTCGACCTCCATCATGACGTCTCCAAACAGGCCTTTGCCGGATTTGCCCTTGTATTTGTCACTCACAAACAGGGGCACATGCACCATGCTGTGGGCGAGGTAGAGGAAGAAAGGCTTGTCCTTGTTTTTCTCAATGAACTGCACGCCTTTGGTGGTGTAGTCGGTGGTGAGGTGGGTCTGGTCCTCAGGGGTGACATCGTCATCCACGACCTGGCCGTTTTCGATCATGGGCAGGTTGGGGTAGGCGCCCTTTTTGGCCTGGGGATGGAAGGGCCACATGTCGTTTGAGTAGGGGATGCCGTAGTACTGGTCGAAGCCGTGCTGGGTGGGCAGGAACTGGGGCAGGGAACCGAGGTGCCATTTGCCCACGGCGGCGGTGGCGTAGTCTTTTTGTTTCACCAGCTCGGCCAGCGTCATTTCACCGCTGCTGATGCCGTGCTTGGCGCTGGGCCCGAGGGCGCCGTGGATGCCCACGCGGTTCGGGTAGCAGCCGGTGAGCAGGGCGGTGCGCGAGGCACTGCACACGGCCTGGGCGACATGGAAATTGGTGAACTTGCGGCCCTCGGCGGCGAGTTGGTCGATGTGAGGTGTCTTGTAGCCCTGCGCACCGAAGCAGCTGACATCGGCATAACCCATGTCATCCATGAAAATAATGACGATGTTGGGGGTGGAAGAGGCTGAGGATGCCACCTGTGGGGCGAGAATGAGGGCTAGGAAGGCAGAGAGTAGGGAGCGCATGGTTGAAAAGAGGTCAAAAGTGAATCAAGTGGAAGGAATTAGCCATCATGAAAACGCCTGAGAAAATGGCGGTAGTACAAGCAATTTTTCTGCTTGCTGATTCCTAGCCCGCCTTTATGATCCGCGTCCTTCCCGGACAGAATTAGCGTTTTCACGGCGAGAGTGGGGTCCTCCCCGCTCTTTTTTGTCTGGTGAAAACACGAATTTCCTATGATCAGCGAACTCAAAGCCCTCTTCGACTATTACGAGAAAGAGAAAGGTATCGACCGTGCAAAAATGGTCGAGGCCCTGTCACAGGCATTGCTCGCCGCCTCCAAGAAAAGCATTGGTCCCGCCCGGGAACTGCGCATCGACATTGATCCTGACAAGGGAACCATCAAGGCCTTTGCCAAGCTGATCGCGGTGGAGACCGTCACCAACCGCTGGGAAGAGCTCCCGCTCGCCACGGCCAAGCGCTTCAAAAAGAACGCCGAGCTGGGGGATGAGATCGAAGTCGAAGTCACGCCGAACAACATGGGCCGCATCGCCGCGCAGACTGCCAAGCAGACGATGCTGCAGCGCCTGCGCATGGCGGAGAAGGAAAATCTCTATGAAGAATTCAAGGACCGCACCGGTGACGTCGTCAGCGGCGTGGTGCGTCGCTTTGAGAAGTCCGACGTGATCGTGGATCTCGGCAAATTTGAAGGCGTCATGACCTCCAAGGAGCGTGTATCCACCGAGGACTACACCCCGGGTGACCGCATGCGTTTCTACGTCAAAGCCGTGGAAAAGGACAGCGGCCGTGGCCCTGAAATCATCCTCTCCCGTGCGCATCCGAATTTCGTGCGCCGGTTGTTTGAATTTGAAGTCAGCGAAATCGGTGACCGCACCGTGGAGATCGCCAGCATCGCCCGTGAGGCCGGCTACCGCACCAAGGTGGCCGTGCATAGCGCCGACGAAAAGGTGGACCCCGTGGGTGCCTGCGTCGGTCTGCGGGGTGCGCGTGTGAAGAACATCGTCCGCGAACTCAACAACGAGAAAGTGGACATCATCCGCTGGAAGTCCGACCCTGCCGAATTCGTGCGTGAAGCGCTGAAGCCGATCAAGGTCATCTCCATCTCCGTGAACACGGACAAGAAGGAAGCGCGCCTCACCGTCAGCGACGAAGACCTCTCGAAGGCCATCGGTCGTCGCGGTCAGAATGCGCGCCTCACTTCCCGCCTTGTCGGCATGGATCTCGTCATCGAGAAGGATGAACACGCCGCCGAGGTCTTTGAAGGCCAGATGGGCAGCGCGGTGCATCATCTCGTGGACGCCCTCGGCATCACGGCTGATGTGGCCCGCCTGCTGACCCAAGGCGGCATGGGTGATCTCAAAACCCTGGCAACCGGAGTCGATGTCTCGGACATCGCCGAGGTGCTGGATGGAGACACCACCCTGGCCCAGCAGATTTTCGACAAAGCCGCAGCACATGCTTCATCTCCTTCCAAGGAGTAGCCCCTGTGCCGCCATGACAACGATTTTAAACCAACCCCCAACTCACGACCAGCCAGCCTCCCACGCCGCTCGCCCGATCTCACTCTCTCATGTCCAGCAAACCCTCATCAGCCAAAAAGAGCAAGTCCCCCACCGACGAGGTCGGTGAAGTGACCCTGCCTGCCGATAGCGCCAAGCCCAAAAAAGAAGTCAAAGGGAAGGTTCTATCGTTGATTGAGGAAAAGAAGCCCCGGACCAGAGGGCCGGTCAAAGACCACCAACTGCCGCCCTTGGGAGCCAAAAAAGTGGTCGCGCCAGTGCCGGAACCGCAGCCTGCCGCACCTGCCAAGCCCACGCTGGATGAGCGCAAGGCTGCCGCGCTGAATCTTTTTGAGGACGACGACAAGCCCAAGGTGCGCCGTCGGCCTGCGGCTGACAGCGCCCAGCAAAATGCGCTGCCGCCCATTTCCCTGCTCAATGACCCCACTCCGCCGAAGCCGATCGTGCCGATCGTCCACGCCCCACCTGCCGATGTGGTGGTGCCGGAGTTTGAACTCGGTGAGAGCGGTGAGAAAATCATCCACCTGAAGCCACCGATCGTGGTGAAGGATCTGGCGGACAAGATGGGCCTGAAGCCCTTCAAGATCATTTCCGAACTCATCGCGTTCAAGGTTTTCGCCAGCGCGGACAAGGCCATCGACATCGAGATCGCCGAGAAAATCTGCGAGAAGCACGGCTTCAAGCTGGAGCGCGACAAGCGTGAAAAAGGCGGCGGCGTCCACAAGGTTGAGGAAGCCATCGTCGAGCCTGTCGCCCAGGTGGTGGAAGAGGTGGAGGAGGAGAAGCTGGAGCTTCGCGCCCCGATCATCACTTTCATGGGTCACGTTGACCATGGCAAAACCTCGCTGCTGGACGCCCTGCGCAAGACGCAGGTCACCGCCGGTGAAGCCGGTGGCATCACGCAGCACATCGGTGCCTACTGCATCTGGCACAACGGCAAGCCCATCACCTTCATCGACACCCCCGGCCATGCCGCCTTCTCGGCCATGCGCGCCCGTGGTGCCAACGTCACCGACATCGTCGTCCTCGTCATCGCGGCGGACGACGGCATCATGCCGCAGACGAAAGAAGCTCTCAGCCATGCCAAGGCGGCCGGCGTGCAGCTCATGGTGGCGCTGAACAAGTGCGACCTTCCCGGAGCCAACATCCTGCGCGTGAAAAGCCAGCTGCAGGACATCGGCCTCGCGCCGGTTGACTGGGGTGGTGAGATCGAAGTCATGGAAGTCTCGGCCAAAACCGGACTCGGACTCGACAACCTTCTCGAAACCATGTCCCTCCAGGCCGAAGTGCTGGAGCTCAAGGCAGACCCCAAGGCGTCTCCTCGTGCCACGGTCATCGAATCCTCCATGGTGGCCGGCAGAGGCCCCGTGGCCACCGTCATCATCGGCCAGGGCACGCTCCGAGTCGGCCAGCCCTTCATCTGCGGCCCGCTCTGGGGCAAGGTCAAGGCGATCATCAATGACCGCGGCGAGTCCATCAAGGAAGTGCTTCCGGGCATGCCCTGCGAAGTCATCGGCTTCAGCGACATGCCGCATGTGGGCGACGAAGTCGTCGTCATGAACAACGAGCGCGATGTCAAGAAGCTCAGCGAAGAGCGCCTCGAAGAGATCCGCCAGAAGAAGCTCAACGTGCCGCGCCGCTCCACTCTGGAGCACCTCTTTGCCAGCATCGAGGACAGCAACAAGAAGGTCCTCAAGGTCGTCCTCAAATGCGACGTGCAGGGTTCTGTGGAAGCCGTGGCCAAGTGCCTCACCGACATCCAGAGCGACAAGTGCAACCTCGACATCCTGCATCAGGAAGTCGGTGCCATCAACGAATCCGATGTCCTGCTGGCCAGCGCATCGGACGCCATCATCATCGGTTTCAACGTCAAGGTGGAGAACAAGGCCCTCACCGTTTCCAAGCGCGAGACGGTGCAGGTGAAGCTCTACTCCATCATTTACGAACTCATCGACCAGGTGAAGGAAGCCATGGCCGGACTGCTCGATCCGCTCACCCGCGAGAAGGTCATCGGCCATGCCCGCGTGAAGCAGGTCTTCAAGGTCAACAAGGGCTTCGTCGGCGGCTCCGTCGTCACCGATGGCGTCATGAACCGCAAGCAGCGCGCCCGCGTGCTGCGTGACGGCCAGGCCGTGTATGACGGCGGCTTCGAAACGCTGCGCCGCTTCACGGACGAAGTCAACGAAGTGCGCAACGGCATGGAGTGCGGCATCAAGCTCTCCGGCTTCAGCGACTACGAAGAAAACGACGTCATCGAGTGCTACGAACTCGAAAAAATCGCCCAAACTCTCTAACCGAACCCAGTTACAAGTTTAAAGTTTAAGGTTTCAAGTTGTCCGCGAAGGAGCTTTTCCGGTAACTTGAAACTTTAAACCTGAAACTTTAAACTTTTGTATGTCTCTACGAGTCGATAAAGTACGCGAGCTCATCCGTCGTGAGCTCAGCACCATCCTCGAGAAGGATTTCCGCAACGAAGGCTGCCTCGTGACCATTCACGACGTCAGCCCCACGCCGGACATGCGGCAGTGCTTTGTGTATGTGGGTGTCATCGGCAAGCCGCACCAGCAGGACGCGGCCCTGGCCAAGCTCGTGAAGGCCCGTGGCTTCATCCAGCGGGATCTGTACAAGCGCGTCAAACTCCGCAGCAGCCCCCAGCTCTTCTTCCGCCTCGACAAATCCGTCGAGCGTGGTGTGCCCCTGCTGAACATCATCGACAATCTCCCCCCGCCCCTGCCGGATCTTCCGGTGGAAGGTGAGGAAGAGAAGAAGGATGTGGAAGCTGAAGGCAAGGCGGCTGAGTAAGCAGGGAAGGGGAGCAGGAGGTGGCTCGGGCAATCCTGCCCGAAAGCGGTGCGCTCGACACGGGCAGGATTGCCCATGCTGCTTTTTGTGCAGACACTCTGCCGCCATTTGTCTTTCAGCGTTTGAGAAAGGCCGGTAGGATGAGGGGCGCAGGAAGGCCCCTATGATGAACACCACGCTCCAGATCTCCTTGTTGATGGCCTGGATGTTTCTGCTGGCGACACCCGCAGCGGCCACCGTCATTTCCACACCGCGCGGGATGATTGCCGAGGCTGTGACAAACAGCAGTGAGGCGTATGCCAAAGACCATGAGGGCCGGATGCCGCTGAGCTGGGATGACCTGGCTCCTTATTGCGATGCTGAGCGCGTCCGCATGAATTTCAAAGCGCCGGCTGAATCCCTCATGCTCATGGTGGGAAAGAATCATCCGAAGATCGGCACATTGCCCTCCTTGGCTTTGGTCGCCCTCAGTGCGTATCCCATCAGCGATGACCGCCACCGCACGCTGGGCCGCTACATCGTTTACCAGAGGCCAGATGGCCGCTTCTTCTCCCGCTGGGAGGGCGAAGCCAGCCTTCAGGCGGCGTTGGCCCAGGTGAACACGCAGATTCCCGAGGCTGCGGTTTTTCATGAAAAGTCCCTGAAGTTTTCGGACCCTGGTCGTTTCGTTTCGTGGGTGAATGCGGCGGTGATCGCTGGCCTGGCAGCACTGGCCACCGGGGTCTTCATGCTGGCGTGCAGGAAGTGGCAATAGACGGACTGAGCGCCCCCGACCCTCATCTTGTTTGAATGAAGCAGACTCAGTAATAACTCGGTCTCGAATGGCTGGATAAGGTGCCCATGTGCCATCAGGCACGGCCCGCGCCAAGGGCGCGAAGGAGTCAGCCCAGGGCGGGCCGAGCCTTGGCGAGTGCTGCCCTGGGATTAGGGCGTTCACACCACCCATTGAAGATCGCGCCCTGAATGGGCGCGGGAGAGCTTTCGCTGCGGGAATGCGTTGCCGCAAGCCTCGCCTCAGATGCACTCGCTGCCTTTCCTGCGCTCATTCAGAGCGCGGCCTTGGGCGGGATGGGTTGTCTTCACAAGACCCAGGGCTTGCGCCCTGGGCTGACTCCTGCGGGCCGTTGGCCCTCGATGCGGTGGCCAGAGGAACGTATCGCAACATGAGCGCCTTCACGGTTTTCAATCAATGTCCCTGACTTCGGTTGCTGGCAGGCTCTGGCAGACGGTCACTCAATACGATGGATGGCATAGCCAGCCTCCCTTTGATGATACTCCTCTGGGCCATACGCGCCATCATTGGCCATGACATACTGCAGCCATGAGTCGAGATCTTCGGCCAGCGCGTATTGATCCAGCCGTGCCTCATCGTAGTCCGAATCATCGTCCACACTCACGTAATACATGCGCCATTTGTCATCGCACACACTTCGCCTGACTGCGATGTCGCCCGAGTAAGACCTGGAGTCCATGAATCGCACGAGCCGGACAGGCTTCCCCGCTTTGTCTTCCCATTCGCGGCACTGTCGCTCCCATTGAACCACCTCTTCAGGAGGCATGAGATGGACGACATTGCGCCAGATGAACACCGCCTCCTGCATTTGCGAATATAGCTCGTGAATGAAGGGCGGCAGGCTGATCTGGAACGCGTCCTCGATCACGCGGGCGTCCGCCTTGCCCCAGCGGATCATGTGTCGCACCGCCAGATCATATGACCCCTTGCCACACTGGCCCGAGACCACCTCACAGCAGCGCTGCCAGTCCGTGTCGGGATACTTCTGCCCAAAATAATCCACCAGCGGAGTGATCTTATCGACGATGTTTGTCTCCGTGCGGTAGATCCGCCGCTGGTCTGCTTCCTGCCGGAGTAGTTCGAGTGCCTTCATGATTGTGAGTTAGGAAGTTCTGCTGTGTAGTACCTCCTGCCGAGATTCAAGGTCTGCCATGCCTTTCTGGCAATGATTTCGTTTCTCTATGACGGTGCGTGGAATCGTCTCATTCGGCGCCATGTGGCGGCCCCCCCCGCGAAATCATTGACAGTGCTCCCGCTCATCCCCTATAAGCCGGGAATGCCAGCCAGCATTCGCCTCCCCTCCACGGGTGCTTCGTGCCGCCTCACGGCGATGCTGGCGGGTTTGGGCGCAGGCTTCAGCATGGGCCTCATCCTGTGCCTGTGCGGCGGCTTGATCCCCTGCTTTGCGGTGCTCAGCGCGCAGATGCGGCAGCCTGCGCAGGCCGTGCTCATTCCGCCTGCGATGACTCCGGACGAGATCTTCAATGCGCGGTACTACCCGCTCTTTGATTGTCCGCGGTTTGGGAAGCCGAAACTGGAGAA
Source organism: Prosthecobacter sp. (assembly GCA_021733925.1). Lineage (GTDB taxonomy): Bacteria > Verrucomicrobiota > Verrucomicrobiia > Verrucomicrobiales > Verrucomicrobiaceae > Prosthecobacter. The sequence goes on along the minus strand of JAIPJY010000037.1, from coordinate 1,187 downwards.
CCAAATGAAGCTCGCCTACACCAACTGGCTTAGATACATGGGCCCTCTGCCCTACCTGGAACCGCTTCCAGAAGACCTCCCCACGGAAGATCCTTCCCCCAAGACTCCGCTCTACCCGGTCTCTTTTCCAGCCACGTCGCTCGGTGCTGCGCCTGCCGCCGATGCCGCTCCAGCGCCCCGAGCGGAGGAGTGAGGCCGGTGACAGGGATGGTTGTTATTTTCCCAATTGCCGTCAGCACTTGCACCTGCTTTTGAGGCAGCTAAAAACGACTATCCAAACACGATGCTCCGAAAGACCTCCATCACACTCAACATAGTCGTCGTCTGCGTGTCGATTTTCATGTTCGCCTACACATTCTTCGCGAAGCAGCACCTGACGGATCACGCCAGGGGTTTTGTTACCGAGAGAACGCTGGCCTATTCCAAGTCCACAGTTGGATGGGTCGAAAAAGGGCTGGGATCACCTTTGGCAGCCAAGTTGATCTCTCCTGAGAAGAAGCAAGTCATCGAGGCCGAACTGGCCAAATACCACAGGGATCCTGCAGCATACATTACCTCGGTCACTCACCGCGAAGAGGGCGGGTCAGATTCAACCGAGTCGGGAAAAGTGGAGCAGTTCAAACAGAAAATCAGGAACTACTACCAATCGACCCTGGCAGAGCTGGTGATCGATTTGCGCATTTTCACAGGATCCAATGTGGTTGCAGGACTGGCAGCTCTCATCCTGCTTTGGAGCCGTCACTTCCGGGGGCAGCGGCAAGTCGAGGTCTTCTCGCTCTTCATTTTCGCCAGCGTGGCCATCAGTTCCTACCTGTATCTTGACGGCCTTTCGTTCTTTCGAATCCTTTTCAAGTGGCATCTGGGGTGGTCGTATCCTGGCAGCGTCGCACTCACCGCCGTCTATCTCTACCAACGCTACGGAAAAAAGCAGCCTCAAGCCGAACAAACGGATGCTGGCAGGAAGCGTTCCGCTGCTCCCTGACCGCTGCGTTCCGTTCACTGGAGAAAGAGGCCGCTGAAAATCCCTGGCATCTTTTCTTTTAATAACATGCCTGGCATGAATGGCACTCAGTTAAGGCGGGTCATCGTGGATTTTGAGCCCTCTGTAAACCTGCCATAAGGGGTACAACAAAGCGGTGGTTTTTGGGTTGCAGGAGCATGGCTCTTCAAACTTGCTTTCTGCCTCA
>JAIPJY010000108.1 GCA_021733925.1 Prosthecobacter sp. | reverse complement strand
CCGGTTATCCGCAGCAGCAGCAGCCCGGCTATCCGCAGCAGCAGCAGCCCGGCTATCCGCAGCAGCAGCAGCCCGGCTATCCGCAGCAGCAGCAGCCCGGCTATCCGCAGCAGCAGCAGCCCGGCTATCCGCAGCAGCAACAGCCCGGCTACGGCCAGCCTCAGCAGCCTGGTTATCCGCAGCAGCAGCCCGGCTATGGCCAGCCTCAGGCAGCGGCACCCATGCCTGCTGAAGAAGAGGGCATGAGCATGATGACCATGATCTTCATCGGCATTGGCGTGGTCGTACTGGTACTCCTGCTCACCCTCTTGGGTGGCAAAAAGAAGAAAAAGTAATCTCGCTGCAGGTGCGGCGGTCAATGGCCCGTCGCACTTCAGCCGCTTAACAGGGTTGGCGGACGTTAGGCATGCAGCGGCGGTCGGCTGGGACAGCCTGCCCTGCCTTCGTGCGCAGGGCGTTCTTGGCGCGTGCTGCGCTTGGGTAGGGAGCTTGCTCCGCAAGCGCCGCCAAACGTTCCTGCTTTCCCTGATTCGAAAACCCCGCTTTGGTCATCAACCCGCCATCGCACAACGCCATGAGCTTTAGATTTGAGTTTGTTGGGGCACGACATTGCCGTGGAGATCCACACTCCCTGCAATCGTTGCCGCATTTGCGGCTTTTCGGTCGGCTAACAGAAGGCTCGGTTCAAATGGGTGACTCCATCATCATCCCGACCCGGCAGGGCCCCGTCATGGCGACAGTGGATCAGTTCTGGGACTCTCTTTACGATTGGTACGGAATGCCCTTTTATGAGGCCGTACATCTGGAAAGCACGCCAGATCCATTCTGTTTGATCATCCACGGATTCCCGGAGCATGCAGCCCCCTCGTGCCCAGACTTCGCCTATGGCACCAATGATCCATCGCCACACAAGCGGGGAATGTAGCACTGGAAAATGGTTTCAGACCCTTCGTTCAGCCGCGTGTCGGACAGAGCATGCCCAGCGCTGGTAGGGCTGGCTGTCCTCAGCCAGCCGCCGTCGGAGCCCATGATTCTCAAGCTCGAGCCAGCCCGCTAATCGGAAATGAGTTTTGGAAACTGCTATAAATCATCTCTCGCAGCACACAGTCACGAAAAAAGGGAGGGCTTTGCAGCCCTCCCTTTGAGAAAACACACACACTAAAAAATCAGTTTTCGCTCTGGACCTGCTCTTTCACAGACATGGCTTCCTTGCCCTGGCGCTGACGCAGATAGTGCAGGCGGGCGCGACGCACTTTGCCGTTCTTGGTCACTTCCACCTTGGCCACCTTCGGGCTGTGCACGGGGAACACACGCTCCACGCCTTCTCCATAGGAGATTTTGCGGACGGTGAAGGCTTCGTTGATGCCGTAGCCTTTGCGGGCGATGACAATGCCGGCGAAAATCTGGATACGCTCTTTGTCGCCTTCAACGACTCGGGTGTGGACCTTGACGCTGTCACCCACGGTGAAAGCGGTGACTTCCTTTTTCAGCTGCTCTTGATTGATCTTTTCGATGATGTTGCTCATGACACACTCCTAAATCCACGCTGCGCAAGGCCTTCAAACAGTCCGGCCGGGGGCGAGGGGCGGAGAAGATGGACAGTTCCTGGAAATTGGCAACCTGTTTTTCCCCGTACTGGAAACCTCACCACTCCAGCCTATCATCCGCCCACCCATGGAACCCTCTGTTTTAGCCCTGATCCACGCCGCCATCACCGAAGATGTCGGCACCGGAGACGTCACCTCCCTCTACTTCATTCCCGAAAATTCACGCTCCCGCGCCGAGATCGTCGCCCGTGAGCCCGGCATCGTCTCCGGCGCTGAAATCGCCGTCACCGTCTTCAAAGAAATCGACCCCGCCCTCGAAGTGGAAGTCTGCATTCCCGATGGCAGCCACTTCGTGCAGGGCAGCATCCTCATGAAAGCCGCCGGCAGCACCCGCTCCCTCCTCACGGCCGAGCGCACCGCACTGAACTTCCTCCAGCGCCTCTGCGGCGTCGCCACCCAGACACAGCGCTACGTGGAAGCCGTGAAACCCCACTCCGTGCAGGTCTGGGACACCCGCAAAACCACCCCCGGTTGGCGCCTCATCGAAAAAGCCGCCGTCAAGCACGGCGGCGGCACCAACCACCGCATGGGCCTCTACGACCACGCCATGGTCAAAGACAACCACCTCACCGCCAACAGCGACCTGCCCTCCCTCCAGGCCGCCATCCACAAGCTCCGCACCGAACGCCCCGGCACCCGCATCCAGCTCGAAGCCGACACCCTGGATCAGGTGGCCGGCTTCCTCACGCTCGAAGGTGTGGACATGCTGCTGCTGGACAACATGGGCCCCGAAAAGCTGCGTGAGGCCGTGAAACTCGTGAACGGCAAACTCTGGCTGGAGGCCAGCGGTGGCATCACGATTGAGACGATCAAGGACGTCGCTGCTACGGGTGTGAATGCGATTTCCGTGGGTGCGCTGACGCATTCCAGCCGTGCGCTGGATCTGGGGTTGGATTTGTCTTGAGCGCCCTCGGAGCGCGGAATTGATTCCGCAGCAGGTCGCCTGCGCTCAATGGGCGGAACTTGCATGGAGAACTTTGCCAATACGAAGACTTCGGCTGAGAGAAAGAAAGGGCGGCAGGAAAGTTTCGGAGCTGTGTGCGTTTGCGGAGTGCTGCGGAATCAATTCCGCGCTCCACAGCTACTTTTTGGAGCCGGTTTCCACCGGCTCATACTGCCAGGTCCAGTCGCCGAGGTACATGTGACTCCGCATGGCCACGCCGTTCTTGTTCACCTGGCCTCCGTCGTCTTTGCCATCCATGCCCACGCACCACAGCGTGTAACGACCCGCTGCTGTCGTGCGGTAGTGCATTTCCCTGCCATCCCAGGGATCCTGCGGAACAGCGGGGGTAAACTCGGGTGCCAGCTCATGCAACGCTGCCGGATACTTCGCATGCTTCAAAAAAAAGCGCTCCAGCGCGATGGCCGCCAGCACCTGTTGTTCGCGTGCCTGGACGAGTGCGGCGCTCGCGTTGACGGGGGTGACTGAGGGCACCGCCATGCTGGCCATGATGTAATCTGGATGCAGCCAGAAATTCTCATTGTCTTTAAATTCCGTCCGCACTTCTTCCGCTGCTTTGACCGCTGCCGTGACACCTCCCTGACGCAAAGGGGAGATAACATGCCGCCATTCCACCTCAGCGAGCACGCTCATGCTGTGGTCAAAAAATCCGCCGGGCACCGCATTCAACATGCGCAGAGACGGACTTCTCTCTTCGCTGCCAAAGACCTCGATGAATCGTGGACCGCTCTGCTTTTTGCCTGCGGCGACGTCCTTCATATAATCCATGGAAGTCACTGCGCAGGCCAGCTCTCCTCGAAATGCCTGCAGGCAGACCTTGGCGATGTCATGTGCGCTGATCATGCTTTGCAGCTCCTGCAACTCCGTGTCGGTAAAGACTTTTTCGCGCAGACCCACCCACACTACTTCGTTCACCGCAGTCTCCATCGAGAGTCCCACCAAAAGGCCGATCAGCAGGGGTTCAGCTTCACAGGCATGAGCGATTTTCTCCGCTGCCAGCAGGCTGCGGAGGGCCTGCGCGCCCTGCCTCGCATCCAGGGCTGCACGGGCACGCAGACATAGCAGTCGTGTCAGATTCTGCGCCCCGGCGTAGTGCCGCAAGGGCAGGCTGAAAAGCATCTCCGGCAGCTCCCTCTCCCGCAGTCCCGGGGTGAAGATGGCCTGGCTGCGGTGCGGTGCCAGATCGGCAAGCTGCTTGAGCACCGGAAATTGGGCATCCAGCGCCGCCAGCACCTCCTTGCCGGGAGCAACGGATTCCGTGGGGAGATCGAGAAACTTCGACTCGCGCAGATAGGTTGCCCATGTTTGCATGTCGGTTGCCTGCCCCTTCTCCACACCGAGGGAAGCCGGGGCCATGGTGTTTAGCTTCATCGCCGCCAAGGCTTTGCGTTTTGCCCCCGGCTCTCCTTTGTCTTCATCGTGATCGACAGCTTCCGTGATGCCCCGCAGCGGCTCGATGGCGAGGAGGTTTTCCGCATCGGGCGGCGTCTCGGGCAGCAGCTTGCGAAAGTCGAGCTTTTCTCCCTCCCGCTCGATCATCGCCTTTGTCGCTGCCCAGCGGCGTCTGCCACTCCAGTTCGTCCACACAAACAGCAGAACGACGAGTGTGACGAGAGTGATGAACCCCCACAGCAGGATGCGGATGTAGCGATTGGAAAGGAGACGGCGAATCATGGTATGAAATGGTAGAAAGTTAAAAAGAATCAGTTGGCCGCCAGCAGGGCCTCGATGGCGGCGGCGCGTTGCTCCCACAGCAGCGGCGGCGCGCTGTCGCTCATGCCGCCACCCTGCGGTGCCGCTGGTTCAGAAGGCGTCGTGAAATACATCACCACCGTGGCCGCCCAGGCCAGCCCCCAGCCGGCCAGCAGCCAGCGCGGCGTACGCACCACCCGTGGCTTCGGCGCAGCAGCCCGCAGCATTTCCTCCCGCCACTCCGCAGGGAGCGTGCGGCGCTGCAGGGCGTTCAGCGCGTTTTCAAAAGGGTCGGGGTTCATGTTCATGACGGTTTCAGTTCATCGTACAGCGGCCGCAGTTCGCTGCGCAGTTTCTCCAGGGCGTAGCGGTAGCGGCTGGCTGCGGTGTTCAGCGGAATGCCCTGCACCTCCGCGATTTCTTCAAAAGTCAGCCCGTCCCACAGTTTCAGCTGCGCCACGCTCCGCTGCTCCAGCGGCAGCAAGGCCAGCGCACGCGTGAGCCGCCGGGCCAGCTCCGCCTGATCCGGATCCGCGTGCGTGGCAAACATCTCCACCGGCACGGCCTCCTCCGCACCCCGCCGCACCCGGTGCCGCCGCAGCCAGTCGATGGCATGATGATGCGCCAGCCGCAGCAGCCAGGCGCGCAAGTTCGCGATTCCCGCCGGGATCGTCTGCCGCGCCAGCTTGATGAAAAACTCCTGCAGCAGGTCCTTCGCATCCGACTCGTTCCCGGTGAAACTCGTGAAATAATGGAACAGGCCCGCCGCATGGGCATCGTAGAGTTCGGGCAGTGTCGGGGCGGCGGGCATGCGAGGGGGCAGTTTCACGGACAGGACGCATGGCGGCGAGATTTTTGTCTATCCGAAATTCGCCGGGCGGCTTTCCCACCGGTCACGGCACAAAATTACCCTTGTAATCCCCGCGTGTGGGAGCATCCTCAAACCCAACTTTTTTTACGCATGTCACGTCCCCCCAATCGCGGTCCATCACGCGGCGGTCCCGCCCGCCGCAGCGGCCCACCTCGTCGCAACGGCCCCCCTCGCTTCATTCCACCACCACGTCCACCAGAGCCTGTGGACGCTGGCAAGCAGAAGGAAGAAGCCATCGAACTCGAAGGCACCATCGCCGCCGTTCTCGCCGGCACCATGTTCCGCGTGAAACTGCGCAACGGCCACGAAGTGCTCGCTCATATCTCCGGCAAGATGCGCAAGAAATTCATCCGTCTCGTCATCGGTGACGCGGTGAAGATCGAAATGTCGCCCTACGACATGGACAAGGCGCGCATCGTTTATCGCATCGGCTAAGCTTACGCCTCGCCCTCGCGATCATGGCTGGAGACATTGTTTATTTTGACCTCGAAACACGTCGCACCGCGAACGATGTCGGCGGCTGGGGCAACAAGCACATGATGGGCATCTCCGTCGCCTGCACCTTCAGCACCGGGCGCAATGAGTACAGCATCTACACGCAGGAAGAGACCCCGGATCTCATCCGCCAGCTCAAAAACGCCGATCTCGTCGTCGGCTTCAATCACATCGGCTTCGATTACGAAGTGCTCAAAGGCCACGACCTGCTCTTTGATTCCGCCGATCTGCCGCACAGCCTCGATCTCCTCATCGATCTCGAAAAGGTCCTCGGCCACCGCATCAAACTCGACGCCGTCGCCGCAGCCACCCTCGGCATGGGCAAGACCGCCGACGGCCTCGACGCACTCAAATGGTGGCAGCAGGGCGAAGTCGCCAAGATCGCCGAATACTGCTGCTACGACGTCAAGGTCACCAAGTGCGTCCACGAATACGGCGTGGAGCACGGCCACGTGAAATACCACGACCGCAATGGTCGCGAGCAGATCGCCAAGGTGGACTGGAAGCAGATATGAAACCGCTGCTCCGCCTGCTCCTGCGCGCCGGCTGGGCCCCTCTGACGGTTCTCATCTTTCATCACCAGATCCAGCACACGCCCTGGCGGCAGCCGCTTGATTTCGTCATGCACTACAGCGGTGGCGTCGCCATCGCCTTCTTCCTCTGGCACGCTCTCGACTGCTTCGCGCACTGGTTTGGCAGCCTCACCCCTTTCGCCCGCTACCTCTTCACCTTTGCCCTCGCCTGCACGGTGGGCATGTTCTGGGAGTTCGTCGAACTTTATTCCGATGTCATGTGGGGCACCCACATCCAGCACAATGTCCGTGAAACCATGCGCGACCTCATCGCCGATGCGACGGGTGCCCTCACCACCCTGGCGCTGACATTTCTGGTGCGCTGCTTCACCACGAAGCCTGATGCAGCGGCTTAGGCGGAGCGCGGACTTCAGTCCGCAGCACACCGCAAACACATCAAGCGCCGATGTGACCCTGCCTCTTTCTTAAAGCCGAAGACCTCCTGCTTGCGACATGCAACATGGTCAAACACCCGCCTATCAAGGACGACCACCTGCGGACTGAAGTCCGCGCTCCATTGAGATTTCAGGCCCGCATCAGCCGCCCGCCAGCCACGTCTGAAACGCAGCCTCCACCCGCTGCAGCATCTCCGCCTGATTGCGCCGCAGATCGCTGAACTGATTCCACGCCGTCAGATCCGCCTTCGATCCCGTGCCCTCAATCTCCGCGATGAACTCCGTCACCAGATCCAGCTGGTCGCCGTGCTGTTCACGCAGGCGCGTCTTGCAGGCCACGCCCGTCTCATGCAGTCGATTTTTGGTTCCCAGTGCCATGGGGTATTCATCCTTCGTTCCATCACTCCCAGCAACCCGAATCCATCGCTTCACAGCAAATCCTCCTCCGCCTCCCTTTCGAATCCCCCAGCGCAAGATGCGCCCCCGCGCCCCACTCCCCCCCTTCAAAAATCAACAATCCTTGCTCATCAATCCTCAATCACGCACACCCACCGTCCCCCAACGCCCCAGTGACTGACGCTTGCCGATCCCCCGGTTTTTGATGGTCGAGGTTCCATCCCCCCAAACACGCCGCAATCTCCCCGGTTCCCCGCACGTTTTACTCCTCTCATGCCCACCCCCGCCTACCTCGACGTCTCCCGCCGCCAGTTCTTCCGGCAGTCCGGGCTCGGCCTCGGCTCCATGGCGCTGGGCTCCATGCTCGCCCGCGATCTCCCTGCCGCCGCCCTAGCGGGTCCGCGCCCCCACTTCGCGCCCAAGGCCAAGCACATCATCTACCTGCACATGATCGGCGCGCCCTCGCAGCTCGATCTCTACGACTACAAGCCGCTGCTGCAAAAGATGGACGGCCAGACCTGCCCCGAGGAACTCACCAAGGGCAAGCGCTTCGCCTTCATCGGCGGCGATCTCAAGCTGGCAGGCAGCGAGTTCAAATTCCAGCGCCACGGCCAGAGCGGCCTCGAACTCAGCGAACTGCTCCCGCATCTCGGCACCGTGGCGGACGACATCTGCGTGGTGAAGTCCCTGCACACCAACGAGATCAATCACGCCCCCGCGCAGATGTTTCTGCACACCGGCTTCGGCCAGGGCGGTCGGCCCAGCCTGGGCGCCTGGGTCACCTACGGCCTCGGCACCGAAAACCGCGACCTGCCCGCCTACGTCGTGCTCCAGTCCGGCCCTCCCGGTGGCGCAGGCTCCACGCTCTGGAGCACCGGCTTCCTGCCCAGCGTGTACCAGGGCATCCCCTTTCGCGGCAGCGGCGAGCCCGTGCTCTTCCTCGGCAATCCCCCGGGCCAAAGCACCACCGACCGCCGCCATGTGCTCGATGCCGTCAAATCGCTCAACCAGCAGCAGCTCGACATCGTCGGAGACCCCGAGATCGCCACCCGCATCAGCCAGTACGAAATGGCCTACCGCATGCAGACCAGCGTCCCGGAGCTCATGGACATCTCCCGCGAAAACAAGGCCACGCTGGACATGTACGGCGCGCAGCCCGGCACGGCCTCCTTTGCCAACAACTGCCTCCTCGCCCGCCGCCTCATCGAGCGCGGCGTCCGCATGGTCCAGCTCTTCGATTCCGACTGGGACCACCACGGCGGCCTCAAGCGCGCCCTCACCGCCAAAGCCAAAGACGTGGACCAGCCCATGGCCGCCCTCGTCCGCGACCTCAAACAGCGCGGCCTGCTCGATGAAACCCTCGTGATCTGGGGCAGCGAATTTGGCCGCACCCCCCTGCGCCAGGGCGCCAATGGCGACGGCGTCAAAACCTCCCCCGGCCGCGACCACCACAAAGACGCCTACACCATGTGGATGGCCGGCGGCGGCACCAAACCCGGCACCGTCTACGGCAAGACCGACGACTTCGGCTTCAACATCGCCGAAAACCCCGTCCACACCCACGACCTCAACGCCACCGTCCTCAACCTCCTCGGCCTCGACCACGAACGCCTCACCTTCCGCTACCAAGGCCGCGACTTCCGCCTCACCGACGTCCACGGCGAGCTCGTGCCAGGGATTGTGGCGTGAGCAGAACTTCGACTTCGTTCGAGTAAAGAAAAACTACGCACGCCACGAACTGCTGGCGTGGGTTGTGCGAGGGGCTATCGTTCCGTCTTGCCATTTTCGGCAGGGCTCTTTTTTACCCCCTTTCTATTTTCTCATGTGCGGAATCGTTGGATACATCGGCAATCGTCAAGCCAGTTCAATCCTTTTGGACGGGCTGCGTCGTCTGGAATATCGCGGCTATGACTCGGCAGGCATGGCCCTCAATGGCGGTGGCGAAGATCTCCGGATCGTGAAACGCGCCGGTCGGATCGACAACCTGCGCGTGGCCGTGACCGAGGCCAATCTGCTCGGCACCATGGGCATCTCCCACACCCGCTGGGCCACCCACGGCCCGGCCACGGACGTGAATGCCCATCCGCACCCGGACCAGTCCGGCAAGCTCGTGCTCGTCCACAATGGCGTGATCGAAAACTACCAGACCCTGCGCGATCAGCTCATCGCCAAAGGCCACACCTTTCAGTCGCAAACGGACACCGAGGTGCTTTCCCACCTCGTCGGCACCTACTTTGACGCCTCCACCGAGAAAGACGGCACGTTGCGTCTCGTGAATGCGCTCAAAGCCGCGCTCGCACGCGTGAAGGGCACCTACGGCATCGCCGTCATGCACGGGGACCTCCCCGGCGTCATCGTCGGCGCTCGCCTCGGCAGCCCGCTGATCGTCGGCCTCGGCAAGCACGAGCACTTCCTCGCCAGCGACGTCTCTGCCGTCGTGGCCCACACACGTGACGTCGTCTATCTGAACGACTACGACATCGTCACCATCACCAAAGACAACTACGACGTGCAGTCCCACCAGGGCGTGCCCGCCGAGGTGAAGGTCAGCCGCGTGGAGTTCAGCGCAGATGACGCCGAAAAGGGCGAATTCCCGCACTTCATGCTCAAGGAAATCTACGAGCAGCCCACCTCCCTGCGCAATGCCATGCGCGGCCGCCTTTCCCGCGATGAATGCACCGCCATCATGGGCGGTCTGAACATGAGCCCCAAGGAGCTCGTGCAGATCGACCGCATCATCCTCGCCGGCTGCGGCACGGCCTACCACGCCGCCATGGTGGGCGAGTATTTGATCGAGTCCCTCGCCCGCGTGCCCACGGAAGTGGAGATCGCCAGCGAGTTCCGCTACCGCAACGTTCCCACCAACCGCAACACGCTCCAGTTCGTCATGAGCCAGAGCGGCGAGACCATCGACACCCTCGCGGCCATGCGCGAAGGCCAGCGCAAAGGCATTCGCTGCCTCGGCATCGTGAACACCGTCGGCAGCACCATCGCCCGCGAGAGCGACGGCGGCGTCTACATCCATGCCGGGCCGGAAATCGGCGTGGCGGCCACCAAGACCTTCACCTCCCAGGTCACCATCCTCACGCTGCTGAGCCTGCTGCTCGGCCGCATCCACCACCTCTCCAGCGTCGATGGCCTTGAGATGATCGACCAGCTCGAAGCCATGCCGGACAAGATCGCCCAGATCCTCAAGCAGGCAGACAAGATCAAGGCCATCGCCGAGAAACACTGCAATGCCGAAGGCATGCTCTTCATGGGCCGCCAGATGAACTACCCCGTGGCGCTCGAAGGTGCCCTGAAGATGAAGGAAATCAGCTACATCTACGCCAGCGGCCACCCCAGCGCGGAGCTGAAGCACGGCGTCATTGCCCTGGTAAAGCCGGACATGCCCTCCGTGTTCATCGCCCCCGGCGATGCCGTCTTCGACAAAAACGTCAGCAACATCGAGGAAGTCCGCGCCCGCAAAGGACCCGTGATCGCCGTGACCACCGAAGGCCGCACCGAGCTCGAACGCATCACCGATGACGTCATCTACGTGCCCGACTGCCCGTCCTACCTGACACCCATTTTAAACGTCGTCCCGCTCCAGCTTTTGTCCTATTACACCGCCGTCGCTCGCGGCTGTGATGTCGATAAACCAAGAAATCTCGCCAAAAGCGTCACAGTGGAGTAAGGTATGCCGTCAGCTCCCAATCATGTCCGCTCCCCCGTCCCGTTTTCGCCGTACGATTTGTCTCGTAGCGCTGGGGCTGTGCCTCGGTGGGATGCCTGCAGTCGCAGATGAACAAGGCCCGGGCGATGGCGCACCCGCCATCATCCTCGGAGATCAGACTCCGGCGGATTTCCTCGACTTGATCGGCCAGCGCACGAAGGCGCGCTGGCGTCTCTTGTTTCGTCCGCCACCGCCCACGCCGCCCACAGATCGCGGGCGTGCCGCCCTGATTCTCGGCGGTCTCATGGCGGACAGTTTCCTCATCTGGCAGGCTGGGGATTCCCAGCAGTTCCGCAACAACAACCAGGAAGTCCTCAGCTACTGCCGTACGCTGGGTCTGGGAGAAAAACTTCTGCCCCGCCTCATGGCCCAGGGCAAAATGGCCGAAAGCAACGAGTGGAAGGAACTCCGCCACGAGATCGTCGACAGCCACCAGGTGCTCATCCGCATGCTGCGGGAGCAGAAGGACGACGACCTCGCGGTCATGATCGATCTGGGCCTCTGGCTGCGGCTGCTCGAGATCGTCTCCACCGTCGTTGTGGAAAATGCCACCGTCGAAGTGCGGCCGCTGTGCATCGGCTCACCCGTGATCCTCCAGGAAATCCGCGATGACTTCAACCGCATCAGCATGGCCAAACACGAAGAGCCCATGTTCAAGCACATCGGTGCCGCCATCGAAGAAATCAGCGTCCTCTGGCGCCGCGGCACCACTCCCGAACTGCCCACAGCAGAGCAGGTCACCAAGACCCACGAAAAGCTCAAGGAAATCATGCAGGCGATGCTGGTGGTGGAAAAGCAGCCGTAGAATGTCCCACGTGGTGGGACGAACATTCGTGTTCGTTCATTGTCAGGTGCTCGCTTCAACGGAGCCGCTTGGAAAATGACGAATGAGTAAATCCGAATGACGAAACTCGAAGGCTGACGCAAGTTCACACCCTCCTCGGGCACATGCAGTCTCACCGCCCTGAGCCGCGCATTTCGTCATTTGAGCTTTGCCATTCATTAGTCATTCGGATTTACTCATTCGTCATTGTGCAAACCATCCTCATCATCGGCCAAGGCCTCGCCGGTACCGCGCTGGCCTGGCGCTTGTGGGAGCGGGAGGTGCCCTTTGTCATCGCCGACCGCGACGAAGCCGTTACCTGCTCCAAAGTAGCCGCCGGCTTGATCACCCCCATCACCGGCATGCGGCTCACCGTCAGCTGGCGTTATACAATGTTTTACCGTGAGGCGTTGCGCTTCTATCGCCGCTGCGGTCAGCGTCTCGGCCAGCGCTGCTACTTCCCGCGCGGCTACGTCCGGCTGCTCAAAAACGAGGCGGAAATCGCCAAATGGCACAAGCGCCGGCGCGATCCCGACATGCAGCCCTTCCTCCATCCGCAGCCGCCGAAACTCGACGCGGAAGTGATTCACGACCCCGCCAACGGCTTCCAGCAGCGCCACGCCGCCTGGCTGGACACCCCCACCTACCTCCAGGCCAGCCGCAGCTTCTTCGCCACCCTCGGTGCCTGGACGCAGGCCGACGTCCAGCCCACCGACATCCGTGACGACGACTCCGGCGTCCATTGGAACGGCCAGCACTTCTCCCACGTCATCTGGGCGCAGGGCTGGAGCGCGGAAAAGCACCCCCTCTTCAACTGGCTGCCCTTCCAGTCCGCACGCGGCACCATCCTCACCGTGCAGGCCGATCTCCAGGGCGAGCAGCGCATCCTCAACCGCGCCTGCTGGCTCCTCCCCCGCCAAGACGGCACCCTGCGCGCCGGTTCCACCTACGAATGGAAGTTCGACGACCCGCACACGCCCGCCGCCGACCCGCTGCAGCAGCTCGAAGCCAACCTGCGCAGCCTGCTCAAGGCACCCGCCACCATCACCAGCATGCAGACCGCCGTGCGGCCCATCATCAAGAACCAGCAGGCCCTCATGGGCACGCACCCCGCCCATCCCCGCGTCGCCTTCCTCAACGGCCTCGGCTCCAAAGGCTCCCTCCGCAGCCCCTGGCTCGCCCGCCACCTCATCGAGCACCTGCTCGACGGCACCTCACTGGACCCCGAGCTCGACCTGCAGAAGAACCAGGTGTGAAAGGGGAAACCTCACGGAAATAGAGCGGTTTGCGAAACTGATTTCCGGCATGCGAGCATGGAGCCGCCCTACCTCACGCCGGACATTCGCAGAGCCCAGAACAGGTAGGGCGGGCTGTCCTCAGCCCGCCGTCGCCGGCCTGTCCTCCCGAATAACTCGATCGGTTTTTCTGAGTACGTAGTTCGGGGTTCGCTTCGCGGCTACGCAGCAGCCCGTTCCGGAAGCCCCGAATCGTCCCAGATCTGAAACCAGCCAGCGCACGTTTTGTAGTACCGGCTTCAGCCGGAATCTGGAAACTTATACCACGATCAATTGAAAACAGGTCTGTCCCCGGATCGAATCAGCCGCTCTAACTGGGATCATTTCACCTGCGGAGCCGCTCTCCTGTCTTGAAGGCCAACGGCCTTCCGTATCATAGCGAAGGGATGCCGAGCCT
>JAIPJY010000107.1 GCA_021733925.1 Prosthecobacter sp. | reverse complement strand
GACGACGAGAGCCACGAGCCACGAAACGTCGCCCGAAAAGCTATCAACTGCTCACCCGTAAACGCCATCAGTTCCATGAAATCCCTCACCGTGATCGCTATCGCGCCAGCGCTTAACTGAGTGCCATTCATGCCTGGCAATATTTTATGTATGGCGATACCGCTTCGCGGGGGGTGGCGCTTATTGTGGAACCAGCCTGCTGTGCGGCCGGCGAAAAGCGGTGTCGCGTCAAGGCTTGCCGCCGCACTCTATAACGCTTCGCGCTCGAGTGAGCACTGGTCCGTTGGCCATCTCTGGGCATGCGTCTGCTGCCGCAGGGTCTCTCTGCGTGAAACCTATCTGTGCGCACCCAGGGACCTACTTCCCGATCTGCGCCACGGCTTCGGCGACCCAGCCGGAGTCTGGGAGGGCGAAGGGGCGGAAGGTTTCGAGGCGGGATTCGTGCTCGCTGTAGAAGAGGGCGCGGTGGAGGCCGAGCATGCTGGCTTTGGGGGAGTCGATGAGGCTGGCGGAGTCGTTGGCGCTCATCTGGAAGAGGACGCGCATGCCGAGCTCGCTGACGGATTTGCGGCTGAGGGAGCGGTTGACGTTGTTGAGGGTGTCGAGGCTGGTGATGAGGTGGATGCCGAGGGGCGGTCCTTCGGAGATGATCTCGTTGAGCTGGTTGCCGGGCTTGGGGGCGTCGTCGCCGCCAAAGGAGAAATCTTCTTCGTAGCGGAGTTTGCGGAACTTTTGCAGGCCGTGGATGAAGAGGTAGATGGGGGGATCTCCCGCGCTGCCTTCGTCGCTGCGGCGCTTCATTTCGGCGTGGATCTCAGAGATGAATTCGGGGGCTTCGTGGCCCTGTGAAATCTGCGCCCGGCCGGTGGCGATGCTTTCGAGAAATTCGCAGTCGGGGGTATCGGCGAGTGCGCCGTGAATGAGGTAGAACTTGGGCGGAGTGGCGCGTGGGTGCTGCGCGGCGAGGGCGAGCATGCCGAGGCCGATGATGGCGGCGACGGCTTCGTCGTTCTGACCGACGAGGAGCAGATGGCGGCCGCTCTGACGTGGAAACATGGCTTCCGTGGGGCCTTTGATGGCGTTGGGCATGCCGAGCCAGCACTTGGGATCGGCAGGCGCTTTGACGGGCGGGTTTTCCAGGGCGGTGGCGAGCAGGGCGTTGTCGCGGACGTCGGCGGGCATGTTGCCTTCGAAGACGATGGGGCGCTTGTGGCTGAAACCGCGTTCTTTGGAAAGCTGGGTGACTTCGACGAGGCTGGCATCGCGCTCTTCGTCGGTGAGCCAGACGACTTGGAAGGGGCTGTTCCCTTCCACGGCACCGGCGGCGTCATTGTAGATGCCTTCGCCGGGACGGGAGAGCAGTCGCGGCGCGGTGTTGGTGTCGTCCATGATCAGCGCGGCGTCGGCCTCGTTGCACTGAAGGGCGATGCGGATGACCATCTGGCCGAGGGTGGTGCGGGCGAGGGTGTAGGCACCACCGAGGGTCTGCGAACCAAGGAGGACGTGGATGCCGAAGGCACGGCCCTGACGCACGATGCGGTCGAGCAGCAGGGCTGCGCCCTGAGCGACGGCGTCGTCTTCGGTGAAGTACTCCTGGAACTCGTCAATGATGAGCATGGAGCGCGGCATGGGCTCGGTGCCGCCGGCACGTTTGTATCCGGCGAGATCCTGCGCGCCGGCTTTGCGGAAGAGTTCGCCGCGACGGCGGAGTTCTTCGTCGATGCGTTGCAGCACGCTCAGGGCGAATTCACGATCGCTCTCAATGGCGATGACTTTGGCGTGCGGGAGTTTGTTGTCCGCGTAGCACTTGAACTCGACGCCTTTCTTGAAGTCGATGAGGTAGAACTCCACCTCGTCCGGGCTGCAGGAGAGGGCGAGATTGGTGATGATGATGTGCAGCAGGGTGGATTTACCGGAACCGGTTTTCCCTGCGAGCAGGGCGTGCTGCTTGGTGCCTTTGCCGATGGCGAGGTATTGCAGCTTGGTGGCGCCGGTGCGGCCGATGGCGATGCGGAGTTCGTTGGTGGTGCTTTCCGTCCACATCTCCTTGGGCGTGACGACGCTGAAGGGCACCTGCACGCGATTGGAGTCGATGCTGGCCTGGCCGATTTGATGAGCGAGATCTGCGACGATGACATCCGACGGCGGTGGATCCAGCGCAAGCGTGCGAATGCCGCTGAAGCTGACGACGCCTTTCTCTCGGACGATGCGCAGGCAGTTTTTGCGCAGGTCTTCGGCGCTGAGTCCTTCGGGAAGTGGCTGGCGTTTGTCCCAGTGAATGAGCACAAACACGCCGCAGCGGGCACCACTCATGACGATGCTCTTGAGACGGGCCATGGACGATTCATTGAATCCGGTGGGCAGTCCGGCGATGACGAGGAAGTGGTACTTCTCCGCCACACTTCCGGCCTGCTCGTTGTACTCGGTGATGGTCGCGTACTCGTTGCGCAGATACATCTGGATGACTTTTTCCACGTGCTCGTTGAGCTCGATGAGGCGCTCCTCGATCTGCTCGCGCTGCGTCCAGATGCGGCGGTTGATGAGGGCGGGCTCGTAGTCGGCCAGGTGCATGAGTCCGGCGAAGTTCTGCCCGAGACCGACGGGGTCGATGATGGTGAAGTGGACCTTTCCGGGAGGTGACTGGGTGAAGAGGCGGAAGATGACGTCATTCATCACATCGGCCACCCATTTGCCGCCGTCGTCGTCGGTTTCGATGAGGAGGGAACCTTCCTGCGGGAAGGCCAGCGCGAGCGGCAGGGTGATGTGCTCATAGCCGCTGAGATCGAAAGGCGTCTCTTTGGCAAGCATGGCCCCGGTGGTGCTCAGGTCGAGATCCAGCGCGCCCAAACGCACGGCGTAGGGGAAGAGGTCATGGGGCTGATAGGTGGCGCTCCAGTCTGAGTGCTGCGAAGCGGGATCCTCTTTGATCTCGTCCACAGCGGCGAGGAGGGGCGGGATCTTCTGATTCCACTCGGCCTGCAGCTTGAACCAGCGCTGCTGGGCTGCGGCCTGCATGGCGTGCATGGCGGCGTCATGCTGATCGGTGAACTGCTGACGCTGCTGCATGAGGGGACCGCTCACCTGCGCGATGGCGGCGGCTTTCTGCACTTCGAAGCGCTGCTGATTGCGGGCGAGGAGACGTTCATTGCGGGCGAGGCAGGCGGGGATCTGCGTGGCAAGCCGCCGCAGCATGGCCAGCCGGTACTTTTCCGCGACTTCCTCCGTGCGACTCCAGTCGGCGGTGACCAGGGCATCGGTGTGGTCATACTCTGCCTGAATGTGCGCCGCAGCCGCATCTTTGGCGGCATGCAGTTCATGGAGGCAGGTTTCGTAATCCAGCACTGCGGCGCTGAGCTCCGTGAGGTCAACGCGGGGCTTGGAGAACATCTTGAACATGCCGGAGCTTTTGCCGGAACCCATCTGCTCTTCGAGGCTCTGCGCATGGCCCTCAATCTCTTCAATGCGGGCGGGGATGTCTGCCAGCGTGAGACGGGTGTTGGGTTCGGGGGCGGTCTTGCGGCCGAGGCGTTCACCGGTGGCCTTCAGCACCACGAGCAGGCGTTCTTTGGCGGCGGTCAGACGCGACAGCAGGGCGTCGGTGTTGTGATCGAGCTGCTGCAGGCCGCGTTTGCGAATGGCATCCGCATGCACGCGGCGCATCTGCTGGCGTCCGAGCCAGCGTTCACGCTCCTTCTGCGTCATGGCCTTGAGGTCACGTTTGATGCGGTCCTCGTAGCGTTTGAAGGCGGTCGTACGCAGCGCATGCCGGGCATGGATGGTCTTCACGTACTCATCCCACTGCGCCGCGGTTTCGTTGATGGTGGCCCCCTGCTGCGCATCGAACGCCTCCAGATGCTGGAGGTGGTTTTGTTCGGCGGTGTAGCGCTTGGAGCGGATTTCGCGGGCGATCTGCTCGCTGCGCGTGGCAAAGTCGCCGATGATGTCACGCAGCGAGATGTGGAGGGAGGCTATGCGCGAGGAGCGTAGATCAAGGGAGCTGTTCACAGTCTTTGCGGATCTTTCGGAGCAGGGTTTCGAGTTCGTTGATCATGGCGCCGGTCTTGGTCATGAGGCCGGGCAGCTGCTCGAGATAGGTTTTTTCAAATTCCAGCGCCTTGGCATCACGCCAGTGCACCTTGGTGGCATGCCAGTGCTCTGAAAGTTCGCGGGCGTTTTGGATGAGATTCATGGGCCGGTAAGCGGTGAACGGTAAGGAGCAGGTGCTAGATCAGTAAGCTGTAAGTGGTGGACGGTCAGGAGCAGGTGCTAAACGGTAAGGAGCAGGCGGTGGACGGCAGGCCAAGGGAGGCCGTCGGAGGTTCAAGAAGGAGAACTCGGGGGAGCGGCTGGAGTTTCGTTGTAAGCCTGGAGAATTTTCTGGATTTCGACGAGGTAGGCCACCGCCTTGGTGAGATCGTTGTCGAGGTAGTCGCGAAGAGAGTCCGTTTTGCGCGCCAGCGGATCAATGGTGCGGTCGAAATCACGGCCCCAGGCCTTGGTGCGCTCTGCCTTGGCCTGAGCCTCTTCGAGCAAGGCGCGGGCTTTCCGCACGGCCATCTGCTGGAAGGTGGGATTGTCCACAAACTCGGACATGCGTGCGCTCATGAGCTCCTGCTGCGCCATATCGAGCTTCTTCTGCCGCATGCGGATCTGCGTGTTCCAGTAGGCGGGCTGCTCCGTCTGCACCCAGCCACGGGTCTTTTTCACCGAGTCCTGCACGGAGTCGAGCGCCTGCCGGGTCTTGTTGATGAAGACGATGAGCGCAACACGAAATGCCTCGATGGAGTCGAGATTCGAGATGCGTGCCTGGTCAGCCATGGGTGCTGGGTACTAGATGCTGGATGCTGGATGCTAGATGCTGGATCAGCGCTGGCTGAGGTATTCCTCAATGCGCTGCGCCTTGCGGAGCAGGAAGGGCGTGTGCTGCTCGGACATCTCCATGAAGCGCTTGATGGCTTTCATGGTGGTGGTGAACTCGCTCGCAAACTTCTCATGCTCAGCATCCTGCCAGGTCTCACCGAGGGCGGTGAAGCGGCTCTGCAGGGAGGCGGAACGCTGCTGCATCTCGGTGTTGAAGCGCTTCAACTCCTGCGCAAAACGCCGGACTTCCTCGGGATTCATGATTGCCTGGGCCATGGGACAAAGATGAAGGGCGAATGAAGATTGACGAATGGTTTTGCGACGAATTTGGCCGGTGGCCTGGCGCATCGGACTTACGCGATGGCTACTTTTGGCTGCCTGAGGAATAATCTCGACACTTCTGAAGGCGAGGTGATAAAATTTCCATCCCTTCCTGATGGAGTCATCACAGCGTGCTGCACGCCATGCTTCCACCCATGGCATTCAATGCGATGAAGTTCTTCAACTACAATACGGCCTCTGCATTTGGGCACCCGTCTGTGCGGGGCTGGCTGGTCGTCTTTGTGTGTGGCTTTCTCACGGTGTGCATCATCGGCCCGGTGCTGTGCACCGCCGTGTGGGTGATCATCAAGTTCATTCGACTGCTGCCATTTTTTTCTCCGCCCGACTGGCATGTGACGGTGCTGTCCACAGCTGGCGTCATTTTTAAAGTGGCCGCAGTATTCGGTGCGTTGCTTGCGACGGTGATGGTGCTGGAGGCAGCCCGTCGAAAGCGGCAGGAAGCCCGCATCCCGGGGCACCATCCCATCATCGGTGACTTTGAGCACTCGCCGTTTTACAAGACCTGGCATGCGCAACCGGTGCTGCCAACGGGGAAGCCGGTGAGTTTGAGCGCCTATGGCAGCGGTCCCTCGGAGGCGCAGGCGACGCTCTGGCAGCAGTTCATCGCCCGATATGATGAACTGATCGCCACCGCCACGGAATCCCTGCTGATGGAAGGGCATCCGCTGCAGGGAGCTGAAGCGATCACGTTCACTCCGAGCGGCATCACGCTGACGCAGGATGGCCTGCTGCACCTGGGATTCGAGTTTGCCACGGTGCCGGAGAATTTTTGGGAATCAGAGGCCGATGAACCCTACCCTACTGCGAGCTTTACGTCGGCACTGGAATTGAAGAGCACCGAGTGGCTCAGGCCGTATGGGTGAGCGAAGTGATACCACGATCAATTGAAAACAGGTCTGTATCTCAGCAATGAATCCACCACAGAGGCACGATGAGCGCAGAGATCTGAAGCCGGTCTTGATTGCAAACCTCTGTGTCCATCGTGCCTCTGTGGTTAAAAATAGGCACCCTTCTGTGCAGACCCTTTTTTAACTGCTCATGATATGAATCAATCAATGCGGCTGCGTAGATGATGCTTTCGAGTGTCTCGTGGTATGCGTAAGCTGACCGGCCTGCGGAAAGCGGCACCTGCGCTTCCCCCTTCGCTCTGCCCATTCTTCGCTAAAGCCACGAAGCAGCTGAACTCAAGGCGGCTAGATTGCGGAACGGAGGGTAACAGGGGGGATTTATTCGGGAGCTGTTTGCGCGAACTAAGTTTCCAGATTCCGGCTGAAGCCGGTACTACAAAACGTGCGCTGGCTGGTTTCAGATCTGGGACGATTCGGGGCTTCCGGAACGGGCTGCTGCGCAGCCGCGAAGCGAACCCCGAACTACGTACTCAGAAAAGCTGATCGAGTTATTCGGGAGGGCCAGCTGAGCTTCGGAGGACAAGCTGTGCCTCGCTGCGCGACCGCAGTCCATATCAATCACCGACCCGGCTAGTCCACATACAGCAGCGCATTGGAGCTGAGGAGTGCGTGGCAGAGGGCGGTGAGGCCGAGGAAGGCGGGGTCTCCGGGGGTCTTGGAGGCGGCACCGAGCTGGACTTCGAGTGGGGTGGGGTTGGCCTTGTAGTACTCGGTCTGGGCCTGCACGAATTCGACGCTCTGCAGCACATCGGACTCCGAAGGGGCTTTGCCGCTGACGAGCTTGAAGGCGTAGCGGATCTGATCGGCGGTGTCTTTGCCGCCTTCGCTCTGCACGCGCTGGGCGAACTGCTGGGCATGCACGCGCATGGTGGTGCTGTTCATGAGCAGGAGGCTCTGCGGACTGACGGTGGTGACGGAGCGGATGTCGCAGCTGGGCTCCATGATGGGGGCGTCAAAGGTGGCGAACATTTCCAGCTGACGTGAGCGGCGGGCCTGCACGTAGATGCTGCGGCGGAACTCGGCACCATTGAGCGGAACGATCTTGCCGGAGGGACGACCTGCGGTGTCGGTGGTGTCGATGCCGATGACCACCTGCCCTTCTTCATTGAACATGACGGGCACGGGCGCACCGCCCACCTGAGGATTGAGCTTGCCGCTGACGGCGAGGAGGCTGTCGCGCAGGATCTCGGCTTCGAGTCGGCGCACGTTCATGCGACTGAGGTAATTGTTGTCGGGATCAATCTGGTCGCGTGTGGCATCCCGCGTGGAGGTCTGGCGGTAGGTGCGGGAGGTCATGATCTGGCGGTGCAGTTGTTTCAAACTCCAGCCGCGTGCCATGAAATCGGTGGCCAGCCAGTCGAGGAGTTCGGGGTGCGTGGGCAGGCTGCCGAGGAGGCCGAAGTCTCCGGGGCTGGCGACGATGCCTTTGCCGAAATGGTGCATCCACACGCGGTTCACCATGACGCGGGCCACCAGGGGGTGCTTGCCATCGGTGAGTTCCTTGGCCAATGCGAGGCGGCGGCCGGTGGTGGGCAGCGCAGGGTCTTTCTCGGGGATCTCGATCTTGCGGAAGGAGGCGAGCACGGTGAGATCGCTCGGCTTCACCTGCTCTTTGGGCTGGTCAAACTGGCCGCGATTGAAGATGAAGGTGGCGGGCACGGCACCGGGCTTCTTGGGCAGTTCGGTGAAGGCGTGGAGGTATTCCTGCTTGGGCTTGGTGGCGCGCACGTCGGCGGCTTCTGCGGCCATCTTCTTCAATGTATCCGCGTGCTTGGTTTTGTTGGTGGTGTCGTAGAGGTAGAGGGAGCCGGAGCTGAGCTGGTTCACGCGGGGCCAGGCTTTGAGGAGCTTGGTTTGATCTGCGGTGCGCTTTTTCACCTCGGTGCGGTAGGCGGTGCGCAGGGGAGCGCGGTCTGCCTCGGGGGCTTTGGCGAGTTCCTTTTCCAGCACTTCGGTGATGAACTCCTCCGCCTTGGCGAGGCGTACGGTGTCGAGTTTTTTGGCCTCGGCTTCGATCTTGGCGGATTCGGCGATTTCCTTCTCGGTCAGCAGTGACACGAGACGGCCGCCGGGTGCGCGCCAGGCTTTGGTGTCAAAGCCGGGCTCAAACACGGCGCGCAGGCGATAGTAGTCGGCCTGGGAGATGGGATCGTAACGATGATCATGGCACTGGGCGCAGCCGATGGTGAGGCCATACAGCGAGGTGCCCACCATCTTGAGCGTGTCGGCGATGTTGGCGTTTTGCGTGGCGGCGTCGTTCTTCTCGCCGGTGCCGTTGGGGGACATGCGCAGGAAGCCGGTGGCGGCGAGTTTTTCGATGGCGTCGGGGGCGAGGTCTTTGTACGGCATCGGCACCATTTCATCGCCTGCGAGCTGCTCGCGCACGAACTGATCGAAGGGCTTGTCTTTGTTGAAGGCATTGATGACGTAGTCGCGGTACTTCCATGACCAAGGGCGCTCCAGATCGCGTTCACCAAAGCCTTCGCTGTCGGCGTAGCCGGCGGTGTCGAGCCAGTGGCGGCCCCAGCGCTCGCCGTAATGCGGAGAGGCGAGGAGACGGTCGACTAGATTCTGGATGCTGGATTCTGGATGCTTGATGTAGGCGGCGACGAATTCGTCCACCTCGGCAGGCGTGGGTGGCAGGCCGATGAGATCAAAGCTGGCGCGGCGGATGAAGGTGACGGGGTCGGCTTCGGGCGAGAAGGAGAGGCCTTTTTCGGTGAGCTTGGCGGCGATGAAGGCGTCGATCCCAAGTTGAAGGTTTAAAGTTGAAGGTTTCAAGTTGGTCCCCTGCAGCGCGCTCTGGGAACTTGAAACTTGAAACTTTAAACTTGGAACTACCGGCTTGGCGATGGGTTGCAGCGACCACCAGGCGCGCTCTTCATCGGTGAAGGCGTGCTCAGGCCCGAGCTTCTCCGGCTCCGGGCGGGCGGTCTTGGCACCCTGCGCCACCCAGGCTTCGAGGGTGGCGATGTCCTGATCCTTGAGCTTGGTTTTGCCCTTGGGCATGTCGCCTTTTTTGACGAGGTCGAGGAGATGGCTCTCGGCCACCTTGCCGGGGACGATCACGGGGCCGTCCTTGCCGCCTTTGAGGATGAAGCGTGCGAGGCGCACATCCAGGCCGCCCTTCATTTCGCCTTCTTCGCCGTGGCATTGGAAGCAGTGCGTTTTGAGGATGGGGCGCACGTCTTTTTCAAACATCACGGGAGCCGCCGCTGCCCAGGCGGGCGCGGCTGCCAGCAGCACAAGGGCGAGGTGTGTATGGGGGCGGCGTGTCATGTGGTGAAATTACGGGGTGGCGTGCTTCGCTCTTGCATCTCGGTCTCAAAGCGGGTGTCATCGAGAGAGCGAGCGTTTTTTATGCCAGTCCCGACCATCCTTGCGCGACCCAAGCCGACCTACTGGCTGAGCTACCTTCTGGTCATGCCGGTGGCGGGTTTCATGCTCGCGGCGGTGATTGTCGTGGGCGGCAGTGCGATGCTGGGCCATAAGCCGACCCGCCCGGAGATTCTCACCGCGTGGGCCGTTGCCACCACGCTGGTCACGTTGTTTGCCTTCTACATCGACCGGCGTAGACCGCACTTCGAGCTGACGGACACCGCGCTGCGGATTGGTCGCGGCAGTTATGCGACGGAGATCCCGCTGGAGGAGATTGAGTCCGCTGTCTTCGGCCTTCCGGAGCATACGCCGTGGTGGTTTCGCATGCTGCGGTTTGCGCCGCAGAGCCGTGGTGCGCACCATTCCATTTCAGCGGCACGCGCGAACTCCTTGTTCATCCGCTTTGGAGGCCGTCGCTACGTGCCCCTCTGCCTCTACTACACCTGGGTGCAGAACGGCCCCGAACTGATGGATGCACTGCGCGAACGGCTGCGTGACAAACTCGTGGGCGCGGACAGCTACACGGCGGCGGAGGTGAAGGCGCTGGGGCTGGCGAGGTTTAACCGGGTGGGGACGTTGCGGGGGTGATGGGTGATTCAGCTATTTCGATTTCCGACGCCCCTTCAGTATGAACCGAATACGGGTGGGATGCCTTCGACCACTGACCACAGCCAGAATGAATCGCTCGTCTTCGCCTTCAGATACAAAGAATATTTTGTGTGAAAACCGCTTTAGCTTCACCCAGCGGATCTCGTTGCCTGCAGCATAAAGATGACTGACAAGTCGTCCTGTCGCGATCCCGCGCAGTGCGACACGAAAATCCGTTTGGAACAATCCCGCAAGATCCTCATCAATTTCCGCAAAGTAATCTTTTGCGCATTGAAAGTCCGCAGCAGCAGCGGGGTGATGCGTCAGCTTATAGCGAAAAGCCATAGGCAGCTTCGGTGCTTAGCCCTTTCACCTTGCCGCTGCGGAGATCGGCTGCGCGTTGCTTCAATTCGGTCAGCAGGGCACGGTCAAGACTTGGATCTTCATCAAAGCTCTCCAAGAGCAGCGTTGCCAGGCTCATGCGTTTCTTCGCAGGCAGTTGGAGAGCACGAACTCGGAGAGGTTTGGGTGCGGCAGGCATGGTGCGAGAATATCCTGAGAGCATGAAAGGGTCAAGACACCACTGCACCTGTTGAGCGGTGCGCTGGCGAGCTCATTTCCCATCGGGTGCGGATGGGACGCTCGCCCGGAGCCGATGAGGACATCGGCGCTCCCAGCAATGAGCCCATGCTTCCCCTGCCGCCCTCACTTCCCGGCCACCGCGTCATCCACGGCACCATCCAGCACGTCGCAGGCTTCAACAAGAGCCTCTTCGGTGACGGTGAGGGGTGGGCAGATTTTGACGGTCTGGCCCCAGGCGCCGACGGGGGCGAAGAGGAGCAGGCCGCGCTGGTAGCAGAGCTCGATGATGCGATGGGCGAGATCGTGATTGGGCTCTTTTTTGTCCGGCTGGATGATCTGCATGCCGGCGACGAGGCCGACGCCGGTGACGTTGCCGACGACACTTGGGTGGCGCTGCTGGATCGCCTGGCAGCGTGCCAGCAGGATGGGGCCGAGGCGGGCGGCGTTGCCGGTGAGGTCTTCGGCGAGGAGTTTTTTGATGTTGGCCACGGCGGCGGCGCAGCACACGGGATTGCCGGTGTGCGTGCTGGTCATGGAGCCGGGTGGGAACTGGTCCATGACGGCTTCCCGACCGATCACGGCGGACAGGGGCATGCCGCTGCTGATGCCTTTGCCGCAGCAGATGATGTCGGGCGTGACGCCGTAGTGCTCGAAGGCCCAGAACTTGCCGGTGCGGCCAAAGCCGGCCTGCACTTCGTCAAAGGTGAGGATGACGTTGTACTGATCGCACCAGGCGCGGAGTTTTTGGATGTACTCGACCGGGGCGAAGTCGGGGCCGACGCCCTGGTAGCTCTCGATGATGACCCCGGAGATGTTGTCGCCCGTGAGGCCTTTGTCAGAGATGGTTTTGAGGAAGCTGTCGAAGCCGGTGTCCTCGGTCCAGTAGCCATCCGGGAAGGGCGCATTCAAAATGGCGGGATCTTCATTCACGATCCAGCCCTTCTGACCCGCCATGCCGCCGGCCTGCTGGCTGGCAAGTGTGCGGCCATGGAAACCACGCGTGAAGCCGACGATGCCGATCTTCGTCTTGCCGCCGACTTTGATGCCATGGGCGCGGCTGAGCTTGATGGCGCACTCGGTGGCTTCGCTGCCGGAGCTGAGCAGGAAGACTTTGTTCAATCCCTCCGGGGAAACGGAGGCGATGAGCTCGACGGCTTCGGCGCGTTCTTCGCTGGGGAAGACGTAGTTGTGAATGAGGCCGCTCTGGATTTGGTCGACCATGGCCTTGCAGATTTCCGGCGCGGCGTGGCCGGCATTGGTCACCAGCACACCGCTGCTCCAGTCGAGCCACTGGTTGCCGTACTTGTCGAAAATGTGGAAGTTCAGAGCCTTGTCCCACACGATGGGCGGCATGCCGCGCATGGACTGCGGCTCGAAGTGGCGGAGCTTCTCCAGAGTCGGGACGGAGTCTGGGTGCGGCAATGGCGTGCAGATGCGGCGATGCTTGGTTTCGACGTGCGGAACGGTCTGTGGAGTGATGCTGAATTCTTTGCCCATATTCACGATACTGCACGGGACTGCATATTGCCGCTACTCGCTTTGCAGCAGGTCGCGGTATTTTTGTGCACTAACGAAATATGTCATTGGCTGGTGCGATTGTGACACACTGATGCGCCCGCTGGAGAAACGACATCGCCGAACAACGGAAGCGGAGACTAGCGGTGACAATTAATCCTTGTCATCACCCCTGCCCCGCGTGGTAGCCTGACGAATGCTTATGAAAAAATACGCACCTATGGCGTCGCTGCTGCTGGGTCTGGCGGCCTCCTTTTCCTGCTTCAGTGCCGAACCGGCTGAACTCACCAGCGCACGGGGCAATTATCAAAAGCAGATCAAGACGCTCACTGATCCCGTCAATGCGCGCTACTTGGCGTATTTGGAGAGCTTGAAGAAATCGCTCGGTGCCAAGGGAGATTTGGATGGAGCTCTTGCCGTGCAGAAGGAGATCGATTCCCTCCCAGCACCAGCAACAACTAAGGCGGCAGAAAATGCCGGCAGCGATAAAATCGTCATCTGGAATCAGAACAACGGAGGCAAGGCGGATCGTGGCACGAAGAAGGTCAGCGTCAGTCTTTGGGTGGGCAGCAGAGAAGTCTGGAACAAGAAATTTGTTCACATCGACTGGGATCCGACCAAGCAAACGAAGGTGGAAATTCTTGTGCCGACGATGACTGCCGACAAGCTCCGCGTGCAGGTGACCGAGACCGTCAACGACAGGGGCGGACTCGCCGAAATTGAATTTTTCCGAGGCGGGCGCAACGTCGCCGCGAAAGGCGCCGCCACGGTGAGTGCCGTGTGGGAAAACTCCCCCAAGCACATGGGATCCATGCTGACGGACGGTGATATGGCCACCTGGTGGCTGCTGCCAGACAACCAAGAAGGCTGGGCTGAAATCATGCTGGCACCGTAACGCCGTTCAACGCACGTAGCCGCGCCGCTGCCCTCACGGATTCTCCGCGCTCTTCTGCGGCCGCAGCGTGCCGCTGTCACCCTTGGGCCAGTAGGCACCGTCTTCGATCCACTCGCGCAGCATGCCAATCTGGTCATCCGTGAGGCTGACTTCGGTGCGCGGCATCATCTGGGGATGCGTGCCGCCACGCTGCACGGCGCTGATGAGCAGGCTTCGATCAGGCGCACCGGGAAGGATGTAGTCGCGCCCGCTGGCGCTGCGTGCGAAGGCGGCGGTCTTGCTGGAGAGATTGAGCGAGGGGATCGG
>JAIPJY010000106.1 GCA_021733925.1 Prosthecobacter sp. | reverse complement strand
AAGCTCCTTGGCCTTGATAGCCGCCGCAGCCGCCCGCATCGCTTCCAGCTCCAGCAGCGCCTGAGCTTTCGCCGCAGCCGCAGCCTCCTCCTTCGCAATACGCGCCGCCTCCTTGGCCTCAATCGCCGCAAGACGTGCCGCCTCTTTCTCAGCCAAAGCCTGCGCCTTGGCCTCTTCCTTCGCAGCCATGTCCGCCGCGTCCTTGTCCGCCATCGCGGAGGTGAGCTTCTCGTTCAACTCAAGCATCTGCCGGCTGATCTCAGCAGCGGTGGCGGTCAGTTCAGGTGCGGCTTCCTCAAGCACACGCGACTGGATATCAAGAGCCTGAAGTTTCTGGGCGTTGTCGGCAAGAAGGGCGAGGAATTTGGGATCGAGCTTGGTGGTCATTATCGGTGGTCGGAAAAAAACGAGCGGGGATCAATGATCATAGATGGCCCCGTGTAAAGCATGAAGCGCCGTTTCAAGTTTAAGGCCCAAGTTTCCAAAAATGCCCTCGGAGCGCGGAATTGCCTCGCTTCGCTCACCCTTCGGGCAGCCTACGGCTGGCTACCTCCGCTGCGCTTCGGTTCCGAGTCCGCAGCAGGTCGCTTGCTCTCAGCGGGAGTGGCTGCCTGTAGCGCAACAAAAGCACGAGGACTTCGGGACGAAAGAGCGATGGCGATAGGGAAGCTGTGGGGCCACGTGCGCATGCGACCTGCTGCGGACTGGAAGTCCGCGCTCCTCGGGTGCTTGATTCAGCTGAGCCCTGCTGGCTTCGCGGGGGCTGCGAAACGCGGCCTGAACTCAGCGTCATTCCCGCATGATCTCTTGACCTCCGCTCGCGCTGCGCAAGCCTCCATCCATCCGCCAACGAACTCCACCCATGCGTCTCACCCTCCTGTCCATCGCGTTGATTGCCTCCACCCTCGCCACCTATGCGGCGGAATATCCCCCGCTCTTCCTCAACGCGAACCAGATGTCCATCGCCACGGGCAAGCCCTCGCTGGTGCTCATGTCCAGCGGCTCCACGCACATCCCCGTGTGGTCCATGTCGGGCGGCACGGATGGGCAGTCGGTCTGCGGGGTGGTGACCGGTCTGCCCCGCGACTGCCGCGCCGTGAAAGTCGAGATCACCGTGACGACGACCGATGCCGAGACCAGCCCCGCCTTGGAAGATGTTTACCGCGTGCACCTCTCCCAGATGGTGGAGGGGGCACCCTTCACGGAACACCATTATCAGGGCAACCCCGTGCGAACCGCGCTGTCCGCCGCGCCGCTTCACTCCCGGAACATCGTTCTGGAGTCGTACTACGAAGTGGTGCCGGACGCGCCCCTCAGCCTGCGCATTCAGCGTGGGCCCGCCGATCCTGCCGACACCTTCACCCGCCCCACCGGACTGGCCGTGGTGAAAGTGACGCCCGTCAAAGCGCCTGCCAAGCCCCACGTGGTGCAGGAAGCCCACGGCTACAACTCCTGGCCCATGCTCCAGGCCATCGGCAACAAACTGGTCTGCGTGTACACCCGCGGCTCGGGGCACACGATTGGTGAAGACGCCCGCGCCACCTACGCGCGCACCTCCACCGACGGCGGCAAATCCTGGACCGCAGAGACGCTCGTGGCCAATTCCCCCGGCTACGGCGACGTGCCCGTGGGCAAAGGCCTGGACTCCACCGGGGCCATGCTCCTCTGGGTGCGCCGCGTGGGCAAGGAGTGGCATCAGGACCTCTACCGCAGCACCGATGGCGTGAAGTTCACCCTCATCTCCACGCCCAAGCTCGACGTGCGCCCCGTGCAGATCACGGATGTCTTTGCCGTCCCCACC
The DNA here is from genome assembly GCA_021733925.1 of Prosthecobacter sp. Classification (GTDB taxonomy): domain Bacteria; phylum Verrucomicrobiota; class Verrucomicrobiia; order Verrucomicrobiales; family Verrucomicrobiaceae; genus Prosthecobacter. Next base: position 11,661 of record JAIPJY010000106.1, on the reverse strand, counting down.
GTCGGCCTCGTGTCCCTGTGGTTCGCCGGAAACTACGGCACTGACGCCACCAATTCCTGGGGCATGGTGACCAGCAAGGACGACGGCAAGACCTGGACGCAAACGCCCATCGAATCCGATCTGCCCAAAGAACAGTGGCCCACCGAACCCGCCGCCGTGTACCTCGGCGACGGCAAGATCCTCGCCATCGCCCGCACCGAGATGGGCGGCCCCAGCACCGTTCGCTCCCAGTTCCAGATCATCTCCACCGACTACGGCAAGACCTGGACCCGCGCGCAGACCAACATCACCGACGTCGCCGCCTCCACCCCGAGCCTGATCCTCGATGCGAAGACCGGCCTGCTGAGCCTCTACTACTACCAGCGCGGCCGGGGCGGCATTCTCCGCCGCCGGGTCGTGGATGCGAACCACGTGTTCACCCATCCCCTCCAATGGCCCGTCTCCGAAGCCGTCGCCACCGGCAGCGAGATCGCCTACGATGCTGGCAACGTGAACACCACCGTGATCGGGAACACGCATTATCTTTCGTTTTACTCCGGCAAGGCACCGGATACGGCGGTGCTGGTGTCGGTGCAGAAGGCGCCGGAGGGTGGGGGGAAGAAAGAGGGAAAGAAGTAGAGGACTGACGCGAACATGGCTCCGCATGATGATTAACCACCACTTGCACTCGCACTTGTCATAGTGTGCTCATTTTGGAATGGAGCGCCGCAGGCCAAAGCGTTCCTGGCGCGCGGACCTCCGAGTCCGCAGCACTCCGCAGACACACGCGACTCCACAGCCTCACTATCGCTATTCGCCCTCTCGTCCCGCAGTCCTCGTGTTTCCGATGTTCTGCCTGCGGTCATACCCGTTGCGCGTAGGCGACCTGCTGCGGACTGGAAGTCCGCGCTCCTGGGGCGCTGGGTGCTTCACTGCGCGCCCTTCCCCCCCTAATCCACAAACAGCATCTCATTCCCCGCCAGCAGCGCCTGCGCATACTGCGCCCACACCGCCGCATCTCCCTCGCGTCCGCTCACAAAAGCCCGCGCCACCTCCGCCTCATGCGCACTCGGCTTGCGCCCAAACAGCCGCGCATACACCGCTTCCACGCGGTGCTCCATCGCCCATTTCCCCAGCACCTCGGACTGCTGCTGCATGAAGGGGGAATTGAGCGCGAAGAGGCCCTGCAGGGGGGTGATGGTTTCGGTGCGCCATGGATTGTGCGCCCCCGGATCCGGCACATCGTGAATGCGCAGCATCGGGTCCATGTCCTGCCGGTCTGACGCTCCATACAGCGAGCGACGCAGGTTCTTGGCATCGCTGATCGACGAAGCCTGCCCACCAATCTTCAAATCAATCTGCCCCGTCGCCGAGAGGATCGCATCGCGCCACGATTCCCAGTCCAGCCGACGCCGCAGCATGCGTGTGTAAAACTTGTTCTCAGGATCGTGCTGCTCGGAGCCCGCAGCCACGCTGCTCTGCTGCCACGTGGCCGAGTTCAAAATCTCCCGGTGCAGCCACTTCAGCGACCAACCATGCTCCATGAAGCGACCCGCGAGATCATCGAGCAGTTCGGGGTGCGTGGGGGCTTCGCCGAGGTTGCCGAATTCGCTCGGCGTATCGACCAGCCCGCGCCCGAAGTGGTGCTTCCACACGCGGTTCACCATCACCCGCGCCGTCAGCGGTGCCGCATCTTCCACAATCGCCTGCGCCAGTTCCAGCCGACCGCTGCCCGTGGTAAACTTGCGCGGCAGCCCCGTCTTGGACGGAAACATCGAAAGAAAGCGCCTCGGCACCGCAGCCCCCAGATCATTCGGATTCCCGCGCTTCATGAGTTCAAGATCACGCGCCATGCCCATGCGGTAGTCCAGCTTCGTGCCGTGCTCCTTTTCCTTGTTCACCACATACAGCGCCGCCTCCTCCACCGCATTCGCCATCGGCATGTTGTAGTGCGGTGTCCCCGCCTTGAGCGCGGCGATTTTCGCTTCCAGATTCTTCGTCTGCTCCGCGAGATCAGCGGGCTTCTTTTTCTTCATCGCGACCATCTGCTTCTCCATCGCCGCCACCTCACCGCGCGCCTTCGCCACCGGCTTCCACAGCTCATCACTCATCGTCGGCAGTTCGGAAATCTTCACCGAGGCAAACACACCCGCCAGCGCATAATAATCCTGCGCGGAGATCGGGTCAGACTTGTGATCATGGCAGCGCGCACACGCCAGCGTGAGGCCCAGGAAGGTTCGGCCAATCGCATCCACATGCTCCTCCCATTCATCCGCGACGGTGGTCTTGATGATCTCGGGCGGGAGCTGCAGCTCTTTAAAATACGTGGGGCTCAGGCCGATGAAGCCCAGCGCCACGCGATCCTGCGGGCCGCACTCGGGCAGGAAATCCGTGGCAAGCTGCCGCACCACAAAGCGATCATACGCCATGTCCTCATTCAGCGCCTGCACCACCCAGTCGCGGTAGAGATAGGAGTATTTGGTGGAGTCCAGCCAGTCAGGAGTTTGGTCCGTGTAGCGCGCCAGATCCAGCCAGTGCCGCGCCCAGCGCTCGCCGTAGTGCGGGCTACGCAGGGTTTCATCCACCGCACGGCTCCAGTCTGCGGGGGCCTGCTCGGCAGGCGGCAGGCCGGTGAGGTCAAAGGCCAGCCTGCGCTGCAGCACCCTGCCCTCCGCCTTGGGTGCCGGTTTCAGCCCTGCGGCCTCCATTTTGGCGAGGATGAAGTAATCCATGCGCGTCTTCGGCCATGCGGTGTCCTTCACCTGCGGCAGCCCGCCACGCCGTAGCGGCGCAAACGACCACGGCACCGGCTTCGGCCCCTCGTCCTTCTTAGCCACAGCCATCCCCGCCGCTGCGAGCAGCAGCAGAGCCATCCAGCCAATCCTGAGGGCAGAAAAACGCACCTGCCATGTACACCGCTCACGGCCCAGAGCTTTCCAGAAAAAGACACCTTCAAGGTCTGAAACACAGCGCCGCATCAGGCTCCCCGCCCACTCACACCTGCCAGCCACCGCCACGGATGCAGCCCCCGGAGCGCGGGCCTCCGAGCCCGCAGCACTCCGCAGCAAGCCTCGGCTCCGCATGTCCACATCTTTACTGCCCAGGATCATCGCTGCCTTCGCTGACTCACGTTCCCTCCGCTCCCCAGAACCACTCTGTTTGCCACTTTCTGAGCGGGGATATGCCCCTGCAGGTGTCTGCAACCTGCTGCGGGCTCGGAGGCCCGCGCTCCAGGGACGTAATCGCCATTCACACGCTGGGAGTCTTTTCAGACGCGGCCTAGGCTGCACAGGGCCGCCCGCCCCGGCCATCCAGCATCCAGCCCCCAGCTTGTGAAATTTTTCACAAATCCCAGTTGCCCACCTTATTCACACTCGGATACTGCGAACCATGGCCTCCCCCGTCCAGTATCTTCCCGGAAAAGAACCCCATGCGCGTGAAAAGCGCCTGATCTTCAAGAACATCGACCGTGCCGGATACAATCCGTCCATCGAGTGTTACCTGGAAAATGGCGGCTACGAGCAGCTCAAAAAGGCGTTCAAGATGGAGCGCAGCGCCATCACCAACGAGGTCAAAGCCAGCGGTCTGCGCGGTCGTGGCGGTGCAGGTTTCCCCACCGGCGTGAAGTGGGGCTTCATCCCGCCCACCAACACCAAGCCCGTCTATCTCATCTGCAACGCGGATGAATCCGAGCCCGGCACCTTCAAGGACCGCTACATCATGCATCAAGATCCGCATCAGCTGATCGAGGGCATGACCATCTCCTGCTTCGCGGTGGGCGCAAAACTGTCCTACATCTACGTCCGCGAAGAATTCCCCTACGCCGCCAAGATCCTCGAAAAAGCCATCGCCGAAGCCCACGAAAAAGGCTTCCTCGGCAAGAACATCCTCGGCACCGGCTTCGACTGCGAGATCTACGTGCATCGCGGTGCAGGTGCCTACATCTGCGGTGAAGAAACCGGCCTCATCGAATCCCTCGAAGGCAAGCGCCCCTACCCGCGCATCAAGCCCCCCTACTTCCCCGCAGCGCTCGGCCTCTACATGAGCCCGACCATCGTCAACAACGTCGAGTCCCTCTGCCACGTGAAGCACATCATTGAGATGGGCGGCGCGGAGTACGCCAAGCTCGGCACGCCGAACAACACCGGCACCCGCATCCTCTGCGTCAGCGGCGATGTGCAAAAGCCCGGCTACTACGAAGTGGAAGTCGGCAAGGTGACGATGGGCGAAGTCATCGACACCCTCTGCGGCGGCCTCAAGCCCGGCCGCAAATTGAAGGCCATCATCCCTGGCGGCAGCTCCTCCAAAGTGCTGCGTGCGGATGAAAAGTTCAAGCTCAAGGACGGCCGCGAACTCGGCATCATGGACATCCCCATGGACTTCGACACCATGGCGCAGTGCGGCACCATGGCCGGCTCCGGCGGCGTCATCATCATGGACGACAGCCGCAGCATGACCTGGGTCATCAACAATCTGAACGCCTTCTACGCCCACGAATCCTGCGGCCAGTGCACCCCCTGCCGCGAAGGCAGCCTGTGGATGAAGAAAATCAGCGACCGCATCGTCGCCGGTGACGCCAGCCCCGATGACGTGGACACCCTCGAAACCGTCGCCAACCAGATCGAAGGCAAGACCATCTGCGCCTTCGGCGAAGCCGCCTCCTGGCCCACCCAGAGCTTCATCAAAAAATTCCGCGAAGAGCTCAAAGGCGACTGCAAACCTGATTTGGCCGGCAAGATCGTCAATGAGGAGACGCTCGTGGCTGCTGCGGGATTGGTGGTGTGAGCACGCACCTCGAGAAGCTGTGGTGTTTCAGACGGTGGATGGTTAAAATTCAGGTCCCTGGGGAAGTGGGCGGCGGCTCATGAAAGCTCGGCTATTCCCCTCACCCAGCCTCTCCCCGAAGAAGCATAACACCCATCACGCCCTCGACGGGGAGAGGGGTGCCGCGTTGTGACTTCGATTGAGCTTGAAAGCGTCCCAGCACGGATCCCCTCTCCCCGTCCATGGCCTCGCAGCTCCATGCATCCTTCGGGGAGAGGCTGGGTGAGGGGCGTTGCAGTGCTTCGTTGCACTGCTGCTTGGTTCCCCTGCGCACGGACTGGCAATTCGACGACGCCATGGTGCAAAAGATCGGCATGCCTTGGAGCATCGCCACGCTCAACAAAGACGGCTGGGGTTCGCTCTACTACATCGTCTGCGACTTCAACAACGATGGCAAAGCCCCCAATCCCGAACTGCTGACCGCTCCGCCGAAGGCCCGGCGCGACGCAGAAGGAACTCTACACACGCATCGCCATCTTCTCCGCCGGACCTGATGGAGATCCTGCGACGTGGGAGGATAATATGCCTCCTGGGTTTACGAGGTAGGGGAGAACGAGCATGAATGGCACTCTGTTATGACATGCATCGTGGGTTTTCGAGATTGGGTGTACAAGGCCACGCGACAGCCTTTTGGAGTGCGGTCGCGAAGATGCACGGCGCAAGCCTGCATCGTAGCTACCGCTTTCGCTAGGTGAAGAAGGTGCTTCGTCCTGAACACACTGTCCAGCCAGCAAAAGCGGCGGCGCGCCAAGCTTGAGCCACGCACGCCAGGACACTGCCGCGTTCGCACGAGTACCGGGCCGGATGCTACCCGCAGGCTACGGAAAACAAACAACACCCACTTTAAACGATGCCATTCACGCCTGGCACTTTGCAGGGGTGATTTGCTTCCGCCTTTTCAAGACCTACAATGTTCGAGCATTGAAAATAGACAGCCCATGAAGTCACTCGAGGCATTGAAACAAGAAGCGGATCATTCCAGGGTGTATCGTACGGGCACCCCCATGTGCGACGAGGTTTTGTGTCATGTGTCAGACATGACCGCCAGGATTCCAGGCATTGACTGGGCGAGTTGTTGCAAATTCCCCAAAGGACCGCCCAAGAGGGCACCGTATGAAATTGAAGTGAAGCACATGGTTCACTGGGGCCGGGCTGACACGCGAATCATTGAAGATGCTTTTAAGGTCACGCTGCCTGATGACGTGCACCAATTTTATTCAGAGATCCAGGAGTGCGTCTTAAACTGGAAGTATTCATATCACATCCTCAGACCCGCGGCTGTGGTTGCCTGGGAGAAATTCCACCGAGAGGAGGAGGGTAATAAAAGACTGCCCGTTCACCTCATTCGTTTCTGCAAATTAGCGGGCTCAAGTGATTCGATAGCTTTCAGGAAGCACACTCAAACGGGCAGGTGGAACATCATTTACGCCGCCCTATGTGACTCGACCGACTATTTGCAATCATCCGAATGTGATACCTCCAATTGGGATGAAGATCTGGACGCATGGATTGACAGGCTCAGGACCAACGATGGCATCTTGCATGACGATGACCGAAAAATCACGAATATTGAGAGAATCGCATAGCAATGCCCCCAAGCCCGGCGCGACGCGAAAAGAACTCAACACACGCATCGCCATCTTCTCCGCCGGACCTGATGGAGATCCGGCGACGTGGGAGGATAACATGCCTCCCGGGTTTACGAGGTAGGTGGATGGAGAGCCGATGCGTCGTTGGCATTGATTGGGGCCTGGCGATACGTCTTCCTCTACACGGCCTTTGAGTCGGATCTGGAGCGTTTCCAAAAACGGATTTCCGGTAAGCGAGCGTGGAGACGCTCGGCGGCGGCTTGAGGACAAGCCGCCCTACCTCGTGCTGGGCATGCGAGCGCCCAGCGCAGGTAGGGCTGGCTGTCCTCAGCCAGCCGTCGTCGAAGCCCATGATCCTCGATCAAGAAACAGCCTGCTAGACGGAAATGAGTTTTGCGAATTGTTATAGAGCGGGCCGAAGGTCCGCAGGAGTCAGCCCAGGGCGCAGATTCTATTGCTCAAGGTCGCGCTCTGAAGGAGCGCGGGAGATGGAACGCATCGCCCAGAGCCGCTGCCATGCCAGATCATTTTGAGTGTCAGCGCAGGCTCTCCCGCGCTCTTTCAGAGCGCCCACTTGGAGAGAACACCTTGGGCGTCAGAATCCCAGGGCTTGTCGCTGCGCTCCGGCGCCCTGGGCTGAGTCCTGCGGGCCTTTGGCCCACGGGGAAACTCCGTGACGTCACCCGCAGCCGATTCGCCGCCGTTTTGGAGGCCACCGACCCGCGAAAGGCAAACCATGGAAAGCTGACGCCACGCATCATCCTCGGCTGCACGCTCGACTGGGAGATCTAGCACCCGGCAAACAAGCCCTCGACAAAGGAAGCCTCGTTCGGGTAAAAACAGCGCCATGAGCCAATCCACCACGCGCTACCATGATCCGCTCAATCTCAAGAAAAACGGCTGCGTCAGGACCTTTGTCATCCTGGGAATCATCGCGGTGGGGATCATGTTCTGGGGCATCCACTACATCACCAAAAACGCGCACAAAGTGCTCCAGCCACAAACGATCCTCAAAGACATCCGATTGGCGCTTTCGTCCTATGAAGTGGACTACGGGCACTATCCCATCCCGGAATCCGACTGGCACGCCCCCGATGTCTCCATTCGCACTCGGGGGCCGATGCTGACTGCGCTTCTGGGCCAGAACGCCACCCTCAATCCCAAAACGATCAAATTCATCGACTTCCCCGCCGCCAAAGACCGCAAATTCGGCCTCTGGCAGAACGGCGCTGAATGGGTGCTCACCGATCCCTGGGGCGAGCCTTACTACATCACTCTCGACACCAACAAAGACGGCAAGATCGCCAATCCCGAACCAGCCACGGAATACCTTCCAGCCATGCTGCCTACGGCTATCATCCTCTACTCCTCCGGCCCGGACCGTGATCCCAAGACATGGAAAGACAATGCGTGCTCTTGGCGGCTGCGCTGAGCCGTCTCCCCGCTCCCCGCAGCGCATCGTTTTTCGCGGTCAACGCCGCCATGCCGTGGGCTTTGTACTGCCGCGCATCGCGAGGCCCATGCGTGGTGCCTTTCACCGCCCTGTGGACGGCGCACCTTCGTTGATCGCCCGCGACGCCACAGACTCGAAATCACGGACGCGACAGCAGCGCGTCCCTACCCTCCGCGCAGGACCCCAGGGCAGGTAGGGACGCGTTGTGCGCGTCCGTGGAATCCTTCCTCCCATCGCCGCCGGTCGGCCCTGCCGCTCACCCCCTTTCCAAAGGCGCCCGTCTGGCAACGCTTGCGCAAACGTGTCCGTTTCGGATTCAGCCTCATACCACGATCCATTGAAAACAGGTCTGTATCTCAGAAATGAATCCACCACAGAGGCACGATGAGCGCAGAGATCTGAAGCCGATCTTGATTGCCAACCTCTGTGTCCATCGTGCCTCTGTGGTCCAAACAGGCACCGTTCTGTCCAGCCCTTTTTTAACTGCTCATGATATAAAATGCCGCGCATCACAAACTTCATTTTGAGAAAGCGCACCTTTGAAGATTTGTGATGCGTGGCCGTAGGATTCGGAACTCGACAGATGAGGAGCAACCCGCAAGAATGTCGAAAATAGAAAACGCGCCAGGACACCGGCTCACCCCTCGTTTCTCCGCGCCCCCGTTCAGCCCACCCTCCCGCCTATGAATCGCTTCACCGCCCTCCGATCCGCCAAAATTTTGGCTGCCATAGCGACTCCGATGCTGATCATGTCCGTCTTTCTGACGCTCGCCCTGGAGGCGACCACCGACTACTTGCTGGTCCTCATCGTCCTGCTCCTCTTCGTCTCCATTCTACCTGCGCTGTGTGTTGACCCGCTGGCTGAGGACGAAGCCGCCCGACGTCGTCCTGACAAAGGCCTCCTCATTCGCCCACTCTGCGTCTTCCTGCTGGTGCAGTGGGTTCTGGATCAGCCCGAGATGCACAGCTTTATTTCGGTCGTCCAGGGCCGGCTCTGGGATTGGCGGCTGGTGACGGTCATGTCACTCTTTTGCGCCCATCTGCTGTACAAGGGCCTGCGCCAAGCCCTCGCCTTCAAAGCCACCGATCTTTACCCTCACTTGAAGCGAGCGGAACAGCCTGCAGCCACTTGACTCACTACGCGTTCGTCGCCCGCCCCATTTGGAGTGCGGTCGCGCAACGAGGAACGAGTGCAGCTACCGCTTTCCGCTGGCCGGATGGCGCACTCACACCCCAAGCCACACGAAGCAGCACGCCGCCCGGCACTCGCAGGCCACTTCTCTCACGCACACCACGAGACACTCGAAAGCGGCAGCTTCGCGTGCCGCACTCCAAAAATGCTCCGCGCCACACCTGTGCCCTCGGCCTCTTACCACCCTTTGACCGCCGCCCCACACGTGCTCTAAATGCCCCCATGAAACTCATCGGCACCGCCCTCCTCCTGCTCACGATGGTGGCCCACGCAGAGATCACCACCTTCCGCATCGTTCCCTCCGCGACCGATCCTGAGATCAAGCAGTTCGATGACCCGCACTGGATCTATGTGAATCATGACCTTGTGATTGGCCAACCCGCAGACGGGGTCAAAGACCGCCACGAGCTTTTGCTCTGGCTCACTGGCACCGGAGGCCATGGACACGATGCGCAGGGCTTTTCCAAGCTTGCCGCCGAGCTCGGTTATCATGTCATCACCCTCATGTACCCGGATGACATCCCGGCCTCGGCCTGTGCCGCCGACAGCAATCCCAAGAGCTTTGAAGAATTCCGCATGGCCATCATCCAAGGCGGCAAGGCCACCTATCAAAACGGCCGCAAGGAGCTGACCATTGCGCGCGCTGAAAGCATCGAAAACCGGCTGATCAAAGTCCTTCTGCTCCTGCAGCAAAAACGGTCCCGGGAAAACTGGACGCAGTTCCTCAAGGCCGACGGCTCCCTCAAGTGGGAGTCCATCGCCGTGGCCGGTCAATCCCAAGGCGGAGGCCATGCCGCGCTGATGGGCATCAAACACCGCCTCGCACGCGTCCTGTGTTTTGGCGCCCCTAAAGATTACCACAAAAGGCTGGATGCCCCCGCCGCCTGGTATGCGCTGGAATCCGCCACGCCCAAAGACCGCTTCTTCGCCTTCAATCATCATCAAGACCCCAAAGGCTGCACGCCCGAGCAGTTGCTCAGCAATCTCAAAGCCCTCGGCCTGGCCGCTTCTGCCCAGCCTGCCGAAGTGGATTCGGACCCCTTCCCCTACCATCACGCGCGGATACTTTATACCAGCTATCCAGCAGTCACCATCACCGGCGTGGAAAGCGAAGGCGCCAAGGCCGCGCACGGCTCGGCCATCAGCACCCAAAACGCAGAGCGCTGGAAACAAGTCTGGACCTACATGCTGACGGAATAATCCCGGCCGGCCCCTCACTCCACCCGCCGGATCACCCGCACCGCGTACACGTTCGCCGTCAGCTCGGAGAGCTTCACCGGTTTCTCGTCATCCCGCAACGGATCGCGGGCAAGGTATTCCAGGCCGTCTTTGCCGACGATCACGCACCAGTGCTGGATGCCGCCGAGGAGGAAATACTTCACCACGGGGTAGGCACCGCCTTCCAGCGCCTCGTCCATCACCTTGTGGCTGGAGGCGGGATGGTAATCCGCCGTGAGCTTCCGGTCCGTCACGCGCGGGATGGCATTCCACACCACCCAGCCTTGAGGCAGGAAGCCGTCGGCTTTTTTCAGGCGCTCATTCAGTTCCTTCGGCGTGAGCTCCACGCCGAGATCTGAGCAGGCCATGGCCACGCTGGAAACGAGGCAGCCGTGGCTGCCCAGCGTGCCGGTGGAACTGCCGAGCTGATCCGCCGCCCAGCGCTTGTCCTTTTGCAGATGCGTCTTGCCGTCATCCGGCAGCCGGATGTGCAGACTCTTGCCGCCCGTGGAGGCAACCGCCGGAGACAGACGCGCCCAGCACGTCCGCAGCATCACACAGCTGGTCGCCGCGATCATCAGCACCAGCAGCCCGATGATGGAGAAGCGGCGCATGTGGGTATTTCTTAGTGGGCCTTTTTCTCGCCGTGTTCAGCTGCCGGGGCGTGCTCGGTCTTCTCACCGTGCGCAGCTGCCGGGGCATGGGCGTCGCCATGAGCTTCGTCGTGCACCTTGTGCATGCCTTCATGCAGCCCCTGAGTTTCTGCCCAGGAGTGCTTCCCGCAGGAAGTGGAGGCGAGGACGAGGGCGGCGGCGCAGAGGAAGAGCGAGGCGGTTTTCATGAGGAATTGGGGTTCAGCATCCTATCGGGAGCAGGCCATCGTGCAAATGAGAAATCTCTGCCAGCAGACATCTCGAAAGGCCCGTGGCCAGCCCCATTCACTTGGGCCACACCGTGCCCATGGACGACCTCGCGCTCTAAAATTCGTCTCTCCTGGCCGTTTCTCCTGACGTACTCCTTCACCTTTCGTTTTCGAGGCCTGTAAATTCATCTTGTCGGAAGTGCTGGCCACCGTGTATATACAGGTACATCAACCGCTTTTATTGACATGAATCCGCAGCAGCCAGGCACTCCGCAGAATCCGCAGCAGCCACCACCTCCGGGGGCCACCCAGCCGTTGCCGCAGGGGTATCCACAGGGCTATCCGCCACCGCAGGGCTACCCGCCGCAGATGCCTCCAGGGTATCCACCCGGCTACCCAATGCCTCAGGGCTACCCCCCGCAGATGCCTGGCTATCCGCAGGGCTACCCACAGCAGATGCCTCCAGGTTACCCACCCGGTTACCCGATGCCCCAGGGCTACCCCCCGCAGATGCCAGGCTATCCCCCCGGCTACATGCCGCAGA
>JAIPJY010000105.1 GCA_021733925.1 Prosthecobacter sp. | reverse complement strand
AGCGTGATCCAGCAGATCAAGGCGGCCGCACGAGGCTTTCGCAGCTTCGCGAGCTACCGCCGTCGCATCCTGTTCTTCTGCGGCAAACTTGACCTCAAACCCGTCCTCTAATCACACGACAATCCCCGAAGAACCAAATCTCTTCTTATCAATGTCAGCCGCGGCTCCGTAAGCTGGCGTTCTGTCAACAAACGCGGACGCTTTGAGGAGAGTGGTTCCCAGGAGGGCGAACTCCCCGACACCGCCCCGCTGAAAGGTGAAGAATGGCGTGGCATGGCGGATGGAGGCTGGTGCTCCGTCTCCGTGAACCACCGCTTCATCATCAGCCTCGAAAACAACCTCATGCGCGGTGACAACTGCGCGACTCTGCTGCGCACCAACCCGCGTGCCGTGCTGGGTCCAAAGTATGACCGCGGCAAACGCTATGCCATCTGCCATCATCCCGAGACCACCGCCAGCCTGCTGCTCGCCGTTGAGGAATCACTGGTCAAAGTGACCGAAGACGTGCTCAAAACAGTCCAACTGAAGCCCGGGCGGGTGTGCTGCGGATTGTTTGCCATGCTGGAGCATGCGATCCTCAGCATCTTTCGCGCAAGTTCGGGAGGCACTCCTCCGGACTTCGTCTTGATCGCCGCCTGCGAAGGCTCACTCGCGGTGCTGGTGCAGCAGGAAGGCCAGTGGCGTGATATTCGCTGCCGCAGCGGCCTTGGCCCTGAGGCGGTGGAAACCGCTCTGCAAATCATCAGCCCGCTGCTTGCCAAAGTCCCCCAGGGCAGCCCCGTCTATTTTGTCGGCGACGGCCATGACAGCAAATTCCGCACTGAACTGATGCTGCATCTTGAGAAGGTCGGTGCCGCCGACCTTACGCAGGATGATCTGCTCTGGACCATCATCGGGGAACATTAAGCCACGCACTCCTATGAACGAATATCTCTGCCATGATTTCAAAACGCCGCGCGTGGACACCTCACGCCGCCTGCCTTCAACGTTCCGCGCCATTCCCGTCATCTTTTATGTGGCGCTCGTCGGCAGCGCCTACGTGATGACGATGGATTACTTCAACTACAAAAAAGCGCTCAAGCAAAAAGTAGACGCCCAGGAGCGCCAGACGCTCAGCGAAACCGAACGTGACTCGTTCAAGAATGAAAAGGCCGATCTCGAGTCCGAGGCCACCAAGGCCGAGAAGGTCGCCCAATGGATGGAAGGGGCGCGCAACATCCAGCCCATCGCCGTCAAGATCGCCCGTGCGGTGCAGACTGACACACGTATCACTCAGGTGGCGCTCGAACGCAACGAGCAGGTGCCCGCCAACATCGCTCTCACCATCCATTTGAACGGCTCCAAGGTGTCCACCGAACTTGCTGCCATTGAAGCCTCGCTCGGTCAGCTGCTCTACCGCTCCTTCTCAGCGCAGCAGACCAAGAACGGCGACGTCGTCGAATACCATTCCACACTCGTCCGCCAGGCGGATTAACCCTTTCAGCTCTCTCCAGCATGAATCCCAAGCAACTTGCCTGCATCATCCTGCTCATGATCATCGGTACGATGACGTATTCAGCACAGATCATCCACAAAAAGGTGGCCGCGACACGGGCCGAAGCCGAGGATGCCGAAACCGCCGCCGTCACAGCCGAGAACGAACGCTCCACGGCTGAAATCGAAACAGCTGTGTTCAAGGCCAACACCGAAGAGGTTCGGCGCTTTCTCCGTTCCTGGCTGCCATCCATCGAGCATGTGCAGACCCAGCAGGAAGCGGAGCAGACCATCCAGCTCAGCCTGCGTGAGCGCGGCATCAGCCTGGTGCACTCAATCAAGACCGAATCGAAGCAATCGGTGGGCAACAAGCTCATTCCCAAATCCGTCATCACCACGCTCACCATTGAGGAAGAGTTTGCCAAGGTTCTCAACTGGCTCGGAGACATCGAACGCCGTCTGCCCACCGCACGCATGAAAGTGGTGCAGATCACCGGCGGCAGCACCGGCACCCAGCTGAAGATGGATGTCTCTTTTGAAACGCCGATTTTTGATCTTGCTGCCGCAGATGCAGACAAGAAAAAAGCCACGGCCAAGCCCAAGCCAAAAGTCACAAAATCCTAGCCCATGAACTTTGCATACAGATTGCTGCTGCCGGGCCTGATCTTCACTCTCATGGCTGTCGCCAGCCATGCCCAGGAAGCCGCCGCCGCTGAGGAGGAGGCAAAGCGCGTGCAATATCAGCTCGTGCTGCCGGAGGAGAAGACACCGGAAAATGTGAAGCCTGAAGAGCACAATCCCTTTGAATCCGAAAACGAGGCCCTCACCCGCCAGGCCCCCGGTGACACCGAGGAGAACCGCGTTCGCGACAAGCTTCTCAAACTGCCCGTGGTCGGCACCAAACGCATGGCGGACGGCCGCATGCGCGTGCTGCTGGGCGACATCATTCTGGAGACCGGCCGCATCGTTCCCCCGGTGCTGCCGGATCAGATTGTTGAGTTAAAAGTGAAAAACATCACCCCGATGTACATTGAGCTCGCATGGCAGGAGAAGCGCCTCACCGGACTGCCACCGTCGATCATGACCATTCCGATCAATATCGCCCCCCATGTGCGCTATCAGATGTTTGGGCAGACCGAAGACGAGGCAAAAGAAACCAAAGGGGTCAATGCCACCATGGAGATGCCCTTGCGCGATCCATCCATCACTCCGCAAAGTTCTCCACCCCAAATGCTTTCTGAGGAAGCCGCGCCAGCCCCGCCGCCACGTGCCCAGGTCGTCGCGGATGATCCTCTGCCCTTCTCTCCTCCTCGCCTGGTGGAGCCCCCTCCAGCTGCGGCACCTTCCCCGCCTGATAAGGCTGTTCAGGTGGTGGCCACAACACCTGAAAAGCCACTGGAAACGGCCCCGTCGGTCCCGCCCCCTGCCCCGGCCCCGCCACCGCCATCACCTGCTGTTGAGTCCGTTGTGCGCATGCTGTTTGGCAATCCAACGCCTGCACCCAAATGAACCGCCGTGTCCATCAGCCAGGAGGATTCACCTCCGTGGAACTCCTGCTGGTGCTCGCGCTTTCTGCCGTGATTCTGGGCGGGGCTGTTGTCTCCTACGGCACGCTTGTGCGCAGCCAGCCAAGCGTTTCCTCCATGGTTGCCGTGCCTCTGGGCAGCACTCGTTCGCTGAATTTTTACGGCACACTCAACAATACCGTCGATGTGGGGATGGCTCCGCAGTACGGCGCCCTGTCGATGGCCGAAGAACTGCGAGAACAGTTTCTGACAGACACGCTCAGCGCCACCGCCGTTTACTGCCTTCCCCGTGATGGTGTCAACACCTGGAAGCCCTCCCTGATCGCTTACAATTCAAGCACGGACGACGAACTCGACACACCGCAAAAGTTTCGCGCCCACATCATCGCGCACGCCAGTGTCTCAAGCTCTCTCTATCGCGACTATCGCAATCCGCTCAATGACGGCACGTCAGTCCCCCAGAACGCCACTATCTTCGTGCTCGGTTACAGCAAGTACTCCGGTTATCTCAAGGTCAGCGCCATTTACGACATCGACCTCATCCGCTTCACCGGAGCCACGGAACCCAATGGCATTCATGCCTCCGTCAAACGCTACGCTGACGCCACCTCCAGCACAACCCCGTCCACCCTGACCTACATGGGCGGGTACGATGTATTTTTTCCACCCTCCATCCCCAGTCCGACCAACGCCAGTCAATGGTCCACGGATGGCTTCACCCCGCTGTTCATCACCTTTGAGCGCGCATCGCGTCTGGCCTTGCGCGAGTCGCCCACCACCATTGACCGTTTCAAACGTGCGTATGAACGTCCGTTCTACTTCATCTGGTGGCCGGATCCTGCCGCCCGTCATCTTGGCCAGGTCGCCAACACCCTGTCCTCCACCGATCCACGCCAGGCCTACAATCAAATGGCCGGACGCTCCTCCTTCATGTTTACCGTGCCGATGTTTCCGGCGCTTTGAATCTCCGAGTCATGCGCATCACCCGACATCATCATCCCAGCACGCGCGGCGCCCTCATGGCAGCAGCGCTCATGCTCATGATTGTCGGCGGCATTTTTGTCACCTCCTGGGTCACGCTCATGAGCACACGCGCCTCGCAGGTCAGTTATCTGGAGGATGTCTGCAAACGTCACATCGGCGTCGAAAGCTCGCGTCTCCTCGCCTGGCAGTGCATCACCAGCAAGGCTTTTGATCGCAACAGCACGATGGCCGCCAGTCAAAACACCATGCTCGGCAGCGACATCGGTGGATTCAACACACAGAACGGTTGGGACAATCTCAATGTCTACACCTCCAGCAACACCGCTGGAGGCATGACCACCGTGTTCCCGTTCAATCATACGGGGCTTCGACCCGGAGCCACTTACATCAATGTGGAACATTTCACCCGTCCCGCCGCCGGTATCGCGGGCAACATTGATGATTACAACGCATGGGAGTTTCTCAAAACCATGCCTCCCGTTCTCAATGGCGATGTCTTCTGCATTTATCGCAAGCCCGACATCGTCACCACTGAGCTCGATGTTTACGCCAATGCCGGCTCAGGCGGTGCCGGTCATAATGCCAACTGGACCGTGCAGGGGCGCACCGTCCTCCATCATCCGCCTTCATTGTTCGTCCGCACCACTCCCAGCCCGCTGCAGCTGCCATTTCTCACCAAATCTCTCTACATCCAGTCGCACTCGACGGTGGAGCCGCCTTCCATTCCCTACCCCGTTTATGGCACCGATATGAATGGCAAGGCCCTGCTGCCATCCAACATGGCCGCGGTACCCAGCACCACCGGCCCCATCGACAACAGCGGTGCCAGCAACTTTCTCGGTTACCTCAATGTCGTTCGCAATGACAACAATCCTGACAACTCGCTCTGGCACTTTCAGGATCGCGAAGCCGCCGCCGGCCGCACAGCCACCGTCACCATTGATGTGGAAAGCGTCTTCAACTCCGCCACTGAGGCCTATTGGATATCCGAACAGGCAACACCGACCTACACCCCTCCCGGCTGGCCTTCAGGGTATGACACCAAGCTCAAGGTGCTCTTCATCAAACTCGACAGCCAGTATCTTAAAAACATGCGCATCTATGGCGTCGTCGATCAAATCATCTTCGTTGGGCAGAGCAATGCCACCGCCTTTGCCAACGCCGCCGCTCTGAAGCCCGTCATCATCACCATCATGCCCAACGGCGCCAAAGGCCGCTGGGTGCGTGACATCCGCTTCGAGCGCGAAAACAACCGGCGGCATGTCCTCGCGTTTCAGGATGACAATGGACGTCCCACCGAATTTTCCTGGGTCAGCAATCCCATCAGCGGCACCGAGTTTCGCTGGCGCTGCGTACTCGTGAACGAATACCAG
This sequence comes from Prosthecobacter sp., assembly GCA_021733925.1. Lineage (GTDB taxonomy): Bacteria > Verrucomicrobiota > Verrucomicrobiia > Verrucomicrobiales > Verrucomicrobiaceae > Prosthecobacter. The sequence continues at coordinate 8,275 of JAIPJY010000105.1, read as the reverse complement.
AGCATCATGTTCAACATGCCCTCCACAATGACTCAAAGCATACGTTGGATCGGAGGTGTCATGACAAACTGGACCGTCAAACGCCGTGCCGGCGGCGGCATCAATCCCAGCCGCCTGCTCTTCACCAGCGACAGTGATCCCGCCGTTCCCGCCGCCACCAACAGCGGCCCGGCTTTCGCCACCTTTCTGCCTCGTGATGCCTGGCTTGAATCCTACTTCCTCCCCGTCCCACCACCATGAAGCTGCATCGCCACATCCAGCGGGCACAGCGCGCAGCCTACACGCTCATCGAGGTCCTCGCCGCCGCCTCCATCCTTTCCATCGGCACCTCCGCCATGGTCAGCCTCTCCTCCACCCTCATGCTGCAGGAGGAACTCGCCAACCGTGTCGCCATCACCCGCAATTACCAGGAAAACACGGTGCGTCTCTGGCAGCTCGGCCTGTCCTCCGTGCAGATCACCGCGCTCATGCCGTCTCTGACACAAAACACCATTCTTCAACAGGCCATGTTCAACAATCCCTCGCTGGTTGAAAACGGCCTCACCACCGTCAACGGCGTCGTCATGGAGACCGCCCTCTGCACCACCATCATCAACATCTCGCAGAATCCCTCCTCGAAAGTCGCCGGAGCTTCCTTCACCCTCACCGCCTACCGCCCGCATCTCGTCACCGAACTCCGCACCGCTCCGCCATGAGCCCTGCAGTTTCAAAGTCGAATTCTCCCAGCCTTCAGCGCCATGCTTAAAAAAGTAAAAATCACCAACGTTCACTCCGGCAAATCCTCCGAAGCCCTCGTGGACACGGACACCGATGAAAAAGCCCTCATCGGCGCAGGTGTCGCGCAGAACGAAACCACCACCGTTCAAACCATCACCGGCATTGATGAAAAGCTGCACCGCCTGACCAGTCCGAAGGGAGACACCGATGACAGCGCTGCGTTTTTCTCCGGCCTCGGCCGCTGTCTTGAGCGTAACATCTCGCTCACCAAATCGCTGCTGCTTCAGACCAACCGCGTCAAATCCGCCACCTATAAAGGCATGATCGCCGAGGTCGTCCACGCCATCTCCGTGGGCGACAAATTCAGCGATGCCATCTCGAAGTATCCCAAGCTGTTTCCCGCTGACATGCTCTCACTCATCCTCGCGGGTGAAGAGGCCGGCCAGCTCGCCAAAGTCTGCAAACGCATCGCCGTCTCGCAGAAAAAATCTTCCAAGGTCATCAAAAAACTCAAGGGGGGGCTCATCTACCCCGCTGTCGTGATCGTCCTCGGCGTCGCTGTCGTCATCGTCATGAGCTTCACGCTCGTGCCAGCCATGGCCAGTCTCTTCACCTCGTTCAAGACCGATCTCCCCATGGGCACCAAGGTGCTCATCGCCCTTTCCGACCTCTTCATTCACAAGCCGTACATGGCCATCGTGCCATTCCTCGCCCTGTACGTCTTTTTCTCAAACTGGGGCAAAATCAGCGCCTTGCGCCCCATGCAGGATCTCTTCCTCAAGCTCCCCGTCGTCGGTGTCCTCGTGCGCAAATCAGCCGCTGCCACCGGCTTCCGCACCCTGGCCATGCTCACCGAATCGAATGTCCGCCTCAGCAGCGCACTCGACATCACCGCCCAGGCCAGCTGGCACTATCATTACAAGGAATTGTTCGTCCGCCTGCGCGAGCACATCGCCGTAGGCCGCACTCTCCACGAAGCCTTCCTCATGGAGTCTCACTGGCTCGGCCCAGACGCACGTAACCTCTGCGGCCTCATCGAACTCGCCTCCGAAACCGGCTCCGGCACCGAAATGCTTGCCGAAATTGCCGACGACTATGAGGAGGATCTCGACAACCTCGCCGCCACGCTCGACAAAATGATCGAACCTCTCACCATGTTGATTCTCGGTGTCATGGTCGGCTTCCTCATCTACGCCATCTACGGCCCCATGTTCAGCCTCGGCGACGTCATCTTGAAGAAGAAGTAGCAAAGAAAGTACTCGCGAGCTTTAGCTCGCTCCGGAAAACCTCCGCGAGCAACCAGAGCAAGCTAAAGCTCCACAGTACTTCACTCCTCCATCACCCCGGTCCACTCCTCCATGTGCCGCTCCCACGTCTGGGCCAGCACCGTCTCACGCGCAGCCTCAGAAAGCCTCTGCCACGCCGGACCATCAAAGGCCAGCGCCTCCTGAATGCGGGCCGCCAGTTCCTGGGGCTGCTGCGGGTGGTAGAGCATCAGTCCGTTCTCACCATTGCGCACATGATCGACAGCACCGTCCATCACAGAGACGATGCCGGGCAGTCCGCATGCCATGCTTTGCAGCACCGTGTTGGAAAAGGCGTCATACTGCGTGGGATGCACAAACCAGTCGGCGGACTGGTACAATTCCACGAGGTTGCTTGTCACTTGAACGGAGCGAATGCGCGAGGCGATGCCAAGACGCTTGATCCTGTCACGCAGCACAGGACTGAGGCTCTTGCCCACGATCCAGAGCGTAGCGTCATTCTGCGTCATCCCCTCCAGCAAAGGCTCCAGGCCGCGGCGGCGATGACTCAGCGACACAAACATCAGCACGGGCTTCGTCGCATCAGTTTGCAGCTTGCGGCAAAAGAGTTCGCGAGTATTGGCCCGGTTCTCCGCCGGTTTGAACAGCTGCGTTTCGACCGGTGGTGACAGCATGCGAAAGCGTTCGCCATCCGTGCCATACACCCCCTGCAGCTGCGCCGCCACACGTGCAGAACTGCTGACGAACTTCGGCGTCCCCTTCCCCGCATACAGCCGACGCTCCAGATGCAGTTCATACAGATGCTTCACACTGTAGCGCTGCCAGAGCGGCAGCAGATTGCCATAGAGACGATGGCAGCCGGTACCATTGCGGTGAATGTCCTGCACACAGGTGCGCCCAAAACCAATGCTCAGATCCACGCCAGCCGTCATTGCAGCACGCGGAGCCAGGCGGTTGAAATGCCACATGCGCGTCGTGGCCGAGCCACGCAGGCGCGGCAGCAGCTCCCACCGCCCGGGCAGCGCGGCACCGATCTCCGGCGTCGTCAGCGAGGTGATGTAAGTCAGATCATGTCCGGCAGTCGCCAGCCGTTTGGCGAACTCGATGAGGAAGTTCTCCACACCGGAGCCACGAATGATTTGCGGATGAATCAGAGCCAGCTTCATCTCACGACTTCGCTCCCTCCTCCGCCTCGTTCTCATACATTCGGCTGTAGCGGTCAAACGTGAAGAACGCCGTCGCCACCGCGATCCACAAGCCGGGAAAGCCGTCCATGAATCCCCGCTTCAGCACGTAGGCACGCGTAAACCGCCACCAAGGACGAAACAACGTGTGCAGCAGCGACCAGCGCCCCCCTTTGCTCTGCTGCGTCTGCAGAAAGACATTCGAATACTGCACATGCTTCACCAGGTAGTGCTGGATGTTCTTGAACGAATAATGCAGCAGATCACCGCTCAGCGTGGTGCACGGGCCGTCCACATCCAGCCTTTCATGCACCTGCCCGCCGCCATCGGCAGCCCACCGGCTCTTCTCACGCCGAAACAGGCGCACCTTGCGGTCAGGATACCAGTCCCCGTGATGAATCCAGCGCCCCATGAACCACACCAGCCGCGACATCCACGCGCCATCAAAACGCTGGTCGTCGCCATTGGCAAAAAATCGCTGAATCGACTCCCGTAGCGCCGGCGTCAGCTCCTCATCGCAGTCCAGCGCCAGAATCCAGGGCTGCGAACACAGCCCGAGGCAGTGGTTCTTTTGCGCCGTGTAGCCCAGCCAGTCCTGATGCACAAAGGTCGCGCCAAACTCCGCCGCGATCTCCGCCGTACGATCCTTCGACCCCGAATCCACAATCACGATCTCCTGCGCCAGATCCCCCACGCTGGCAAGGCAACGACGCAGGTTGTCCTCCTCGTTGAGTGAGATGATGGAAATCGAAAGCGGCAGGCGGGTCATGCGGTAGGCGACTTTCGCGAATCCATCGCCCGTGCCAAGCACGAATCAAACTATGGAACCACGGATAGCACGAGCAGCACGGATCAAGGCAATGAGCACTGGGTCAGTCATCCGTGTTAATCCGTGTGATCCGTGGTCAGAGATTCTGGGAGGACCACCAGCGACACCGCCGCATTATGCCCGCCCATGCCGGAGGCCAGCTTGACCACCCGATCCCCCGCCGTGACCTTCAGCAGCGCTTCATTCAAAGGCAGCCCGCAGCCCGGCGGCGTCAGCCCAGGCAGCACCGCAGGCAGCCAGCCGTCCGCCATGCATGCGGCCAGCAGCGCCACGTCCAGCAATCCGCTTGCCCCCAGGGTGTGACCCGTCTGCGGCTTCAGCGGCAGCAGCGGCACCCTTCGGCCATCCAGCGCACGCAGCAGCGCCGGAGGCTCCACCCGTGCGTGATTCAGCGTCCCCGTCGCGTGCGGACAAACGGCCACGACCTTGCCCGGCTCACCCGCCTGCACAGCCGCACGCACGCAGTCTTCGATCCCCCCTCCGTCATCGGGAATCATCAGCGTGTCATACGCATCGCTGTTCGCGCTGTAATGCTCCACCCGGCACAGCTTCGGCCGCCCCCCGCTATCCCGCTCCAGCGTCACCGCCACCGCTGCCTCTCCAGGTAGAAACCCGCTGGTCCTGCGTTCCTCGCCAGTCGCAAACGGATCATTGACCCCATTGCTCGAAAGCAGCCCCGTTTCTCGAAAATCTTGCAGCAGCGCTGCGATCAGCGGCAGATCCACCGCCACCACCACCGCACGCGGTGCGGCACCACTGCCCACCGCCATCCAGGCCAGGCCCAGAGCATCCAGTCCGGAGGAGCACCCGTTGGACACCATCTGCCACGGACCTCGCATTCCCAGCTCAATGCTGACTGCCGCAGGTATTTCACAGTGCATGGTGTTGCTGGCACTGAACTTGCGCAGCGGTCTTCGCCATGCATTCGCCCCCAGTATCTCTCCTGCATTACCTCGGCTGCTGGCCCCGAACAGCCAGGATGCTCGGATCTCCTCCGCGCTCCAGCACGCTCGCCGCACGGCTGCAGTCGCTACTTTCACCGCTGCATTGCTGGCTGCGCCATAGCGGCGGCCTTTCACCAGTTCGTGTGAAGGCAGCACCCCCATCGGGAGAGCCTCGAAACCCTCTCCCGGCACGCACCCGGACAGGGCCAGCCCCCCGCGCCGCTCACGCAGCGCGTCCAGGCACTCCTCTGTCCGCAAACCAAGAACACAGGCCGTCTCCACGGCTGTGATGAACACATTTTCCATCATGACACGATACAGCCCCAAAACCAACCGGGCGCAACCCATCTCGGCAAACCTGTTACATCAAACTCACAAAAAATAAGCAAGCCAAAGATTGACACTCAACTTAATAACCAGCTATATTTTAAACCTCATGTTAAGGCAAATCATAGGACAACCCGAAGGGCAAAAGGAAGACAGGCGTTCTGAGGCATCCGCACCGGCTCAAACAGCCGAACGCGCACCCATTCTCTCCACCGCATCCTCTCCCGCTGCACAACCCCAACGCTCACACTCAGCTCCCTCCATGACCACCAGTAAAAACGTTCTCGCCAACGACGTCGAAATCAAAGGTTCCATCAAGTTTTCTCACGACCTCATCATCGACGGTAAGATCGAAGGCGAAGTGATCTCCGACGGCAGCCTTACCGTGGGTGAAAACGCCCTCATCAAAGGCGAAGTCAGAACCCGTTCCGTCATCATTTTCGGCAAAGTCGAAGGCAACATCACCGTCGCTGAGCGTTGCGAGCTCAAGAGCAACGCCATCCTCGTCGGCGACATCGCCGCAGGCACCCTCGCCATCGAAGAAGGCGCCACCTTCATGGGTCAGTCCCAGGTCGGCAAAAAGGCTGAAACCAAGCCTGCCTTCGGCGGCGCACCTAAACAACCTTAATTTCCACCTGAGTGTTCGGACGGTTCTTCACCACGAAGACCAGCATCCTTCCCACACCACCTAAGAATCAAATCGAAGTGGTGTGCCCTTCTTGTGGCGCGGCTCAGTATGAGCCGCGCCTCGTTGTTTCCACCTTTTGTAAAAAATGCGGGGTCCACCTCACCGTGGAAAAACGCCGCGTCATCGCTTCCGAGGTCACACGCTCCGGTGCTGGCATGTCAGACGACTGGGCCACTGATCCGGACGCCGCAGCTCCTCCCTCAGCAAAACCAGAGCCTGCGGCCAAACCAGCCCCCGCCGCTCCCCCGCCTGAGCCCGCACCAACGGCTGCCGACGGCTTCGGCGCCTTCCTGCAGAGCCAGAATCTGCCTGCTCCCACGCCCCCCCCGCCTGCTGCTGGCTCCTCACCTTCTGCTGAACCAGCAGAAGAAGCCGGCTCTCCCCCTCCCGCAGAAACAGCAGCCGCAGCACCAGTCACACCCGCAGCTGCACCCGCGCCGGTAGGCTCGCGCCGGGCACAGTCCAATTCCCCGCCCCCCACAGCCGCTCCCGCCCCTCAAACAGCGACCTCGCTGCAAAAGATGAAGGAGCAGGGCATGTACCGAAACCAGTACTTCAAAGACGCCGAGTGCTTTGACTGCGGTCATAAGTTCAAAACCGGGCGCTCCGCCAAGTCCGCCACCTGTCCCAGCTGCGGTGCCTACATCTCCCTGGAAGATGTCGAGATCAACATGACCTCCACGCAGCCCATCAAGACCCGTGGCAATGTCCTCATCCGCAAACGCGGACGCCTCTCCGCCACCAGCGTCCAGTGCCGCGATCTCGAATGCCATGGCATCATCGAGGCCAATGTCACCTGCTCCGGCGACGCATCCTTCCGCACCACCGGCAGCATCATCGGTGAAATTCACTGCCAGCGTTTCGTCGTCGAGAAAGGTGCCGACGTCGCCTTCCTCAATGCCGTCCATGCCACCAATGTGGATATCCAGGCCCGCCTCACCGGCACCATCTACAGCACCGGCCCCGTGCTCATCGGCAGCAACGGCTCCGTCAATGGCGACGTCACCGCACGCTCCGTCTCCATCGAACCCGGTGGCGAACTCAACGGCGCGATGAACATCGTGCGCGGCAGGCAGGTTTACATTCCGCCCGCCACCTGATCCTGCCCGCGCCATGAAACCGCGCACCCTGCTCCTCGCAGCCGCCCTCATCGCCGCCTGCCTTCTCGTTGCACGTGCCGACTCCTTGTCGGTCCTTCAATCCTGGCTCCATGTCGCCATGCAAACGCTCTCGCGCGAAAACCTCCCCCTGCCCTACCCCGCACCACCGGCATCGGAAAAATGGAGCAGCATGAACCCCGCAGAGCGGCTCGCCAATGTGCGTGCACGCCTCCTGCCCAAACTGCACGACGAACTCGCCGCCAAGCACTGCAAGCTCGGCCAGCCCGCCCTCATCCGCATCTTCAAAGAAAGCCGCGAACTCGAACTCTGGCTGCAAGGAAGCACGTCGGAATGGACCCTCTTCCGCACCTACCCCATCGCCTGTTTCTCCGGCACCCTCGGCCCCAAAACCCGCGAAGGCGACATGCAGGCCCCCGAAGGCTTCTACCGCGTCACCGCAAAGCAGCTCAATCCCGCCAGCAGTTACCATCTCGCCTTCAACATCGGCTACCCCAACGCCTACGACCTCTCCCAGCATCGCACCGGCAGCCTCATCATGATCCATGGCGACACCTGCAGCGTCGGCTGCTTCGCCATGACCGATCCCATCATCGAAGAAATCTACCTCATCGTCCAGGCCGCCCTCACCCACACCCCCAACGTCCCCGTCCACAGCTTCCCCTTCCGCATGACAAAGGAACGAATGAAGAACCCAGACCCCGCGCACAAATTCTGGGAAGAGCTGGTACCCGCTTATGAAGTGTTTGAGAAGGAGAAACGGGTGCCCCAGGTAGAGATGGACGGCGGGAGGTATCGAGCAGATTGAGGCAGCGTCCGTGGAATCGTGATGTGGACAATTCATCCGTGGTTCCTCATTCTTTCTGAATCTTTGACCGGATCACACCAATTGACACGGATTACCGAGAGCAAACCCTTGCATTCATCCGTGCTGGTCGTGAAATCCGTGGTTCCTCTTCCCTAAATCTTTGACCACGGATCACACGAATTGACACGGATAACGGAGAGCAAACCCTTGCATTCATCCGTGCTGGTCGTGAAATCCGTGGTTCCTCATTTTCCCTGAATCTTTGCCCGGATCACACCAATTGACACGGATTACCGAGAGCAAACCCTTGCATTCATCCGTGCTGGTCGTGAAATCCGTGGTTCCTCATTTTCCCTGAATCTTTGACCGGATCACACCAATTGACACGGATTACC
>JAIPJY010000036.1 GCA_021733925.1 Prosthecobacter sp. | reverse complement strand
GTGGTTCGCACTCTCCGGGTGCGGTTCCGGGGTCCCCACACCGCACTCGGAGAGTGCGGACCACTTCACCACAGACTTTTCGCCTCTAGCAGACCCCTCGCCAGCGCACATCTCATGACGCGCGAAAGCCGGCTCGGCCTTTCGCAAACCGCGAGACGCTCGAAAACGGTGCTCAAGCACCTTACTCCGGGGACGCTGGCGCGCACTCGTGGGGCTTCAGCGCTCCCGCATGTGGAAATGCATTCGCACGCGTCTCCCATGCACCCGTGCTGGACGAAACAGCATTTCTCTTTAGAGACTCTCGCAACCATGACACTCACCGGACATCATTTCATCGCGGGCCGCGAGGCGGCTCCCCACGGCCATCTGTTTCACGCCTTCAACCCCACCACCGGCGCCCAGCTTGAGCCCGCCTTTGGCGATGCCACCCATGCCGAGGCTGATGAAGCCATGCAGGCGGCGGATGGTGCCTATGATGCGCTGCGCCTCGCGACACCCGAGACGCGTGCGACTCTGCTCGATACGATTGCCGAAGAAATCACCGCCTTGGGAGATGCTCTGCTCGAGCGTGCGCATGCCGAGTGCGCCCTGCCGATGGCCCGTCTCACCGGGGAACGTGGTCGTGCGATCGGCCAGCTCAAACTCTTCGCGGCATTGATCCGTGAGGGGTCCTGGGCGAACGCCTGCGTGGATCATGCGCTCCCTGACCGCCAGCCGCTGCCGAAGCCGGACGTACGCCGCGTCATGCTGCCCATCGGCCCAGTCGTGGTGTTTGGCGCAAGCAATTTTCCCTTTGCCATCGGTGTCATCGGCACGGATTCGGTCTGCGCCCTTGCAGCTGGCTGCCCGGTCGTCGTCAAAGGTCATCCAGCACATCCTGGCACCTGTGAGATGCTCGCACGTGCGGTTCTGAGCGCCCTGCACAAGGTGGGTCTGCCTGCGGGCTGTTTCTCGCTGGTGCATGGCAAGTGCAATGACATCGGCACCACGCTGACCAAGCACCCTCTCACCCAGGCCGTCGCCTTCACGGGTTCCCTGCGCGGAGGTCGTGCATTGATGGACGTGGCTGCCGCGCGTCCGCATCCGATCCCTGTCTATGCCGAAATGGGCTCCGTGAATCCGGTCTTTGTGCTGCCCGGGGCGCTCAAGGAGCGTGCCTCGAAAATCGCTGAAGGATATGTGGGTTCCGTCACCATGGGCGTGGGCCAGTTCTGCACGAATCCTGCCGTCGTTCTCGGCCTGAAGGGCGAAGACTTGAACCAGTTCATCAGCAACGCCGCCGCCCTCGCGGGCAAAGTGGCCCCGCAGACGATGCTGCATCGTGGCATCTGCGAAGCCTATGACGCCGGCACTGCCGTGTGGCAGACGGTGAAGGGACTGAAGCTCGTCGGTGAATCGGAAACTCCGTCCAGCGAAACCGCCTCGCAGGCAGCGTGCCGCATCTTCACCACGACCATCGACGTGCTGGAAGCCAACCAAGAGCTGCGCCGCGAGGTGTTTGGCCCATGCTCGATCATCACCCAATGCGCCACTCTCGAAGACATGCTGCGCTACGCGAACAGCCTCGATGGCCAGCTTACCGCAACCCTGCAAGGCACCGAGCAGGATCTGCGCGACTTCGCCCCGCTCATCCGTGTGCTGGAGCGCAAGGTGGGCCGCATCATCTTCAACGGTTTCCCCACCGGCATCGAAGTCTGCCCCTCCATGCACCACGGCGGTCCGTATCCCGCCGCCAGCCACAGCTTCTTCACCAGCATCGGCACCGGCAGCATCTACCGCTTTGTGCGTCCCGTCTCCTACCAAGGCTTCCCCGAAGAAGCGCTTCCCGAACTGCTTAAAGATGCCAACCCACGCGGCGCGATGCGCATTGTGGATGGTGTGCTGACACGGTAGGGCTACGCCCGGATTCGCTCCAGCTTTTTTGGAGTGCGGTCGCGAAGATGCAAGGCGCAAGCCTGCATCGGAGCTACCGCTTTCGAGCGTCTCGTGGTAGGTGTGAAGGTGACCAGCCTGCGCGTGCCGCAGGGCTAGGTCCTGGCGGGTATTTCATGGCATTCGCACGCCGTTCGGCCTGCGAAAGCGGTAGCTTCGTTCGTTCCTCACTCCGCGACCGCACTCCAAATAGACACCGCTCCGTCTACCGCTCTTTCTTCGTATTCGAAGGCGCACTGAGGAACTTGCGCATGTCGTTGAAGATGCTGTTCGGGCCTTCCTGGGATTGCGCGTGGGTGCGGACGCCTTCAAACCATTCGGCGGTGCTGGGCGAGTGCGCTTTGGCCACGGCGAGCAGAAGCTCAAGCGTGATCGGCACGGGCTGGCCGGTGTGAATGGCGGCGGAGAGGGCGAGTTCAGCGGCACGATCAAAGACCCATTTCAGGTCGGCTCCGGAGAAACCGTTGGTGGCTTCGATCAGTTCCTTTGTGTCGAATTCGGCAATGGGCTTGTCCTTGGCGAGCAGTTCGATGATCTGCGCACGCGCCGGGGCATCCGGCGGGGCGACGAAGATGGCCTGGTCAAAACGACCGGGACGGCGGAAGGCGGGATCGAGCGCCCAAGGCTGGTTCGTGGCGCCGATGACGAGGATGCGCTGGTTTTCGCTGCGGATGCCGTCCATCTCATGCAGGAACTGGTTCACCAGATTGCGCATCTGGCTTTCACGGATCTGCCGGCGATCCTGAGCGAGGGAGTCGATGTCGTCAAAGACGAGCACGCAGGGGGCGTTGGCGCGCGCGGTTTCGAAGATTTGATGCAGGTTGCGCTCGGTGCTGCCGAAGTAGGGATCAAAGATCTCGTGCAGGCCGACGGACAGGTAGTTGCAGGGTACTTCGCCTGCGACGGCGCGGAGGATCAGGGTCTTGCCACAGCCGGGCGGGCCGTAAATGAGTATGCCGCCGCCGGTTTTGCGGCCGTAGGCTTTGTAGAGATCGGGGAACTGCAGCGGGTAGGTGATCTTGAGGCGGATCTCTTCCTTCAGTTCTTCCATGCCGCCGACATCGGCAAAGGTGACGTTGCCACGTTCGGGGTCGCCCGGGGCGTAGAAGGTCTCGGGGCGCCAGTCATAGGGGGGATCATCGAAGGGATCATCGAAGAACTCGTCCTGATCGGTGCCACCACCAGTCATGGGAATTTCCTGGCTGGGAGGTTCGGGTGCCGGGGCAGGGGCGGTTTTGCGGGCATCACGGGCGGTGCGGCCAAGCTCACGCTCAAGGGCAGGGTCGCTCATGGTGCCGTCGATCTGCGCGGCACGGTCAAAATGCTCGATGGCCTTGGGGCGGTCGCCCTCGCTCAGATAAACACGGCTGAGCAGCAGGTGGGCCTGGGCGTTGGTGGGTTCCAGAAAAATGACGCGTTCGGCACGTACGGCGGCACCGGAGGTGTCTCCCTCCATGAACAAAACCTTGGCGATGCCGAGCATGGCGTCGGTCTGGTCCGGATCCTGTTCCAAGGCACGGGTGAAAACCTCGCGGGCCTCGTCCAGATGCAGTTCTTCCAGACACGCACGACCATAGAGCAACAACAGCGACAGATTGTTCGGTGACTGGGTCAGGGCGTCGCGGAGTGCGGAGGAGTTTGGCATGGTTTTAATGATAGACCACCGCCGGGGTGATCCTGCTGAGATTTAAGAGCGCACGAAGCGTGCCGCCAATGATTTCTTGATACAACTCGAGACCTTTAGGCTGGCTGCAACCGGGGTGCGGCGCCAAGGGAACGAAGTTGAAGTTTGCCTGACACGAAACATGTTCGATGGGGTTATTGCCGTTAATGAAGATGAAAGCATGTTTCCTGTTCTCACTGGTACTTGGGGTCTCCATGCCAGGTTCAGCAGCAGATCCAATGGATGACCCTTTGCAGTCGCCGACCATCGTTCTGTGCCTTAGACCTTTACGGCTGGCAGAGAGTCCGGGACTCTTGGAAGCGGTGGAAAGCGTGAAACGGCTCAACTCGTTCTCTCGGACGCAGGAAGGCATGTCCAAGCGTGCCGTCGATGCACTGATGTTTATTTTCAAAGATCTCTTCGAAACGGAACGGGAACTCACGGCGGCGGAGAATGCTCTGGCCAAAGCAGAACGCCAGGCGCACCGAGACCGTTGGCAGCCCGCTCACCGGCCCGAATCCGAGTCTGGCGGTGATGTTTCGACAGGAAGCGGCGGATATCCGTGGCAAGGCGAGCCGACGGCATGATGCAGCCCATCAAAATGATGAAGGAAAAAGTGACTGCCTACAACGTGTCAGTGGGCTACTTCCAGACTCAGGGCAGCACTGAAGTGGTCATCGCGCTGGCGAGTTCGCTGTTTGCAGTGGTTGACCGCCACCTGCCGGATTTTGATTTCAAACCCACTGTTTCACGAGAATGGATTCTGAAGCAGAAGAGGATGACGGCATAAAAAAAAGTGCTGGAGCCTTGCGACTCCAACACCCTTCAAACATTAGATCTGGAGCACGGGCTCCGGGCTGCTACCACTTCTTTTTGAAGCCGCCGCCACCGCCACCGTAGGGGCGCTTGGGTGGGCCGCCAAAGCCGCCACCACCGCCGCCACCACCGGCATCTTCACGACGTGGGCCGTCGTCACCGCCACCGCCACCGTAGCCGGGGCTTGGGCCTTCGCCTTCACGCTGCTGCCAGGGTTTGCTGCCAAAGCCGGGCTTCTTGAAGCCGCCGCCCTGATAACCACCGCCGCTGCCGAAGCCGGGCTTTTTGAAGCCGCCGCCACCGCCGCCTTGGTATCCGCCGCCGCCGCCACCACCGTAGCCTTTGAAGCCAGTGCCGGGGCCGCCGCCTTTGTTGAAGCCGCCGCCACCACCACCGCCACCGTAGCCGCCTTTGTTAAAGCCGCCGCCACCGCCGCCGAAGCCGGGTTTCTTGATGAAGCCGCCGCCACCGCCGAAGCGCTTGGGGCGGATGCCGCTGATGTCGTCTGGACGGTCCGCATGGTCCATGCGGACGTCACGGCCACGCAGCTGCGCGCCTTTGACGCCTTCGAGCACGGACTCGACCGAGTCTCCGGGGATTTCGACGAAGCTGCATTTCTCCAGCACGTCGATGGCACCGATGCTGCCGGGGGTCAGGTCTTGAATGGTGTTGTAAAGCAGGCCGGCGATGTCCTGCGGACGCACCTGATCCATGCCGCCGACGTTGATGAAGAGACGCACCATGCCGGAGCGCGGGCCTTTCTGCACGTAGCTGCTCTGCTTGCGCGGCACGCGCTCCTCTTCGTGGTCGCTTTCGAATTCGTTGTCAAACTTGGCCGGACGCACCGCCGGGGCGGCTGCCTGATGATTCGTAGGGCCGGAATCTTCTTCGTGGCCGGATTCTGCGGCGGGTGCTGCCGCAGCGGATTGATCGGACGGGGCTGCTGCGTCTGCAACGGCGTTTTCCACCGGGGCGGAAACTTCAGAGGAGGCGGGAGCTTCCGTACCTTCAGCGGCGGGCGCTGGGGCGGCAGAGCCCTCGGTCACGGCGGCTGCTTCAGCGGCAGGAGCCGGGGCTGCCTGGGGTGCAGGAGCGGGTGCAGACTGCGGGGTGGGTCTTGGCGCTGGCGCGGTGGCCTGCGCGCGGGGCTTGAAGTCGCGCTGCGGATAGTCGGGCTTCCGGCCGGCGCGGTCTTCCACGATCTGCTCGGTTTCGCGCACCTGGTCTTTCATGAGCAGGTCCATCAAAGCACTGGCGATTTCTGTGGGGGAGAAGCCAACGTCCAGCAGGCGCTGGATGCTGTGCTCGTGATTGGCGTAGGTCGCGCCTTCCAGCACGGCTTTGACCTTGTCGAAGGTCTTGTCCACGCGGGTGGCTTCCAGTTCTTCCTGAGAGGGCACCTTGGCGCGCTCGACGCGGATGTTGATGAAGCGCTGGATGCGCTGCATGAGGTAAATTTCACGGCCTGCGACGAGGCTGAAGGCCTTGCCGCTGCGTCCGGCACGGCCCGTGCGGCCGATGCGGTGCACGTAGTCTTCCGCGTCATAGGGAAGCTCCAGATTGACGATGAGATCGATGTCGTTCACGTCCAGGCCACGGGCTGCCACGTCGGTGGCCACGAGGACTTCGACGTTGCCGCTGCGGAAGTTGCGCATGACGCGCTCGCGCATGGTCTGATTGATGTCGCCATGCAGGCGGTCGGCTGCGTAACCACGGGCCACGAGGGCGTCGGTGGCGTCGTCCACGGCACGCTTGGTGTTCGCGAAAACGATGGTGAGGCGCGGGGCTTCGATGTCGATGACGCGGCAGAGCACTTCCAGCTTGGAGCGGCCCTGCACTTCGTAGTAGCGCTGCTCCACGGTGGCCACGGTCAGCGCCTTCTGCTGAATGGTGATCGTCGCGGCGTTGGTCGTGTAGTTCTCCACGAGGCGGCGGATGCGCGGCTCAAAGGTGGCGGAGAAGAAAATCGTCTGGCGCTCTTTCGGCACGGCGGCCATGAGGCGGTCGATGTCGTCGCTGAAGCCCATGTCGAGCATTTCGTCGGCTTCATCAAAGACGAGGGTCTTGAGGGCGTCGAACTTCAGCAGTCCGCGCTCCATGAAGTCGAGGATACGACCGGGGGTGCCGACGACGATCTGGGAGCCGCTCTGGAGGGCGCGGATCTGGCGGTCATACGAAGCGCCGCCGTACACTGGGGTGGCGCGCACGCCTTCCTTGAAGCTGGCGAGCTTATGGATCTCCGCGCAGACCTGCATGGCCAGCTCGCGGGTAGGGCAGAGAATGAGGGCCTGAACACTGCGGATGGAGCCATCCACGCCCTGCACCACGGGGATGCCGAAGGCCATGGTTTTGCCGGAGCCTGTCTGGCTTTGACCCACGACATCACGTCCGGTGAGAGCCACAGGAATAGCTTCAGCCTGGATGGGGGAGGGTTGCTCGAAGCCGAGGGATTTAACGGCTTCAAGAAGCTCGGGCGAAATTCCCAATTCAGGGAAGGTGTGGGTACTCATAAAAACAGAACGTGTCCCCTCGGGGGTATTTGGGGGCGATCATAGTCTCACCAATAGGGGAGATAGCAAGGCGTTTGATCTTGAGGGGCCGGGGAGGGGTCCGCAGAAAAAAGCCACTCAACAGTATGGACGGCTGCAAAAGACCTCCTAGAATCGCGTTTCCTTAGCCAACCAACCAGCGGGCGCCATCATGCCCGTACTCCAATCATGTCCACCGCTTCAGCTCCTTCGTCGTCTTCACCCACATCCCTGCGCAACGCCGTCATCCGTCTCGCAGGCAATTCTCAGGACGGCATCCAGTCCATCGGCGGCTTTCTGGCCCGTCTGGCCGGTCGCACAGCCCAGGAAGTGATGACCTACATGACCATCCCGTCCACGATCTCGGGCGGTCCTTCCATCTTCCAGGTGCATCTGGGCTCCGGTGAGGTGCTGCATGAGGGCGATGAAGCGGACGTGCTGGTGGTCTTTTACAAGCATAGCTACGAGAACCACATCGCGGCGCTGCGCGACGGCGGCATCTGCTTCTACGACACGGCGGACATGGGGCCGGAGGACATCAAACACGAGCGCAACATTACCCACATCGGCGTGCCCTTCACCGCCGCCACCGTGGAGGCCGTGGGCGGTTCCACCCGTGACCGTGGCAAGAACATGTTTGTGCTCGGCATGGTCTGTGCCGTCTTCAACTTGGACAAGGAAAAGCTCGTGGGCATCGTCAGCCGCCAGTTCGGCAAGAAGGACGAAAGCGTGCTGCGCAATGCGCTGCTGGCGTTTGACGCGGGCTTTGCCTACCAAGTGGGCGATGTTGAAAAATTTGCCTTCGTGCCCGGAGAGGCTCATGGCGCGCATCGCATCAGTGCCGATGGCAATCAGATGCTCACGCTGGGCCTCATCGCCGCCGGGGTGCGCTACGGCTCCGCCTATCCGATCACGCCATGGTCGTCGATCATGGAAACGCTGCGCGTGGAACTGCCGAAGTATGGCGGCCTCTATGTGCAGGCGGAGGACGAACTCGCAGCCGTGTCCATGACCATCGGCGCGGCCTTTGCCGGCCATCTCGCCATCACCGGCAGCGCGGGCCCGGGCCTGAGCTTGAAGATGGAAGCTCTCGGTTATGCGAGCATGGCTGAAATTCCTCTCATCGTGGTGAACGTGCAGCGCGGTGGTCCTTCCACCGGTCTGCCTACCAGCGTAGAACAATCTGATCTCATGCAGGCTATCTACGGCAGCCATGGTGACAGCCCGCGCATCGTGCTGGCGCCAAAGGACGTGGAAGACTGCTTCTACATCGCGCTGGAGGCCGGCAAGCTGGCGAAGAAATACTCCTGCCCGGTCATCATTCTGAGCGATCAGGCGCTGAGCAGCCGCATCGAGGCCTTTGAAGAGCCGGACCTCGACAAGCACTGGGTCGAACCCACGCTCGACATCTCCACCCGCCCGGAAGGCTTCAAGCCCTATCCGCTGGATGCCATCACGCAGCATGCGCCTCCGGGATCCAAGATGGCCGGCGGCAAGTACCCCGTCTCAACCGGTCTGGAGCACGATGAAATGGGCCACCCCAGCGGCAGCCCCAAGATGCATACCCTGATGACGGCCAAGCGCCGCAACAAGCTGGTGCAGCTTGCCAAAGAACTGCCGCTGCCAGAGATCCATGGCGACCAAACCGGCGATGTCCTCGTCCTCGGCTGGGGCAGCACCTACGGCCCGATCAAGGAGAGCGTCGATCGCCTTCGCCTCGAAGGCCACAAGGCTGGTGCGCTGCACCTGCGCCACCTGCACCCGATGCCGGATGGTCTGGACGGACTCTTCAAGAAGTTCAAGCACGTGGTCTGTGTGGAGATGAACGACTCCGGCCTCTACGGCTATGGCCAGCTGGCCACGCTGCTGCGCGCCAGCCTGGCGGACCCACGCATCCAGTCCGTTTGCAAAACCGACGGCCTCGCCTTCCGCATCCGCGAGATCGTCACCGGCGTCGAAAAAATCATGAGCGCCCAAGCCTGATCCGAACCCGCAGCATTCAACCTTCCCTTTTTCCAACCACCATGTCCACCGCCCTCGTCACTCCTGCAGCTCCTGCCACGGACAAGCTCACCAAAAAAGCACTCACCGCCGACCATCCCACGTGGTGCCCCGGCTGCGGCGACTTTGCCGTGCTGAACATCTTCTACCGCGTGCTGGAGAAGCTGCAGTATCCGCATGAAAACATCGTCTGCGTGGCCGGCATCGGCTGCTCCAGCCGTTTCCCGTATTTCATGAACACGCACGGCATCCACTTCATCCATGGCCGTGCAGTGCCACTCGCCACCGGCATCTCGCTGAGTCGTCCTGACCTGCACGTCTTCGTCTTCGGCGGTGACGGCGACGGCTTCTCCATCGGTGGCAACCACCTCAACCACGCCGCGCGCAAAAACATCAAGCTCACCTACGTCATCATGGACAATTTTGTTTATGGCCTGACCAAGAAGCAGACCAGTCCGACGAGCCCCATCGGCTTCAAGAGCAAGACCGACCCCACCGGCAGCATCGACCGCCCCATCAATCCCATGCGCCAGCTCCTTGCCAGCGGCGCCACGTTCATCGCCCGCACGCATGCTGCGCAGGTGAAGCACATGGAGGCCATGTTTGAGCGCGCCATCTTGCATGATGGCTTCAGCGTCGTCGAATGCCTCAGCGAGTGCGTCATGTTCTTTGCTGGTGCCTTTGATGACAGCTGGCCCAAGAAAGGTGGCACCTTTGACACCATCGATGAAACGCAGCACGACGTCACGGACGACCAGGCTGCCTTTAAGATGGCCGAAAATCTCGCCCCCGGAAAATTCGGCGTGTATTATCAGGTCAATCGCCCGACCAAGAACGCGCTGGAGCAGAAGTGGATCGACGAGACACAGTCGAAGCTTGTTGGCGTCTCCCAGAAGGAGATTCTGAAGAAGCGCTTTGAGACGATGAGGTAGGGGAGGGTGCGACTGTTCACATTCTTGATTCAGGTGCTCCATTCCAAATTTAAAGTTGGGTGGAGTTCCCGGAATTTTGTTAGATCATTGCTTCGAGGCAGTGACTGATTCGTTTGCCCTTTCCAGAGCGAGCTAAAGCTCGGCAGTACTTTTGTTCCCTCATGCGCATCCACACGCTCGATCTCCGTTTCCAAGGCACTCCCGGACTCATCGCTTCTTATCTCATTGAGAGCAGCGGTGAGTTCGCGCTGATCGAAACGGGGCCGGGCTCCACGCTGGAAACGCTGCGTGCGGCGATCCGTGAGGTCGGTGTCGATGAAGCGGCAATCAAGAAGGTCTTTGTCACCCACATTCACCTCGACCACGCCGGTGCTGCCGGGTGGTTCGCGCAGCATGGGGCCACGGTGTACTGCCACCCCAATGCCGCGCGGCATTTGATCGATCCCTCCAAGCTCATCGACAGCGCACGCATGGTCTATGGTGATCTCATGGACTCGCTCTGGGGAGACATGCTGCCTGCGCCAGCGGAGCGCGTGGTCGCCTTGCAGGATAATGAATGCGTGCCATTGGGCGATGTCGAGATCATCGCCTGGGACATGCGCGGCATCACCATGCGTTTATCATCGGAGACATCTGCTTCGCGGGAGACGTGGCGGGCATGCGACTGGAGCACAGCCACTATCTTTCCGTCACCGCCGCTCCGCCGCAGTTTGATCCCGTTGCCTATGCGAGCTCTTTGGACCGTCTCTTGTCAGCCAACTTCAAGACGCTCTATCTGACCCACTTTGGCGCGGTGAGTGATGTCACCTGGCATTTGAGCACCTATCGCCAGCGGGTTCTTGAAGTGTATGAGCGTGTGGCCGCAGATTTCCAGGCTGGCGTCAGCGTGGAGGAGAACCGCCGCAACTATGCTGCGGCAGAGCATGCGATTGCCATGCAGGCGGGCGTGAGTGAGGAGCTGTGGCGCAAAGGCGAAGACGCCAACGTCACCTCCATGTGCGCCGATGGCGTGCGCTTGTACTGCGAGAAAGGTCGTTAAACGAGTTTGGAATTGAAAACAGGCGGTTCTGGCAACGTTTTTATCAAGTTGCGTGCCGCTGGGTGCCGGGAATTGAGCATTTTTTACAAACGACCCCGGGCGGCGTGAAAATTTTCAAAAAACTGCTTAACCAGTATGTAATATTGATGTAAGTTGAGGAATTGCTGCAACTGAATCACTTATGAGCAACAGCCCTTTTGAAATAGACGGTGGTCGGGAAACCAAGGCGACGCGGACATCCGGCCTGCCAGTCGGAAGATTGGTGGAACTCAATGCCGCCGCTGCTGATGCCCAGGCAACCTGTGAGCGCTGGCATTCCGAACTGCAATCTGTACAGGAACAGCACCGGGCGCTGACGCATGAACTGAGGCAGACATCACGGCTGCATGAGCAGAAGACTTCCGAGGTGAACCGTCTCCTCCGCCTTGAGGCAAGTCTGAACGAGCAGCTGGGCAAGCTGAACGGACACCGGGAACTGTTGCAGGGCCGGATGCAGGAGATCAACGCCCGCTACCTGCAAGATCAGGGCAGGCTGGAGCAGACGCAGCAGCAGCTGAGCGAATGGGAAAGTCACAAGCAGTCTGTGGAGTCTCAAGTGGCCGCAGCATCGAGGCAGCTTGCTGGCCTGAAAGCGGAGTCGGCATTGCTGGAGGAGCGCAGTTCCGAGCTCTCCGACCTGCTGCAGAAGGCGATTGATGAGGTGACGCGCCAGCAGGAGCGCATCGTCGAGGCGCGTGGCTTGGTGCTCCGTCATGAAACGAGGCACCAGGAACTGACGATCAACATCGCACGGCTGGAGGTGAGCGCCCAGCAGGCGGAGGCCAACCTCAAGCTGAAGCAAGACCGTCTCAATTATTTGGAAGAAGCTGGCAGCAAGGCCACCGGGCATGTCGTGGATCTGACGGCGCGCTATCAGGCCTTGGAGCAGAATTTTTCGAGGCTCACTGCTCAGTGCCGTGAAAGCGAGAACTCTCTCAACATCACCCGCAGCGCCATCGCCGATGAACGGGCGCGGCTGCAGGATGAACGGCATGCCGTGCAGGAGACCAGCCAGCACCACGCCGATTTGCAGAATGAGGTGAGGGATCTGGCAGCCCAGCGGGTGGCGGCGGCAGCGGCGATCGGAGAACTCAAGGCCGAAGCGGTGCAGCACGATCAGACCATGATCATGCTCCGCAAGCAACGCGCGGAAAGCCAGGCTGAAATGGATGAGCTGCGCGCCTGTGAGCAGACCATCGCGCAGGCTCTGCTGGCACGCCGCGGCGAACTCGCCCGCATGGAGGAGAAGCTTGGCATCACCCTGAATGAGTGCACAGAAGCCACCCGGCAGCTGTCCGAGCTTGGCCGGACTGTGGCTCAACTCGAGACGCAGGAATCAGCGTCAATGCAGCAGATTCAGCAGTTCTCCCAGGAGCTCGTGGATCTCGGTGTGAAGCGCCAGCAGATGCAGGAACAGATTGCTGAAACAGAAACCTCTCTGGCAGCGCTGGCTGGGCAGCATCGCACGCTCGGAGAAGAGATCGTTGTACTGGTCAACACCCGGCAGTCCACTGCGGACGCTGTGCAGGGCTGCCGCGCTGAACTTGCCACCACGGAAGAGCGGCTGCAAAGCACCCGGGATGAATGTGTGGCTGCCGAAACGCAGCTGGCCACCCTCCTGCAGACTCTGCAGGAGAGGCAGGAACTGGAAGCCATCCTGGGGGATCATATCAACGTGCTGGAGCAGCAATCCCAGCAGCTGGAGGCGCAGACTCAGGAGCAGACCGGAAAGCTCGAAGCGCTGCGTCAGGAGCGCATTGGCGCCGAGATCGCGCTGCAGCGTCTCAGCCAGGAGCATGAAGAGGCTGGCATCCGATTGGAAACTCGGCATGCGGAGATCGACACCACTGCGGTGCGACTTCAGCAGGCAATGCATGAGTGCCAGCAAGCCGAGGAGCGACGGATGGCCTTGAGCCATGATGTGGAAAATCTGCAAATGAGGCAGCAGAATCAGGAGATGGTGCTGCGTGAAATCGAAGCCCAGACAGCGCGGCGTGAGCAGGAACGTGAAGCCTCCACCGCAGGTGCCCGCCAGGCCCAGCAGGAGCATGAGGCCTCGGCTGCGGCTGTCATGGCAGCCCGCAGGGAACTGGCTGAACAGCAGGCCGGCATCATTGCGGCAACGAGCAAGCTGTCAGAACTTCAGGCAGCTGTTCAAGCGACCGAACAGAACCTGACGACCACTGTGGCCACTCTGGTCGGCCAGGACCAAAAGCTGCTGGAAACCCGCAGCGCACTCGATGCCGCGACGCAGGAACTGCAGCTGGCGCATGAACTGAAGGCCACTGTGGAGGCGCTGACATCCCGGCAGGCCAACGTGGCAGCCGCAGAGCAGCATCTGGGAATTTTGGGACGCCAGGTGGACGAGGCTTCCCAGCGCCGCACCCAGCTCGACGCTGCTCTTGCCGACATCACCCAGCAGCTGGCCACCGCCACCGCAAGCTGTGACACCGTCAGCCAGCAGGAGACCGAGACCCGCCAGCGTCTGGAACAGATGACTGCGCAGGAAAAAGATCTCCGTCAGGAAATCGCGACACTGACCACCTCCGCCCAGCAGGAGCGGGTGATGTACGATGAATTCCGTTCTTTGTCGAAGGACGCCCGCCAGCTGCATGATGAGGAAAGCGCCGCGCTGGGCACGCAGATCAAGGATCTGCGCCAGCAGCTCAACGGCTGGGAAACGCAGATCTCAGCATTGCTGGACTGGAAAGAGCGCATGGATCAATGCCTGAACCGGCAGCAGCATGCCGAGGCGGATTCACCTGAAGCACGCAGCGCGAACGATGAAATTCACATGGCACTGGGCGCTCTGCGTCAGATCATGGAGCGCCTCCAAACTGGCAAGACTGACGCTGCTGGCTCATCATCGCGTCCGGCCGCTGGCGAGGGTGCCTCTGCATCCAGAGCTGTCAGTTCATCTGATGACACGGCTTCCCCAGAGGTGAGAACGGGTGGCTCAATGCACAGCGAGATGAGGCCAAACAGCCGTCTCAGCCGCCTGCGTGACGAGTTGCAGCGTGAAGAGAGCCGTCTGAGTTTTCTGCGTCAAAATACGCGGACCCTCGAACTCCGTGCCCGCACCCGCCCGCCGATTCTGTCGGGGCAGGAAGGTCAGAGCGTGGTGAGTCAGGAAGGTTTGTCTCACTGGGAGGAGCGCATCAAGCGCGCTGCCATTGATGAATCAAACCTCCTGGAAAAAATCGCCGCACTCAAAGGGCAGATCGAGGAACTCCGTGGCGAAGTCCAGATGCAGCACGCCGCGGCCATGGATGCGAGCGGTTGACCGTCTCGAACAAGGGCGCGATGATTTGATTTCGTTGGCGGCTATCTCGGCCGTGGGCGTCGGCGCGTGCTGACGAGCCGGTTGCGGGCACTGAGCTGGAGTTTGCGGCCGATGACGAGGATGACCAAAATCAAGGCGGCGCGGATCATCCACCAGCGCTCGTTGCTTGCAGCTGCAGGTGCGGCTTGGGATTCGATGGGGGTGGCGAGTTTGACGGCTGGATTGCCTGTGGGCCCAGACGCGAGGGTGGCTGCAGGCTTGCCTCCGGAAGAAGCTGCAGGTGCCGCATAGGGAGATGCGGTTGCGAGCACCGCTGCGGGACGCATGGGGTTTTCTTCTTCAGTCGGGGTGGAGAGACCGCCTTTCTGCTGTTTCTCCGCTTCCTGCACAAAGGGATCTTCCGCATAACCGGTGTCGTAAAGGTACTCCGGCTCCTGCACGCTGAAGGACACATCTTCGTTGCGCCCGTCCTGAGTGAAGACGGCGTGGATCGTCTGCATGGGGCCGGTTTGCTCGAAGATTTCGAAGCCCAGCCAGAAGTCCTCCAGAACCTTGCCCTCGATGGTTTGCACGAAGGTCACATCCACATTGCGCGCCGCATACTCGGGCTCGGACATCGGGGGTGTCTGCGCGGCATCGGGCCAGAGCGGCTCAAAGCGTACGCCGGAGCCCAGCATGGCATTCTGCTGGTTGATCTCCACCTGGATGTGCTGGTTCAGGTAGGTGCCAATGCGCGGCTGCGCGGCGGTGAGTTCCGCCATGCTGATCTTTGCATCGCCATTCGTGTCGATGCCGGTAAACCGTGTGAGCGTGAGGATGTTGAACGTCAGCCGGATTTCGAGCTGGTGCGGCTTGGGGAGCACTCGCATCTCGCTTTGGTCAGCGGCGTGGGCCTGCAATGAAGTGCGAGAACTGAGCCAAAGGAAGCCCCCGATGGTGAGAAACAGGAGTCTTCTCATGAGCGGTTCGATAAACGACGGAGAGATTTGACGATTCCAAGTGCCAAAATGGCTGCGGAGAAAACAACAAACAGCACTTCGTCCAACCATTGATCGTCTGGGCCACCGCTCAAGTCTTTGTATCGGTCAAAGATAGGCAGGGACATGCCGACCGCCAGCGTCAAAACCGCAATGAACGCCCAGCGGAAAAGGCGGCTGGAGGTGGATTCCATGGAGTGCAAGCTGATCAGGCCAAAGCCCATGCTGAGACAGACCAAGCCAGTGACCAAAGACCATGTCTCATCAGGAATTACTGCGTAGGCAAAGTGAGTCAGCCTTGGAGCCCTCAATTCATGCGACACGAACTCTGCCGCCTGCTGCAGCCTCATGATGAAGGCGTGACTCAAAAACAGAAACCACCCAAACAACACGCCGTCCGCGATCGCCAGCAGCCGTCCAGGCCAGAGGCTGCGCACGTTTGTCATTCGGCTTTCGGTTTGCGTCATTCCAGAGTGATCCACATCGGAGAGACCCACACAAGCTCACCGTTGGTCTGTTCGCCACGGAAATAGTAGTAGCTGGTCTTGCCTTTCTCGGGCTTGGGATCGGTCCAGGAGAGGTTGATTTCCTTTTCCTTGGGGGCGTTCATGGGGATCTCCACGTTGTCTTTGATGAGGGTCACTTTTTCAAAGGGCATGGTGCCGATGAGTTTGAGGGTGAAGGTGGGCGCGCCTTTGACGGTGAATTCGTCTCCCATCATGCGCTCCTTGCCGTCGGCGGCGGTGCAGCGGCTGTCGGCGATGATGTTGTCCGTGGCTCCATACGTGTGGCGCTGCTTCATGGCTTTGAGGATGCCTTCGCGGCTGTAGTCCTCGGCGTAGATCATGGCATAGCTGATGTGCGTGCTGCCGTGGTCGCTGCTGCTTTGGAAGCTGAACTTGTAGCCTTTGGCGAAGGCGTCAGACACCCAGCCGCCGGGCTCCCAGCCGCCGATGGCGTCGTCCTGAGTGGGGCAGCGCGGGCAGCCGGGGTACTCGTAGTTCTGGCGGGCGCCCTGATAGATCTCGACCATGGGCTCGAGTTCGCCGCCCCAGTTGCGCCAGTCAGTGCCCATGCTGCCCACGCTGGTGTGGCTGGCGCAGACGCCGTTGAATTTTTTGAGGTACTTGTAGAGCATGTTGGTGTCCGGCGCGGGCTCATGCACGCGTGCATCACTCAGGGGCAGGCGGGGCAGGGTGCGCACGCCGCGCTGGGCGAAGACCACGTTGCGGTGGCCTTCGGGATAAACCACGCTGCGCTCGTAGCTGAACATGGGGGTGAAGGCCTTGGGCAGGAAAAAGGCGTCCGTGGTCTTCTGCGTGAGCCACCAGGTGTACTCGCGGCCGTTGCCGTTGTCGTGGTCGCCATTGCCGATCCAGTCCATGGAAGCGGCATCGATGGCGTAGCGCCACATGTCTTCCAGCGGGCCGTCGTTTGCGCCGTCTCCGCTGATCTCGGTGTGGCGGTGGAATTCACCACGCAGGATCTGGCGCTCTGTGCCGTCGATGGTGGAGCGGTAACCGCGGATGGCGGTCAGTTCGGCGCGTTCGGCCTGCGTGCGCTTGCTGGGGGTGGGATTGTCCTGGGGTGCCTCCGCGATGGGCTTGAGTTCAGCGGCCTTTGCCGGAGTGCTGGTGTGCAGGCGGCTGAAATAGACGTCGTTGTCAAAGGGGTCCTTGCTCGCATCGAGCGCGGCGTTGCCGCCCTTGCCGCGTGGGGCCTTGGCGCGATTGAACTCGTGCATGCGGTCCATGCGGTGATCACTGCTGTGCGCGACGAAGAGCTTCTTTGGCCCGGCGGCGAGGGCAGGAAGATTGTACATCAAGTTGTCGCTGTGAGGAATGGTGATGGGGCCCACCCACTCGGCGCCATCGAGATAAGCCGCCACGCTGCCCCAGGTGCTGCCCAGCGGGCCCCGGAAGCTGTTCAAGCGCGTGCGGGCGATGAGCCAGATGCGCCCCTCGGCATCGCAGATGATGCGGCCCAGATTGTTGTAGGTCTGCGGGCCGGTGGCTTCGGCATGGGAGCCCGGCGCACCACGGCGCTCGGCGGGCTGCTCAAAGGCGAGGCCCTCGGGGACTTCGGGGCTTTTGGCCGGAGCGGGGGCGGTCACATCCGCCCCGCGTCCTTTACCCTTCCCCTTGCCGCGTCCTCGGGCGGCCACGGCTCCGGGCAGTGCATCGGCGATGTTCCCCTGAGGTTCTTTCCATTCCTTGCCATCCCAAACGGCGATGCCGATTTCACGATTGCGGTACAAGCCGATGCCGTCGTTGCTGTCGTAGGCGCCCCAGTCCTTGCCCCAGGTGGCGCCGCTTTTTTCATAAGCGACCCACACGCTGCCCTGGTGATCGTAGGCCACGGAGGCACGCGCCTCATACTGCGCGGTATTGGCCACGGACATGGGTTTGAAGGGACCCTTGCCACCAGCTTCCAGCAGGCAGAGCCACACGTCGTAGTCGCCCTTCTCATAGCTGTCCCAAGCCAGTGCAAACTGGCCGCTGCCATCGGCGCGAGGATCAGCACAGATCGAGGGATTCCAGCAGTTGCCGGCGCTGTTGGAGACGGTCTGCGTCGGTGCCCAGGCACCGTCTAGCTGAGTGCGGGTGCGGATCTCAAATTTGCCATCCTTTGCGGCCATCCACGCCACCATCACGGTGCCCTTGGGGGAATGGGCAATCACGGGGCAGAGATCGTTGCCGGGTGAGGAGGACAGATTTTTCACGGGGCCGAGTTTTCCCTCTGCAAAGTGGCGCGACAGGATCTCGAAGTTGCCGTCCACGCGCTCGCCCCATACGATCCATGCGCCGCCTTTGCCATCCAACGAGGCGGCGGATTTGTAGATGTCGCGTCCGGGCTCCGTGACGGCGATGCGCTCCTCCTCCCACTTGTTGACCTTGCGCAAGTGCAGCCAGAGCTGATCACCACCTGTGGGCTGGCCGAGGAAGGCGAAATCCTCCGGCTCCTTGTCCCAGCGCTTCGCGCGTTCATTGCGGTCGATGCCCGGGGTGAAGCTTTGATACACGAGGAAGCCGTTGCCGTTGGGGCCGATGGCGAGGGCAGGGAAGTCATCGTCCGTGCGCTCCGGCGACATGCGGCGCAGATTGAAGGCCGTCTCTTGAACCGCTAGGCGTCCGTCCAGCAGATCCAGCGGCTCGCCGGGTTTCACATCGGCCAGCTTGAAGGACACCTTGCCCTGCTCAGTGGTGATTTCCACGCTGCTTTCGGGCGTGATGTCCTTCAGCTTCACAAACACGCCGTTTTCAAAAATGGGGCCGAGTTGTCTCGCCATCGCGCCGATCTTCTTCGGATTGTTGCTGCGCGCTTTGTTGGGGCCTGCGCCCTGAGGGGTGCGGCTGCTGGCCTGCCAGGCAGCCTTGCCCTTGATCATGTCCTTTTGCTCAAAACGGTAGCCCCTGACTTCATGCACCTCACCGGGCGTCACCGTGATGGAGCCGTCCCAGACGGTGGAGGCTTTGTCATTCAGACCGAGATGGATCAGCAGCTCGGTGTCTGCGGCAGACGCGAGGCCGCCGAGCAGGATGAGAGAGAAGGTGAAGTTTCATGGCTGGAAGCTGCGGTAAACGCTGTCGAAAGCCCAATCACGCGCCGAGTTTTCAGAAGAATGAGTAACGGCAGACTCCCGCATTGACGCGAACGGCGCGGGGGGATTAAAAACGTGAATTGGAAAATAATGCACACGGCGGTTGGTAAAAGAACTGCTTGAACTGCGTTTTTCCAACGCCGTGCGCGCTGCGGCTCATCCTCAAATAACATCACATCATATCACACGTTCGACACCACATGAAGAAAACAGCACTCTCCCTCCTCTGCCTTGCCATCACTCTCAGCACCGCCGCAGCTGACGACGTCATCAAGGAAGCGATGAAGAAGAATTTCAAACCCGAGGACGCCATCTCCAAGAAGGTTGGCAAAGGCGAAGCCACCGACGCCGAGCTCGACTCCCTGATCAAATGCGTGCAGGCCATCTGCGCCGCCAAACCCCCGAAGGGCGACAACGCCGCCTGGGTGGCCAAGTGCAAGACCATGGTCGCCGCGCTGCAAAAGGTGAAGGCCAAGGACGCCAGCGGCATCAGCGAATTTAAGAAGGCCAACAACTGCAAGGCCTGCCACGACGTCTTCAAGCCCGCCAAAAAGTAAAGGCCCACGGCCTCGGCACCAGCCGGGACTTCCGGAGGCTCCGCTCGCAAGAGCGGAGCCTTCTTTGTTTCTGCTTCTTGCGTGTCTGGGCGAATGCTCCAATATCCGCAAACCATGCCCACTACCTACCACGTCATCCCCTCTGAAGCCCACAACGCCCTTGTCCGCGCCGCCTACCAGCACCGTGGCTACACCCAGGCGGAAGCCGATGACGCCGCACGGTTTTGCGAGATGGCCTCAGCCCACGGCATCCGCACGCACAACGTCATCAAGGCGCTGCATCTGGACCACCTTTTCGGCAGTGCCACCGGTGGCTGCAAACCGGGCGCGGAGATCGAGGTGATCAAAAAGAACTTTGCCGCCAGCGAAGCCTGGGATGGCAAATTGAAGCTGGGCCAAAGCGTGGCCTTCAGCGCCATGCAGCGCTGCATGGAAATGGCGGACAAATACGGCATCGGCCAGGTCAGCGTGGACAACGCCTTTCACTACCTCTGGGGCGGAGGTTACGTCATGGATGCGGCCAAGAAAGGCTACATCGCCTACACCAACTGCACCTCCACGCTTGGCGAAGTGGTGCCCTTTGGCGGCAAGTTCCCCGTGCTAGGCACCAATCCCCACTCCTGGGGCCTGCCCACGCAGGATGCCTGCGGCTTCCCCATCGTGATCGACTGGGCCACCTCCACCGTGGCCATGGGCCGCGTGCAGCAACTCAAGCGCGAAGGCAAGCCCCTCCCCCCCGGCGCTGCCGTGGATGCCGCTGGCAAACCCACCACCGATGCCAATGAAGCCGCCTGGCTGCTGCCCTTCGGCGCGCACAAAGGCTACGGCCTCTCCCTCCTCATCGAAGTCATGGGCGGCATGATCGGCGGCGGCCTGCCCACCCTGCGCGGCGGCGGCGCGCATCCTGACATCAAAGGGAAGCCCTTCCCAGCCGGCGAAAAGCGCACCAGCAGCTTCTACTTCCAGGTCATCCACCCAGACGCCATCAGCACAGGCCTCTTCTCCAACGGTCGCAACTTCAGCGAGAACATCAAGGCCGTGATCGACGACATTCTCGGCCACGGCAACGAAGGTTGCATGCTTCCGGGCCAGCCCGAAGCGCAAAACGCCGCCCACACCACCAATGCCGGCGGCCTCCTCTTCAGCACCGCTGAAGTCGAAGCCCTCAACGAGATCGCCGATGAGGCCGGCTGCACGCGCTTTGATGTCGCCGCTTTGAAGACGTATGACGTGCCGTGAGGCGTTCGCAGGGATAGGCAACTAAGACGCGTGAGCGTCTTGGAGTGCGCCGGTCCTCCGGCGCTTTCGAGAGTCCTATGGCCTGCGCAAAGCTCCAGAGGACTGGAGCACTCCAGGACGCTCACGCGGAATTCGTTGACGACTTGAAACGCAGCCCCGCCTCAGTAAATCATCGCATTGTCCGGCGCGGTGGTTTCTTCCACTTTGCTGACTTCGATGATGGGGACGGTTTGCGTGCCTTCCTTTTTGTAGCTCATTTTGCCGACGACTTTGACCCAGGTCATGTCTTTGAAGTCGGGGGCTTTCTTGCCAAAATCGACAGGCACGGAGTAGGGGCGGGCATCGGCGGCGCAGCACTGGACGAGCATGCGGAAGATGCGCAGGCGGTTGCCGTCGGGGTTGTTCACTTTCTCAGGCAGGATCTGCGCCACGGTCTCGACCATCTGTCCGGTGAGCACCTTCTGCACTTCGACATCGCCACCGGTGTAGTAGAGTTCGGGCACTTCGAGGATGAAGTTTCCCTCCTTGCTCTGAGGCACCTGTTTCTTGAGGTCTTCGAGAGTGAAGGTGCCGTAGCTCTTGGAGGCCTGCGCGGGAGCCGGGATGTTTTTGGGCGGGGTGTTGGTTTCAGCGGCGGCAGCGGCGGCGGTGGCGACTCCGGGCGGTGGGGTGGTGGCGGGCTTTGCGGGTTCTCCAGCAGGTCCAAGAGTCTGCGGGCTGACCATGGCGGGAGGCTGATCGGCCACCTTCTCCGTGGTGATTTTTGCCGTCGTGGCGGCAACGAGCTTCTCGGCGTTCTTGACCTTGTTTTGCAGCGAGAACTGCTCCGCACGCGAGGTGTCCGTGTAGTTGGGGTCGTAGAGCCCCTTGTTCACGATGGCATTCGAACTGTAGCGGTCCGGCGTGGCAAGCGCAGCCCATGAGAGAGGCGCGGCAAGAATGAGCAGCACCGCAATGCGGCCCGGCCAGGAACTCTCATCAAGGATGCCGTGCGCATGGCCTTCGTGGCTGTGGGCATGGGCATGGGCATGATCATGCCCGCAGCAGCCCTCTGTCTTCGCATGATCGTGCGAGTGGTCGTGGCCGCAGCCTGCGTCGTGCGCATGATCGTGGTCACAGGTGCCGTGATCGTGTGTGTGCTCATGCCCGTGGTCATGGCCGCAGTCGCCGTGCTTGTGAGCATGGTCGTGACCGCAATCCTTGTGGTCATGGTCATCGTGGGAGTGACCGTGATCATGTCCTTCGCAGCCTGCGTCCTCAGCCCCCATGGTCAGCAGGTTGAAAAGACCCAGCACAGCCAGGCCGATGCCGGACACCAGCACCATCGGGCGGAAGATGCCATCTGGCGGGAGGTAGTTGATCAGACGACCGCTGATATAGAAATACAGCAGCACACCGGCCCACAGCAGGAGCATGGCGACACTGAGAAGATGAACGAGGGTGCGGGATCCACTCATGGCAATTTAGGGTTTGATGTAAAGATGTTGAACCAGATTCATCCACGGCCCGGAGAGCAGGCCGACGAGGATGAAAAGACCGATCAGGAGAGATACGACCACCTTGCGCTTGAAGACGCTGGAGTACATGAACAGCAGCTTGATGTCCATCATCGGGCCGAAGACCAGGAAGGCCAGCTTGGCCGCCATGGAGAAGGCGGTCATTGGGGCGGCAATGAAGGCGTCCGAGGTGCTGCAGAGGGACAGCACGACAGCCAAGCCCATGAGGGAAGGGACGGCGAGCCAGTCGTTGCCTGCCACGGTGTTCAGCAGTCCTTGATTGATTTGCGTGTTAAACACGGAGGTGATGGCCACGCCGATGGCGAAGTACATCGCCGTGTCGAGGAAGTCGCGCATGGAACTGCGCATGGCGTGCACCAGCTTGCCATTGAAGCTGGAGGCAGGTGCGTGCACGTGGTCATCTTCAGTCGTTGCCGCTTTTTCGATCTTGGCGGCAATGCTGGCCCGCAGCACCTGGCCCGGTTTGAAGCGCATGACGATAAGACCGACGATGACCGCCACGAGATAGCCGAGCGATAGACGCGCGATCGTCATCGTCGCATTGCCTGCCGTGGCCCAGGTCAGGCCCTGAAATTCCTTGAACGCCGTCAGCGTGCTGATCGCCACGATGGGGTTCATGATCGGGGCGGAAAGCATGTACGTCACCGCACAGGAAAGAGGCAGCCCCTTTTGCACCAGCCGCCGGATCACCGGCACCACCGCGCACTCGCACACCGGAAACACCAGCCCCAGAAAGCCCGCGATCAGCGTCGCCAGCACCTTGCTCTTCGGCAGCACCCGGTCCAGCAGCTTGGCCGGCAGAAAGGCATCGATAATCCCTGAAAACACCGTGCCGATGAGAATGTAGGGAGCGCCTTCGAAGACAATGCTCAGGAAGGCCATGAGGATGTCCCCCATGCGGCTGGGTGCGGGCAGTTCGGCGAGAAAAATCATGTGGTTGGTGAGAAGACTTCTAAACGCGCCGAGAAGGCGGGTTCAAGCGAGAAAGAACGGGGGATTGGCGGAATGTCGAACGACGAATGCGGAATGAGATTGCGTTGGAGCAGCGGTTTTGATGAATTACGACCATGTATAAGCCACCACAGGAGCGCTGGGGATGCCTGCAATGGGGGATTGTGCTGGTCGTGGGTTTGCTGGCCAGCGTATTGATGTTTTACCTCCCGCGTATGATTTCGAGGCCAGCCCTGCAAGTGCGGGGCGTGATGAACTGCAAGAATATCATGCTTAGTTTAAAGCTGTACGCCAAGGACAACGGCTCTGCCTATCCAGATGCCGGACTGTCAGCGGCCAGTGCAAAATCTGCGAATCAGATTTTTCACAGGCTGTTTGAAGAACGCATCACCGCGGATGAACGCATCTTTGGGTGTCCTAATAGTGTGTTTGTGCCTAATGCCGACATCGGTACTGCACCTGGCTTTTCCCAAGCACTCACTCCAGGTGAGTGCCACTGGATGCTGCTCAAATTTCAAACGGATTCTTCTAACGGAAATATGCCCGTCGTGGTGGAAAACGCACTCAATGCCTCATGGCCGCCAAAATGGGACGTCTCGGACCCATCGAGCAACAAGCGTGGCCGAGTGTGGAAAGGGAATAAAATCATCATTGGTCGCAATGATGGTTCCGTCGCCGTGGAGAGATTGAGCCCAGATGGAACCATCGACTGGCGTCGCATGAACAATTCAGGATACGGCAACAAAAGCTGGATCGACACCCTGTCCCCCGAGCAGATCGCCAAGCTTTCCTACTGGGACATCGAGGAGAAATAACCCTGCACTGTGCCTGCCTTGCGCATCCATGGGCGAGATTTGCGATGGCCTATGAGGAGAGTGGGCTGGTGCGTTGTTGGGGTAACGCGCGCCAACTCCAACTCGACTCCATCCATGAAAACGCTTCTCGCTCCTCTTCTGCTCAGTCTGGCCATGACCGCCACCGTGTTCGCCGCCTGGCCCATCAATGATGAATGCCCGGTGGATCACAAAGCCTCGCGTCCGATCTATCGCGTAAAGACGGATGAAGGCTTCGTATCCTTCTGCTGCGTGGACTGCATGCAGAAGTTTACCAAGTCTCCCGGTTCCTATCCGGTGAAGAAAAAGGAAGTGGCTAAATAAGCCTCAGCAACAGTGCTGAGGATTTTTTCCACCTGTGCAGAAGGGCGGCGTGCTGGTCTGGCATGGACAACAGACCAGCAGCGCGGCCTTGAGCCCGGTGGCTTGAGCAGTCCTTGTTGCCACCCATGTCCTCTCCTCATCCGTTTGATCTCAAGGAACGCAGCATCTGGGTCTTTGGCGGCGCCGGTTATCTCGGCGCTGCTGTCGTGGCGCAACTGGCGGAGATGCAGGCCCGCGTGCTATGCGTGGACTTGGCGGAGCGCGCTGCGGAGATGATCAGGAACGCAGGCTTGGAGGCGCAGGTAAGCGCGGCCTCACTCAACGCCGCCGACATTGCCGCCGTGGAGGAATTCGTCAAAGAGCAGATCGCCGCGCATGGCGTGCCGCATGGGCTGGTGGTGATGACGTATGCCTCAACGGCCAAGCGTTTTGACGATCTCACCGCCGAAGATTTTGACATGGCGAACCACGGCAATCTCACCGCCACCTTCGCTCTCGCGCGTGCCGCAGGCCAGCGCATGGCGGAGCGGGGAAGGGGCAGCATGGTGCTGTTCTCCAGCATGTATGGCAGCGTCTCGCCTGACCCTGCCGTCTATGCAGCGCCGATGAACCCGAATCCCATCGAGTATGGCGTGGGCAAGGCGGGCATCCAGCAGATGGCGCGCTACCTGGCCGTGCACTGGGGCAGGCAGGGCGTGCGCTGCAACAGCCTCTCGCCCGGTCCGTTTCCAAACCCGACGATTCAATTTCAGCAGCCCGAGTTTGTCGAAAGCCTCGCGCAAAAAGTGCCGCTTGGCCGCGTGGGGCAGGCGAATGAGATCGCCGGGGCGGTGACCTTCCTGCTCAGCGATGCGTCCTCATTCATCACCGGCCAGAATCTGGCGGTGGATGGTGGCTGGACGGCTTGGTGACGCCCCTAAAGTACTCACGAGCTTCAGCTCGTCCTGGAAATGTATTGCCGAGCTTTAGCTCGGTCTGGAAAAGTACTGCCGAGCTTTAGCTCGGTCTGGGAGGGGGAAGCGCATCTGGAATGAGCTTCAGCTCATGAGTGCTTTTTACAGCGTTTCACCACGGATCATTTTGGGCATCAGGCGAATCGCCTTGGGTGGCAGAGTGCCGGCCTCGGCGAGCTGACGCGCGGCTTTGCACACGCTGCGGGCGAACTGGCCGGTGTTTGCGGCATAGCGGGTGATGGCAGGCACCGTGTGCTGGAGAAAGGTTTCGTCATCCCGGGAGATCACTGCGATGTCCTGCGGGATGCGTTTGCCACGCTGCGTGAGAAACATCATCACCGTGAGCACATGGATGGCGCGGGCGACCACGTAGGCCGTGGGTGGCCGGGGTGAGCGCAGCGCCTTTTCCAGCAGTGTGCAGAGATGGGCTGCGGTGCCATCATGCTGGATCACCTGCAAGGTGGGCGCGGTGGTGCCGCTGAGCGCCTCACGCAGGCCTTGTTCGCTCTGCAGGTCGCCGCCGTAATCACCGGCTGGGCGTATGAAGGCGATGTGACGGTGGCCTTTGCCACTGAGCATGCCGCCTGCATGGCGGCAGAGCGCCCGGTAGTCGGCATCAATGGAAGGCAGGTTCATGCCTGGTGCGCAGGAGCCCACCACAAGGCAGGGAAGCTGGCGGCGCATGAACCAGCTCTGAACGGGCTCCAGCGAACCAAACAGCAGCCATGCCGCCGCAGGAGAGCGGGTGGTCAGAGCCTCCAGCGCACGCGCTGGCGTGGAGGAAAAGCACGCGGTGCTCACATGGATCTCAAAGCTGAAGCCGACACGGGAAAGCTGATCTCGCAGATCATCCACCATCACGACCGTCGAGGGGGACATTTCCAGCAGCGGACGGGGGGAGATGAGCGCGATCACCCGGTCATGCACTGCTGTCTCTGCTTTTACGTCGGTCTTGATGCGCCGCCGCTGTCTGTCTGAGACCTCCAGAACGCCATCGCGCTCCAGTTCATGCAGTGCGGCGCGCAGGGTGTGGCGGCTCACCTGCAGGCGTGCGCACAGCTCACGCTCCCCTGGGAGATGGCCATGCCAGTGACCGGCCTGCATTGACTCGCGCAGACTCTGCGCGGTCAAGGTGACCAGGGAGATGCGTTGTGGCAGTCTGGGGCTGGAGGTGGTGTCTGGTTGCATCTGGTTTGGACAACAGACCAGAATCAAGGCGTTGTGACAAATCGTTTCAGCAGCCTGTTTCTCCACCATGTCTCACAGCGCGCGCCACCTTTCGCACAGCGACCTGCTCCAGCTCAAACGCTGGAACACTCCCACGATCTACAACGGCTGGGAGCAGATCACCCGGCACAATGCTGGTGCCGATGCCTTTAACATCGAGGAAACCCGCGACTTTATGCCGCAGATGGGCCCCATGGTCGGCTACGCCGTCACCCTCGTCATCGAGCCCTCCAACGCCGCACACCGCCAGACAAATCCAAATGCCGGTGCTGAGTTCCGCCGCTACATCGCCAGCGTGCCCGGGCCGAAAATCATCGTCGTCCAAGATCTCGACAAACCCCGCGTGCTCGGCTCCGCCTGGGGGGAGGTAAGCGCCAACATGTTCCGTGCGCTTGGCTGCGTGGGAACCATCACCGACGGTGCCATTCGTGATCTCGATGAAATGACCAATGCGGGCTTTAAGGCGCTCGCCCGTCGCCTCTGCGTCGGCCATGCGCATGTACACCCCGTGCGCTGGGGGTGCGAGGTGGAAGTCTTTGGTCGCACCGTCAAGCCGGATGACCTCATCCACGCCGACAAACACGGCTTCATGGTCATCCCCGAGGAAGACCAGCCCAAGCTGCTCGAAGCCGCACGCTTCATGGATGCCAATGAATGCGCCACCGTCATCCCCGCCGCGCGCAATGCAGCAGGCCTGAGCACGGACGAACTCGTCGCCAATCTCGAAGCCAGCATCACCCAGTTCAGCGCCAATGTGAAAAGCCAGTTCTCCCGCCAGGGCGAGTGGTAACTCCAATCAGCCATCATGAAACTCATCACCCTCTGTCTCGCCATCGCCTGCATGGCGCACGCCGAAAGCATCATCACTTTCAATCTTGATCCCACCAAGGAGAACCCGCGCAACTCCGAAGGCTCCTTCGCTACCCTCGCCTCCGGTCGCATCATTTTCTGCTACTCACATTTTTACGGCGGCGCGGGGGATGAGAGCCCCGCCCGCATCGTCCGCATTCATTCAGATGATCAGGGCCGCACCTGGAGCCCGCCCGTCACCGTGGTGGAAAACACCGGCGGCGACAATGTGATGAGCGTCTCCCTCCTGCGCCTCGCCAGCGGCAAGCTCGCCATGTTTTACTGCATCAAAAACAGCTGGATCGACTGCCGCCCGCACATGCGCATCTCCACAGATGAAGGCGAGACTTGGACCGAGCCCAAGCTCGTGCAGCAGGCCCCCGGTTACTTCGTGATGAACAACGACCGCGTCATCCAGACCAGCAAGGGCCGCATCATCATCCCGCTGGCCTTCCACCGCTCACGCGGCACCGATCCCAACACCAGCAAATCCTGGGACGCACGCGCCATTGCCACCTGGATCTATTCCGATGACGAAGGCGCCACCTGGACGGAATCTTCCAGCTGGTGGGCCATGCCCGTGCGCAGCGGCAGCGGCCTGCAGGAGCCCGGCGTGGTGGAACTGGCAGACGGCGGCCTCTTCTCCTGGTGCCGCACCGATCAGGGCGCGCAGTACGGCTTCTTCTCCACCGACGCGGGCAAAACATTCTCACCACCGGAGCCCACGGAAATGAAATCTCCCAACGGCCCCGCCAGCATCAAACGCCTGCCCGGCAGCAACGACCTGCTTGCCATCTACAACGACCACTCCGGCATGTTCCCGTTCCCGCCCAAGAAGCGCAATCCCTTCGTCGCGGCCATCTCCACCGACGGCGGCAAGACCTGGCCCAAGCGCAAGCTCATCGAGAACGACCCCGACGGCCTCTACCACTACACCGCCATTCATTTCGTCGGCGATGCCATGCTCATCGGCTACTGCGCTGGCGACAGCAAAGTGGGGGCGCTCAACCGTCTGCGCATCCGCCGCATCACCCTCGACTGGCTGAAGCAACCCTGATCCTCCCATGCGCAAACTCATTCTCCTCTGCTTCTGTTTCGCGAACCTGCTTCCCGCAGCGCCGCTCAAAACCGCAGCCTTGCTCGCCGCAGGCAAGGAACCCGTCCGCATCGTCTGCATCGGCGACAGCATCACCGGCGTCTATTATCACAGCGGCGGCCGCCGCGCGTATGCCGAAATGCTCCAGCTCGCTCTCCAGCAGCTCTACCCCCAAACTCAGCTCAGCGTGCACAATGCCGGCATCAGTGGCGACACCACCACAGGCGGCCTCAAGCGCCTTGAGCGAGACGTGCTCTCTCACAAGCCACATCTCGTGACGATCATGTTCGGCATGAATGATCTGGTGAAGACGCCTGTGGACACCTTCAAAAAGAACCTTCGCGAGATGATCACTCGCTGCCAGAAAAGCGGAGCCGAGGTAGTGCTGTGCACGCAGAATTCCGTCATCGAAACTCCGCAGCGCCCCCCAGCCCGTCTCACCGAATTCACCCAGGCCATTCGAGACGTGGCCAAAGAGGAGACGCTCGTCGTGGCCGACTGCTTCGCCGCATTCGAAGCCGTGCACGCCGCCGATGCCTCCGAATGGAATCTCCTCCTCAGCGATACCATTCATCCCAACATGGCCGGTCACAAACTCTTCGCCGAAACTATCGCCCACGCCATCACCGGCCGCACCGTTTCACTCCGCGAAGTCGGCCCACCCCCGTCGGCACTTTCGCACACCTTCACAAAGCTCAAAGCCGGCCAGCCCATCCAGGTGCTCGCCATGCCGCCGTATGATGAACTCATCAAACCTGCACTGCAGGAGTTGTATTCGGGGGTCGAGGTCAAGGTCACGTCCTGGCCCATTGCTGGCCAGACGCTCGCGCAGCTTGAGGCCTCTGCGCGCAAGGTGCGCAGCATGGCGCAGGATCTGGTGATCATCGCCGTGCCCGCTGAACTCCCCTTGCAGGATCATCAGCAGTTTCATCACGATTATTCATGGATCATGAACTGGTCCCTCAGCTTTGGCGTACAGGAGTGGGATGTGGTGGTGGCCTTGCCCTCAGCGGCAAAACCCGCACTCAGCCCAGAAGAGAGCCGCCACGAGGCGCTCGCGCTGCGCCTGATCAAAGCCCAGGACCTTTCCATGATCACACGCCGCACCGCTGACACCACGCCGCTGCTCGAAATCCTCTCCACCTGGCTCGCCCAACATCAACCCTGACCCCATTTATGAGACGCTCCAAAGTCCTCGCCAAAATCCGTGCAGGCCAGGTCGCCCGCATCTGCTGCACCGGCTCGCCCATCGCCTTCTTCCCCGCCATCGCCGCGCATTTCAAATACGACGGCATCTGGCTCGATGCCGAGCACCGAGTATGGGACCCGCGTGAAGCCGAAACCATGCTGGGCCGCCATCACGCCGCGGACATCGACTGCATGTGGCGTCCGATCACCAAGGAGAAAAACAGCCTCTACCGTCTCCTCGAAGACGGTGCTGCCGGGTTGATGATCCCCCACGTCGGCAGTGCGGATGAAGCCCGCGCCTTGGTCAACGCCATCAAATTCCCACCCCTCGGCGATCGCGGCTTCTGCGGCGGCGGCCGTGATGCCGACTACTGGATCGGCAAGCCCGACGACTACATCGAGCAGGCCAATCGCGAGACCTTCCTCACCGTGCAAATCGAAACCCCTGCCGCTCTCGCCAATGCCGAAGAAATCGCCGCCGTCCCCGGCGTGGACATCCTCTTTCTCGGCCCCGGAGACATGTCTTTGCGCCTCGGCTGCACGCCCGCCGTGAATGATCCCGTGATGCTCGATGTTCAAAAACAGATCGCCGCCGCCTGCCGCAAACACGGCAAAACCTGGGGCCGTCCCGTGGGCTCCGCCGCAGATGCGAAAACCATCATCGAACTCGGCGCGCAGTTCGTCGTGCTCGGCAGCGAATTCGGCGCACTGCACGCGCATCTCAGCGCCTGCGCCGCCGACTTCGACAGCGCGCTCAGCGAAATCTCCGGCCAGACCGCCATCCCCACGGGCAAGACGTACTGACAAGGCGCGTTTGTTTCATCTCGTCATCATGAAAGCCCTTCTCGTTCTCGCGTTTCTCCTTTCGCCCATCTGCTTGTGGAATGCCGCACATGCCGCCGAGCCCGTGCGCATCGCCACCTTCGATGTGGATGCCACACCGCCGCTCGGTGCCGCGATGGCCTACTATCCGGTGAAACGCGTGGATGATCTCACCCTGCGCTGCCGTGGCATCGTCATCCTCGGCGGCGGACAGCCCATCGTGCTCTGCGCGGTGGATTGGATCGGCATCGCCAATGAAGGCCACGATGCCTTTCGCTCCGCACTCGCAGAGGCAGCAGGCACCGTGCCGGGCCGCGTGGCCGTGCACACCCTGCACCAGCATGATGCCCCCGGCTGCGACTTCACAGCAGAAAAACTCATCCAGGAACTCGGCGTGAAAGGCTACACCCGCTTTGAAGGCACCTTCCATCGCCAGGTCATCCAGCGCGCAGCAGATGCCATTCGCACCGCATTGCCCAATGCCCAGCCCGCCACCCACTACGGCTACGGCGAAGCCGTGGTCAAAGAAGTCGCCTCAAACCGCCGCGTGGAGCGCACCCCAGAAGGAAAGGTCGGACGCATGCGCGGCAGCGCTTGCAAAATCGAAGGCCTCATCTCCCTGCCCGAAGGCCTCATCGATCCCGTCGTCTCCCTGCTCAGCTTTTGGAACGGCGACAAGCCCATCGCCGTGCTCAGCGCCTACGCCTGCCATCCGCAGAGCTACTACCGCCTCGGCATACCAAGCCCGGATTTTCCCGGCATCGCACGCTTCATTCGCGGGCAGGATGTGAACGCCGCACTGCATGTCCATTTTAACGGCGCCGGTGGCAACGTCGCTGCAGGCAAATACAACGACGGCACGCAAAGCAACCGCGTCATCCTCGCCACCCGTCTCGCCGCCGGCATGCGCGAAGCCTATGACAAAACCAAAAAGCTGCCGCTCGCAGCCGCCGATATCGGCTGGGGCAATGTCCCCGTGAAACTGCCTCTCTCCCCCCGGCTCAACGAAGAGGATCTGATCACCAAGCTCAAAGCCACACCACCCAAAGGCTACATCTCTTGTGCTGACCAGCTCGCATTCGTCCGCCGCAGCAAAGCCGGACACGAGATCGACATCACCTGCCTCCAGGTGGGTGACTCACGCATGCTGCACCTCCCCGGCGAACTCTTCGTCGAATACCAGCTCGCCGCCAAGGCCATGCGCCCCGATCTCCACGTCATGATGGCCGCCTACGGCAACTACGGCCCCGGCTACATCGGCACCGCCGCCGCCTACCCCGAAGGCGGCTACGAAACCGGCCCCACATCTTCAAACGTCGCCCCCGAAGTGGAGCAAGTGCTCACTTCAGCCATGCAGCAGCTGCTGGGCAAAAAGCCGTGAAGCAAAGTACTGCCGAGCTTTAGCTCGCTCTGGGAAACTCCGCACCTTCCAGAACGAGTTAGTTTCGCAAAAGTCGCTTATGCCGATCTCTTGATGCCAAGCTCTGCAAAGAGTGCATCCGTTCCACGGCGAAACTCAGCACCAGAGATAAGCTCCACTTTCCCCTCCTCAATCTCTTGCACACGACGGTCAATCTCCGCGTCCCACTCAGCCTCAACCGAGGCCTCATCCACCGAAGGCATGATGTATTCTTGTTGAAGGTCACGCAGCAGGCGATCCACGTCCGCAGGCGCAAGGCTGCGGATCTCCTGTTTGATCTGTTCAACGGTGACTGGCATGGCTGGATTGTATTCAAAGAGTGGTTTTTGTCGAGGTGCCGAATCCACGGGGCTGGACGGAACAACCAGCTTCCCAATTCGTATGACTGATCGCCTTTCCAGCATGACCTCCGAGGACCTCCTGCCACGCCTTCAATCCGCTGGCTTGATCAACGGCACCGACCTCCGCGTCACCCCTCTCACCGGCGGTGTCTCCAGCGACATCGTGCTGGTGGAATCCCCAACGCAACGCCTCGTGGTCAAGGCAGCCCTGGAAAAACTGCGCGTCAAAGACGACTGGTTTGTCGATGTCTCGCGCAATCGCGTGGAGCAGTCCTTCTTTGAATACGTCTCGCCCCTCATGCCCGCCGCCGTGCCGCGCATCCTCGGCGGTGGCGCTGGCTGGTTCGCCATGGAGTACCTCGGCGATGAACTGCAAAACTGGAAGTCGCAGTTGCTGGCAGGCCACTTTGAAACCGAGACCGTAAGGCTCGCAGGCGATGTCCTCGGTCGTCTGCATGACGCATCATGGAATGATCCCGTCGCACGCGAACGCTTTGACACCCTGCCGAATTTCCAAGCCCTGCGCATCGATCCCTATCTGCTGACCACTGCCGAGCGCGTGCCTGAAGCCGCTGCCGTGCTCCGCGCAGAGGCTGCACGACTGGCAGAAACCAAGCTCGCCCTCGTGCATGGAGACTACAGCCCCAAAAACCTCCTCGTCGGCCCGCAACGTCTCATCGTGCTAGATGCCGAATGCGCATGGTTTGGCGATCCCGCCTTTGATGCCGCCTTCATGCTCACGCATCTGCACCTGAAGGCCCTCCTAAACCCGCAGGCCCTTCAACTCATTCCCGTCTTTTGGTCCGCCTACACCTCCGCCTGCGGTCACGATCTTGAGCAGCGCACCGTGAAGCTCCTCCTCTGCCTGCTCCTCGCCCGCGTGCATGGAAAATCACCCGCCGAGTATCTTTCCGCAGAACAACGCGACCTCGTCACGCGTTTCGTTCTCTCCCATTTATCCCAACCTCCCTCGCTTGCCGCTCTCACGGAAGCCTGGGCTGCGCACGCATGAAAATCTCCTCTCTCGACGCCCTGCAAATCTTCGACAGCCGCGGCAATCCCACCGTGGAGGTCATTGCCACATTGGAAGATGGCACGACGGGCCATGGTCTGGTGCCCTCAGGCGCCTCCACCGGCCACCATGAAGCGCTGGAACTACGCGATGGCGACAAAAGCCGCTTTCGTGGCAAATCCGTCTTCAAGGCCGTCTCTCATGTGAAAGGAGAAATCGCCAGCACCACCCTCGGGTGCAATGTCTTTGATCAAGCCGGACTGGATGCCGCCTTGATCGCGCTCGACGGCACACCCGGGAAATCACGCCTCGGCGCCAATGCCATTCTCGGCACCAGCATGGCCGTGGCGCAGGCCGCGGCAAATGCGAAACGCATCCCATTGTTTGAATCCCTCGGAGCCGGGCAGGGGACTCTCCTGCCGCTCCCCGAGATCCAGATCTTCGGTGGTGGCAAGCACGCGCAGGGCCGCATCGATATCCAGGACTTCATGATCATGGCGCTCACTGCGCAGTCGTATGAGGAGACCCTCGAAGTCACCTCCAACGTCTTCCACGCCGCCGCCGATGTCATGCGCGAGCGCGGCCTGCTCGCCGGCGTCGCGGATGAAGGCGGCTACTGGCCCATGTTTGACCGCAATGAAGACGTCTTCGATGCCCTCATGGCCTCCATCGAACGCGCAGGTTACACCCCCGGGCATGAGGTCGGCATCTCGCTCGACATCGCCGCCACGGATTTGTTTCAGGACGGGCACTACACGCTCGGTCTCGATCAGCGCCGCTTCACCTCCGAGCAGTTCGCCGCCCTCATGATCGAGTGGGTCGATAAATATCCCATCGTCTCCATCGAAGATCCCATGGCCGAAGATGACTGGGCAGGCTGGAAGATCGTGCGCGCGGCCATCGGCCAGCGCTGCCAGCTCATCGGCGACGATCATTTCACCACCAACATTGAGCGCATCGAGCGCGGCATCGCCGCCAACACCGCCAACGCCGTGCTCATCAAGCTCAATCAAATCGGCACCGTCACCGAAACCATCGCCGCCATTCACCGCACGCAGGCTGCGGGCTGGCTGCCCGTCGTCTCCGCACGTTCGGGAGAAACCGAGGACGCCTTCATCGCGCACTTGGCCGTGGCCACCAATGCCGGGCAGCTCAAAGTCGGCTCCTTCAGCCGCAGCGAGCGCATGGCGAAATGGAACGAAGTCCTCCGCATCCAGCGCCTGCTCGGCTCACGCGCCCGCTTCATCGGCGCAGGCATCTTTGCCACCGCAGGCATCCAGCTTCCATGAAACTGACCTCCATCACGCACGCTGCATTGCCGGTCAGCCAGATCGGGCTCGGCTGCGTGACGCTGGGGCGCGAGATCGACGAGGCCGCCTCCTGCGTGCTGCTTGATCACGCTCTCGCGCGTGGCGTTCGTCTGTTCGACACAGCAGCAGCCTACGGTCACGGCGCCTCGGAAAGCATCCTCGGCCGCTGGCTGGCCTCGCGCCGCCCGAGTGGCATCACCATCGCCACCAAGATTCTCCCGCCTTATGACCGCATCGACATCGCTGCCAGCATGCAGCGGCTCGATATGGATCAAATCGATCTGCTGTACCTCCATCAGTGGCATGACAGCGTGCCCGCCGCTGGCCCCGCGCTCGATGAACTCCTGCGCTCCGGCAAAGTGAAGGCGCTCGGTCTCAGCAATGTCACTCTGGATCAACTGCGCTCCGCAGGCCCACGCTTCAGCGTCGTGCAGAACAATCACAACCTCGCTGTCAGCGACGTGAGCGATGCCTTGCGTGCACACTGCGCTGAGCACGGCATCGCCCTCGTCACCTACAGCCCGCTGGGTGCCGGATTCCTCACGGGCAAGCATCAGCACGGCGTGCAAAGCGGATCGCGTTTCGATCTCGTCCCCGGGCATCAGGATGTCTATTTTCACAACGGTTCGTATCACCGTCTCGCCACCCTCGAAGCCACCTCCGCACGCACCGGCCACTCGCAGGCGCATCTCGCTCTTGCCTGGGCGCTGCATCAGCCGGGCATCGCCTCCGTGCTCGTCGGCGGCCGCACACCTGCGCATCTCGACCAGGCCTATGCCGCGCTCGACCTTGATGACCCTGCACTCTTTGCCGAACTCACCGCATGAACACAGACCCCACCCAGATCCTCGAAGACTATGAGCGCGACGGCGTCGTGCTCGTCCGCCATCTCCTCACCTCTGACGAAGTCGCCGCCGTGCGCGCCGAACTGGAGCGCTACATCCGCGATGACCTCGCCGCGCAGCCCGTCGATGCCCGCACCTTCGAAAAAGATGAGAAGACCGTGCGCAATCTCTGGCGTCTCGAAAAATACAACGAGTGGTTCCGCCAGCTCGGCGAACGCGCGGACATCCGCTCACTCGTCGCTCCACTGGTCCATGGCGAGCCCGTGCTCGTCGGAGTCGAGACCTTCAGCAAGCCCGCCCGCATCGGCTCCGGAGTGCCCTATCACCAGGACAACGCCTACTTCTGCCAGACTCCGCCGGACATGCTCACCGTCTGGATCGCCATCGATGCCGTCACCGAGGCAAACGGCCCCGTCTTCTTCGTCAAAGGCTCGCACAAGGACGGCATGCAGCCCACCAAGCCCAGCGGCGTGCGCGGCAACAGCATCGGCATGGCAGAGCCTTCCCATGTGCCGTTGAGCGAACAATTCTGCGGCCTGCTCGCTCCCGGAGATGCCACCATCCATCAGTGCGAAACGATCCACCACTCCGCGCCCAACACCACGGACCACTCCCGCCTCGGCCTGCTGCTCGTCTTTCGCGGCAGCCACACGCAGACAGATCCCACCCTCAAAGCCGCCTACTCTGCCGCCGCCGCCCTGACACCTCCTGCATGAAAACCAGTCTCCTCTTCCTGCTCCTGATCACCGCATCTGCCGCTGCGCGTGACATTCATGTCGGCAAAGACCAAGACTTCCCCACCATCGCTCATGCCATCAAAGCCGCGCTGCCGGGAGACATCATCCATCTCGAATCCAAGGTGTATCGCGATTATGCCGGCTTCCACGGCAAGAAAGGCGAGTCCGGCAAACCCATCACGCTCGATGGCCACGGCGCGACCTTGGAAGGCAGCGATCCTCTCGATCCCGCGCAGTGGACTGAAGTGTCGCCCGGACTCTTCGCCAATGACCATCTCATCGCACCCAATGACGACGCCATCATCGGCCGCTGGTTCTTCCTATGGAATGGCCAGATGCAGCACATGGGCCGCACCTCCAAAGGCCGCAGCGCATCGCTCAAAAAACCGGAGGAACTCCAGCCCGGTGAATGGACCTTCGTCAAAGACCCCTCACGCGAGAAACCGCCATCGAGGCAGATCTATGGCAGCTTCTACCTCAAACTACCAGCAGACCAGAAACTCGCCGACGCCCACATCTTTGCCCCCGTGCGCAGCGCAGGCGTGCAGTTCAGCGGCGACAATGCCCACCTC
This sequence comes from Prosthecobacter sp., assembly GCA_021733925.1. GTDB lineage: Bacteria > Verrucomicrobiota > Verrucomicrobiia > Verrucomicrobiales > Verrucomicrobiaceae > Prosthecobacter. Next base: position 34,906 of record JAIPJY010000036.1, on the reverse strand, counting down.
ATCATCAAGAACCTCACCGCCACCCATCCTTACAACGACGGCTTCAACATCCACGGCGACTGCCGCGACGTGGTCTTTGAAAACATCGCCGCCATCGAGTGCGGAGACGATGGCATCAGCGCGCACGAGTCCGCACAGTATCGCGTCGATGGCTTTGTCAGCATCGGCAACAGCACCGGCATCACCGACACCGGCACCGCGCAGACCCGCTACACCAATGTCTTCCTGGCAAAAAACATCGGCTTCGATCTCTTCTTCCTCGACGAAGGCCGCTACACTCTCACGAATGCACTCGTGATCTCGATGGCGCAGAATCCGCTCTCCATCACAGGCCGCACAACCGGCGACTGCCGGATGCAGATGAAGAACGTCTTTATCCGCCGCCTTGCTGAGCCCCGCGTCGGCAGCGTCGCCCTGCGTGCCGTGCTGGAGGCAAAGCACTGCACCTTTGAAAACATGGACGTCAAAGTCGCTGGCACCGCCACCTGGGAAAACTGCCTCATCAACGGCAAATCCTTTCCCGAGGGCAGCGGCTCAGTGGGCGCTGATCTCCATGAACTGATGAAGCTCGTGCCGAAGGATTTCAAGCCTTGAAAAGCCGCCCTGGTCTGCACAAAGGACCAGATGCTTGCGCTGGTGGTGGAGGGCTGCGAATTCATACTCTGCTCATGAGGCTTTTTTTCTGCATTCTCGGCGGGCTTGCCCTTCTGCTTCCTGCGGCTGGGCAGGAGCTTTCAGCTTCTGCTGACGGCAACGCGAAGCTGACACAGGAGACCTACGCACCCATGCACCGCCTCACCTGGGAGGAATACGTGGGAACACTGACGCACTGGCGGCAAAAATTCCCCAAGACCATGTCGCTCGAATCACGCGGCATCAGCGGACAAACCATGCCCGTGTATCTGCTGAAAATCACCGACTCCACGGTCCCCGCCGCTGACAAGCAAATCTGCCTCATCACCACCCTGCACAGCGGCCCCGAGCGCACCGGGACCACGGGCGCACTTGCCTTTGCAGAATGGTGCCTCAGCGATGATCCCCTGGCCGTGGAAACGCGGCGCAAGCAGATCATCCTCGTGATGCCCTGCGTGAATCCGCTGGCCATGTTTTACACCGACCGCTTCCGCAACGAGCACGGCGTCGATCCCTACACCGGCAGCGGCCGCATCGGCAAACTCTGGGATGTAAAGACGCTCACCCTCACCAAACCGGAGGATGCTCCCGAACTCACCGCCGTGCTCTCCGTCATCGACGAATACCAGCCCGAAGTTCACGCCGACCTGCATGGCACAGGCCTTCAAGAATACGCCCCCACTCAGCTCGGCACACGCCGCATGTATCACGGCCAGATCATGACGGAGGTCACCGGCGGCGCGTATTCAAACTACGCCCTGCGCCCCTGGGACTGGCGCGTCACGGAGGCCATGATCGATGCCGGACGCGCCGCCGGTTTTCCCTCCGATCGTTTCGAGGCAGATGCCCAGCGCACCTTCTGGGGCCCCGAGCTCGCCCCCCTGGGGCGCAAGCTCTGGCACGGCATGCCCATGTTTTACTCCGCGCACTACGGCTATGCCAAATACCACACCATGCTGCTCACGCAGGAAGTTGCCTGGGAGCAGAGCCTCGTCGCTCGCATGCAGGGTCTCATGCGCATCGGCAATGGCGCGTGGCTGGATGAAAAAACACCCGGCTATCCCGTGAACCGCATGCGCCACTTCGTCGGCCACTACGTCACCGCGTATGGCGCCACAGCCTCCGCACGCCGCACCAGCCGCGTGGAATTGTGGAACCAGCAAAGCGACTTCGCCCTCGGCTTTCTCTATCCGCAGACAGTAGGCCGCGAGACCCTCGTAGTAGCCACCACCGCAGCAGCCAAGCACGCTGTCGCCAGCAACGACTTCCGCTCCCTCCTCGGCGACTCCGCCACCGAAGTCGAGCGCTTCATCAAAGCCGGCCCCGAGCTCAAAGTCGCCATGGAGCAGCCCAATGAGCAACTCCTCGCAGCCAAGACTGACGCCAAATTCACCCACGGCATCGGCTTCCGCTTGCGCCTGCCCTATCCCGCGCCCAAACAACTCGAAGTGCGCCTCAATGGTGCCGTGTTAAAGACCGATACCACCGACGGCTTCGAAAGCTGGTTCGCTGATGGCTTCACGCAGGTGCAGGTCAACGTGCCTCCGCAAAAACTCCCCGCCCACGGCCTCTACTTCATCACCTGCGCCTATGCGCCCGATGAGCAGCGACCCACCGGCTGGATGCCGCCTGCGGAAGTACAGAAAAAGTACGCCACCGCAAAGCTCGATGCCGCTCCCGCGACCTTTACCGACGTCCCATACGGTCCCCATTTCCGCCAGACGCTGGACGTCTGGCTCGCGAAATCAGAGCAGCCCACGCCCGTCGTATTTTACATCCACGGCGGCGGCTGGGCCGCGCAAGACAAGACAGACATCCATCAGCATCTCGACGTGCGCGCTTTCCTCGCCGCCGGCATCTCCGTTGCATCCATCAACTACCGCTTCCTCATGGATGCCAACGCCGCCAAGGTCACGCCGCCGCTGCAATGGCCCCTGCAAGATGCCGCGCGTGCCTTGCAGTTCCTCCGCTCGAAAGCAGATGAGTGGCACCTCGATAAAACACGCATCGCCGCCAGCGGCGTCAGTGCCGGTGGCTGCTCATCCCTCTGGCTCGCCATGCACGCTGACATGGCCGATCCTCAAAGCGCCGATCCCATCGCCCGCGAATCCACCCGCCTCCTCTTCACCGCCACCAAAGCCCCGCAGGCTTCCTTTGATCCGCAGCAGCTCATCGAATGGATCCCCAACAGCGAATACGGCGCCCACGCCTTCGGCTACCCGCTCACCAAGTCGCGCAAAGAAACCTTCCCGCTCTTCCTCGCAAACCGCGCGCAGCACCTCGCAGACATCCCCCTCTGGTCACCCATCGCCCACGCCACTGCCGACGATCCACCCGCCTTCATCATCTACACCAAGGACGACAAGCCCCCCGTCAAAGGCCAGCCACAGACCGATCCAAGCCACAGCGTCCTGCATGCCCTCATGCTGCAAGAAACACTGCAGCCTCTCGGCGTGCCCTGCGCCGTCCACTATCCACAGGATGGCAAACCCGCCACCACCTTGCAGGATCTCCTGCTGCAACACCTCAAACCAATCAACCATGGCAACTAGTCTCAATGCCATCCAGCGCAGAACCCCTCTCCCCGTCCTGGACATTATAGCTCTGGGCATCCTTCGGGGAGAGGCCGGGTGAGGGGCGAAACAAAGCTCCCACAATCTGCCGCACCTGATTCCTCCGAAACCTGAACAGTTACAACCCATGAAGCCCACATACTCACTCTTCACTTCTCTACTGCTGCTTGCCAGCACTCTCGCCGCAGCCGAAGCGCCAACCAACATAAGCAGCCGCCGCGAACTCTTTGCCGATTCCTTTTTGCTCGAAAGCTTCAGCGGCACACACCTGCAACAGCAGACCCCGCGTGATGAAGGCGTGGCCTTCAAGTTTGACCAGCCATGGGAGGGCCTCTTCAGCGGCTATGCCACCCTCGTCACACTCGCAGATGGCCGCCTGCGCGCCTACTACCGTGGCAAGGCCGTGGCCAACAAAGACGGCAGCGAGGAGGAAGTGACCTGCGTCGCAGAATCCACCGACGGCCGCCAATGGACCAAGCCCGAGCTCGGCCTGTATGAAGTGATGGGCACCCGCAAGAACAACGTGGTCCTGATGAAGGCGCACACCGCCACGCACAACTTCAGCCCCTTCCGCGACGCGCGCCCCGGCGTGCCTGAAGACGAGCGCTTCAAAGCCTTCGGCGGCACCATGGAAGGCGGCGGCCTCACCGCCTGGAAATCTCCCGATGGCCTGCGCTGGGAAAAGATCAGCCCCGAGCCCGTCATCACCAAAGCGATGGTGCCGTACAAATACATGTTCGATTCCCAAAACGTGCCCTTCTGGTCCGCAGCAGAAAACAAATACGTGGCCTACTACCGCGTGTTTGAGGGCGGCATCCGGCGCATCGTCCGCAGCGAAAGCAAAGACTTCCGCACCTGGTCCGCCCCCGTGCTCATGGAGTACCGCAATCCCTCCATGAAGGCCCCTGTCGAGCATTTGTACACCAATCAAACGCACCCCTACTTCCGCGCACCACACCTCTATGTGGCCATCGCCGCGCGCTTCATGCCAGGCCGCCGCGTGCTCACGGACGAGCAGGCCGCTGCCATCCATGTGAACCCCGGCTACTTCAAAGACACCTCAGACGCCATCTTCATGACCACACGCCCGGCGGAGGGCTCAGCGCATATCGGCATGTACGACCGCACCTTTCTCGAAGGATTCATCCGTGGTGGCATCGGCGCGCAGAACTGGGTCTCCCGCACCAATTATCCCGCCCTCAATGTGGTGCCCACAGGGCCGCATGAGATGTCCGTCTTTGTGAATCAAGATTACGCGCAGCCCACCGCGCACATGCGCCGCTACTCGCTGCGCACGGACGGCTTTGCTTCGCTGCATTGCGGCTACGCAGGCGGCCACGCCATCACCAAGCCGCTCATCTTTTCCGGGCGCGAGCTCTCACTGAACTTCTCCACCTCCGCCGCCGGTGGCGTGAAAGTCGGTTTTGAAGATGTCGATGGCAAACCCGTCCCCGGCTTCGGCCTGGAGGAATGTGTGATGCAGATCGGTAATGAACTGGACCGCAAAGTCACCTGGAAATCCGGCGCGGACGTAAGCACGCTCGCCGGGAAAACACTGCGTCTGCGCTTCTCCATGAAGGACGCCGATATCTTCTCATTCCAGTTCATCCCGTGAAACTTCGCTTCATACTCCTCGCTCTCACGGGTCTGGCTGGTGCTGCGGATACAGCGCCAAAAATCTCCGGCATCTGGATGATGGGCCAGTCCTTGTGCGATGGCTCGGAGTCCCTCCCCATCGTCACCCGTGAAGACACCGGCTGGGGAAATCTCGCCTTCCAGCGCGGTGTCCGCACCTGGCTTCCCAAAGACAACTCCGCCACACCCGAGCTGCGTCCCGCAGAATTGTTCAAGCTCGTGCCACTGCGCGCGCAGACAAACGGCGGCCTCGGTGAAACCGTGGCCAATGGCATGGCCGACCACTGGCAGTCGGCGCGCTTTGGCAATGACAAGGCGCGCATAACACAGTCAGCCCCACGCTTTCTCGTCGCCTATTCAGGGCAGGGCGGTCGTCAGATTCAGGAGCTCTCCAGCGCCGATCTCTCCACCGATGCACGCACCCCCGAGTCACGCAGGCATGGCGGCGGGTACTACCGCACCAGTCTGGATGATGCACGGCGCGCAGTCGCGCAGGCAAAAACCGCAGGTGCGGACTTTCGCATCGCCGCCCTCTACTGGATGCAGGGAGAGGGCAATGGCGGGCCCACTGGCGGCATCATGCCCACGCGTTGGGACGCCGAGCTGCCACGCCCCGCAGGACTCGCATGGTATCGCGATCAGCTCATCGCCTATCGCAAACAATGGTCGGCAGACCTGTGCGCTATCACAGGGCAGGGCGGCGAGCTGCCCATGTTCACCTATCAGACCCTCGGCCCAGCGGGCGAAGCACAGCTCATGGCGGCAGATGCCGATCAAAACATCTGGCTCGTCGGCCCGCACTACGCCGTGCCCAGCGCCATCAACAGCCGCACAAAACCCGACCGCCATGGCGATCCCATCCATCTCTCCGCCGACGGCGAACGCTGGTGGGGCGAACAAGTCGGCAAAGTCATGCACCGCGTGCTGGATCGCAGCGAAGACTGGCAGCCGCTGCGGCCCCTCTCCGCAAAAATCGCGGCAGGTCGCGACAGCATCCTCATCGACTTCTCCGTGCCCCGTCCGCCACTCGTGCTCGACACCACATTCCTCGCGCAGCAGGAGATCGCGGTGAAAGGCGGCTTCACCTCGCTGGCAGGCTTTCGCGTGCGTGACAGTGCCGGGCAACCTCTCACACTCACAGCGGTCGAAGTCGTCGCACCCACGCAGGTGTGTCTCCGCCTAGAGCAGCCGCTGCCCGCAGGCAAAACCTGCCGCATCAGCTACGGTCATCCGTATGCCGCAGCACTCGGCACCCTTGCGGCATTGCGCGAAGGGCCGGAGAAGACGGCGGAGTTGGTGCTCGCGCGCAGAGTCGCTGCACAGCTCAAGCCCCTTCTCGCAGAAGGTGCCTTCTTCGTCGCAAACCTTTCCGGCCCACCGACTCGCGTGGCCATTCGTGCAACGAGTGAAGACAACGGCGTCACCGTGCTGCGCTACGATCCGGGCGAACTGCGCAACAGCGTTCCTTTTGTGGCAGGGCAGGAAATCGTCGCCCAGCGCTCATTCAGCTACGGCAATCTGCGCGACTCCGATCCCGAGCGCTCCACGCACACCTTCGCCGACACCACCTACGGCACCCGCGCAGGTCAGCCCTACCCCCTCTGGAACTGGTGCGTGCTCTTTGGCGATTTGGGCGCGGATGAGTAGCGCTCGCGCAAGCGAACCAAAGTACTCCCGAGCTTTAGCTCGTTCTGGAGCGTGTACTCCACCCCACCGTTCCAAGACTCAGTTGAAGCTCACAACTGCTTTAGCCAGACGCGCCTCATAGCTATGGCATCGAACATGTCGTCACTGGTTCGCGCAGCGGACCAGCGGTTTGCGCTCGCAACAGCATGGCTGGGCTTCACAATTCGCCCATGAAGCTCACCCTTTGCATCCTCAGCGCTCTGATGCTCCCGCTCCATGCAGCCGAGCAAGTTTTCTTCGCCTTCGATGATCACAACATCGCCTGGCAGCACAATATGAAGCTCACGCTGGAAACGGCGCAGAAGCATCCGCAAAATCCCGTCCTGAGCAATGGGCCGCCGGGGGCGACGGATCATGGGCATGCCATTCTTTATGGTACAGTGCTGAAGCAGGGCGACACCTTTCGCATGTGGTACCTCGGCATGCACGAGCCGAAAATCGAGAAAGGCCAGGCCCCCGGCTGGTGGCGGCCCATGTGCTACGCCGAAAGCAAAGACGGCGTCACATGGACCAAGCCCGATCTCGGCCTCGTGGAGTTCAACGGCAGCACCAAAAACAACATCTGCCGCATTGAAGGCGAGCCCTGGTCCATGACCCGCGTGAATGATTTCCTCTCCGTGCTCTACGAGCCCGATGAGCCGGACGCCGCCAAGCGCTACAAGTGCGCCTACATCGCCCACATGCCCATCGACGAAGTCAAAGGCGGCCGCAGCAAGATCGGCCCCAACGAGAAACGCTGGGGCTCGTTTGTCACCGCAACCAGCGCCGATGGTTTGAAATGGAACTGCGTCGGCGACCGCCCCGCCAATGCAGGTGGCGAGCGCTTCGAGGTGAGCGGCCTCTATCGCTTCGGTGACTTCTATTATGCCACCGGTCAGCTGCTCAGCCCCTGGTCGTGGCGGCCGGATGGCAGCGACATCGGTCGCGACATGCTCGCCTATCGCTCACCCGATTTCGTCTCGTGGTCCAAGGCGAAGGCCTTCTCCTATGCGCGGCCCGGCCAGCTCTCCAATCCTCCGGTCAAAGGTCAGCAGATGCACATGGGCGCGGGCCTGTGGAATCGCGGCAACGTCATGGTCGGCCTGCACGGCATGTGGCAGGATGCAGAGCAACCACCACCCAAGGGCCAGAGCTGGAACTACGGCGTGCGCGTCGATCTCGGCCTGCTCATCAGCAACGATGGCGTTCATTTCCGCGAACCAGTACCCGGTTTCACAATCATTCCACGTGGCAAGGAGGGCGAGTGGGACGACGTCGCCATCCTGCAAGGTCATGCCTTTGTGAACGAGGGAGACAAGACTATGATCTGGTATTCTCACTGGAACACCGGCGGTGACCTTGAGAACATGGACATCGGCCTCGCCACGCTCCGGCGTGATGGCTTCGGCTCGCTCTCGCGCAAGGTCGCCGAGGAGGAGGGCCACTTCATCACCAGTGCTTTCAATGCAAAAGAGATTGCCCTGAATGTGGATGGCATCACGCCAGAGACCCCGCTCACCGTGCAACTCCTTGACCACCTTGACCACCCGCTTGACGGTTATGAAGTCAAAGCAACCACCACCGGCGTGCGTGTGCCCATCGCATGGCCCAAGCCCTTGCCCTCCGGCAAAAAACTCGCCCTGCGCGTGAACTTCCCAGCCGGCAGCACCGCGCGTGTGTATGCCATTTACCTCAACAACTGACCTCCATGTCACTCAAACTCGTCACCGAACTCAACGATACCGACCGCAGTCTGCTGCATCGCTCGATAGACGGCTTCGTGCCTGAAGCGGTCTTTGATGTCCACACGCACCTGTTTCACTCGCGCCATTTTGCAGCGGGAAATCGCCCGGTGTTTCTCGATGAAGATCGCGGCTACGGCATGCCTGATTTTCAAGCGGCCATGCAGCTCTGGCTGCCGGGGCGGCGGGTGGAGGGGCTGTTCTTCGGCTATCCCAGCGCGGGCAATGATCGCGCAGGCGAAAACGCGTGGGTGCAGTCCCAGGTGGATGCGAGTACGAATTCGCGCGCGCTCGTCCTCGCCGCACCGACGGATGATCAGGCGGAGGTGCGGCGGTTGCTGAGCACGGGCGTGTTTGTCGGCATCAAGCCCTACCGCCTCTACGCAGACGTGCCCGACACCAAGGAGGCTGAAATTGAATCCTTCGCACCGGAATGGATGTGGGAGCTGTGTCATGAGCATGACGGCATCATGATGCTCCACATCATGCTGGCGGGAGGCATCACCGATCCGCGCAATGTGGCCTCAATCCGCCGCCTCTGCCGCCGCTACCCACGGTGCAAGCTCGTGCTGGCGCATGTGGCTCGCTCGTTCAATTACCGCCACGCCCGCGAAGGCCTGCACCATCTCGTCGATTTGGACAACGTCGTCGTGGACACCTCCGCCGTCACACAAGCCGGAGCCTTCCTCGCCGCATTGGAGATCCTCGGCCCGCGCCGCGTTCTCTGGGGCAGCGATTACATGGTCAGCGAGCTGCGCGGTTCCTGCATCACTCAGGGCGATGGCTTCACCTGGATTCATCCGGAGATCACCGGGGACAAGCTCACCATCTTTGGCCAGTACACCACCGTGGGCATCGAGTCTCTCCTCTGCCTGCGCGAAGCCTGTGAAGACACCGGCATGACACAGGGCGATCTGGAAGACATCTTCCGCGAGAATGCACTACGCCTTCTCAAGCCCGCCCCGGCTTCTCCCTCTGGACCCCAGCTCTGGGAAGAAGCAAAAACAAAAATCTCCTGCGGTACCGGCCTCCTCTCCAAGCGCGCTCATCTCTTCGATCCCCAATCCTGGCCCTCCTATTTCTCCCGTGCCAAAGGCGCGTACATCTGGGATCTCGATGACAAACGCTACACCGACTTCACCGGCGGCGTCGGTGCCATTTTGCTCGGTCATGCCGATGATGAAGTGAATGCCGCTGTGAAGCGCCGCGTGAATCTCGGCAGCTACGCCACGCTCGCTTCGCCGGATGAAGTCAAGCTCGCCGATGTCCTGCTCGGTCTCCATCCCTGGGCCGGTAAGGTGCGTTACGCACGCGGCGGTGGCGAGGCCCTCGGGCTTGCCGTGCGCATCGCCCGCGCAGCCACAGGAAAAAGCGGCATCGCCTTCTGCGGCTACCACGGCTGGAGCGACTGGTATCTCGCGGCCAATCTCGGCGATGACGCCGCGCTCGACGGGCACTTGCTCCCCGGCTTGCAACCGCTTGGTGTGCCACGCGAGCTGGCTGGCACCGCCGTGCCCTTCCGCTACAATGATCCCGCTTCCTTCCAGTCGGCCCTGCAGAAGCTCGATGGCAAACTTGCTGCTGTCGTCATGGAGCCCATGCGTTCCGAACTTCCGCGCGATGGCTTCCTGCAGCACGTCATCGATGCCTGCCATGCAGCCGGAGCCGTCTATGTGCTGGATGAAGTGACCAGCGGCTGGCGCTTTGGCTTTCCCGGCGCCGCACCTGGGCTGGGTATCGAGCCGGACATCTCCGTGTATGCCAAGGCCATGAGCAACGGCTATCCCGCCGGAGCCATCGTGGGAAAGAATGAGGTCATGGATGCTGCGAACAGCAGCTTCATCTCCAGCAGCTACTGGACGGATGGCGTGGGCACCGCAGCCTCGCTGGCATGCATCCGTAAAATGCAGCGCGAGGGCGTGCAGCAGCAGGTGTGGCAGTTGGGCGAGCGCTTGCAGTCAGGCCTGCGTGAAGTCGCCGCGCGGCATCCCGCCTTGCAGCTCAAAGTGGGGGGGATGCCCTGCGCGCCTTCGCTTGCCTTTGCCAATCCAGCGGCGAAGCAGCACATGATTCGCCACATGCTGCAGCGCGGCTTTTTGATGTCCAGCCAGCTCTATGTCACGTGGTCCCACACCGAAGCGATGGTGGCCGAAATGCTGGCGGCGCTGGATGAATCCCTCGCCATCGTTGCCAATACCCCCTTGGAGTTGGCACAAGGACCGCAACAAGGTTTCGCACGGCTGGTATGACTGACCAACGGAGATTTTGCTGGCAAATGAGTGGCTGCACCGGAGAATCAATTGGAATTCACACCCGAGTTTAATCATGCGTCCTTTGAATTGCACCTCCCATCTTCTTCGGTTCATCGCTTTTTCAGGAGGCTTGTTGTCGTCAAATGTTTTGGAGGCGGCGGTCTATGAAGTCGGTCCCAATCAAGCATGCAGCGACATCGGATCTGTGCGTTGGGAGGCACTGGTCCCCGGAGATGAGGTGCGTATTCACTGGCGGTCGCAACCATACAAAGAGAAGTGGGTTTTGAGCTGTCGTGGCACCGAAACGAAGCCGATAACAATCAGTGGCGTCCCCGGACCGGAGGGACAGTTGCCGGTGATCGACGGCCAGGATGCAACGACGCGTGCACAGTTGAATTACTGGGGCCAGGAACGTGGGGTTGTGAAGATCGGAGGATCCAACACCTCGGGTAAATCCGTTCCAGGGTACATTGTACTGGAGAATCTGGACATCCGGGGCGGCAGGGCTCCCTTCACCTTCAAAGGCAGGCGCGGCGTCACTGCTTACAGCAAAGATGCGGCGAGTGTGAATGTGGAGATCGTGGAGCATCTGGTGCTCCGAAACCTCGCTCTGCATGACAGCAGCAATGGCCTCATGGTCAGCCCGCAATCAAAAAATGTGCGTGTGGAGCGCTGTCACATTTACGACAACGGCAATCCCGGCAGCATTACCGAGCACAACGCTTACACGGAGTGCGATGGAATTGTCTTCGAGGGCAATCACTTTGGGCCGCTGCGGGAAGGCTGTGCTGGCAACAATCTCAAGGACCGCTCCGCTGGCCTGGTGGTGTCATATAACTGGATCGAGGGTGGCAACAGGCAGCTTGATCTGGTGGATGCCACTGGCAACGCGGCGCTAAATGCCTCGCCTGCCTATCGCCACACCCATGTCTTTGGAAATGTGATCATCGAGCGTGAAGGCGATGGAAACAACCAGATCGTTCATTACGGTGGCGACAGCGGGAAGACCGGCGGGTATCGGAAAGGCGTGCTCTACTTCTACCACAACACGGTCATTTCTTCGAGAACCCGATCTGTTGCATTGTTTCGCCTCTCCACGGACGAGGAGACCGTCGAGTGTCAGGGAAACATCCTGCATGTCACATCAAAAGGAAAAAACCTGTCACTCATGTGCAAGCTGGGGGTGCTAAAGCTCGGCAAGAACTGGCTCACGGAAGGCTGGGTGCCCAGCGTGGACGAATTCACGGGGAAAATTCAAACCATGGCTGCTTCGGTACAGGGGCTGGATCCTGGCTTTGTGTCTTTGCAGGGGCAGGATTTCAACCTTGCTCCAGGGTCTCCATGCATAGGAACTGCGTCTGATCTCCCCGCCGGAGTGCCGCCAGTGCTTCATCGTTACATTCGTCATCAAAAGATTGAGGATTTTCCTGCGGCAGGACAACGCAACCTTGGGGCTCTGTGACAGCGAAATATACCTCGCCTTGTATGAGACTGCGCTCCGCCATTCTGCATCTTCTGGCTCTGGGGCTGGTCTGTCGTGGTGCAAATGGAACTCCGCCACTGCAAGACCCCTGGGAGGAAAGTTATGCCAATCTGGACGCCACAGGGACACATGTCTTGGGCTGTTGGAAATTTGACGAACTGCCTCTGGCAGACGCCTCCGGGCATGGAGCACAGCTGGTGTCGGACAGAGCGAATCTGGTGCCGGATGGGCGTTTCGGTGGCGGCCTCAAGTGCGCCACTGCCACCAAATCCGCAGTGGCTCTGCCGAGGCATTCACCGCAGGGTGCATTCTCCGCTGAAATGTGGGTGAAGGTTGCCACCGACACGCCGCCGACACAAACGGCCTGTCTGTTAGACAAACAAGGGGCACGGATGGAAGACTTTTGCTGGAACTTGCTGCCAGCGAATGAGCGCGGCCTGAGGCAGATGGTTGTAAAGCTTGGTTTTGGTACGTTTGTGAAAGAGTTTGTTTCAGCACCTGTCTTTCTGCCCATCAACGATTGGCGGCATCTGGCCTTCACTTATGATGGAGCTGGCAGGGTAGCCTTCTTTGCCGATTCACAACCTTCAGGTGAAATTTTTGAAGAGCGTTGTGGTGCATTGCAGCCGGGCGCACAGTCGCTATGCCTGGGCAGCAGCATCGCCGGGGCGGCAGCTTTTCCGGGGGTCATCGACGAGGTGAGGATATGTTCGGGCGTTCGTGGGTTCGCGGCTTTTTTGCTGGAGATCAACAGCGTCTCTCATGTTTGGGAGCGGATGGAGCGCTCTTTGCCGATGAAGATCAACTGCACCAATCTGCGTCCCCAGCCATTAACTGGAGCTGACATGACGTTTATTGTCGATGGAGTTGAGCAATCTTTCATTTTCCCTGATCTGGCTCCTGGAGCAGCCAATATCAATGAGTTCGGGCCTGACACTTCGCTCAAGCTGGGAGCCTACACTTTGGAGGTGGTCATGGGCAAGGGAAGCCGCCGTGTCAGCCGTTCGCAGGAGTTTCAAATCGTCGGCAGACGCAGTCAGATGCTTCCGGTGATCATGGATGGCATGAGTCAGTCTGATCTTCCTCAGTTGCAGCCGCTGGCCTGCACCCATTGGACCGGCATCAGCAATGATGATGCACCCTATGCAGGCACGGCTAATAAATCCCGCCCTCTTGCCGTGCGGCCAAAAATTGAGGCGGGTCTTCAATCCGGACTTCGGACCGTTGCCGCCCTTGATTATGACCAGCTCATGTTGAGCCGGGGATTTCGCAAGGCAGGTCGTGATGGCAAAGAGTTTTCTCCACCTGAGATCAATGCAGCTCATCCTGAAGCAGCCAATTTTATGGTTGCCTGTGGCAACATGTTCACGCTTTACTACCGAAACTTCAACGCTTGGTCAGGCGTTTTACTGGGATCGTCCTCATTGAGCAAAACACATCCTGGTTTCGGTGCGATGGATGTGGAGGCATACCGCAAATTCAGTGGTCAGGAAATTCCCGCCGAAATCCAGGGCGATGACGTTGATTGGCAAAAGCTTCCAGGCTTTCCAACCAACCGCATGATTCCGGACGATCATCCGATACTGAAATACTATCGCTGGTTTTGGTCTGAGGGGAATGGCTGGAAAGCAGTTAATGAAGCTTGGCATCGGGCCTACGAAAGGCGCAAGCAGGATCGTGCGGACACCTGGATCATGCACCATCCATCGGTGCGTCAGCCATCGAAGGCAGGCAGCTTCAGTTCCGTGATGTACATCGGCGATGAGAGCATGGATTCGCGTGATCCGCTCATGGCTGGCTTATGCGCGGATCAACAATTCGCCATGAGCGCCGCAAATGAGCATGAATTGGGTGTTTTTGGCATCATGCCATTGAGCTGGGATCGCGCCTTGGCTTCTCCTGTGGGCGCTGAGGGGACTGCGGAATCAATCATGCAATGGGATCGGATCTCGCCCCTGCAGCGGATCAGTGTCGCCCCTGCCATTCTGAAAGAGAATCTTTGGATGATGCTCTCAAGACCTGTCAAGGGGCTTGTTCTTACTGATGGGTTCGCCTTGCGCACTGGAAAGAATCAGCTGCAAAGCACTCTTGGCGCCACACACCCGCAGAGTTACGCGGCATTTTCAGACGTTGCGAAGCGGCTGTTGTTTCCGCTGGGTCCCATGCTTGCCAGACGCCAGCCTTGGCGTTCGCCCGTGGCCATGCTGGAGAGCTTTACATCGCAAATGATGGCGGGTCGCGGACTTTATCGTGGGCGTTCATCTCGTACACTGGAGGTGTGGCAGGCGTTGCAGCATGCCCACATTCAGACGGACATTGTGTATGAAGAATACCTTGCTGAAGGTGGCCTGGATGGTCGTCAGATTTTGCTCTTGACGGATTGCGATATACTGCCCGTCAGCATTGTTGAAAAAATCAGGAGGTGGCAGGAAATGGGCGGCAAAATAATTGCTGACGAGCACCTCTGCCCGGCACTCAAGGCAGATGCATTATTGTCAGAACCGGTTGAGACGAATGTTCGGGCGAGCCCACCAGCAGACACCTCGCCTGTCGCACCTGTCGCACCGCAGCTTTTGCCGGAGCGAATCACCCAGTTGTGCAAGGACCTTGGCTGGCAGCCGCTTGTTAGTTGTGACAGTGCCGATGTCATTCTGCACGCCAGCCAGACGGGGGAGGCAATCTGCTTGTTTGTCATCAATGATAGCCGGGCGGCCGGCTCTTATGTTGGCCAGCATGGACTTGTGAGGGAGGCGGGACTTCCCGTGACAGCCAATCTGAATCTTGGGCAGGGCAAGGTGAATATTTATGATCTCTCGCATGCCGCTTTTGTGCTGCCAAAACGTGCAGACAACGGGCTCAGCATCCCTTTGAAACTAGGCCCATCAGAAGGACGTGTTCTCCTGCTCTCGCCTTCGCCATTGCTCGAAATGCAGCTCAATCTGCCAGAGACGGCAACTTGTGGGAATATAGCGGAGGCACGCATCAATCTCATGACCTCAGGTGGCAAGCCCATGCCAGCGGCTATTCCGGTGGCTGTCAGTATTCGTGATGCGAACGGAGCGCCTGCCGAATTCGATGGTTACCACGTCGTAGAAAACGGTGAACTGATCCTGCGACTGGATCTTGCCAAAAACGAAACACCAGGAATCTGGGAGGTGCATGTGCGCGAGCTTGCCTCGGGTATGGAGTCTGTGAAGTGGATGCAGGTGAATCCATGAAATGGCATGCTCCGCGTGTGTATTTCCAACTCAAAGCATAACAACCATGATCATTGACTGTCATAACCACGTCGGCTCCGACTTGCTCTTCTACCTCCACGGCGACTTCCCCTACGCCCAGCACCTCGTAACCATGCACGACGAAGGCCGCGCACTCGGGGTGGACCGCTGGATCGTCTTCCCCTTCGTCAGTCATCTGGCGCTGGATGTCACTGTCTTCATGCAAAATGAGATCAAGGACGAGAAGGGGCGTTTGCAGGACATCCCGTATGCCTTTGAAAACCGCCGTCTCATGAAGGAATGCTATGAGCTGTTTCCGGAGGAAGGGAGGCGCATGCTGCCGTTTGTGATGGCAGATCCCATGCGCAACACGGCGGCGCAGGCGGAGGAATTGCGCAAACTGCAGGGCGAATACCGCTTTCATGGCATCAAGATGCAAACGACCATCCTTCAGGCCGACATCAAGCACCTGCGGGATCGTGGCAAGGTCTTCGTGGAACTCGCCGCAGAGTGGGACGTGCCGTTTTTGATTCACTCCAGCGTGGCCAAGAGCGACCTGTGGGCCCAGGCACACGACATCCTCGACATTGCAGAGGAAAATCCGCACGTGCGCTTCTGCCTTGCGCACTCCTGCCGCTATGACAAGGAATGCCTCGACCGCGTGCAGGCGCTGCCAAATACGTGGTTCGACAACTCCGCGCACTGCATCCATTGCGAAGGCGTGGTGAAGGAGCTGCCCTATGTCGCGCCGAAAGAGCGGCGCTTTGACTCGGATTACACCAATCCCGCCCGGGTGATCGCCGATCTGGCGGCGGCCTATCCGAAAAAGTTCATGTGGGGCAGTGATTCCCCCTTTTACAGCTACGCGGCAGAGATCAACGGAGAGGTCGTGCGCCTCATCAGCACCTACAAGGCCGAGGTGGAGGCGCTGACGGCCGGCGGAACAGAAATGGTGGATCGCATTGCGAACGCAAACATCCGCGATTATTTGAAGCTGCATGATGAAAGCATTCTCTCTTGAAGGTCGGGCAGCATTGGTGACAGGATCATCGCAGGGCATTGGATTGGCGTTGGCAAAGGGTCTCCATGAGTCCGGCGCCCGCGTCGTATGCCATGGGCTCACTGAACGTCCCGTGGATTTCCCAGCCTGGGCCGCTTACGTCCCCTTTGACCTGTCCGCCCCCTCTGCGCCCGCGAGTCTGGTGGAGGCCGCCTTTGCCCTGGAGCCCGGCCTGGACACTCTCATCTGCAATGCAGGCAGTTTTTTCGATGTGGCGTTTCTGGAGATGACGCGGGAACGATGGGACAAGACGGTGAATCTCAACATGGCGTCCGTGTTTTTCGCGACGCAGGCTTTTGCAAAACGTCTCGTGGCTGAGAAACGTGGCGGCTGCATCGTCATCACGTCTTCCACGAACGGCTTTCAGGCGGAGGCGGATTCCGCTGCGTATGACGCCAGCAAAGGCGCGCTGGTGATGCTGACGAAGTCGCTGGCCGTTTCTCTGGCAGATCATGGCATCCGTGTGAACGGCGTGGCACCAGGTCTGATCAAGACACCGCTCACGGCGGGACTTCACCATGGCAGCGACCCCGGCATGGTGGAGCACTATGAGAAGAAAATCCTGCTCCAGCGCCTGGGTGATCCTGAAGATGTCGCAGGCGCGGCGGTGTTTCTGTGCTCTGGCGCAGCCAGCTACATCACCGGCGAGACCATCATCATTGATGGCGGGCTGACGACGGGGCAGATCGGCCGGAGGTGAGCAGGCCGACGGCCATGGTGATCAGCGAGCCCAGCAGGCTGAACCAGATGAAGGAGACGAGCATGGGCGGCTTCTCTGCGGTGAAAGCACCGTTTTGATACATAAAGATCCCCAGCAGCGTGAGAAAGCCCACCAGGCAGCCCAGCAGCGCCCCGCGCGTGGTGGCCCGCTGCGTGAACATGCCCAGAAAGAACAGCCCGAGCAGCGGCCCGCCAATGAGGCCGATGACGGTGTTCACCGACTCGACCAGATTTCCCGGCATGAACGACACCGCAAAGGCCAGTGCAACGACGATGACTCCGTAAATCACCGTGATCCAGCGTGCGCTGCCGACCTGCTGCGCCTGCGTGCCCTCCGGTGAGGTTGAGAGGCGCTGCTTGAAATCGACCACCGTGGCGGAGGCGAGGGAGTTCAGCCCGGCGGAAATCGTGGACATGCTGGCCGCGTAGATCGCTGCGATGAGAAGTCCGGGCAGTCCGGATGGAAGCTGCGTCACGACGAAATAGGGCAGAATTTGGTCCTCCTTGGCAATCAAGCCCGCAGCCATTGGGTCGCCATGCGTTTTGTAGAATGCGTAGAGCACCAGGCCCGTGCCATAAAACAGCACCAGCACCGGCAGGACGAACCACAGCTTGAGCCACAGCGAGCGCTTCGCCTCCCGCAAACTGCCCGCGCTGAGGTAGCGCTGCACCGAGACTTGGTCAGTCGCCATCTGCACCAGATGCAGAAAGGCCCCCGCAATCAGCACGGAGCCCAGATTGACGCGCTCTGACAGGCTGAAAGAGAGGCTGAGGTCCATGCGGCCATCCGCCAGTGCTGTGTCCCAGACGCCGCCGAGCCCGCCGGGGATCTTGCCCACGGCTACAAAGACGATGAGCAACTGGCCGCCAAAAAGCACGATCAGTTGCATCACATCCGTCCAGATGACTGCCCGCATTCCACCGAGTGCGGTATAAAGAGTGGTCAGCGTGCCCGTGGCCAGAATGGTGATCCACAGCGGAATACCCGTCACTTTTTCCAGTGCCAGCGCGGGTGCGTAGGTGGCGGCGGCCAGCCAGAGCGCGACGCGAAAGATGAACAATCCAGATGCAAGGAGTCGCACGGAGAGTGAAAAGCGCTCTTCGAGAAACTGATAGGCGGTGAAGAATCGCGACTGATAAAACAGGGGCAGCATGTACAACGCCGTGAACGGTGTGGCGATGAAGAACGCCAGGATGATGTAGGCAAAGCCAAATCCATTCTTGTACACATCCGCCGGACCCGCGAGGAAGCTGATCCCGGAAAACAACGCCGCCAGAATCGACATGCCCACCAGGATGCTGCCCATGCCACGACCCGCGAGAAAGTAGTCGCTGAGAGATCTGGACCCGCGCGCCGAGAGCAGCCCAACGGTGACCGAAGCCGTGAGGTAGCCGCCGAAGATGGTGTAATCGAGCCAGGAGAAGTGCGTCATGTCGTGTGTATCGGAGAAGAGAAGGGCAGATAAACGCACTCTTTCGAAAGTGTTTGCTGGTTCGTTTTTATGACCAGGCAATTGGGCGAAAAAATGGAAAGTTCAGTACGATGAACTGCGACCTGTACTGCACACCATGAAAGCACGACCGATCCCGATGATAAACCGAGTTCTGAATGCCGGGCTTGTACTGTTTTCGTCACTCATAGGCACTTTGCAAGCCGCTGACTGGGAGCCGCTGACGCCGCTGCCGGAGCCGAATGGGGGCTTTATCTGCGGATCGGCGAATGGCAAGATCGTCATCGCTGGAGGCACCAACTGGGAAGATGGAGAGAAGCTCTGGCTGCGGGCGATCCACGCCTTTGATCCGGCAACGGCTCACTGGGCAAAGGTGCGGGATTTGAGCCATCCGCTGGCCTATGGGACCGCATTTCAACAGGGCGCGGCTTTTGCGTGGATTGGCGGAAGCGACGGCAAGCAGGCGCTGAAAATGATCGAGGTCATTGAAGGGAGCAAAACCAGCATACAACTGTCTGAACTGCCGGCGGCAGTCGTGCTCGCTGCCGGGGGGAATGTGAATGGCAAGGATTTCCTGGTCGGAGGCATTGATGATGCGGCGAACATCGCTGGTGTGCAGCGCTTCGTGCATGCCGTGGAGTTTAGCAACGGTGGCATGCAGGTGAAAAAGATGGCCGACTATCCTGGCAAACCTTTCGCCGTGGCCGCATCGGCGGTGGTGGGGGATGAACTCTTCGTGTTTGGAGGGATGAACTATGATTCAACGACAAGCACCCCGGTGAACTCCGTGGAAGCCTATGCATTTGCGCCTGCCAAAAATGCATGGCGTGTGCTGAAGCCGCTCACGGTGGCAAATCGTGGAATGGTGGCGGTGGCGGTTGATGAGGAGCACATTTACCTCGCTGGAGGCTACACGAGTGACTTCACGGCAGATGCCATGATCTACGATGTGAAGGCGGACAGCTATCGAAAGGCGAAATCGCTGCCGTATGCCGCGATGGTGGGTTTGGTGAAGCTCGACGACTTTGTCTATTGCCTCGGTGGTGAGGACAAGAAGCAGTCACGCACGGACAAGTTCTTCCGCATTCCGGTGGGGGAGCTTTTGAAGTAACTATTTAGCTGTGTAGCCACCATCGACGGGGAGATTGACGCCGGTGATGTATTGAGATGCATCACTGAGCAAGAAGATGACGGCACCGCCGAGATCGGATTCGCTGGCCATGCGGCCGAGCATGGTGTGCTCGCAGTAGCGCTGTAGAAAGGGCTCGGGCTGGTGGTTGAAAAAGCCACCGGCGGCGAGGTTGTTGACGCGGACTCCCTGCTGGCCATAGAGGGCGGCGTAGAAGCGGGTGAGGTTTTCGATGCCGCCTTTGTGGAAGAAGTAATCCGGCGGCATATCGCCCATGTTGGTGCCGGTGTAGAGTTCGTAGCTGGGGCCGATCATGCCCTGGATGCTGCCGATGTTGACAATGCTGCCGCGTCCGGCGGCGGCCATGGTCTGGCCAAAGTGGCGGTGCATGAGCATGACGCCGGTGGCATTGACGCGCATGGATTCAGCAAATTGCTCCGCCGTGCCATTCGCACCTTTCATGGGACGCAGCACGGCGTTGTTCACCAAACCATGCAGTGCACCATGCTGCGCGGTGATGCGTTCATGCAGTGCGACCACGGAGGATTCATCCCCCTGATCCAGCGTTTCGGCTAACACGCGGTGGCCTTTGGCTGTTTCTTCCCCGGCGACGACTTGCAGCTTGGCAACATCACGCGAGGCGAGGATCAGCGTGGCACCTGTCTGCGCCAGCATGGCGGCCAGACCACGACCATAGAGGCCTGCACCCCCGGTGAGGAGGATGGTTTTGCCTTGGAGAGAGAAGAGATCGGCGGACATGATGCTTACTTGGATTTGTAAATTGAATCACTGCCATTTGCAGAATCAGAGCCGCCAAAGTCACCGACCAGTTTCTTGAAGGCGTTGCCGAGTTCGATCACATCGGCACCGAGGGTGAAGACGCGGGTGCCTTCGGCGATGACTTCCTCTTTCTGACCGAAAAGGGAGGCAACAGCGGGATATTTGCCGTATTTGAGTGCTGCGGCGGCTACTCGCTTGCGGGCGGCGACGACTTCGGGATGGGTGGCCTGGCCGAGTTTGCCGATGCGGTGGCTGAAATCACCTGCACCGAAGAGCAGCATGTCGAATCCAGGAACGGCGGCGATCTCTTCGACGACTTCGAGCGCTTCGGGGCTTTCGATTTGGAGGATGACGAATTTCTCTGTGTTGCAGTGATGTGCGTAGTCCGCAAGGGGCACCTGGCAGAAGAGGCCGTCCATGTTGCCGGCGTCCAGAGCCTTGCTGCCGAGAGGTCGGCAGCGGACCATGTCCACCACGTTGCGGGCTTCGTCGGCGCTGGTGACGTGGGGGACCATGATGCCGGTGGCATCGCATTCGAAGGGTTTTACGTATTCGCTGTAGCCGCCTTTGTTGACGCGGACGATGGTGTCCAGATCGTGGAGCTTGGCGGCGCGGACCTGGTGTTCGAGATTGAGCCAGGAGTTGGGTACGTGCTCGTTGCAGAGCCAGACGGCGCTGGCTCCGGAGAGTCCGGCGAGTTCGACGATGCGAGGATCTCCTAAGTTGAGTTTGAGGACGGTGCAGTTTTGGCCGGCGCGGAGTTCGCGGAGGATGCGGGAGGGGCGGAGTTTCATGTGTCGGATTCGGCAATAATGTCTGAGATTTGCATTAGCGCGCCACTTTGTTCGCGGCTGCGGCGACCGGCAATGATGACGGCCATGAGTTCAACGGTTTCGGCAAAGGGGAGGGGACGGGTGCCGGTGTGGAGCATGTCGATGAAGGCGACCAACTGGCCGCGGAAGGCGTGGTAGGTGTCGGTGAGGCGGAGGGGGAGCTGGCCTTTTGTACCGTAGAGATGGACGGCACCGAAGCTGCCGTAGGCATCGTGAATGGCACCGATGGTGATGCGGACGCCGCTGCGGTGGGTGAGGTGCATGACGTCGCCGCCGGAATCGCTGAGTGCCTGGACGGTGAGGAAGCCGGGGCCGAGGAGGGGCTCGATGGCTTCGAGGGCGTGGATGCCGTAGCGTTCCCAGGTTTTGCAGGTGAAGCTGGTGATCCAGCGGAGGTCGCCGAGATGGGTGTGCTGTTCTACGGTCAGGCGCATCTCGGGCGCGTAGCGCATGCCGCTGGTGGAGAGGATGGTGGCTCCGGCGCGATGCCACTGCACGAACTGGCGGAGGTCGGCGATGTTGGTGGCCATGGGCTTGTCCACGAAGACGGGCAGTCCGGCTTCAATGAAGGGGAGGGCGCGGCGGATGTGATCGTCGCCATCATCGGTGGAGATGATTACGGCATCGACCTGGCCGATGACGTCTTCGGGTTGAGCGACGATGTTGGGGATCAGGCTGGCGGCGGCGACTTTGGGGGCGTCGGTGGGATCGTCGGTCCAGAGGTGGGTGACGCGGGCACCGGGGATCTGCATGGTGGCCAAGGGCTGCTGACCGAGATAGGCGATGATGCCCGGGTAGGGGCATGCGGCCATGGCGGCGGGATCGTAGCCATTGATGATGGCGCTCCATGAATAGGGATGGCCGTTGCCTTCGATCATGCCGAGCATGGCGAGGCGGAGCTGTTTGGGAGTGCTGCTCATGAAAGGGTGATGGGCAGGCCGGTGGCGGCGGAGTCGAGGGCGGCACGATTGAAGCGCAGGGTTTGCACGGCTTCGTCAAAGGTGCTCAGATTGCAGGGCTTGCCCTCCATGCCATCGAGGAAGGCATTGGCTTGGGCGATGAAGAGGTCATCACGCTCCAAAGGTGGAGTGGTGTTCCAGGTCCAGGTGGTTTCGCCGCGTTTCATGCTGGCCCAGCGCTGGGCGTGGGATTCGATTTTCAGGCTGCCGTGTTCGCAGTGAATTTCGAAGATGGCTTCGTTGACGGCCTGAAACTGGGTCATGGCGTAGCTGGCAAGAACGCTGCCGTGGCGGGCGGTGACATTGACGGTGTCTTCGACGGTGACGCCTTCGAGCTGCTGATGTGCGGCATCACAAAAGACGCGGGTCATGGGGCCGATCATCCATTCCATGGCGTTCACGATGTGAGTGAGAGCATCCTGGATGGCGCCGCCGCCGGTTTCGTGGCGTGCGTAGTAGATGTCGCGATAGGCAGGGCGGAAGGTGGGGAAGTGCTGGCCGGCAACGACGCTGGCGTGCAGAGGTTTGCCCAAGGTGCCGGTTTGTAAAAACTCACGTGCCGCGATGATCCAAGGGAAGCAGTGGTACACGTAGGCGACGGCAACAAAGCGGGCGCTGGTGGTGAGGGCAGTGCGCGTTTCTTCCAGGCCGTCCAGCGTGACTGAGAGGGGCTTTTCGATGAGCAGAGCCGCGCCATGGGCTGCGCCTTCGCGGGCGATGGTGAGATGAGTGTGGGCAGGCGTGCAGATGACCCAGGCGTCGAAGTGCTGTGAGTGTGCCGCTTCCGCGAGGGTGCTGAACGATGGGACGTTGTAGCGTTGGCTGACCTCGCTCAGCAGTTTTGCATTGGCATCACAGACGCTGACGCGGCAGCGGACGGTCTGCTGAAAGCAGCGCAGATGTCGCTCGCCGATGCTGCCGCAGCCGATGATGAGGATGGAATGCATGAGGGCGGAGTAAACGTCGCGCCAGATCTGATCAAAGGGAAATGAGCTGGTCTGGTCAGGGAACCAGCGTGCGATGGTTCATTTCACCAAACCTGTCCGTTTCGCCGTACGGTACTCTTCGATGCGCTGTTTTGAGTCGGCGGTCAGCTGATCCAGAGGCAGGTCAAAGGTCCGGCCATCTTCCCGGCGAATCAGAACGGTGGTCTTGGTGAGCGCGAGAATTTTGGCCTGAACCGTTCGACCGTCCGTGCTCTGCAAGGGGATGATGGCGCTGACCGGCTTGCGTTCGGGTGCCGGTGGAGGGGTGTCGGTTTTGACGGCGACGGTGGGTGCCGCGGCGGCTGGTTCATTTACAGGGGGCGGGCTGACAGCGGGCTTTTGGGTGATGGAATACTCATGATACCGGTCCATGGCATAAAAGATGACCGCCAGCGCCAGCACTGCTTTGACCACATAGCCAAACAAGATTGGAGGCTTGGGGGTCGGAATTTCTTTTTTGGGTTTGGGCGGATACAGGTCTGGGTGCAGTTCGTACTTGGCAGCCTCCCACAAGTTCTGATGGGAATTGCCAGCGGGGCCTTCGAAGACAGCCTTGATCAGGTTGCTCGCTCCACCCCGGGTCGGGGGCACGGGCATCTTGAGGAATTCAAGCACGGCCTTCTGCTTGGGCTGAATGGGCTCATTGCGCCAGCTTTCGCCGGAAGAATTTTTGGCAGCAGTGGAATTGTCCATGAAATGACGGCAGGTGTTCCGATTCTGCCTTGGAATGGCAGGAAATGAAACCTGCTTTACTTCTACTTTGGTAAGTTATCGGTGTTTGGGGGCTTGCGGTACGCTCTGAACGCGGCGGAGTTTCTTGCAAACGCTGCTGGTGGGCGTGGAGTGTGGCGAAGGCGCTGGGTTGGCTTTCCGGATTTGATGGCGAGTACCAGGGTAGCCTCGCTGAGGCTCGGCAACCCTTCGCTGTGATGCACAGTCCCGTTGGGACTGGGGTCAAACGGAATGGGATGACGAAGGATCATGGCAACCTGCCAAGAACATTCCACGGCGTAAGATGTGAAGCCGCAGGAAAGAAATCCCGATGGATGTTATGCTCACTGATATATTGCCGCGCATCACAAAATTTCAAAAAATACGACCCTCGAATGAAAGTGATGATGCATGCCGATATGATTGAAAATGCGGCGTGTGTTCGTGTGGCGGAGCTCCCAGAGCCGGTTAAAAACCAGCGCTCCCAGCACGGACTCCCGTGCCGCGCGCAGTTCTTTGCTGGAAGCGTTGATGTTTCGCTTCGCAGCATCGATGCCGCGTCGGAAGGCAATACAGCCCTTGGAAGGGCACTTTCTCAAAATGAAAGTTTATGATGCGCGGCAGGAATGGCACTCGGTTAAGGGCATAGTTCGAGAGCTTGGAAGCCAGGGATGCTCTCGGATCGCGGCGGTGCGCATTGAGGACGCTGCTGGTGAGCTGCGCGTGTGAAGAAGTCGCTGGGTTTGCTTCTCCGTCATGATGGCAAAACCCAGGGTCGCCTCGCCAAGGCTCGGCTGACCCTGGGCTGTAATACGCAGCCCTTTCAGGGCTGGTGTATTGCGGAGTGGCGTGGAGGAAGTATTCATGGGGCTGTCACGGAGATCCAGTGGTGGAAGACACGATACGGCGGAAGTTGAAATTTGCACGTTACCACGCCTTAACCGAGTGGCATTCATGCGCGGCAGTATAACCTACCAAGGTAGATTACTGAGCCACCCGCATCTTTTGGAAGGGCACGCTTTCGATGACGGCGAGGATGATGTCCTGCATGCGGTCGCCGGAGGCTTTGGCTTTGCGCAGGATTTCTTCGGTGGTCGGTTTATCGGAGTATTCGAGGCCGCGACCGAGGGCGTAGATGAGGAGGTTGTCGGCAAGGTTTTTGACGAACTGATCGCTCATATCACGGACAAGGATGGTGCGGAGTTCGGCGAGGTTGGCAAAGGTCTGGCCGCGAACGAGAGAGCCGGAGGCATCGATGGGCTGCTTCTTTTCTTCGTCGCGCCAGCGGCCGATGGCGTCGTAGTTTTCAAAGGCGAAGCCCATGGGGTCCAGGAAGGCATGGCATCCGGCGCAGGAGGCATTGCTGCGGTGCTCGGCGAACTGCTGGCGCAGGGTGAGCTTGCCAAACTGCTGCTTTCTCTCATCGAGGGGAGGGACGCCGCCTGGGGCGGGTGGTGGCGGAGTGCCAAGGATGTTTTCGAGCAGGTACTTGCCGCGCTTGACCGGTGAAGTGCGTGTCGGGGTGGAGGTGAGGGTGAGGATGCTGCCCTGGGTCAGGATGCCGCCACGCGGCGTGCCTTGCAGTGATACTTTTTGGTATTTGTCTCCTTTGACGCCCTTGATGCCGTAGAAGCTGGCGAGCTTTTCATTGAGGAAGGAGTAGTCGGCATTGAGGAATTCGATGACGCTGAGGTTGTTGCGCAGGATGTTGTCAAAGAAGGTCTGGGATTCCTTCTTCATCAAGTAACCCAGTCCGCCCTTCCATTCAGGAAAGCGTTTGGTGTCCACATCGACGATGTCCATGTCGCGCAGCTGCAGCCACTGACCGGCGAAGTCTTCGGAGAGGCTGTAGGCGCGGTAGTCGGCAATCATGCGCTTCACTTCTGACGCGAGATTTTTGCGCAGTTCGCCTTTGGCGGCGAGTTGCAGGAGTTTGTCATCGGGTGGGGCGGACCAGAGAAAGTAGGAGAGGCGTGACGCGAGGCTGTACTCATCAATCAAGGCGACGCCGTTTTTGGCCTCGCCGACGGGGGTGGGGGAGCCACGGTAGAGAAAGCCGGGGGACATGAGCATGCCACGCAGCACGTAGCCGATGGACTCCAGAGGAGGCAGGTTTTCCTTGAGGCCGAGATCGGCGATGGCGTGCCATTTGGCTTTTTCTGCATCACGCAACGGGCGGCGGAAAACGCGCTGGCCGAGTTTGTCCACCAGGCCATGCATGTCTGCTACAGCGATGCCGCCGGGCTGGCCGAGGGGGCCTTCGACGGTGAGCTGATGGAGCCAGAAGTTGCGGTCTTGATGCGTTTTTTCGTCGTAGAAATCGTTCAGGAACCACACCTGAATTTCATGCGTTCCCGCAGGCAGTTCAGCCTCAGCGGTGAAGGTCTGCGGTGTCTGGTCTTTGGCGGTGATGGAGAAAGAGCCGGCGTTTTTGCCACCGATGCGGACGTCGAATTTCGCGGGTTCGCCGCCGGCCTGTTGCGCGCCGGCTTTGATGATGAGGCGGTACTTGCCGGGGATGGCGAGATCGAGGTGGTGCTTCACATAGCCATTGGAGGGGAGCTGGATGGTGCCAGTGTCGCGGCTCGCATTGCCCTGGCCATTTTCGAAATCCTCACCGCTGAGATTGATGGCGGGGAGCCCGGCAGGCTTGCCATCGAGCAGCCATTGCACGAGGCGGGTGCCACGTGGCGGCAGCAGGCCGTCGGGGCCTTCGATTTCGATTTTTTCGAGTGCGAGATTGCGGTCGCGCTTGTTGGGATCAGGATTCTGCGGGTCGGCGAAATCATTGACAAAGCGCACCACGATTTTGTGCTCGCCGCTTTTGAGCGGGACCAGTTGCTTGATCGTCTGCCAAGGGCCTTTGTCGCCGTGATAGGGGGCTGTGACGTCGAAGGTGCCGAGTTCCTTGTCATCAATCCGGAGAGTTGCCTTGGCGGCATCCGGGCCGGCCTGGGTGGCGGAGAGATGGAATTTCAGCTTGTAGTTGCCGCTGGCGGGTGCGGTGAACTTGGTGGCGGCATCGGCGTTGCCGTGGAACCAACGGATGCCCTCCCACTCTTTGGTTTCACCTTTCTGATTCCAGAACTTTTTGGCACCCAGTTCCATGTCAAGACGCTCGACGTTGGAGGCATCCAATGCCTTGGCAGCCACGGCATTGGCGGCGCGAATGTACTTTTCCATCAGCATGGGCGAGATGCTGAGCACGTCGCCAATGTTGTCGAAGCCGTAGCCGGTGTCATCGGGTGGGAACTGGCTTGCGGGCTTCAAGTCCACCAGCATGAGATCGCGGATGGTGTTGTTGTATTCGGTGCGGTTGAGGCGGCGGTAGGTGATGTGGCCGGGGTCAATTTTTTGCGGGTCGAACCAGAAGACGGTGTTGTCGATCCAGGCGACGATTTCGTCGCGCTCGGGCAGGGAGGGTTTGTCCTTCTTTTCCGGCGGCATCACGTGGGTGACGAGCTGCTGGCGGGTATGATCCCACAGGACCTTGTCCCCGATGAGCTTGGAGTATTCGGGGTATTCATCGAGCGCGAAGTCGCCTTTGTCCGAGCCGTCGCCATGGCAGTCGTAGCAGAATTTTTGCAGCAGGGGGAGGATGCGCTGATTGTAGGCGTCCTGGCCGCGATCGGCGGCGGGCAGCAGGGAGGGGATCGCGAGGGAGGCGAAGATGATGCGACGAAGCATGAAAAAGTGGAATGGGGGTATGCAGGATACGCTTGTAGAGTGGCAATGATTTCGACGAAACCAATGGCGTATTGTGTGTGATTTGGGGTTGCGTGGGCCAAAGCTTGCGGTGATGGAGCGCGCCCGTTTACCCCTTTTTCCATGTCCCAATCTGTTCTTGAAACCGGCAAAGCTTTCCTGGCCGAAAACGCCACGAAAGAAGGCATCACCATGACTGCCAGCGGTCTGCAATACCTGGTGCTCACGCCGGGAGCAGGGAAAAGCCCGAAGTTGAAGGACACGGTGGTGGTGAACTATCGCGGTACGCTGCTGAGTGGCGTGGAGTTTGACAGCTCCTATCTTGCCGGGAGAGAACCGGCGGAGTTTCCGCTGAAGCGGGTGATCAAAGGCTGGAAGGAAGGCCTGCAGCTGATGCAGGAGGGGGCGAAGTTCCGTTTTTTCATTCCGCCGGAGCTGGCCTATGGCAAGCGCGGGGCGGGAATCGACATCGGACCGAATGAAACACTGATCTTTGAGGTGGAACTGCTGAAAGTCTGGGAGGATTAAGTGCGATTGCTCTGCTCATGAATCAAATCGACCTCAAGGACAGAGTTGCCATCGTCACCGGTGGCGCACGCGGAATCGGCCATGCCATTGCAGAGCGCCTGCTGAAATCAGGGGCGGGTGTTTGCCTGTGGGACATTGATGCGGCGGCGCTGGAGGCTGCGAAGGGCGAACTTTCTGCGCTGGGGAAAGTGCACACTGCCACGGTTGATCTGACGAGCATCGAATCGGTGGAACAGGCAGCGGCCTCGACCATTGGTGCGTTTGGGAAGATCGACATTCTCGTGAACAACGCGGGCATTGCTGGTGCGAATGCGAAAACGTGGGAGACCGATCCTGGCGAATGGCAGCGCGTGATGGCGATCAACTTGAACGGTCCCTTCCATTGCTGCCATGCGGTGGTGCCGCACATGCTCAAGAATGGCTATGGCCGGATCGTGAACATCGCTTCGATTGCGGGGAAAGAAGGGAATCCCAATGCCGCGCACTATAGCGCCTCGAAGGCGGGGGTGGTGGCTTTGACGAAGTCTCTGGGCAAGGAACTGGCGACGAGCAACATCATCGTCAATGCGGTGACGCCTGCAGTGATTGAGACGGACATCCTGAAGCAACTGACGCAGCAGCACATTGACTACATGCTCTCGAAAATTCCGATGAACCGCTTTGGGAAGAAAGAGGAGGCTGCGGCGATGGTGGCGTGGCTGAGTTCGGAGGACTGCTCTTTCACGACGGGTGCGGTGTTCGATTTGTCTGGCGGCAGAGCGACGTATTGAGCCGAGGGCATACTCCCACGAGAACTGGTTCGGCGTGGCAGAGGTGCGGCGGGGTTCAGTGCAGACGCTGCTGGTAGGCGTGGGGCGTGGCGGAGTGCTGGGTTTGCTTCACGGTCTTGATGGAGGGTACCAGGGTAGCCTCGCTGAGGCTCGGCAACCCTTATCTATGATGCACAGCCCCGATTGGGGCTGGTCTAAAGGCAACTGGTGGAGATCTCGGGTGACCAAAATTTTTGCTTCACATCTGTTGGCAGGGGGACGTGCTGATCGTTTTAGTCATCACGCTGCGTAATATGGGAATGTCCCTGATCACCGCAGAAAACTCCAAGCCCGGCTCGAACGACTGGCAACTCACGCGCATGCGCCTCGACAAGAACGAGGGCTTTCGCTCTCCGGTGATCGAAGGCTATTGCTCGCGGCAGTCGGTGAAGGCGGGTGAGCCGCTGGACATTTTTGTCAGCACGAAGCCTGCGGCCCGATTCAAGATCGAGATTTTTCGCACGGGCTACTATGGCGGCTTCGGTGCGCGCTTGATGACGGAACTCGGGCCGTTTGAGGGGAGGGAACAGCCGGTGCCGGAGATCGGTGAGAAGCGGCTGCGTGAATGCAGGTGGGAGAAGACGACGACGCTCACGATTCCGCAGGACTGGGTGAGCGGCGTGTATCTGGGACGGCTCACCACGTTGCCAGCCTCGAAGGACGAACCCTACTGGCAAAGCTTCATCGTCTTCATTGTCACCGACGACCGGAAGGCGGACATTCTCTTTCAGTGCAGTGACAACACCTGGCAGGCCTACAACAAGTGGCCGGACAATTACTCGCTCTACACGGATCCGAAGGGCAATCAGGGGCCGTGGTCGGATGTGAGCTTTGATCGTCCGTATGCGAAGTATGCGCAGATTTATGAGAATCCGCAGTCCGTCGGCAGCGGCGAGTGGCTGTGCTTTGAGTTTCCCGCCGCCTACTGGCTGGAGAAGGAGGGCTACGATGTGACCTACTGCTCGAATGTCGACATGATCGCCCCGGATCACGGTTTGAAGTGCAAGGCCTTCATCAGCATCGGGCACGACGAGTACTGGGACATCCGCCAGCACGACAGTGTGGCGAAGATGCGCGATGCAGGCGTCAATCTGCTCTTCCTTTCCGGCAATTCGGTCTGCTGGGTCACGCCCTTCTCACCGAATGCCGACGGCGTTCCCAATCGCCGGATCTTCCGCGGCGGACCCTACGGTGGTGAGTACAAGTATGCGGTGGATCGCGAGAAGGATTACGGTCCCTATCCGCATCGCGGGCCGGACGAAGGCTATCTCATGGGCGTGCGCAACATCGACCCCGTGAACGGTGGTGGTGACTGGATCTGCGCCAAGCCTGGGAACTGGGTGTTTGAAGGCACGGGCATGAAGCAGGGGGACAGCATTCCCGGCATGATCGGCTGGGAGTATCATGGGGATGCACCGAAGGATCTGCCCGGATTGGAAATCGTCGCTGCTGGCACGGCTTTTCAGGGCGGGCACAATCCGCAGCAGTGGCAGGCGGTGATCTTTGATGGTCCGAAGGGGAATTTTATTTTCAATGCCTCCACCATTTGGTGGGCGCAGGGCTTGAGCAAGCCGCCGGGGCATATGCCGGTGTGGAGTCACTATTCACGACCGCATGGAATGGATGAGCGAGTGCAGCGCATCACGGCGAATTTGTTGAAGCGGGCGATTGGAGGGTAGCGGGGAGGGCTGTTCGTGATGGAGTAGGGCCTCGGGCTTGGAAGTAACCTGAACTGATCAGGCAGGATGCCTGACCTCCGTAGACAGCCGGGACGGCTATCCTCCTTACGCGAGGATGTCCTTGGCCACTTCGCCGCTGACATCGGTGAGGCGGAAGTTTCGGCCGGCGTAGCGATAGGTGAGGCGTTCGTGATTGATGCCGAGGAGATGGAGGATGGTGGCGTGGAGATCGTGGGTGCCGATGATGCCGGTCTCGGCGGTGTTGCCCATGTCGTTGGTGCTGCCGTAGGTGAAGCCGCCTTTGACGCCGCCACCGGCCATCCACATGGTGTAGCCGCCGCCGTTGTGACCGCGACCGTTGTAGGGTTCGTTGTCGTAGCCGCTGCCGCGTCCGAATTCACCGCCCCAGATGATGAGGGTGTCTTTGAGCATGTCGCGTTGCTTGAGGTCGGCGATCAATCCGGCGATGGGTTTGTCGATGGAGGTGCACTGGCGGGCGAGGTTGTCGCGCAGGCCGTTGTGGTGATCCCAGCCGGGGGAGGTGAGCTGGATGAAGCGCACGCCTTTTTCCGCCATGCGGCGGGCCATGAGGCACTGGGTGCCGAAGCGCTCCGTAGCGCCATCGTCGAGGCCGTAGAGTTCGCGGATGTGCTGCGGCTCTTGGTCGAGATCGAGTACGGCAGGGACGCTGGTCTGCATCTTGTAGGCGAGTTCGTAACTTTGAATGATGCCTTCGATTTCGGGGTTGCCGGGATCGCCGCTGAGAAGCTTGCGGTTGGCTTTTTGGATGAACTCGATCTGCTTGCGCTGCTGGGCGTCGCTGAGGCGGCCATTGCTCAGGTCTGGGACGCCACCGCCGCCGCTGCTGAGGCGTGTGCCTTGATAGGTGGCGGGGAGAAAGGCGGAGCCGTAGTTCATGGCACCGCCTGAGTCGGCGGCGGGATTGATGGTGACGAAGCCGGGGAGGTCTTCCGCCTGGGTGCCGAGGCCGTAAACGATCCATGCGCCCATGGAGGGGCGGACGAAGGTCTCGCTGCCGATGTGCAGCGCGACGGTGGCCATCTGGTGGGCATTGGTGCGGGTCTGCATGCCGTTGAGGATGCAGAGGTCGTCGGCGTGTTTGGCGAGTTCGGGAAAGGCGTCTGAAATCATGAGGCCGCTCTTGCCGCGTGGCTTGAACTCAAACACGGAGCCCATGTATTTTTGTACTTTGTCCGCCTCGGCTTTGGCGAGTTCGGGCTTGTAGTCGAAGGTGTCCAGATGGCTGGGGCCGCCCTGCATGAACATGAAGATCACGCGTTTGGCTTTTGCGGGGAAATGGGGCTCTTTGGGTGCGAGGGGATTGAGGGTCTTGGGCGGCGCTGCCGCATTCGCCCATTGCTGATGCAGGGCATTGAAGGCGAGCCAGCCGAAGCCGGTGCTGGTGGACTGGAGGATGGAGCGGCGGGTGTGAGAAAGCGGTGAATGCGGAATGCGGAATTCGGAATGCGGAATGGAAGAGCGCTTCATGGCTTGCGAGTTTTGGAGCGTGAATGCTGGCGTGAGGTTTTGATGGACGCGACGGCGATGGCCGTGATTTCACCAGCCTCCTTGAGTAATTCGACTGTTCGTGATGACTTGATCTGGTTTGATTCGGTGAGGAGTTCAATCCAGTAACAACACTCGTCTGCCTCCTCTTCCACGATGCCCATCTTCGCTTGGAATTCTGCGGGGCTGCGACCACGGCATGCCGCCCGGAAATTGGCTCCGACGGATGTGCCAGATCTGATGAGTTGCTTGCCAAGCACATCCGAGGTTCGCGTTTTTGGCAGGCTCTCAACAAGTTTGATGACACGAAGGGCGAAATTTTTGGTGCGTTGTTTGAGATCGTTCATGGCATATCAAAATATAGATCGTTTACGCTTGGGTTTCAGTCATTCCGCATTCCACATTCCGCATTGTTAAAACACATATCTGAACTCGGCTGTGCCCAGCAATGCCTGCACCAGCACTTCGAGCCCGAGTTCACGTTTGAGCGCTTCTGCATCACTCAGTTCTTCGCTGCCAGGCTCGCGATTCAAGACGAGGCGATAGGCGGCTTTGACATCGTTCCTGGCCTGAGTGGCGATTTCGGCCGCCACTTCTGACACGAACTCATTGTTCATGAAGAAGAGTGACTGCGGGGCGACGGTGGTGACATCGCGCTGGCCTTTGATCTGAGTGGGGCCGGGGAAGTCGAAGGTGCTGAAGAGTTCGGGGATGTTATCGCGGACGACGGGCAGGTAGATGGTGCGGTAGGGATCTTCGGGGCTGAGGAGGCCGCGAGTCAGGCCATGGCGGCCTTTGCCGCCGGTGCCTGCGACTTGGATGCCTTCGGGGCGGTCTAAGGTGAGCTTTCCGGCGAGCTGCAGGAGGGTGTCGCGCAGGGGTTCGAGTTCGAGGCGCTTGGGGTTCATGCGCCAGTGCAGTTTGTTTCCGGCGTCGGGATGTTGCGAATTCGGATTGGTGAGTGCGGAATGCGGAATGGTTGAAGACGCTGCCGCGATATCTGTGCTGGCTGGGGAGTTCGCATCCCGCATTCCACCTTCCGCATTCATTGACTTCAGTCGATAGGTGCGGCTGAGCATCAGGGTACGGATCATTTTTTTCACGGACCAGCCGCCTTCGACGAAACGAATGGCGAGGTGGTCGAGGAGTTCGGGATGGGTGGGATCGCTGCCGGTGATGCCGAAGTCATCGACGGTGCGGACGATGCCTTCGCCGAAAAGATGCTGCCAGAGGCGATTGACGGCGACGCGGGAGGTGAGGGGATGCGTGGGCTGGGTCATCCATTGGGCGAGTTCGAGGCGGCCGGAGGAAGTGGAGGGGATCTTGGGAAGCGGGGGCAGGGCGGGCATGCCGAACTTGCCGCGAGCGGGAGCGGCTTTGCGATCGAAGGGATCGCCGCCGACGGCGAGTTCGCAGTCTTTGATTTCGCCGTCGATGACACCCATGCAGAAGTGGGGATCGACATCGTAGCGGATGGTGGTCTTCGGATTTCCAAGCGCGCGAATGTCATCCATGGAGTGGATGCCTTCGGGGAGTTTGGACGGAGGGCCGACGGCTTCATCGAGCTTGGTGGGGAGATCGACGAGCATTTCGGGATCGACGTAGCCGGAGCCGTTCATGTCGCTGCGGTTTGCCTGACCGGGCAGTGTGCGGCTGCTGTAGAAGATGCCTGCGAGGGCGTAGTAGTCCTGCTGGCTGACGGGCTCGGTTTTGTGATCGTGGCAGCGTGCGCAACTGAGCGTGAGGCCGAGGAAGGCGCGGGAGACGACGTCGATTTGGTCGTCCACTTGATCGAGGACGAACTGTTCGTAGCTGCCTTCCTGGAGATTGACGCTGCCGAGTGCGAGCATGCCGGTGCCGACGATTTGATCGCGCTTTTGCAGGACGGTGGTGGCGGGGAGGAGATCGCCCGCGAGCTGTTCGGCGACGAAGCGGGTGTAGGGTTTGTCGGCGTTGAGGGAGTCGATGACCCAGTCGCGGTAGCGCCAGGAGTAGGTGAAGGGGGCATTCCACACGCGGCCCACGCTGTCGGCATAGCGCACGACATCGAGCCAGTGGCGCGCCCAGCGTTCGCCGAAGCGTTCGGACTGGAGGAAGGTGTCGATGACTTTGGCGAAGGCGAGATCGTCGGGGGCGGAGTCGCGGATGAAGCGGTCGATTTCCTGCTGTGACGGTGGGAGGCCTCGGAGGTCGAAGGAGGCGCGGCGGATGAGGGTGAGGCGTGAGGCGTCGCCGATGGGGTGGAGGTTGTCTTTTTCGAGGCGGGCGAGGATGAAGCGGTCGATGTCGTCTTTGGGCCAGGCGGTGTCTTTGACGGCTGGGATGGCAGGACGCTGGATGCGCTGGTAGGACCAGGGGGTGGGGTTTTCGTATTCTTCAGCGGCTTGCAGAGGTGTTGCAAAGAGATGCACCGCAGAAATCAGGAGAACGCAGAGATGAGAAATGGCCTGCGTTGATCTCTGGGCGGTTCGTTGGGTGGGTGGCAGCGCTTTCATGGCCGGATTTTATAACCACTGACTTTCACTGACTGACACTAACAAGAGACTTTTCATGGTAAGGAGGTCAGTGAAAGTTAGTGGCAGTCAGTGGTTTCAAAAAAGCTTCTACTGCTGTGTCTTGAGCCAGGTGCTTAGCGCCTTCACGTTTTGGACGAAGTCGAGGCTGTAGATGACGCCACCGGCGGGTTTTGTTTGGCCATTCAAACATTTCCGTGTGATGCGGAGTGACGAAAAGAGAACCAAGTAGCCAGAATGGACACAAAAGCATGGGAAGAGTTGTTGGGTGTAGCCGCGCCTTGGAGGGTAGTGGGCATGGAAATCAATGTCGCG